>NZ_JAGSOH010000359.1 GCF_018139625.1 Actinospica acidithermotolerans | reverse complement strand
ACATTGGTTTTAATCAAGTTTTACACAATGATGGTTTATTTCACATTGAATATGAAGATGGATCAGTAATATATTTAGGTTTATATGTTGATGATATTCTTATGGTTGGAAGTTCACAAAAAGTTATTGATAATTTTGTGGATCAATTGAGAGATCATTTTGAAGTTAAAGTGTTTGGTGAAATATCAAATTATCTTGGTATTGAATTTCGTAAAACCGAATCTGGTTATATTTTATCTCAAGAAAAATTTCTCAAGAAATTACTTAAGGATTTCAAACTAGATGACTCATATGGGAAAAACATACCCTGGATTCCGAATGACAAATATGAAAAGGTTGCAATAATTCGTGAGAACGTTAATCCAGAGAATGATTTTGAAAAGGTTCCGAATGAGACATTGCTTGACCCTGATGCTAAAAAACTATATCAAAGTGGTGTTGGCC
>NZ_JAGSOH010000358.1 GCF_018139625.1 Actinospica acidithermotolerans | reverse complement strand
TGACTAGTTGTATCATCAACTTGTTGATTTGTTCTATTATTCGTAATATCTGTCATGGCTTGATTTACAAATTCATTGATTTTATCTAGTGCTGCTTGTCTTTCTTCTGCTGTCGCTTCTTTATCCTGATTAATCTTCGCACGTAATTCATTCGCTTTTTGATTGATTTTTTCACGTGCAGCTGGTTTAACTTTAGTTTCAGGTTGAATAATTTTAATTGCTGATACACCATTTGTTGCTGCTTGATTCACCTGACTGTTCGTTTGAGCTTGGTCAATAGCTGCAAGTGCTTTTTCTTTTTCTTTAGCTAATGCTTGTGAAGCAACTTCTTTCTCATTATCTGTTGAATCAAGACTATTATCAATTTGCTGTTGCTTTTCTTTAACAGCTTTTTCAATATCTGCAATTGCCTTTGGTTTAATTACTACTTCAGCTTCAACATTATCT
>NZ_JAGSOH010000357.1 GCF_018139625.1 Actinospica acidithermotolerans | reverse complement strand
GCAACTTGAAAATATTGGTTTTTTGACAATATCTCCACCAATATTGGACTTCCTTCGACCAAACTTAGATTGTCAGTTGCTTACAAAATGTGCCTTTAAAGTGACCCGACTTTGGGAAGTCTAGCACCTATATTGACAGAGTTATTAACGATTTTAGACTTTTCCTAACAATTCTGGCCCATTTGGTAGCGATTTTTCAAAAACGATTGACCAAAACTAAAAACACAGCGTGTTCATTCAATACACCATCTACATTCACCATATTACTGGGTATATACCTAAAAAACGGTGGCTACAGATTGATACCAAAAAAGCCATAGTTGGTCTAACAA
>NZ_JAGSOH010000356.1 GCF_018139625.1 Actinospica acidithermotolerans | reverse complement strand
GCAGACATCATGGAAGAATACACACCGTTTGGTCATAGCAATTATCAAACCATTGTTTCCAATATCAAGAAATTCTCTGCAGGTAAAAAGACTGCGGTGATTTCAACCATCAATGGCGATTCCAACGTTCCTTTCTATCGTGAGTTGGGTAATCAGGGTATTAAGGCCTCTGATATTCCAGTGATGGCATTCTCGGTGGGTGAAGAAGAATTGCGTGGTATCGACACCAAACCATTGGTTGGACATTTGGCGGCATGGAACTATTTCATGTCAGTTAAAAATCCGAAAAACACCGAATTTGTGAATAAATTCAAACAATATGCAGTGGAGTACAAGCTTCCAAATGCCGACAAAGTTGTGACCAACGACCCGATGGAAGCGACCTATGTGGGTATCAATATGTGGAAACAAGCGGTTGAAAAAGCAGGTACAACGGACGTTGATAAAG
>NZ_JAGSOH010000355.1 GCF_018139625.1 Actinospica acidithermotolerans | reverse complement strand
CTACCTTCCTATATGATTCCTCTCACGATCGTAACTACGCAGAATGTTCCTAGATCAAGAACGGGAAAAATCGATCGGTGCGAGTGCCTGAAGTTGGTAACACAGAGCGAACTCTACGATTACGACAGAATATCCCAAGGACAAATGCAGCGTAACAGTGTTCACGATCAAGTGCAAAATATCTGGGATATGGTCCTTGGAAAGAAGAGTCACGGTGAAGATCGTGATTTTTTCTCCGCAGGTGGAAATTCGTTGCGCGCTGTTCAGCTTTTGACCGCCATCGGTAAACAGTTTGGTGTCCGTGTCCCCTTGCGGAGCTTCTATTCTAATCCAACGATTTCCTGCTTGGTCAGTTTGCTGATGTCTGTTGAGGAGTGCGAGCATTGAACTCGGAAGTTTGGCAGCGTATTAGTTCGGCAACTACCTCTTGTTGCTCCACAGTCTTGATA
>NZ_JAGSOH010000354.1 GCF_018139625.1 Actinospica acidithermotolerans | reverse complement strand
TGCCTACGTTCCGCGTGATCGCCCCTGGAGTGGTGCAAGCTGGCCGTCCTGTCACCCTCAAGGTCGAAGCTGATGACGGGTTCGATGCGGCCTACACATGGCGCATCATCACGGCGGGCGGCTACCAGGACGTGACGGGCGAGAACACGGCGACGTTCACCTTCACGCCCACCGAGATCAAGAACTACGCGATCGAGGTGAAGGGGCGGTCATCGACGGCGCCCGACAACCCTGCGGCGGACGTGACGAAGACGCTGGGCGTGAAAGCCGTCAACCCGTTGGCTGCGCGCGCCTCGATCAGCGGTCCGACTTACCTCGAAGCCGGCAAGGCATACGCGTTCAAAGCTCAGATCAACGACGTAGTGCCCACCACTGCGCAGAAGGCGTACAAGGTCCTCGGCTATTGGAGCCTGCCCGACGGTACCCGGGTGGACGGCACCGAATTGCAG
>NZ_JAGSOH010000353.1 GCF_018139625.1 Actinospica acidithermotolerans | reverse complement strand
GTTCATAATGCGTGTGTCGTAGTAACAAGATATTTTGGTGGTATTAAATTAGGTGGTGGTGGTTTAATTCGCGCCTATAGCGGTGCTGTTAGAGACGTCATTTATGATATCGGACGTGTCGAACTACGAGAAGCAGTACCATGTATAGTAACACTGAATTATGATCAAACTGGTAAATTTGAATATGAATTAGCTTCAACTCATTTTATGTTAAGAAACCAAACTTACACTGATAAGGTAAGCTACTATATCGATGTCGTTAAAAGTGACTATGAAGCGTTTATTAACTTTTTAAATCAAATGACTGCTGGAAATTTCGATTTGACTGAAGAAACTCCAAAGCAGTTGCCTTTCGATATACCAACTGAATAAAAATAAAAAGCACTATCATAAGACGGTAAATATCAATTGCGTATTATTAAACGACAATTGAAGTACACGTTTATGGC
>NZ_JAGSOH010000352.1 GCF_018139625.1 Actinospica acidithermotolerans | reverse complement strand
ACTATAAGTATTGTAGTTATTGTAATAGTATGTGTTGTTTTGCGTTAATTGACTTGGATTCCAATTTCCTGTCCAAGTGTAATGATAATTACCTTGTGCATCAATTGTATACGTATAGCTGTATGATTGAGCGTCATTAGAATTATATCCATTGTTATTTTGTTCTGCGGCTTGTGCATCATGTCCTGCAAATGCGATAGTGGCAAGTCCTGCTGTAGCGATTGTAGCTGTAACGATTTTTTTCATAATTAAATATCCTCCCAATAATCAAAACACTCTATACATATAGTCATTAGCGACTCAATTATCTTAAATTTTATATTTTTTATTTTTTTAATATGCAAATAATTATAACTTTTATAGTTTTGCGACAAAACAAACTATAACAGAGATTAGGTACCTTGTGGTCTTTGTTATCATAATGTAATCTGTTCCTAACAAAGCATCATT
>NZ_JAGSOH010000351.1 GCF_018139625.1 Actinospica acidithermotolerans | reverse complement strand
GCGTCACACCCTCGCGGATCGCGGCGCAGGCGCGCTCGGGCGAGAGGCTGGTGCCGCTGGTGGCGCCGGTGGCGCGCTTGGTCTGCACGAAGGTCGCGTGCGGGAACAGGTCGCGCGTTTCGGCGATGAAGGCGTCGTCGCCCGAGGCGGCGATGACCGGCGCTCCGTAGGCCCCGGCCAGCGCGCCGTAGATGCCCGCCTCGCCCAGCTCGCGGCCGTTGAGCGCGATGCGCGCGAACGCGAAGCTGTTGATCGTGTGGGCGAGGATGCCGTGGGCGCGCGAGCGCGCGTGGTAGCCGATGAAGCAGACGCCATCCACGCCCAGCTCCACGCCGGCCACCATGCTCAGGTAGCGCGGCTTGCCCTGGATGGCCTGCGCGCGCGCGTCGAGCAGGTCCGGCGGCATGTTGCGGAAGCCGCCGTGCGAATCGTTCACGAACACTTCGGCGG
>NZ_JAGSOH010000350.1 GCF_018139625.1 Actinospica acidithermotolerans | reverse complement strand
ATTTTAGTATTGGTATTAGCATTATTAGGTGTAAATGTCATTATCGTATTGATTGGCGGAACATTATTAGCCGGAATCATTGGTCTCATAGATGGTTCATTCGGTTGGATGGGGCTACTAGATGCAGTGTCCAAAGGTATTATAAGCATGGAAGATATTGCTATGATTGCGTTGCTAATTGGTGGTTTAGTCGGTATTATTCAACACAATGGTGGTATTGAATGGTTGTTGCAATTCGTTCGCTCTAAAGTGAAATCAAAGCGTGGCGCAGAATTAGGAATTGCGAGTTTGGTAAGTGTCGCAGATATTGCCACGGCAAACAACACCATCTCTATTATTATGTCAGGTCCTTTAGCTAAAAATATTGCAGATGAATATGATGTAGATTCAAGGAAATCAGCAAGTATTCTTGATATATTTGGAGGCTGCTTCCAAGGTTTATTACCATAT
>NZ_JAGSOH010000034.1 GCF_018139625.1 Actinospica acidithermotolerans | reverse complement strand
GGGTGGGCAGGGTCGGGACGCCTTCGCGCAGGTCGGTGCCGGGGACCTTGCCGGACTCCTCCGGGTTGCCGGCGATGTCGAGGACGTCGTCCGCCAGCTGGAAGGCCAGGCCGAAGATCTCGCCGAACTTCGTCAGCTGGTCCACGACGGGGCCGGGGGCGCCGGAGAGCAGGGCGCCGAAGCGGGCGGAGGTGGAGATCAGCGAGCCGGTCTTGTCGGACAGGACGCTCAGGTAGTGGTCGATCGCCGATTCGCCGGGGGCGGGCTCCAGGCACTCGTTGATCTGGCCGGTGACCAGACGTTCGAAGGTCAGGGCCTGAAGACGGACCGCTTCCGGGCCGAGGTCCGCGAGCATCTGGGAGGCCTTGGCGAACAGGAAGTCGCCGGTCAGGATCGCGATCGAGTTGTCCCAGCGGGCGTTGGCGGTCTGCACGCCGCGGCGCAGCGGGGCCTCGTCCATCACGTCGTCGTGGTACAGCGTGGCCATGTGCGTCAGCTCGACGACGCACGCCGCCGCGAGCACGTCCGGGACCACGGCCTCGCCGAACTCGGCGGCGATCAGGGTCAGCAGCGGGCGGAAGCGCTTGCCGCCGGCGGCGACCAGGTGGCCGGCCGATTCGCGGATCAGCGGGTGGTCGCTGTGCGCGGCCTCCTCGAGCAGCGCCTCGACGTCCCCGAGCGCTTCGGTGACCCTGCCGATGAGCTCGGCGTCGGAGGTGATCAACCCCCAGGGAAGGGTGCTCGCGCGTCCGGTCTCCACCTGCACGCTCACGATCGTCGCCTTCCGCCCCGTCGGGTCAGTCATTGTCCACACTTGCAGTTTCCCAACCTAGTGCATGCCCCCCGACGGACGGCACGTACCCGGCTGAAGCGCGCGCGGACCGAACGCAGGCCGCCGCCCGTCGCCCACGGCTTCGTTGACGTGGGCGCCGGACGGACGCTTCGGGGCGGGCGGGTGCTACTTGGCGAGGATGCCCGCCGAGTTGTTCGCCAGGTGCAGCAGCAGGCTCGGCGCCACGCCGAGGGCGACGGTGGCGAAGGCGGCGACCGCGAGGGCCGTCTTGACCGCGATGGACGGGTGGGCGATGGTCGGGCCCTGCGGCAGCGGGTCGGAGAAGAACATCACCACGACGACCCGCAGGTAGAAGAACGCCGCCAGCGCGCTCGCCAGCACCGCGACGATCACCAGGTCCGGCGAGCCGGCCGCCAGCGCCGCCTGGAAGATGGCGAACTTGCCGATGAAGATGCTGGTGAACGGGATGCCGGCGAAGGCCAGCAGGAACACGGCGAGCAGCGCGGCCGGGATCGGGGCGCGGCGGCCGAGTCCGGCCCAGCGGGACAGGTCGGTGGCCTCGCCGCCGGCGTCGCGCACCAGGGTGACGACGGCGAACGCGCCGATGATGGCGACGCCGTAGACCGGCAGGTAGAACAGGACGGCCGCGCGGGCCTGCGCGGTCGTCGAGGTCACGCCGATCAGCAGGTAACCGGCGTTGAGGATCGCCGAGTAGGCGAGCATCCGCTTGATGTCGCGCTGGGTCAGCGCGAGCACGCCGCCGACGATCATCGTGATGATCGCCACGGCCTGCATGACGGGCCGCCAGACGTTCTCCGCGCTGTTGACGCCGAGGCCGACGTCGAGCACGCGGACGAGGGCGCCGAACGCGGCGATCTTCGTGGCCGCGGCCATGAAGCCGGTGACCGGGGTCGGAGCGCCCTGGTAGACGTCCGGGGTCCACATGTGGAAGGGCGCCGCGCCGACCTTGAACAGCAGGCCCATGCCGAGCAGCGCCACGCCGGTGTACAGCAGCGTGGATCCGGCGGTCGGGTGCGCGACGTGCTGCGCGATGACGGCGAGGTTCACCGATCCGGCGTAGCCGTAGAGCATCGCGGCGCCGTAGAGGAAGAACGCCGAGGAGAACGCGCCGAGCAGGAAGTACTTGAGCGCGGCCTCCTGGGACAGCAGCCGGCGGTGCCGGGCGAGCCCGCAGACGAGGTAGAGCGGCAGCGAGAGCGCCTCGAGCGCGACGAACATCGTCAGCAGGTCGTTGGCCGCCGGGAACAGCAGCATGCCGCCGACCGAGAACATCAGCAGCGGGTAGACCTCGGTGGTCTGCCAGCCGCGCCGGGTGGTCTCCCGCTCGGCCGCGGAGCCGGGCACGGAGGCGCCCTGCGCGGCGAACGCGTCCTGGTTCTGGTCGGTCTTGCGTTCCGCGATGACGAGGAACGCGACGAACGAGATGACCAGGATCGTGCCCTGCAGGAAGAGCGTCGTGCCGTCGACGGCGACTGAGCCCTGGGCGACGACGGACGCGGTCGTGCCGGCGAGCGCGAGCACCGCGGCGAACGAGGCCGCGATGCCGACGAGCGCGAGCCCGACCTGGATCCCGTACCGCTGCTTGCGCGGTGCGAAGGCCTCCACCAGGATGCCGAGCGTGGCCGTGCCGAACGCGATGAGCATCGGCGAGAGCTTGCCGAACTCGACGTGCGGGGCGACGAACGTGGCGGTCGTGGAGGACGCGGCGAGGATGCTCATCTCTGGCTCCCGGCGGCTCGGGCGGCGTCTGCGACGGTATGCGGAGGCGCGACGGTGATCTGCGTGGTCGACTGGGTGACAGCCGGGTTGATGTACTTCGTCAGGATGCCGGGCGCGAAGCCGAGAACCAGGATCAGAGCGAGAAGGGGCACGACCGCCGCCAGCTCGCGTCTGTTGAGATCTTTGAAGTTCGAGACGGACTCGGCGACCGGGCCGGTCATCGTCCGCTGGTAGAGCCAGAGGATGTAGACGGCGGCGAGCACGATCGAGGTGACGCCGATGATCGCGGCGACCGGGTACTTCTCGAAGGTCCCGACGAGGACGAGGAACTCGCTGACGAAGGGGCTCATGCCGGGCAGCGCGAGCGAGGAGAGTCCGGCGAGCAGGAACGTGCCGGCCAGCAGCGGCGCGACCTTCTGCACGCCGCCGTACGCCTCGATCTCGGCGCTGCCGCGGCGGCGGATCATGAAGCCCGCCAGCAGGAACAGCGCGCCGGTCGCGAGGCCGTGGTTGACCATGTAGAGCGAGGCGCCGACCTGGCCGCGCGCCGTCCAGGCGAACACGCCGAGGGTGATCAGGCCGAAGTGCGAGATCGAGGTGTACGCGATCAGGCGCTTCATGTCGGTCTGGCCGATCGCCAGCAGGGCGCCGTAGACCGTGCTGATGACGGCCAGGACGAGCACCGCCGGCGTGAACCAGTGCGACGCGTTCGGGAACAGCTCGAGGCAGAACCTGAGCATTCCGAAGGTGCCGATCTTGTCGAGCACGCCGACGAGCAGCACCGCGGTGCCGGGCGTCGCCTCGGACGCCGCGTCGGGCAGCCAGGTGTGGAACGGCCACAGCGGCGCCTTGACCGCGAACGCGATGAAGAAGCCGAGGAACAGCCAGCGCTCCACACCGGTGGAGAAGTGCAGCGTGCCCGACGAGACCGCGTTGGCCAGCGCCTGGAAGCTGAAGGGATCCGCCACGCTGCGCTCGGCCACGACGTAGAGGCCGATCACCGCGGCCAGCATGAGCAGGCCGCCGAGCAGGTTGTAGAGCAGGAACTTCACCGCGGCGTACGAGCGCTTCTGCTCGCCGCTGCGTCCGTACGAGCCGATCAGGAAGTAGGCCGGGATGAGCAGGCCTTCGAAGAGCACGTAGAACAGGAAGACGTCGGTGGCGGCGAAGACGCCGACCATCATGACTTCCAGCACGAGCAGCAGCGAGAAGAACGGCCGCGGCCGGTCTTTGTCGTCATGCCAGGAGGCGAGGATCACGACAGGTGTCAGGACCGTCGTCATCAGGATCAGGACGAGCGCGATGCCGTCCACCCCGACGCTGTAGTTGATGTGGAACTGCGAGATCCAGGTGTAGGACTCGTTCAGCTGGAACCGCGGTCCGCCGACGTCGAACTTCACCGCGTCGACGATCGACAGGACCAGGGTCAGCAGCGAGGCGCCGAGCGCGATCTGCTTGGACCGCGCCCCCGTCCCCTTCGGCAGCAGCGCGATCCCGGCCACGCCGACCAGCGGCGCCGCGATCGTGACGGTCAGATACGGGAAGCTCGACATGTCAGCCTCGCACCAGGAGTAGGGCCACGATCAGCAGCGTGGCGCCGCCGAACATCGAGAGCGCGTAGGAGCGGACGAAGCCCGATTGCAGCTTCCTCAATCGCCCGGAGCTGCCGCCGAGCCCGGCCGAGACCCCGTTGACCACGCCGTCCACGCCCTTCATGTCGAAGTACACGAGCACGCGGGTCAGGTACTGGCCGCCGCGCATGAACACGAGCTCGTTGAACGCGTCGCCGTACAGGTCCTGCCGGGCCGCGCGGGTCGCGAAGGAGCCGAGCGGCGGCGTCGACGGGGCCTGCTGCAGGCCGTAGCCCAGGTAGGCGTAGCCGATGCCGAGGGCGACGACCACCAGCGTGACCACCTGGAGGACGGCCGTGTTGATCGGCGAGTGGCCCTCGCTGAACCCGGTGACCGGGCTCAGCCAGTTCACGAACGCGTTGTGGTACGAGAACAGGAAGCCCGCGGCGACGGAGCCGACCGCCAGCACGACCATCGGGACCACCATGATCCACGGCGACTCGTGCGGGTGCGGCTCGTGGCCCTCGGCGTCCGGGACCCAGCGCTTCTGGCCGAAGAAGGTCATCAGCACCACGCGCGTCATGTAGAACGCGGTGACCAGCGCGCCGAGCAGTGCCGCGCAGCCGAGGATCCAGCCGGACGTGCCGCCTTGGGCGAACGCCGCCTCGATGATCTTGTCCTTGGACCAATAGCCGGAGAACGGCGGCACCCCGATGATCGCGAGGTAGCCGAGGCCGAAGGTGACGTAGGTCCACGGCATGAACTTGCGCAGCGCGCCGTAGTGCCGCATGTTCACGTCGTCGTTCATGCCGTGCATGACCGAGCCGGCGCCGAGGAAGAGCCCCGCCTTGAAGAAACCGTGCGTGATCAGGTGCATGATCGCGAAGACGTAGCCGATCGGGCCGAGGCCGGCGGCCAGGATCATGTAGCCGATCTGAGACATCGTCGATCCGGCGAGCGCCTTCTTGATGTCGTCCTTCGCGCAGCCGATGATCGCACCGAACATCAGCGTGATCGCGCCGATGATGGTGACGACGAGGCGGGCGTTCGGTGAGACGTCGAAGATGGCGTTGGACCTGACGATCAGGTAGACGCCCGCGGTGACCATCGTCGCGGCGTGGATCAGGGCGCTGACCGGGGTCGGGCCCTCCATCGCGTCGAGGAGCCAGGACTGCAGCGGGAACTGCGCCGACTTGCCGCAGGCGCCGAGCAGCAGGAGCAGGCCGATCGCCGTCATCGTGCCGACCTTCGCGCTGGAGGCGCCGTTGAGCACCGGGCCGAAGGCGAAGCTGCCGAACGTCGTGTACATCAGCATGACCGCGATGGACAGGCCGACGTCGCCGACGCGGTTGACGATGAACGCCTTCTTGGCCGCGACCGCCGCCGAGGGCTTGTGCTGCCAGAAGCCGATCAGCAGGTACGAGGCCAGGCCCACGCCCTCCCAGCCCGCGTACAGCAGCAGGTAGTTGTCGGCGAGGACGAGGACGAGCATCGCGGCGAGGAAGAGGTTCAGGTAGCAGAAGAACTTCCGCCGGTTCTCGTCGTGCTCCATGTACGCGACCGAGTAGATGTGGATCAGCGAGCCCACACCGGTGATCAGCAGCACGAAGACGATGGAGAGCTGGTCGAGGTGGAAGCCGACGTCGGCGGTGAACCCCGGCACCGGGATCCAGGTGTAGACGTGCTGGTCGTAGGAGCGCTGGGCGCCGGGCTTGGCCAGCAGCGCGAAGAAGAGCACCGCGCCGAGCACGAAGGAGCCGATCGCGGCCGCGCAGCCGAGCAGGTGGCCCCAGCGGTTCGTCCGCCGGCCGCCGATCAGCAGGATCGCCGCGCCCGCGAGCGGGAGCAGGATGACCCAGGCGGTCAGGGCGAACGTGCCGGTCGCCGCGACCGGGGCATAGGACGGTGTCATGCGCCTTCGGCCTCTCAGTACTTGAGCAGATTGGCGTCGTCGACCGAGGCCGAGCGGCGGGTACGGAAGACGCTGATGATGATGGCCAGGCCGACGACCACCTCGGCCGCCGCGACCACCATCGTGAAGAACGCGATGACCTGGCCGTCGAGCGCGCCGTGCATCCGGCTGAAGGTGACGAACGCCAGGTTCGCGGCGTTCAGCATCAGCTCGATGCACATGAACACGACGATGGCGTTGCGCCGGATCAGCACCCCGAGCGCGCCGAGGGTGAACAGGATCGCGGACAGGTACAGGTAGTTGTCCGGGTTCACTGCGACACCTCCTCGTTGCCCGCGTCGCCGCGGGAGGCGACGGCGGCTCCGTTGCGGCGGGCCCCGGGCAGCGGCAGCGGCCGGAAGCCGCGCACCGTGTCCCGGCCGCGCAGCGTCGCGTTGACGCTGGCCTCGCTCGGCGAGCCGTCGGGCAGCAGCGCCGGGGTGTCGACCGCGTTGTGCTGCGCGTAGACGCCCGGGTTAGGCAGGCCGGTGAGCGAGACCTTCTCGCCCTTGCCCCAGCGCTCGAAGCGCTCGATCGAGATCTCGCGCTGCGACTTGCGCGGCACGGTGCGCTCCCGGTGGGTGAGCACCATCGCGCCGGTCGCCGAGGTGATCAGCACCGCCGAGGAGACCTCGAAGGCCCAGAAGTAGCGGGAGAACAGCAGCAGCGCGAGGGACTGGACGTTGCCGCCGCCCTTCGCGTTCGCCGCGTCCGTGCCGACGAACTCCGGCAGGTTCGCGTGCGCGTAGACGCCGATGAGCACGAACCCGAAGGCGAGCACGAACGGCACGGCCAGCCAGCGCTGGCCGCGGATCGTCTCCACCAGCGAGTCCTGCGACTCGATGCCGATCAGCATGAGCACGAACAGGAACAGCATCATGACCGCGCCGGTGTAGACGACGATCTGCACCACGCCGAGGAAGACCGCGCCCTGGGCCATGTAGAAGAAGGCCAGGCACAGCATCACGGTGCACAGGCAGAGCGCGGCGTGCACGATCTTCTTGGAGAAGATCAGCCCGAGCGCGCCGAGGATCGAGATGATCGACCCGACCCAGAACAGAAATGTCTCGCCGTGTCCGGTGTTGCCCATCAGGAGCTCACCTCCGCGGCGTTCTCGTCGGCGGCCTTCGCGGCGGCGAGCATCTGGCCGAGCAGGTCGTCGTCCGCGCGCGGGACCTCGCCGCGGTAGTACTCCTTCTCGGTGACCTCGCGGCCCGAGGCGTCCTCGTACATCCGGTGCGGCGGCGGGACCATGCCCTCGGCCAGCGGCGCGAGCAGCCGGTCCTTGGTGTAGATCAGCGATTCGCGGCTGGTGTCGGCGAGCTCGTACTCGTTCGTCATGGTCAGCGCCCGGGTCGGGCAGGCCTCGATGCACAGGCCGCACAGGATGCAGCGCAGGTAGTTGATCTGGTAGACGCGGCCGTAGCGCTCGCCCGGGGAGAAGCGCTCCTCCTCGGTGTTGTCCGCGCCCTCGACGTAGATCGCGTCCGCCGGGCACGCCCAGGCGCACAGCTCGCAGCCGATGCACTTCTCCAGGCCGTCCGGATGCCGGTTGAGCTGGTGCCGGCCGTGGAAGCGCAGCTGGGTCGGTACCTTCTCCTCCGGGTACTGCTCGGTGTTCGGCTTCTTGAACATCGTGCCGAAGGTGGTGCCGAAGCCCGCGACCGAGGCGAGCGGCCCCGGCTTGCCCGGCTTCTTGCCCTTACTGGCGGCCATCTGAGGCCTCCTCCGCTGGAGTGTGTCCGTTTGCGGTGACGGCGAGGATCGGCGTGCGCAGCGGGCGCGGGGTGATCGCGGCGCGCTGCTGGCCCGGCATCGGCGGCACCGGGAAGCCGCCGCCGAGTCCCTCCAGGTCCTCCTCGCGGGCCAGCTCGGCCGCGTCGCGCGACCGGCGGTCCCGGGAGACCTGGTTGCGCTCGCGCACCTCGAGGGCGACGAGCACGAGGACGAACAGCGCGGCCGCGCCGAGGCAGATCGGGATCAGGTGCGCCTGGTCCATGTCGCCGACGTTCTTGAGCTGGCGGATCACCGCGACCAGCAGCAGCCAGACGAGGGAGACCGGGATCAGCACCTTCCAGCCCAGCTTCATGAACTGGTCGTAGCGCAGGCGGGGAAGCGTGCCGCGGAGCCAGATGAAGACGAAGACGAAGATCAGCAGCTTGACCAGGAACCAGATCATCGGGTACCAGCCCTGGTTCGCGCCCGACCACAGCGAGAGCGGCCAGGGGGCGCGCCAGCCGCCGAAGAACATCGTGATCGCCAGGCTGGAGACGGTGACCAGGTTGATGTACTCGGCCAGGAAGAACAGCGCGAACTTCAGCGAGGTGTACTCGGTGTGGAAGCCGCCGACGAGCTCGCCCTCGGCCTCCGGGAGGTCGAACGGCGCCCGGTTGGTCTCACCGACCATCGCGATGATGTAGATGATCCCGGAGATGCACAGCGGCAGGATGTACCAGGTCTGCTCCTGCGCGGCGACGATCCCGCTGGTGGACATCGTGCCGGCGTAGAGGAAGACGCCAGCGAAGCTCAGGCCCATCGCGATCTCGTAGGAGATCATCTGCGCGGACGAGCGGATGCCGCCGAGCAGCGGGTAGGTCGATCCGGAGCTCCACCCGGCGAGCACGATGCCGTAGATGCCGACCGAGGAGACGGCCAGGATGTAGAGCACGCCGATCGGCAGGTCGACCAGCTGCAGCGTGGTCCGGTGCCCGAAGATCGAGACCTCGGGACCCCACGGGATCACCGCGAACGCCAGGAACGCGGGGATCGCGGAGAGCACCGGCGCAAGCCAGAAGACCGGCTTGTCGGCGTTCTCCGGGACGATGTCCTCCTTGAGCGCCAGCTTCACGCCGTCGGCGAGCGACTGCAGCAGGCCCTGCGGGCCGACCCGGTTCGGGCCGATGCGCATCTGCATCCAGGACACCACGCGGCGCTCGAACCAGATGTTGAACAGGGTCAGGACGACGAGCATCGCGAACAGCGCGACGCCCTTGATCACGGTGAGCAGGAACCACCACGGGATGTGGGTGTCGAAGCCGTTGATGACCCAGTGGTCCATGTTCGCCATTCAGCTGCCCTCCGCGATGAGAGAGACGATGGCCCCGGTGTCCGCGCTGAGCATGCGGCGCACGTGGGAGCCCGGCGAGTTGGTCGGTAGCCAGACGACGCGGTCCGGCAGGTCCGCGACCTCGACCGGCAGCGTCACCGAGCCGGCGTCGGTGCTGACGATCACGGGTGCGCCGGCCGCGACGCCGATCTCGGCCGCGGTGGCCGCGGACAGCCGCGCGACGGGCCGGCGCGCGGTGGCGGCGAGGTGCTTCTCGCCGTCCTGCAGCCGTCCGTCGTCGAGCAGCTGGTGCCACGTGGCCAGTACGGCCTGCCCGGCGGCCGGCGCCGGGAGCTGCAGCATCTCGGCCCGCGGCGGCAGGGCGCGCGGTCCGTCCCAGGTGCCGAGCTCGTCCAGCTCGCGCCGCGCGGCGGCCACGTCGGGCAGGCCGAGGTGCACGTCCATCGCGTCGGCGATCCGGTCCAGCACGCGCAGATCGCTGATCTGGCCGCCCTGGGTCTGGGTGACCTCGGGGCTCAGCGCCGCCGAGAACGTGCGCACCCTGCCTTCCCAGTCCAGGAAGCTGCCGTCCTTCTCGGCGACCGCGGCCACCGGGAAGACGACGTCGGCCAGCTCGGTCACCGCGCTGCGCCTGAGCTCCAAGGACACCAGGAAGCCGACCGCCTCGAGGGCGTCGAGCGCGCCGGTGGGGTCCGGCAGGTCCGCTGGGTCCACGCCGCCGACCAGCAGGCCGCCGATCTCGCCGACCCGCGCCGCGGTGAGGATCGCGTCCCCGTCCCGGCCCTCGAGCGTCGGCAGGGCCCGGACGCCCCAGGCCGTGGCGACCTGGCCGCGGGCCAGCGGGTCGCCGATGGGCCGCGCGCCGGGCAGCAGGTTCGAGATCGCGCCGGCCTCGACCGCGCCGCGCTCGCCCGCGCGCCGTGGCACCCAGGCGAGCTTCGCGCCGGTTGCCTTGGCCAGCCGCAGCGCCGCGCTGAGCGCCGCGGGCACGGAGGCGAGCCGTTCGCCGACGAGGATGACCGCGCCGTCCTCGCGCAGCTGCCGCGCCACCTCCAGGCCCGCGTGGTCCAGGCCGGCCTCGAAGCTGCCCTCGGCCAGCGCCCGGAGGAACTCGGGCTCGGTGTGCGGAGCGGCCTTCAGCAGCGTCCCGTTGCACTTGCGCAGTCCGCGCGTGGCCAGCGGCGCTATGGCGACGACGTGCGTCTTGTTCACCCGCGCGGCCTTGCGCAGCCGCAGGAAGACGATCGGCGACTCGTCCTCCGGCTCGAAGCCGACGAGCAGCACGGCCGGGGCGCGGTCGAGGTCCGCGTACGTCAGGCCGCCCGATTCGGGGTTGCGGCCGGCCACGTGCGAGGCCAGGAACTCGGCCTCCTCGTGGCTCTGCGGCCGGGCGCGGAAGTCGATGTCGTTGGTGTCCAGCGCGAGGCGGGCGAACTTCGCGTAGGCGTACGCGTCCTCGAGGGTCGCGCGGCCGCCGACGAGCACGCCCGCCTGTCCGCGGGCCGCCCGCAGCCCCTCGGCCGCGAGGCGCAGCGCCTCCGGCCAGGACGCGGGAACGAGCTCGCCGTCCCTGCGGACCAGCGGGGTCGTGATGCGGTCCGCCTGCGTCGCGTACTGGAAGGCCCAGCGGCCCTTGTCGCAGTTCCACTCCTCGTTCACCGCCGGGTCGTCGCCCGCCAGCCGCCGCAGCACCTTGCCCCTGCGGTGGTCGGTGCGCAGCGCGCAGCCGGAGGCGCAGTGCTCGCACGCGCTCGGCGAGGAGACCAGGTCGAAGGGCCGGGAGCGGAACCGGTAGGCGGCGCCGGTGAGCGCGCCGACCGGGCAGATCTGCACGGTGTTCCCGGAGAAGTAGGACTCGAAGTCCTGGTCCCCGGCCACCGAGATGCCGACCTGCTGCTGCGCTCCGCGCTCGATCAGCGCGAGGAAGGGGTCTCCGGCGATCTGCTCCGAGAAGCGGGTGCAGCGCGCGCAGTTGACGCAGCGTTCGCGGTCGAGCAGGACCTGCGCCGATACGTTGATCGGCTTGGCGAAGGTGCGCTTCTTGTCCTCGAACCGCGTCTCGCCCCGGCCGTTGCTCAGTGCCTGGTTCTGCAGGGGGCACTCGCCGCCCTTGTCGCAGACCGGGCAGTCGAGCGGGTGGTTGATGAGGAGGAGCTCCATCACGCCCTTCTGCGCCTTGTCGGCGACAGGGGACGTGAGCTGCGTCTTGACGACCATGTTGTCCGACACGGTCGTGGTGCAGGAGGCGAGCGGCTTGCGCTGGCCCTCGACCTCGACCAGGCACTGTCGGCAGGCGCCGACGGGGTCGAGCAGCGGGTGGTCGCAGAAGCGCGGGATCGCGATGCCGAGCCGCTCGGCGACCCGGATGATCAGCTCGCCCTTCTTGGCGATCACCTCGATGCCGTCGACGGTGAGCTTCACGTGCCCCGGCGGGACCTCGAGCTGCGCGCTGCCGCCCTGGGCCGGGACGCTGTTCGTGGTGGTGACGGACATCAGTACGCTCCCGTCAGGGCCGGGGCCCATACCGTGGTGCGGCTCGGATCGAAGGGGCAGCCGCCCTGGCGCAGGTGCTCGAGGTACTCGTCGCGGAAGTACTTGATGGACGAGACGATCGGGGAGACCGCGCCGTCGCCGAGCGCGCAGAACGCCCGGCCGTTGATGTTGTCGCAGATGTCGAGCAGCTTCTCGAGCTCCGCCTCGTCGCCCTGGCCGGCCTCGAGCCGCCGGTAGGCCTGGACCAGCCAGTACGTCCCCTCGCGGCAGGGCGTGCACTTGCCGCAGGACTCGTGCGCGTAGAACTCGGTCCAGCGCAGGGCCGCGCGGACCACGCAGGTGGTCTCGTCGAAGACCTGCAGCGCGCGGGTGCCGAGGATCGAGCCGGCCGACGCGACGTTCTCGAAGTCCAGCGGCACGTCGAGGTGCTCGTCGGTGAACAGCGGCGTCGAGGAGCCGCCCGGCGTCCAGAACTTCAGCCGGTGGCCGTGCCGGATGCCGCCCGCGAGGTCCAGCAGCTCCCGCAGGGTGACGCCGAGGCCGGCCTCGTACTGCCCGGGCCTGGTGACGTGGCCGGAGAGGGAGAAGAATCCGAAGCCCGGGCTCTTCTCGCTGCCGAAGGTGCGGAACCAGTCCTTGCCGTTGCGCAGGATCGAGGGCACCGAGGCCACCGATTCGACGTTGTTGACGACGGTCGGGCTGGCGTAGAGGCCTTCGACCGCCGGGAAGGGGGGCCGGTTGCGCGGCTGGCCGCGGCGCCCTTCGAGCGAGTCGAGCAGCGCCGTCTCCTCGCCGCAGATGTAGGCGCCGGCGCCGACGTGCACGGTGAGGTCGAGGTCGAACCCGCTGCCCAGGATGTCCTTGCCGAGGAAGCCCGCGGCGTACGCCTCGCGGACCGCCGCCAGCAGCCGCCTGGCCACGTGCGTGACCTCGCCGCGCACGTAGATGAAGGCCTGGTGGGAGCGGATCGCGTAGCTGCCGATGACGATGCCCTCGATCAGCTCGTGCGGGTTGGCGAGCATGGTCGGGATGTCCTTGCAGGTGCCCGGCTCCGACTCGTCCGCGTTGACCACGAAGTAGTGCGGCTTGCCGTCGCCCTGCGGGATGAAGGACCACTTCACGCCGGTCGGAAAGCCGCCGCCGCCGCGGCCGCGCAGGCCGGACTCCTTGACCTCGCCGATGACCTCGTCCGGCGTCATCTCGGTCAGCGCCTTGCGGATGGCGGTGTAGCCCTCGCGCCGCCGGTAGCCCTCCAGCGTGTACGAGTCCTGCTCGTCCCACGCGCGGGAGAGCACCGGTGCCAGCTTGAGCGTCATGCCGACTCCCCTCGCGCCTGCGCGACTCGAAGACCGACGATCGATTCGGGCGCGATGGTCCCGCCGTGGACGGCGTCCTCGCGGCGGTCCTCGAACCCCGCGAGGATCCGCTCGGTCTCCCGGAAGGAGCAGACCGCCGGTCCGCGGCTGGCGACGACCTCGCGCCCGGCGAGCAGGTCGTCGACCAGCTGCTTCGCCTTCTCGGGCGTCATGTTGTCGAACAGCTCCCAATTCACGGTCATCACCGGCGCGAAGTCGCAGGCCGCATTGCACTCGATGTGCTCGAGCGTGAGGCTCTTGCCCTGCGCCTCCGGAACCCCTGCGCTGACCTCGGTGCGCTGGTCGTTCTCGACGCCGAGGTGCTCCTTGAGCGTCGCGAAGATCTCGTCGCCGCCGAGCACCGCGCACAGCGTGTTGGTGCACACGCCCACGTGGTAGTCCCCGACCTGGCGCCGCTTGTACATCGAATAGAAGGTGGCGACTCCGCTGACCTCGGCCGTCGTCAGGTCGAGCTTGTCGGCGCAGTACTTGATGCCGTCACCCGACACGAAGCCCTCCTCGGACTGCACGAGGTGCAGCAACGGGAGCAGGGCCGAGCGCTTGACCGGGTACCGCGCGATCACCGCGTCGGCGTCCTGGTCGAGCCGCTCCTTCACGTCCTGGGGATAGCCCTTGGCGGGCACGGCGGGCAGTCCGAGTTCCGCGGTGCTCAACGGTCGACACCTCCCATCACCGGGTCGATCGAGGCCACCGCGACGATGAGGTCGGCGATCATGCCGCCCTCCGACATCGCCGAGACGGCCTGCAGGTTGTTGAACGAGGGGTCGCGGAAGTGCACCCGGTACGGCCGCGTGCCCCCGTCCGACACCGCGTGGCAGCCGAGCTCGCCCTTCGGCGACTCGATCCCGACGTACACCTGCCCGGGCGGCACCCGGAAGCCCTCCGTCACCAGCTTGAAGTGGTGGATCAGGGCCTCCATGGACTCGCCCATGATGTGCCGGATGTGGTCCAGCGAGTTGCCCATGCCGTCGCCGCCGAGGGCGAGCTGCGCGGGCCAGGCGATCTTCTTGTCCTCGATCATCACCGGGCCCGGCTTGAGCTTCTCCAGGCACTGCCCGACGATCCGCAGCGACTGGCGCACCTCGTCCATCCGGATCCGGTAGCGGCCGTAGCAGTCGCTGGTGTCCCAGGTGACGACGTCGAAGTCGTAGTCCTCGTAGCCGCAGTACGGCTGCGACTTGCGCAGGTCGTGCGGCAGCCCGGTGGCCCGCAGCACCGGCCCGGTGATGCCGAGCGCCATGCAGCCGGTCAGGTCCAGGTAGCCGACGCCCTCGGTGCGCCCCTTGAAGATGGGGTTCTCGTTGCACAGGGCCTCGATGTCCTTCATCCGCTCCGGCATCAGCGCCAGGAACTCGCGGATCTTGTCCACCGCGCCGGGCGGCAGGTCCTGCGCGACGCCGCCGGGACGGATGAACGCGTGGTTCATCCGCAGGCCGGTGATCATCTCGAAGATGTCCAGCACCAGCTCGCGCTCGCGGAAGCCGAAGATCATCGCGGACAGCGCGCCCATCTCCATGCCGCCGGTGGCGATGCACACCATGTGCGAGGCGATCCGGTTCAGCTCCATGAGCAGCACCCGGATGACGCTGGCCCGCTCGGGGACCTGGTCCTCGACGCCGAGCAGCTTCTCCACCGCGAGGCAGTAGGCGACCTCCTGGTAGAAGGGCGTCGTGTAGTCCATCCGGGTGACGAAGGTGCAGCCCTGGGTCCAGTTGCGGTACTCGAGGTTCTTCTCGATCCCGGTGTGCAGGAAGCCGATCCCGCAGCGGACCTCGGTGACGGTCTCGCCCTCCGTCTCGACGACGAGCCGCAGCACGCCGTGCGTCGAGGGGTGCTGCGGCCCCATGTTGACGACGATCCGCTCCTCGACCGCCTCGCCGTCCGCCGCCGAGGCGAGCTCCTGGGCGATCTCGTCCCAGTCCCCGCCGCTGAGGGTGTAGACGGTCTCGTCGCCCTCCTCGGGACCGACCGTCCCGGCCGCCGCGTAGGGATCGAATCCACCGTCCATGTCGTCGTCCATCGCGTCGGGGCGGGGGCCATCGTTCGCAGTGAGAGTCATCGGTAGCTCCTGCGCTGGTCCGGGGAGGGGATCTGCGCGCCCTTGAACTCGACGGGGATGCCGCCGAGCGGGTAGTCCTTGCGCTGCGGGTGCCCGGGCCAGTCGTCCGGCATCAGGATCCTGGTGAGGGCCGGGTGGCCGTCGAAGACGATGCCGAACATGTCCCAGGCCTCCCGCTCGTGCCAGTCCGTCGCCGGGTAGACCGGGGTCAGCGAGGGGATGTGCGGGTCCTCGTCCGGGCAGCTGACGGCCAGGTGCACCCGGCGGTTGTGCGTGATCGACAGCAGCGGCACCAGGATCTGCAGCTCGCGGCCGGTGTCGCCCGGCAGGTGCACCCCGGAGACGCCGAGGCAGAGCTCGTATCTGAGCGCCGGATCGTCGCGCAGGGTCCTGGCGACCTCGAGCAGGTGCTCGCGGCGCACGTGGAAGGTGAGCTGCCCGCGGTGCACCACGACCTTCTCGATCGCGGCCTCCGGCGCCAGGTCGCGCTCGTCGAGCGCGCCGAACAGCTCGTTCTCCACCTCGTCGAAGTAGCCCCCGTACGGCCGCGGCGACTGGCCGGGGAACTCGATGGTGCGCACCAGCCGGCCGTAGCCCGAGGTGTCGCCGCTGGACCCGCTGCCGCCGAACATGCCGCGGCGGACGGCGACGATCTCGGCCGCCTGCTCGGCGAGCGGCTGCGGCAGCTCCGGCCGCGCGGGCTGCACCGGCTCCGGAAGATTCTCGCTCATCGCCACCTCGCCGGTGCCCGGTGGGCGCTTCGCGCACGCGCCGCCCACGTTGATTCGCTCGCAAGCTCGCTCATGGGCGCAGCAGCCCCTTCATCTCGATCGTCGGGAGCGCCTTGAGGGCCGCTTCCTCCGCCGCGCGCGCCGCGGCGACGCGGTCCACGCCGAGGGGGGTCTTCTGGATCTCCTCGTGCAGCTTGATGATCGCGTCCATCAGCATCTCCGGCCGCGGCGGGCAGCCCGGCAGGTAGATGTCGACCGGCACGACGTGGTCGACTCCCTGCACGATCGCGTAGTTGTTGAACATGCCGCCGGAGGAGGCGCAGACCCCCATCGAGAGCACCCACTTGGGGTTCGGCATCTGGTCGTAGATCTGCCGCAGCACCGGCGCCATCTTCTGGCTGACCCGGCCGGCCACGATCATCAGGTCGGCCTGCCGCGGCGAGGCGCGGAAGACCTCCATGCCGAAGCGGGCCAGGTCGTAGCGGCCGGCGCCGGTGGCCATCATCTCGATGGCGCAGCACGCCAGGCCGAAGGTGGCCGGCCAGAGCGAGCCCTTGCGCATGTAGCCGGCGAGCCCCTCCACCGTGCTGAGCAGGAAGCCGCTGGGGACCTTCTCCTCGATACCCATCTGGATCCAGGACCTCCTAGTCCCACTCGAGTCCGCCGCGCCGCCAGACGTAGGCGTAGGCGACGAAGACGGTGAGGATGAAAAGGAACATCTCCGCGAGCCCGAACCAGCCGAGCGAGTCGAACGCCACGGCCCAGGGGTAGAGGAAGACGATCTCGATGTCGAAGACGATGAAGAGCATCGCGGTCAGGTAGTACTTGACCGGGAAGCGGCCACCGCCGACCGGCTGCGGGGTGGGTTCGATGCCGCACTCGTAGCTGTCGTATTTGGCCCGGTTATACCGCTTCGGGCCGGTCATCGCGCCCATGATGACCGAGAAGACCGCGAAGCCTCCCGCGATCAGGCCGAGGATCAGCACCGGGACGTAGGTGTCCATTGGCGCCGCCACCTCCCTTGCTCCTCGTGAAGGAATTCACAAGCCCGACTCGGCGGGTGCCGCCGCGTCACGCTCCATTCGCCTGGGACTGTGATCTTTTGCCGCATCCGTGCCTTGCTCGCGGACATCCTACGCCGCGTCAGATGTGATGTCCGCCACGGCCCGATGAAGTCTTCTCCGCCTGATCCGTAACGTAGTCCTCACGGGCCGCATCGCGCTTCGTGATCTGTGTCACGCCCAGGCCATCCGCAATCGGATAGATCCGAAATGATCGTCGATCACGAGCCGGACATTTCGTGATGATCTCGGCTTGTGAGTGCGGTCACAATCCTTCGGGTGATCCGCCCGCGCATGATCCAACCCGTGAGATCGCTTTGACTTCGGCTCTCTACCTACAGTAGAAGCCGATCTCCGCGCCCGGAAGGCGCCGCGACGACAAAAAGTCCCCTCCATCCCGAACCGGGACGAAGGGGACTTTCCCGCGGCTGCGGGTGCCTAAGCGCGGGGGGTGACCTTGGCGATGCCGTTGATGATCCGGTCCATCGCGTCCCCGCCGCGCGGGTCGGTCAGGTTGGCGAGCAGCTTGAGGGTGAACTTCATCAGCATCGGGTGCGACAGGCCGCGCTGGGTGGCCAGCTGCATGACCTTCGGGTTGCCGATCAGCTTCACGAACAGCCGGCCGAGCGTGTAGTAGCCGCCGTAGGTCTCGCCCAGGATCCGCGGGTAGTCGGACAGCGCCAGCTCCCGCGCGTAGGTGCCGGTGCGCGCGTTGGCCTGGGCGATCACCCGCGCGGCCAGCTCGCCGGACTCCATCGCGTACGGGATGCCCTCGCCGTTGAACGGGTTGACCATGCCGCCCGCGTCGCCGACCAGCAGCAGGCCGCGGGTGTAGTGCGGCTTGCGGTTGAAGCCCATCGGCAGCGCGGCGCCGCGGATCGGGCAGGTCCGGTTCTCCTCGGTCAGCTCCCACTCCTCGGGGGTGCTCGCCAGCCAGCGGCGCATCATGTCCCGGTAGTCCACGTGCCCGAAGGCCTTGGAGGTGTCCAGGATGCCGAGGCCGATGTTCGAGGTGCCGTCGCCCATGCCGAAGATCCAGCCGTAGCCGGGCAGCAGCCGGTCGGGGTTCTTGGCGTCGGACAGCTCCAGCCAGGACTCGAGGTAGTCGTCGTTGTGCCGCGGGTTCTTGTAGTACGCGCGGTAGGCCACGCCCATCGGCCGGTCCTCGCGCTTGTGCAGGCCCATGGCGATGGACAGCCGGGTCGAGTTGCCGTCGGCGGCGACCACGAGCGGGGCGCGGAACTCGGTCTCGGTCTTCTCCGGGCCGAGCTTCGCGGTCACGCCGGTGATCCGCGAGGTGCGCGGGTCCAGGATCGGCCCGGTGACGTTGCAGTTCTCCAGCACCCGGGCGCCGGCCTTGCGCGCCTGCCTGGCCAGCAGCTCGTCGAAGTCGGCGCGCGGCCGGACGAGCCCGTAGTTCGGGTGCGCGGCCAGTTCGGGCCAGTCCAGCGTGAGCGTCACGCCGCCGGCCAGGATGCGCAAGCCCTTGTTGTGCAGCCAGCCGTTGGACTCGGAGGTGTCGATGCCCATCCGCACCAGCTGGGTGACGGCGCGCGGGGTGAGCCCGTCGCCGCAGATCTTCTCGCGCGGGAACGCGGTCTTCTCCAGCAGCAGGACGTCGAGCCCCGCCTGCGCCAAGTGGTAGGCGGTCGTCGACCCCGCCGGTCCGGCGCCGACGACGATGACATCGGCCTGGTTCTCGCTCAAGCTCTGCACATCGGAAGTCTAGCCGGAGGGATTGTCGGCTCTATCAGCCGGTGGGCAGCGCGGACGGCTCGACCCGGGTCAGCAGGTTGTAGGAATAGACAAGTACCTCGTACTCGTCTATCCGGTACATCGCCGCGGGGCGCCCGAACGCCGACTCGACCTCCGCCGGAGTCGTGCCGCCGGGTGAGGTGACGAAGAACCGCGCGTCGTGCGTCGCAGCGCTGTACCAGGGCGTCCTGGTCTCCCAGCCGTACACGTCGAATCCGCCGCCGTTCCAGACCACCGCGCGCACGGCGACCTCGAGGTCCGAGTCCACAGTGGTCGACGACGCGGTCCCGTAATCACTGATTCCGTAGCTCAGATGGAGTGCGCGCAGTCGGGCTATGAGGCCGGACGAGTCAGTCGCAGCGGCCGGTTGGGCGACGGCGAAGACCACGGCCGAGGCCGTCATCGCACCGGCCGCGAAGCGCACCGCCCCGCGTCCGACGGCCCATCGGCCCGGAGGCGCCTCGGCCGCCAGCAGCGCGCAGAACGGCAGCATCCCGGCGAGATCGAAGGCGTTGCCCGCGATGGACGACTGCTCGGAGAGCAGGTAGGCGAGCAGCGCGCCCGGCACGAGCAGCACGGCGATCCGCTGCGGCTCCCGGCTCGTGCGCCAATGCCACAGGGTTCTGCTCCCGCCGAGGACGATCAGCACGAGCAGCGACCAGCCGAGCGCCAGCTCGCACAGCCGCGCGAAGCCGCTGCCGACCTGCCCGAACCCGAGCAGCACGCGGAGTCCGAACCACGTGCTGCGCAGGTGCGCCATCCATTCGGAGCGCGGCGAGATGACTGTGTTCGGCGAGGACATCGCGTACGCGCCGAGGTGCCGCAGCTCGCTGCGTAAGTGACGGGCCGCGGGCACCGAGAGCAGCGCCGCCGCGATGAACCTCGGATAGTCCCAGGCCAGGCGGCGTTCGGCGAGCATCTGCCAGCAGCAGAGCCCGATCACGGCGCACACTCCGACGTACGTGACGAAGCCGTCGCTCACCTCGCCGACCGCGAGGAGTAGCAGAAGCAGCCACGCTGCGCACCAACGGTCGCGAAGCCGCTCCACGATCAGCGTCGCGAGCAGGATGAAGACGCTTGAGCCGAGGTGGTCCACACCGGAGATCAGCGCCTTCCGCGCCACTGCGTCGGACAGCGGCACGAGCAGCACGGCGAGCGCGAGCGTCCAGCGCGGCGCGCGGTCGCGCAGGCACCAGAGCGTGCACGCGACCACGAGCGTGTAGACCAGACCAGCCGTCAGATGCACCGCCGCCGAACTCCCGCCGAGGGCTACCGCGCTGAATGCCGCGACCGGGATTTCCAGCGCGTAGAAGGAGACGTCGGAGAGGATCCAGCCGTGCAGAAGCACGTCGCCGTGCGCGAAATCCCATCCCTCGAGGATGGTGTTGGAACCGTCGGAAAGCGTCGGCTCGGTCCACGCGACCCGGGTGAGCAGCGCGGCGAGCAGAACGATACCTGCTCCGATCAGCAGCCTTCGGCGAACTGGCGATGGCACGCACCAGTTCTAATCGCCCTATTTGTAAGACATATTCATTACTTCTGAGAGCCGGATTAATCGATGCCGAGGCCCTCGCCGTTCGGCACGCCGTCGGCCGCGGTGTTGTCCTGCGCCGGGTGCGTCCGGCCGGCCGGCCCCTGCGCGAAGGCCGTCAGCAGGTTCAGCGTCGCCGTGCGCACGAACTGCCGCGCGGCCGAGCCGAAGTGCGCGGAGCACTGGGAGCCGAGCGCGCACTCCCAGCGCATCGTGCCCGCGTCGAACACTCCGGCGCCGGACGCGACCGTGTAGTACGAGGATTCCTGATAGCTGCCGCTCCCCTGGCAGGTCAGCGGCGAATGGCTGAGCACCTCGATCGGATGCGGGGTCGTCCCGATGTCGACGACCCGGTCGTACTCGGGCCCGACGAGTCCGGAGAACGACGTGCCCTGGGTGACGCCGGTCCCGGCGAAGATCCAGTTCTTCGGGTCGTACACCACGTACGCGGCGTCGACCGGATTGCACTGGTAGAGCGAGCCGGTCAGCGCGTTCTCCGGCCGCGGGTCGGGGGCATAGCGCCACTCCTGCGTGGTGTCGGACGGGTTGGTCGAGGCGAGCGGGTCGATCGAGTAGTCCTTGTAGCAGATCACCAGGCGGTCGGAGCCGAGCTGCGTCGACCCCCACCGGATGTGCCGGAAGATCGAGTTCGCGCCGAGGAAGGCGAGGTTCGTGCCGTGCTGGTCCCGCGCGTCCGTCAGCGTCGTGCGCATGGCCGCGGAGTAGTACTCGTCGTGCCCGTCCGAGACGATCGCCCGCGCGCCGTCGAACAGCTGCGGGCTCGTCTCCAACTCCAGGTCGGTCTCGTAGGCGACCGGCAGATCGTGCTGCTCGGCGAAGGAGACGAGCGCCCGGTCGAAGGGGAAGAACAGTCCGTCGCCCTCCGGCTCGTCCGGGTCGATGTACGGCCGGTCGAAGGACACCGCGTACGCCCGGCTGGAGTAGCCGCCGTTCGCACCCTGATAGAGCGAGTAGCCGCCCCACGTGTTGTACGCCTGCCACGTCGTGATCCCGGCGACCAGCACGACCTTTCCGGCGGTCGAGGTCGAGTGCACGAGCAGCGGCACGTAGCGCTGGTTCCCGGCCGAGGAGACGAGCTTGATCAGGTACTCCCCCGGCACCCAGCCGGAGGTGTCCACGGTCATCGAGGGCTGCCAGTCGCATTCGACCGTACGAGTGGACGAATCGAAGGACTGCGCCGTCTGATGGACGCCCTTCGTCGGGGCCGACCCCCACACCTTCGTGCCGTCGGCGCCGCCGTAGTAGCCGATCCGGTAGGCCGTCGCGGTGAACGAGGAGGCCGTCGTCGAGACGTACAGCTTGAAGGACTGTCCCGGAGCGACGGAGGCGAGGTTCGTGTAGCCCTCGATCGCGTCCTGCGCGCCGAGCGCGTTCTCGTCGATCTGCCACGACCGGTCGCCGGCTTTCGCGTTCTCCGCCGCCACGTCGATCCCCGACGCCGACGCGGCGCTCGCCGCCGCGGTGCCCGCCGCGGTCCCCGCAGAGCCCTGATCGGGGGACGCCGAGGCCGGCGTGCCGCCGCCCGAACCTCCCGTGCATCCGGCCGCGAGCAGGAGTACGCAGGTCAGGGCCCCCACAGCCAATCGACGCGACACCATATCGAGCCCCTTTGCCCATACACCTACCCGAAGGTGCCAGGATAGGACCATGAGCAGAGCGTCGTTGGCCAAGAAGCCGCGCGAGGTTGCGGAGATGTTCGACGGAGTAGCCGAGCGCTACGACCTGACGAACGACCTGCTGTCGCTGGGCCAGACCCGGCTGTGGCGGCGGGCCGTGGCCCAGGCCGTGGACGCCCGGCCCGGAGAGCGGGTGCTCGACCTCGCCGCCGGGACGGGAACGTCCTCGCTCCCCTTCCAGCAGGCCGGTGCGAGCGTCGTGGCCTGCGACTTCTCGCTGGGCATGCTCGAGGTCGGCCGCAAGCGCAACCCCTACCTCGACTTCGTCGCCGGCGACGCGACCAAGCTCCCCTTCCGCGACGGCACCTTCGACGCGGTCACCATCTCCTTCGGCCTGCGCAACGTCGAGGACACCACCGCCGCCCTGCGCGAACTGCACCGCGTCACCAAGCCCGGCGGCCGCCTGCTGGTCTGCGAGTTCTCGCACCCCACCCTCGCACCGCTGCGCACGGTCTACCTCGAGTACCTGATGCGCGCGCTCCCGGCGATCGCCAACAAGGTCGCCAGCAACCCCGAGGCCTACGTCTACCTCGCCGAGTCCATCCGCGCCTGGCCCGACCAGCGCGGCCTCGCCACCCTGATCCAGGCCTCCGGCTGGTCCAAGGTCGCCTGGCGCGACCTGACCGGCGGCATCGTCACCCTCCACCGCGGCACGGCGTAGTCGTCGCCTCGTGCCGAGATCACCCCGACCGCGGTACGGCGGCGTCGTCCCCCTCACTGCGGCATGCCGTAATCGTCGCCCCGACACGGTACGGCGGCATCGTCATCCCCACCGCGGCACGGCGTAGGCACGACGCGGAACTCGCCGGCCTGCTCATTCGTCGATGGCTGCAGAAAGTGCGGCGCCCGGGCCGGGACTCGGTCCCCTGCCCACAGCGGCGTGAAAACCCCTGGTGAAATGGCTGGGCGCCAGGCAGGATTCCGCCGTGTGCTCTGCTCAAGCTAACCGGGCCGAATCTGGCGAGCACGGATTCCCCTGCCCGTGCTGCGGATACCTTGTCTTCGACGAGCCGCCCGGCTCCTACGAGATCTGCCCCGTGTGCATTTGGGAGGACGACCTTGTCCAACTCCGGTGGCCGAGTTACACCGGCGGCGCGAACAAGCCGTCCCTCATCGACGCCCAGCAGAACTTCAAGTCCTTCGGCGCCAGTGAGCAACGACGCGCCGCTCGTGCCCGTCCTGCCACCGCAGCCGAACCCCTCGACCCTGACTGGTACCTCATCGAGCCAAGCTCGCTGCACGCGTTCGAGCCGGTCGGCGAACCGACACGGCCATGGCCACCCGACCGCACCGTGCTGTACTGGTGGCGCCCGACCTACTGGCGGATCCCACCGCACATCCTGGGCGCAGATGGCGGACCGGCACCGCTGCTACGCGAGATACATCCCGACTTCTCGGCGGAACTGGTCTCACTACTCGAAGCCGAAGGACACACCGACCTCGCCGTCTGCGCTTACGACCTGCGCATTATCGCCCGGTGCCCATGCAAAGACGACTTCTGCCAGAGCTTCTACACCGCGCCCAAACCCGACGGCGCATACGGGCCCGGCCACAGCAACATCCCGCTGTTCAGCAACAACGACCACAGCGGCATGATCGTGCTCGACGTCGTCCACGGCCGCATCATGTTCGTCGAGGTCCTCTACTACCCGCCCCTGCGCGAGCTACCCAGCACCACTGACACAACGCAGTGAGTCCGGGAAGAACCGAATTCGATGTCGTAACCGTCCTCTCCACCTCTGTCATCGAGATGACCCACTGCAGGCCCCAACGGAGATGTCACGCGCGAGAGGGCGGTGACACGTCGGTATGACCGCTGGACGCTTCCTTCGAGGAAATCGAGAGTCACCACGCGTTCGGTGTCACGTGTGATCTGCGGCCCAGAGCTCGCTGCTTCGGTCCGCGGCATCACGCAGGACATCGCCGTCGATCTCGGCCATCGATTCGCCGATCCCGAGGTCGAGCCACTGGTAGTACAGCTTGACCGGACCGGCCTGCGGGATCGCGGTGACGACGATCTCCCAGTCGAACACGCCCTCGTCGCTCGAGGCCCTGCTGGTCGAGATCAGGGGGCCAGGCTCAAGGGGCCCACCGGAGGGCAACACGCCCGCACGTCGCTCCAGCGCTGCCCGGCGTCCGTCGGCGAACTGCACGCCCAACCGAAGTCCCCGGGCCAGGTCCTCGGCGGTGAGCGCGTACGGGTTGCCGCTGGCCTGCACCCCGGAGAAACGCTGCGCGGCCTCGGCGGACGCTGTAGGCCGCAACCGACCGGCGATCGCGATGCGGAACAGCGACCGGTACACCTGCAGTCTCGGCGCGAACAAGACGATCTCGGTCGTGTCGGCCAGGACCTTGTTCCACGCGATCGTGGTGGGAACGGTCCGTCCGATTTCTTCAGCCGCGTGCATCGCCGTCTCCTTCGTCTTGGGGTTCGTCCCAGAGCGTGACGGCGTGTGCGGCCGCGTCGCGCAGCAGATCGCCGTCGAGAAGGACGAGGGACTCGCGGGCCTGTTCGGCCGGCCAACGGTAGGTCAACTCGAGATCGCCGGTCGCGGGGATGCCCCAGACCCAAAGCCCCTGCGTCCACTCGCTTTCGCTCCCGTGGCCTGAGGTGAGGCTGACCAGCGGCTGCTCGGGCGGCCGCGTCTCGCCGGACCTTCTGCCACGCCCTTCCACCTCGCAGGCCCGGCCGTCGGAGTAGCGCACGCCGACACGGAATGCCTGTTCGATCTCCTCGGGCGTGGGAGGTTCGCCGCCGCGGGGCGAGAGTCCGGCGAACGGATTCGCCGTGCGCGGAAAAGGCACCGGCTGTCTGCGTACCGCGTCACTGCCGGGCGTGTGGACCACAGTGGTGACAGTGAAGGCGAAACCATACGGATAGACGTCGAAGCCGTTGACGTAGACCGCCTTCGTTTCGTTGCGGATGAGTAGGACGTCCACCGGCAGCGCGACGGGCAGGATATTGCGCTGCGGTCCCCGCCACGGCGGTAGCCGGGGGCGGCGCGGCCGTTGCGGAGGAATCGGCGGTGCAAAGGAGTCGAAGAAACCCATACTTCGTATCCTGACATGGTTAGGCCTGGTAGGTGACTCTTTGAGTCAGCGCGCTCAGACCAGCAGCTCCTCTGACCGGCACCCGCACTGCGAGATCGACATGACCCCGGTCGCGGCATAAAGACCACGCAGCTAGCCCCGGTGGACGATCGTGCCGCCGAGGATCGTGCCGAGGCACCTGTGGGCACCGGTGGACGCGGCGTCGAGCAGGGCGCCGTAGGCGGTGGCCGGGGTGACGGAGGCGAGATCGGGCAGGGCGAAGACGGCGAGGTCCGCGCGGGAGCCGGGCTCGAGGCGGCCGACGTCGGTCAGGCCCATGGCGCCGGCGCCGCCGAGGGTGGCGGCCTCGAAGATGCGGCGGTCGAGGTCGGCTTCGGTGTAGCCCTGGGTCACGGCCAGGGCGCGCAGGGCGGCGGCTTCCTCGAGCAGGTCGAGGGACGGGCTCGAGGCGAGCGAGTCGGTGCCGATGCCGAAGGGGGAGTCCTCGCGCAGGTAGTCGGCGACCGGGGGCCGGCCGGACTGCAGGATCTTGTTGGAGCGGGCGCACAGGGCGGCGTAGACGCCGCGCTCGCGCAGGACGTGGCGGTCGGCCGGATCGCAGTGCACGCAGTGCGCGGCGTGCATGTCGGGGCCGAAGACGCCGAGCTTGTCGAGGAACTGCACGGGGCTCAGGCCGCTGCCGCCGTCGCGGATCAGCTCCATCGCCTTGCCGGCCTTCGTCATGCTCTCCGCGAACGGGCCGGTGCCGGTGAGTACGTACTCCGACTCGGCGGGCGCCTCGGCGACGTGCGGGTGCAGTCGCAGACCCTTGTCCCGGGCTATGGCGACGCAGTCCGCGAAGACGGCCGTGGCGACCGTGTAGGGCGTGTGCGGGGAGATTCCGAGGGTCCGGGAGGCCGGGCCGGACGCGAGGCGCTCCAGCAGCCGCGCACGGCCCGAGTCGGACCAGCTGCGCGCGTCCTCGAACACGATCTCGATGTACGACACGCCGCCGATTCCGCTGCGCGCGGTGGGCGGCAGCACGCCGGCCGGGTCGGTGACGATGTCGGCGACGGAGGTGATCCCGGAGCGCAGCATCAGGTGCAGGCCGCGCCGGGTGGACTCGCCCCACATCGCGTCGGTGAAGGTGGCGCGCTTCTCGATCATCCTGCCGATCCACACGTGGAACGGCTGGTCGAGCGAGTTGAGCTCCTCGAAGTCGGTGTACTGCAGGTGCGCGTGCGCGTTGACCAGACCCGGCGTCAGCACGCCGGACCACGCCCGCTCCCGGACGCCGGGGTGGGCTTTGACGAGTTCTGCCCGCGGGCCCACGGCCTGGACGCGATCGCCGTCGACGAGCACCGCTCCGTCGCCGATCGGGTCCGTGGAGACGGGCAGGACTATCGGCGCGCTGTGGAGGGTCTGCATGGCCGAAGACTTTAGTCGACGACGGTCAGCGCGGTGGAGGCGATGTGCGAACGCACCCGGTCGTCGACCGGATCGTCCGCGGGGTCGGTGTGCACCGCGAGGAGCTCGTAGGTGGTGCTGCGCTGGGCCGGAACGCGTCCGGCTGTGCGGATCAGGTGGATCAGCTCGCTGCGGTTCGAGCGGTGGCGCGCCCCGGCGGAGGACACCACGTTCTCTTCGAGCATGACCGAGCCGAGGTCGTCCGCGCCGTAGTGCAGGCTCAGCTGGCCGGCCTCCTTGCCGGTGGTCAGCCACGAGCCCTGGATGTGGTTGACGTTGTGCAGGAACAGCCGCGCGACCGCGATCAGCCGCAGGTACTCGAGGGTCGTGGTCTGCGTGCGGCCCTTGAGGTGGTTGTTCATCGGCTGGTAGGTGTACGGGATGAACGCGCGGAAGCCGCCGGTGCGGTCCTGCACGTCGCGGATCATCGCCAGGTGCCGGATGCGCTCGGCGTTGGTCTCGCCGGTGCCCATCAGCATCGTCGAGGTCGACTCCAGGCCGCGCTTGTGCGCCGTCTCCATGATCTCCAGCCAGCGCTCGCCGCTCTCCTTGAGCGGCGCGATGACCTTCCGCGGCCGCTCGGGCAGCAGTTCGGCGCCCGCGCCGGCCAGCGAGTCGAGGCCGGCGTCCTTGATCCGGGTGATCGCCTCCTCGATGGAGACGCCGGAGACCTTCGCCATGTGCTGGATCTCGGAGGCGCCGAGGGAGTGGATGACCAGCTCCGGGTACCGCTCCTTGATCGCGGAGAAGGCGCGCTCGTAGTACTCGACGCCGTAGTCCGGGTGGTGCCCGCCCTGGAACATGATCTGCGTCCCGCCGAGCTCGACGGTCTCGCCGCAGCGGCGCAGGATCTCGTCGAGGTCGCGCGACCAGCCGTCGGGCGACTTGGGCGCGACGTAGAACGCACAGAACTTACACGCCGTCACACAGACGTTGGTGTAGTTGATGTTGCGCTCGATGATGTACGTGGCGGTGTCCGCCAGGTAGGGCAGCTTCGCGCGGCGCGCGGCGTCCGCGGCCTGGCCCAGCTCGTGCAGCGGCGCGTGCCGGTAGAGCTCGAGGGCTTCCTCTTCGCTGATCCGGCCGCCGGCCGCGGCGCGCTCCAACACCTCAGTCATGTCAGTCCACCCTACGCATCGGCACCGAGGACGTCGATCCGCACGTCGGGATCGATGTCGATCTGCCCGCTGATCTGGCGGGCGAACTCCCGGACGCCGGCCAGGTGGCGCGGCCCGAAGGAGAAGTCGAGGGTGGTGTAGTACTTCTCGAGCTCGGCGGCGTCGAACACCTCCCAGCGGGCGACCTGCGCGGCCACCTTGTCCACCTCGTTGACCGCCATCTCGACGGAGCGCAGGAAGCCCTGGTGCACCTCGCGCACCAGGTCCGGGTGCTCGGCCAGGTAGGCGCGGCGGACAGCGAAGACGGCGAAGACCATCGGCAGGCCGGTCCAGTCCTTCCAGGCCTGTCCGAGGTCGAGCATGTGCAGCCCGTGCCGGGGCACGTCGATGAGCGCGGCCCGCAGCGCCGGGTCGCCGATGAGCACGGCGCCGGGGGCCTCCTGCATCATCAGGCTGAGATCCGGCGGGCAGGTGAAGTACTCGGGTGCCACGTGGAACCGCTCGCGCAGCAGCAGCCGGGCGAGCTGAACCGTGGTGCGCGAGGTGGAGCCGAGGGCGACCCGCTGCCGGTCGAGCTCCTCGAAGGGCACCTGCGAGATCAGGTTGCAGGACATCACCGGGCCGTCGCAGCCGACCGCCGGGCCCTCGAGCACGACGAGGTCCTCGCTGTGCTTGAGGAAGTGCGCGAGCGGGATCGGCGCGATATCCAGCTCACCCGCGACCAGCCGCTCCCCGAGCCGCTCCGAGCTGTCCTTGACGAGCTCGATGTCGAGCAGGGCGCCGGAATGCACCAGGCCCCAGTAGATCGGCATGCAGTTGAGGAACTGGATGTGGCCGACGCGGGGCTTGCGTACCGGACCGGTCGACCCGGCCGTCACGCGTCCTGCTCCTCGTCCTCGAAGGACGCGGAGTCTTGGATCTTCCGGCTCAGCCGCTGGGATCGGGCCACCAGCCCGGCCGACATGGCGTCACGGTACTTGGAGAGGGCGAAGAAGGACACGGAGCTGGACAGCAGCAGCGCGACGGCCAGCAGGATCAGCCGGTTCGTGTCGGTACTCAGGTCCATCCCGGCCAGCTTCGCGACGCCCCACATCACGACCAGCGCGACCAGGAAGAGCCCGAGCCGCAGCGTCGTGTAACGCAGGGTGGCATGCGGGATTCGCTGCGGGGTCTGCTGCACGGGCTCATTGTTCGCACTCACGGATTCACGGTACCTCACAGCTCCAGAGCCATGAGGATGCGGTCCCGGTAAGGCGTCGCGCCCTCGCCGTCCTCCGTGCGACCAGGGAGTTTGAGGGCCTTCGGCAGCCGGCCGTACTCCTCGTAGCCGCACTTCTTGTAGAACAGGTCGGCGCCGGTGCCGCCGCGGCAGTCCAGCAGCAGCAGCTCGAGCCCCGACTCGCGGGCCACGGCGGCGATCTCGGCCATCAGCGCGTAGCCGTAGCCCTCGCCCTGGAAGTCCGGGTGCACCATGACCCTTCGCACGGTCTGCCAGTGCGCCGTGAAGGCGAAGTCACCGCCGACCAGGAAGGCGAGCGCGGCCAGCCGGCCCGCCTGCTCCCCCGCGGCGACGCGGCCGACGACCAGCCGGGCCTGGCCGGCCAGGACTCCGGCGAACTGCTTCTCGGCCGTCGGCAGCACATCGTCCATGGCGACCGGGGGCACGAAGCCGACGGCCCCGCCCGCGTTGGTGACATCCGTCCAGCAGGCCACGATCTCGGCCCGGAGCTGCTCGGTCAGCTCCGGGTCCACCTCGAATTGCAGCGTCATGCGAACCATTCTCGCATAAAACTGCCGTGCTATGCATGATGTTTCACGTGGAACAATGCGCGACCACCCGGTGACGCATAGCCATCCGCTACTCGGCGAACACCATCGACTGCGGGGACTCGCGGCGCTCGGTGTCCGGCCCCGGGAACTCGCGCACCACCTCGTAGCGGGTGTTGCGCTCGACCGGAGTGAAGCCGGCGTCCCTGATCAGGTCGAGCAGGCTGTCCCTGGACATCTTGTTCGGGGTGCCGAAATCGTCGGCGTCGTGGGTGATCTTGTACTCGACGACCGAGCCGTCGAGGTCGTCCACGCCGTAGTTCAGCGACAGGCCGGCCGTGCCGAGGCCGTGCATCACCCAGAAGCACTTCACGTGGTCGAAGTTGTCCAGCAGCAGCCGGGAGACGGCGAAGGTCTTGAGCGCCTCGGCGCCGGTCGCCATCGGCTGGTTCATCAGCCGGTTGCGCTGCTTGCCGTCCTTCGAGTCGTGGAAGTCGTGCTGGAAGCGCAGCGGGATGAAGACCGCGAAGCCGTTGGTCTCATCCTGCAGCTCGCGCAGCCGGAGCACGTGGTCGACGCGGTGCCGCGGCTGCTCGATGTGGCCGTAGAGCATCGTCGCGGGGGTGCGCAGGCCCTTGCCGTGCGCGAGCCGGTGGATGCGCGACCAGTCCTCCCAGTGGGTCGCGTGGTCCACGATCTGCTGCCGGATCTCCCAGTCGAAGATCTCCGCGCCGCCGCCGGTCAGCGACTCGAGCCCGGCGTCGATCAGCTCGTCGAGGATCTCGTCCGCGCTCAGCCCGGAGATCTTCTCGAACCAGTGGATCTCGGTGGCGGTGAACGCCTTGATCGAGACGCCCGGCAGCACGGCCTTCAGCTCGCTGATGGACTTCGGGTAGTAGCGCCACGGCAGCGTCGGGTGCAGCCCGTTGACGATGTGCAGCTCGGTGATGCCGTCCGGCTCCATGGCCTTGGCCAGGCGGACGGCCTCCTCGATGCGCATCGTGTAGGCGTCCTTCTCCCCGGGCTTGCGCTGGAAAGAGCAGTACGCGCAGGAAGCTGAACACACGTTCGTCATGTTCAGGTGCCGGTTGACGTTGAAGAAGACCTTGTCGCCGTTCTTCGCCGTGCGCACGTGGTGCGCCAGCGAGCCGAGCCAGGCCAGATCGTCGCAGGCGTAGAGGGCCTCGCCGTCCTCGCGGCTCAGGCGCTCCCCCGCGAACACCTTTGCTTCGAGTTCCCGCTTGAGTCCGACGTCCACGGCCCGCTCCTTCTCCCAGCTACGCGGCAGTTACCTGGACCAGCGTACGCCGGGGCGAGGGAGCGACCGCGGGATGGGGGCCGGATCAGGGAGCGGGCCCACATCCCGCGGCCGCTCCGCAATCAATCCTCCGCCGGGATCGGGATCTGCCGGGCCTCCCACTTGGTCGACAGGGCGATCGTGGTCCGGGTGCGGGCCACGCCGCGGATCCGGCCGAGCCTGCCGATGATCTTCTCCAGGCCGACCGGATCGCCCGCCCGCACCTTGAGCACGAAGGACTCCTCGCCGGCGACGAACCAGCAGTCCTCGATCTCCGGGACGTCCTTGAGCCGCCGGGCGACGTCGTCCAGGTCGGCGGCGTCCGAGAGCAGCACCCCGATCAGCGCGGTCACGCCGAGCCCCAGCGTGCTCGGATCCACCGCCGCGCGGTAGCCGGTGATCACGCCGGCCTGCTCCAGCCGGTTGATCCGGTCGGTCACACTCGGCCCGGACAGGCCCACCAGCCGCGCCAGCTCCGCGTAGGTGGCCCGCCCGTTGGCGCGCAGCGCCTCCACCAGGGTGCGGTCGACCGCGTCCACTGTTGCATCCGCCTTCCGACTTGTGCGCGGTGGCCCACCCGCCTCGCGCCGCACAGGTTACCGACCTCTTCCCAAGCCCCGGACACTACATGCAAACGCGTGCACAGTCCCACTCGGTTACCCGCGCTGCTCCCCCAGTTGCCCGTTCCAGCGGCGCAGCAGCGAGTGCTCGACGCCGAGCGCGTCCAGCGCCTTGCCCGCGACGAAGTCCACCAGCCGCTGCACGCTCTGGCCGCCCGCGTAGAAGCCGGGCGACGCGGGCAGGATCACCGCCCCCTCCCGGCTGAGCGTGAGCAGCTGCTCCAGGGTGGTCGAGGCCAGCGGCGCCTCGCGCACCACGAGGACGAGCGGCCGACGTTCCTTCAGGTTGACGGAGGCGGCCCGCTGCAGCAGGTCCTTGGACAGGCCGATGCTGATCCCCGCCACCGCGGCCGCCGTCGCCGGGATCACCAGCATCCCGCGCGCCGGATAGCTGCCCGAGGACGGTCCCGCCGCGAAGTCCCCGGCCGTCCAGTACCGCACCGCGTCCAGCCGCGGGTCGGACGGCTTCCAGTCCAGCAGCGCCGCGAGGTCCTCGCGCCAGTGCGAGTCGCGGAAGGAGATCCCCGTCTCGTCCAGGATCGTCAGCCGCGCCGCCCGGCTCACCACCAGGTCAACCTCCTCGCCGCCGTCCAGCAGCGCCCCGATCGCGGCCAGCGCGTACGGCGTCCCCGAGGCCCCCGAGATCCCCACCACCCAAGGCCGCCGCCCCTCGCCGGTCACGGCGAGATCCCGCGGACCGCGAGATCGGCCAGGGCGAAGCAGAACAGCGCGATGCCGACGAATCCGTTCACGGTGAAGAACGCGCGGTTGAGCCGGGAGAGATCGGTCGGGCTGAGCAATGAGTGCTCGTAGGTGAAAGCGCAGGCGACGACCGCGACGCCGAGCCACCAGAAGACGCCGGCGTGGGTCAGCAGCCCGAACCAGACGAACAGCAGGGTGGTCGCGACGTGCGCGACCCGGGCCCCGGTGAGCGCGACGGCGACGCCCCAGCGCGCCGGGACCGAGCCGAGGCCCTGGTCCCGGTCGGTCTCGATGTCCTGCAGCGCGAAGATCAGGTCGAAGCCGCCGATCCAGATGCCGACGGCCACGCCGAGCACCACCGCGTCCCAGCTCCAGCGGCCGGTCACGGCCATCCAGGCGCCGATCGGGCCGATCGCCTGGGCGAGCGCGAGCAGCGCGTGCGGGACGTTCGTGAAGCGCTTGCCGTAGGGGTAGACGATCAGCGGCACGGCGGCGACGGGGGCCAGCCAGAAGCAGAGCCAGTTGAGCTCGGCCGCGGCGCCGAGGAAGACCGCGAGGGCGATGACGGCGCCGATCCAGGCCGTCTTCACGGACAGCACGCCGGTGACGAGCTCGCGCTTCGCGGTGCGCGGGTTCCTGGCGTCGAATTCGCGGTCGATGATCCGGTTCACGGCCATGGCGAAACTCCGCGCGCCGACCATCGCGATCGTCACGATGAGCAGCTGGCGCCAGTGCACGGACTTCGACACGGTGAACATCGCCGTCAGCGCCGCGATGTACGCGAAGGGCAGGGCGAAGACCGAGTGCTCGAGCAGCACCAGGTTCTTGAAGGCCTTCGCCTTGCCGCCGACGCCCTTGGCCGGGATCGGGGCCGTCACCTCCATGGCGGTCACAGTCCGTACTCCTTCCAGCGCCGGTCCACCTTCGCGGCCGTGGCCGGGTCGGAGACGATCATCTCCGGCCAGCCGCCGTTGCGGGTGTAGCCCTCCTCGGGCAGCTTCCTGGTCGCGTCCACGCCCAGCTTGCCACCCCAGAACTGCTGGTACGAGGCGTGGTCCAGGTGGTCCACGGCGCCCTCGGTGAGCAGCAGGTCGCGGGCGTAGTCGACGTTGCCGAAGGCCCGCCAGGACACCTCGGCGTAGTCGTGCACGTCGCAGTCCGAGTCCACCACCACGATCAGCTTGGTCAGCGACATCAGGCCGGCGCCCCAGATCGCGTGCATCACCTTCTGCGCGTGCTTGGGGAAGCGCTTGTCGATGGACACGATCGCGCAGTTGTGGAAGCCGCCGGTCTCCGGCAGGTCGTAGTCCACGATGTCCGGGATGATCATCTTGAGCAGCGGCAGGAAGAAGCGCTCGGTGGCCTTGCCGAGCGGTCCGTCCTCGGTGGGCGGCCGCCCGACAACGATGGACTGGAACATGGCGTTCTTGCGCATGGTCATCGTGGTGACCGTGAGCGCGGGGAACGGCTCGACCGGCGTGTAGAAGCCGGTGTGGTCGCCGAAGGGGCCCTCCGGCCGCATCACGCCGGGCTCGAGCCACCCCTCGAGGACGACCTCGCAGTTCGCCGGGACCTGCAGCGGGACGCTCTTGCAGTCGACGAGCTCCACCCGCTCGCGCTGGATGAACCCGGCGAACAGGTACTCGTCGATGTCGGCGGGCAGCGGCGCGGTGGCCGCGTAGCTCACCACCGGCGGGCAGCCGAATGCGATCGCGACCGGCAGCCGCTCGCCGCGGCGCTGCGCGACGGCGTAGTGGTTCGTCGAGTCCTTGTGGATCTGCCAGTGCATGGCGATGGTGCGCTCGTCGTGCCGCTGAAGACGGTAGAGGCCCAGGTTTCGCAGGCCGGTCTCGGGGTGCTTGGTGTGCGTCAGGCCCAGGTTGAAGAAGGAGCCGCCGTCCTGCGGCCAGGTGTGCAGCGCCGGGAGCAGGTCGAGGTTCACGGCGTCGCCGGTCAGCACGACCTCCTGGCACGGCGCGCCGCCCTTCACCCGCTTCGGCGGCACGGACCGCAGCTGCGCCGCCTTGCCGAGCGCGTCCTTGAAGCCGGACAGGCCGTGCGGCAGCTCGGGCCTGAGCAGCCCGGCGATCCGCTCGCCGATCTCATCCAGACTGTCCAGGCCGAGCGCCATGCACAGCCGCCGCTCGCTGCCGAACACGTTCATGGCGAGCGGCAGCTTCGAGCCCTTGACGTTCTCGAACAGCAGGGCGGGCCCGGGCACGCCGTTCACCCGGGTCTTCTGCACCCGGTCGGTGATCTCCCCGACCTCGAGGTAGGGGTCCACCTCGACGCTCACGCGGCGCAGCTCGCCCTCCTTCTCGAGGGCTTTGAGGAAGGACCGGAGATCTTCGTAGGCCATGCCTACAAGTATCGGGTACGGGCTAGTCGCGTATCTCGACCAGGTCGCCGTAGCCGAGGAAACGGTAGAAGTACTCCGCGTTGTGCAGCGACAGATGTATGCAGCCGTGCGACCGGACGGTGACGGGATCCTCGTGGAACGCGTCGCCGCGGTAGAAGTACACGCTGTACGGCATCGGCGCGTCGTACGTGTTGGACCAGCCGTTGACGACCTTGTAGAAGACATGGAAGTCGCCGGCCGGCGTCGGCAGGCCGGCCCGGCCGGTGGCGACTCTGACCGGGCCGTAGACCACCTTGCCACCGCGCATCAGCCAGGCTTCCTGCTTGGAGAGCGAGACGCAGGCGACCGCGTAGATGTCGCAGGGCACGCCCGCGGCGCGCAGCGCGGCGGTCTTTCCGGCGGCCGAGTTCTCGTACGCGGCCCGCGCGGCTGCCGCGGCCTTGGCCTTCGCGGCCGCCGCCGCAGCCTGCTCGGAGGCCACGGCCTTCCGGGCGGAGGCAGCGAGCTCGGCGCCGAGCAGGGGCTTCGCGTCGGTCACGGTATGGGCCGCGGCGATGGACGTCGCGGCGGCCGGGGAGGCCGAGGCCGGGTCACGAGGCGTCAGGGCGGCGGTGACCGCGACGGCGGCCACCGCGGAGCCCGCGGCGAGAAGGGGTATGGAACGGCGGAACGCGGATACGGACACTGCCGACTCCCCACGTCGAAGAAGGGTGCGCTCTCTTTCGTAAGTAGTAGCCCTCTGCGACGTGCCCGAATCCTGCCAATCAGGTGATTAGTCGTATTTATCGAAGCGATATCGATGCTTCAGCCCCGGGCGAGCACCTTGCGGTTCACCTCGCGCACGGCAGGCGCCAGCGCGGGCAGCTCGACCACCTCGACCCCGGCCGCCCGCAGCCGCTCGGCGCCGTCGCACACTGCGAGCAGCGCGGGCTCCCGATACGCCAGCACGACCCGCGGGATGCCGGCGGCGAGGATGTGATCGGTGCAGCTCAGCGGGCGCGAGGCGCGCGGCGAGCAGGGCTCCAGGGAGGTGTAGATCGTCGCCGAGCGCAGCCGCGGGTCGGCCGGGTCGAGCTTCGCGATCGCGACCTCCTCGGCGTGGTTCTTCGACGGGTCGCCGAGCCCGTACAGCGGTTCGCGCGAATAGCCGGTACTCAGGATCGTGCCATCCTCGGCCACGATGATCGCCCCGACGGCGTACGCATTGAGCACCGGCGGGCAGGACCGGGAGAGTTCGATCGTCAACCCGAGCAGCTCCTCATCCGAATCATTCCTCTGAACGAGGTACCGCGCGTAGAGCACGTCCCCCAGAGAGCGGTACTCGGCCAGCAGCATCCGCCGTTCCGGTGACTGCGGGAAGCCCGCCGGGCCCGGCAGGCCGAAGGCGCGCGGCGCCGCGGCGTCGCCGATGAGGAAGGGCGCGTGGGCCACCTGGATCTCGTCGGCGAGGTCCGCCGCCAGAAACTCCGTCAGAACCGCCGAGCCGCCCTCGACCATCAGCCTGCGCACGCCGCGCTCCGCCAGGTCGCCGAGCACGTCGGGAAGCGAGCGGCGGCCCTCGTACACGACCGTCTCGGCGCCGGGCTCGGTCAGCACCGCGGCGGCCGGGTCGATGCCGCGCGAGCCGCCGAGCACGACGCGCAGCGGGCTCGGCGCTAGACCGAGCGAGGTACGTTCGGCCCGCCGTTCGGCCGAACGGACGAGAAGCCGCGGGTTGTCCGCGCGGATCGTGCCGGCACCGACCAGGATCGCGTCGCTCTCGGCGCGTGCCGCGTCGACGCGGTCGAAGTCGGCGGCGTTCGACAGGAGCAGCCGGTTCGGCGAGGCGTCGTCGAGGAAGCCGTCGAGGGACGCGGCGAAGCTGAGCAGGACGTGCGGGCGTGAGTCGGCCATGGCGTCGATGCTATCGACGCCATGGCCTTCCCATTCAGCCCACGATGTCGCCCGAGGCGACCTGCACGCACTGCCCGGTCGTCGACGCGTTCAGCTGGGAGGACGAGCTCGGTGCCGTCGCCGCGGTCGTCCCCGAGGTGCTCGGGGACGAGGACGAGCCGGCCGAGGAGTACGTCGTGCCGCTCGTCCAGTCCGTGCCGACGACGACCGTCACCTCGGAGTAGTTCGAGGACTCCTCGACCTGCGAGCTCGGGATGCCCAGCGCGTTCGCCACCGCCGAGGCCGAGTCGGAGCGGCCCGAGGGGTAGTAGACGACCGTCTTGGAGGCGGTGCTCGCGTTGCCGGTCCCGATGTCGGACGAGGTGAAGCCGCTGGAGACCAGGGCCTGCGCGACCGTCGAGGCGCGGCCGGAGACCCCGGTGCCGTTGAGGACCTGCGCGTGGACCTGGGAGGTGACCACGCTGGAGGCCTGCTCGACGGAGCCCGTCGTATACGCGGCGGCCTCGGCCGTGGCCACGCTGGCGATGCTGTCCGACTCGCTCTTCGACGAGCTGGAGGAGGTCTTGGTCGAGGACGAGGAGTAGGCCACGTCGTTCTTGATGTTCGCGAACATCTGCTTGGCCTCGGTCTCGTTCCAGATCACCCGGTTGGTGTTGTTCGGATCGAGCTCCCAGGGCATCGTCACGAAGGTGACCCGGTTGGTCGGCACCTTGTTCATCGTGTCGAACAGCCCGACCAGGTTGGTCACGCCGGCCAGGCCGTCGTCCACCTGCAGGGACTTCGTGGCCGCGTCGGCGATCGAGTAGAGGTTCGCCAGGTCGGTGAACGAGGCCTCCGAGCGGATCTGCCTGATCATGTTCGACAGGAAGATGTGCTGGGCCTTCTCGCGGCCCAGGTCGGAGCCGTCGTAGAAGCCGTGCCGGGTGCGCACGAACTCGAGCGCCTGCTTGCCCTCGATGGTCGTGGTTCCGGCGCTCAGCCGCAGGCCGGAGTCCTTGTCGTACATGCTGTTGGTCACGCAGACCGGCACGCCGCCGAGCGCGTCCGACATGGTGACTACGCCGGAGAAGTCGACCTCCATGTAGTGGTCGATCGTCAGGCCGGTGAGCTGGTGCACGGTCGCGACGGTGCAGGAGGCGCCGTAGGCCAGCGAGGAGTTGATCATGCCGTAGTACGAGGAGTTGGAACCGCAGTCCGGGATCGTGGTCTCGGTGTCCCGGGGTATGGACATGATCGTCGCGTTGGTGCGGTCGGCCGAGAGGTGGATCACCATGAGCACGTCCGAGTTGCCGCTGCCGCCCGAGGAACAGTCGCCGCCGAGCTTGCAGTCGGCCGCGGAGACCCGCGCGTCGGTGCCGATGAGCAGGATGTTCATGGCCGTGTTGCCGAACTTGTCCGGCACCTCGGCCTGCTGGGTGACCCCCGTGGGCAGCAGGGAGGTGTGCTTGATGTTGCTGTCCAGGTGGGCGACGACGTAGACGCCGACCCCGACGACCGCGGCCACCACGCCCGCGGTCCCCAGTGCGGTGTACTTCAGCACTTTCTTCTTGCGGCCGGAACCGGACCTCGCGCCGCGCCGGCGCTTCGCGTTCAGCCGGCTGCGCCCCTTGGGGTCCACCTCGTCGAGGTCGAGGTCCGGATTGACGGTGCCCTCGGCCGCCTGGGCACCGACCGCCTCGTGGACGGCGGTCGCGCCGGCCGGGCCGGCCGCGAACGCGGCGGTCTGCGCCGGAACCGACGCGCCCGGGCTCCACGGGTCGGCCGCGGACTCGTCGAAGGCCGGCGGCCGGTACGGATCGTTGCGGGAGTACGGAGCGCCGACCTGCTCCGGACGGCCGCTACCGTAACCGCGCCGCGGGGGCTGCTGGTCGAAGTAGTCGTCGTCGTAGCTCATGGTGGTGCTCGCCCTTCCCAGACACGGTTGTCTAGTCGAAGGACGAGCACCCCGGGCCGTTGGTTGCCCGTTTCGTTATCTGTCGCTTGGCTGTTACAGACCCGCGTACGAGTGCTTGCCCGTGAGCAGGGTGTTCACTCCGAAGTAGTTGAACAGCACGCAGGCGAACGCGATCAGTGCGACGTACGCGGCAGCCTTGCCCTTCCAGCCGTGCGTGGCTCGCGCGTGCAGGTAGGCGGCGTAGACCACCCAGACGATGAACGACCAGGTCTCCTTGGGGTCCCAGCCCCAGTAGCGGCCCCAGGCCTTCTCCGCCCAGACGGCGCCGGCCATGATCGCGAAGGTCCACAGCGGGAAGATGAACGCGATCACCCGGTACGCGGTGCGGTCCAGCGCGACCGAGGAGGGCAGCCGGTCGAAGGTGCTGTTGAAGCGGCGCAGGCCGCCTTCCTCGTTCGCCGACTTGAGCAGGTAGAGGATCGTGGCCACGGTCGCCACACCGAAGGCGCCGGTGCTTATCACGGCCGCGGTGACGTGGATGTACAGCCAGTACGAGTGCAGCGCCGGGACGAGCTCCTCGGCGTCGGTGTACAGCAGCGTGTAGGCGATGCCGAGGGTCAGCAGCACGATGCCGGTGACCGGCAGACCCATCCAGCGCACCTTCTTGCGCAGGACGAGCAGCACCAGGTAGGCGAAGCTCATCGCGAGCGCGGCGGCGCAGGAGAACTCGTACATGTTCGCCCACGGCACGCGGTGCGCGGCCAGGCCGCGGAAGAGCACGCCGGCGGCGTGGAATGCGAAGCCGATGAAGGTCGCCATCACGGCGAACCGGCCGACGATCTCGGCGCGGAGGTTGTCGCCGGCGATCGTCGGCTCCTCCTCCTCGGCCACGGCGCGGGTGAGCACCGTCACGCCGTTGCCGCCGTCGACCGCGTTGACCGCCTCGACCTTGGGGGCGGCGGCCTGCTTGCCGAGCTTCACGCCCTCGGCCGCGGTGCCGACCTTCTCGACGCTCTTGCCGAAGCGCGAGCTGGTGCCGAAGGCCCACTCGCCGCAATAGGCGAAGAAGGCCGCGGCGTACCCGACCAGCGCGAGGGCGATGAACAGATTGCTGTAGTGCGCGAAATTCTCGTTGATACTCACGCGGGGGCTCCATCGGGGACGGGCTGCCGCACGGCCGCGGCCAGGCTTTGCGCGGTTTGGGTCACTTCGGCCGTGGGCGTGGCGCCCTCGGTGCGGGCCAGGCCCGCCACCTCGACCAGGCGGGTGCCGTCCGCCTGCTCGGTGACCCGCACCCAGATCCGGCGGCGGCGCAGGCCCAGCGAGCCGATCAGGCCGAGCACGGCCAGGACCGCCGAGGGGAGCACGACCTTCTGACCCGGGTCGTAGGCGATGTTGAACTGGGCCCACTGCTTGACGCCGACGAACGTGATCGAGCCGAGCTCGTTCGGCAGCGTCGCGGTCTGGCCCACCTTCAGTTCGAGCGCGTTGCCCGCAGAGGCGCTGGCGCTCTTGGACTTCACGTTCAGCTGCTTCATGTCGGTCGTGTCGAGGCTGTAGACGCTCTGGTCCTCGCCGCCGTTCATGTTCAGGTTGCCCGAGTACGCCGAGAGGATCAGCATCGGGTTCTGCGCCGCCGGGAAGATCGAGGCGGGCATCGCGCCGGAGGAGATGTACGCGGTCGGCAGGAACCAGCCCTGGAAGCCGAGGTCCGTGCCGTTCTTCACGTTGCTCGGTGCCTTGATCGCGCCGGAGGAGTCGAAGTACTCGTCCTGGCCGAGGAAGGTCACCGGGCCGTCGAACAGCACGTCCCCCTTGCCGTTCTTGACCTCGACGACCGGCGAGTAGCCGTGGCCCTCCAGGAAGACGTTCGTGCCGTTGATCGTCATCGGCGAGTTGACCTGCACGTCCTCGTTCCTGGCCTTCGCCGAGGGCGAGGACTTGAAGCTGACGTAGGCGTCGAAGGTGCGCGGCTGGGCGAACTGGTCGCCGCTCTCCTGGTAGGTGGCGGAGAACTTGTTCAGCGTGAAGCTGAAGTCCGGCAGGTCCTGCGCGCCGACCCACGGGCCGAGGGTGAGGCTGTCGTAGCTGGTGACCGTGTCCGAGAAGCCGGTGCCCTCGGTGACCAGCACCGCGCCCTTGTAGCCCAGGAAGTGGCCGATCGCGATGCCGATCAGGATGCCGATCAGCGAGAGGTGGAAGAGCAGGTTGCCGGTCTCGCGCAGGAAGCCCTTCTCGGAGGAGACCCAGCCGCCTGCCCTGTCCTCGCCGCGCACGGTCTTGAACCGGCGTCCCCTGAGCCGCTTGGCCGCGAGCTTGAGCACCTCGTCGGCTTCGGCGGTGGTGCTGAAGGAGGCGTGCACCGGCAGCCGCTTGAGGTTGCGCGGGGCGGCCGGCGGATTAGCCCGCATCGCCTTGAAGTGCGCCCAGGAGCGCGGCACGATGCAGCCGATCAGCGAGATGAACAGCAGACCGTAGATCGCGCCGAACCAGGGCGACTCGAAGACGTCGAACAGCCGCAGGTCGTTGAGGATCGGCGCCCACTTCGTGTGCGACTGGTAGAAGGTGGTCACCTTCGACGGGTCGATCGAGTTCTGCGGCAGGATCGAGCCGGGGATCGCGGCCAGCGAGAGCATGAACAGCAGCACGAGCGCGATGCGCATCGAGGTCAGCTGCCGCCAGGTCCAGCGCAGCATGCCGAGGGCGCCGAGCGAGGGGACCGCTATCCCGTCGTCCGTCCTCGGCGCGGTGGACAGCTTCTCGGCCCGCTCGGCCGCCGCCGCCTCGACCGCGTCCTCGGTCAGGCGCTCCTGCTCGACGGGCTCGGGCGGGTCGGCGTCGGCGGCCGGAGCCGTTCCGACGGTGTCCTGCGTCTGCTCACTCACCTGGACTAATCCTTCGTTGTGTACGTCGTCCCCGCGTACGGTCTACAGGGGCAGCGTCGTGCCCGAGATCCATGACTGCATCTGCGTGATCAGGTGTTCCCAGAACCCGGAGACCAGGGCGATGCCGACCAGTCCGATCATCGCGCCGCCGAGCCGGGTCACCAGCGCGTAGTGCCGCTTGATCCAGCCGATCGCGCGCATCGCCCAGCCGAAGGCCAGCGCCGCGGCCAGGAACGGCACGCCGAGGCCGAGGCAGTAGAACGCGGACAGCAGGGCGCCGCGGCCGGCGGTGCCCTGGGTGAACGCGAGGCTCTGCACGGCGGTCAGCGTCGGGCCGAGGCAGGGCGTCCAGCCGATGCCGAACACCAGGCCGAGCAGCGGTGCGCCGAGCAGGCCCATCGCCGGCCGGTAGTGGAAGCGCACGTCCCGCTGCATCCAGCCGCTCCACCGGTCCGGGATCAGCCCGGCGAAGAACACGCCCATCAGGATCATCACCAGGCCGAACGCGATGTCGAGCCCGCGCTGGTGCGCGATCAGCGACTCGCCCCAGTCGCCGAAGGCGTAGCCGGCGGTGACGAAGACCGTGGAGAATCCGAGCACGAACAGGAACGCGCCGAGCAGCGTGCGGTGCCGGGCGCCGAAGCGGAAGCGGCGGGCCGGCCGGCCGTCCGCGCCCTCCGTCTCGTCCGGCGCGGCCGCGCCCGCGCCGGCCCGGTCCTGCGCGTCCACCGCGGACATGCCGGTGACGTAGGACAGGTAGCCGGGGACCAGCGGCAGCACGCAGGGCGAGGCGAAGGAGATCGCGCCCGCCGCCACGGCCACGGGGACCGCCAGCAGCAGCGAGCCGCTGTCCATCAGGGACCCGATCGACAAGGTCAGCTCCCGGAGAGGGTGTAGTCGATCTCCTTGAGCAGCTCCGGCTCCGTGATGCCGCCGAGCGCGCGCACCGCGACCTTGCCGCTGCTGTCCACAATCACGGTGGACGGCACGCTGGTGGCCGGGATTATCTCCTTCAGGTCGAGCACCAGCGTCTCGTCCGGGTCCTGCAAGGAGGGGTACGAGATGCCGAACTGCGAGTTGTACGCGATGGCCGCGGCGTTGTCGTCCCGGGTGTTGATGCCGACGAACTCGACGCCCTTGGCGTGGTACTTCTGATAGGCCTCGGCGAAGTCCGGCGCCTCCTCGCGGCACGGCGTGCACCACGAGCCCCACACGTTGATCACCGTCACGTGGCCGGTGTAGTCGACGGACAGCGACTTGCCCTGCAGCGTGGTGCCGGAGAGCGCGGGCATCGCCTGCCGGTCCGCGGCCTTCACCTGCGAGATGCCGGTGGTGACCTTGACGTATCCGGTCTGCGCTCCGTTCGAGCTGCCGGAGCTGCTCCCGCAGCCCGCGAGGACCGCGGCCGCGGCGAGGCTCGCGGCCGCGACGGCGAGCGTACGGCGGCGGGCGGGTTTCGGTGCGACCATGCGAAGAGTTTCGCATGCCCGATTTCTGGCGAAGCCGTCGGGTCAGCGGTTCTCAGGAAAGCTCAGCAAGCCGTGATCTCGGCGTGACCTTCTCCCGGCCGCCGACCCGACGCCCCGTCAGGCGTTTCACGCCCCGGCGACGAATTTCTTCGTGGTCTTCACCGGCAGCAGGTCCTTGGACGGCTCGTGGTACTCCAGGCCGACGAGCTGCGTCCCGACGTAGTGGAACGAGGTGACCGAGGCGAGCGAGCACTCGCGCTTGCGCGGGTCGTGCCACAGCGGCCGGTGCTCGGCGGCGAGCCGGCTGACCCAGATCGGCAGCTGGTGGCTGACGCACACGGCCTCGTGCCCGAGCGCCTTGTCGCGGGCCGCCTCGAGCGCCGCGCGCACCCGCGCGACCTGCTCCTTGTACGGCTCGCCCCAGGACGGCCGGAAGGGGTTGTACAGCTTGGGCCAGGTGGCCGGGCGCTTGAGCACGCCGTCGCCGACGCTGAACTTCTTGCCCTCGAAGAAGTTCGAGGCCTCGATCAGCCGGCCGTCCGTCGCCAGCTCGACGTCGCGCCGCGCCGCGATCGGCGCGGCCGTCTCCTGGGCCCGGTCCAGCGGCGAGGCCACCACGTAGGTCACGTCGCGCTCGGCGAAGAACTCGGCGCCGCGCTCGGCCATCTTGCGGCCGAGCTCGGACAGGTGGAAGTCGGGCAGCCGGCCGTAGAGGATCCCCTCCGGGTTGAAGACCTCGCCGTGCCGCATCAGGTGGACGACGGTCTTGACTCCGGGGTCGATCTGCTGCGTCATGCGCGTTCCTTCTGCTGGGGGTGCCATCGGTCGGGGCGTGGGACGGAGGGCGGGCTCAGGCGCTCGCGGCGGCCCGCGCGGCGGCCGGCAGGGCCTCGGCGATCCGGGCGATCGCGGCGTCGTCGTGCGCGGCGGATACGAACCAGGCCTCGAAGGCGCTCGGCGGCAGGTAGACGCCGTCGGACAGCATGCTGTGGAAGAAGGCCTTGAACTTCCCGGTGTCCTGGGTCTTGGCCGTCGCGTAGTCGTTGACCGCTGCGTCGGTGAAGAAGATCGAGAACATCGTCCCGGCGAACTGCACCCGGTGCCCCACCCCCGCCTCGGAGAGCGCGTCGGAGGCGAGCTGGGCCACGGTCTTCGCCGTCGCGTCCAGGTGCGTGTAGACCTCGGGGGTGCAGTGGCGCAGCGTGGCCAGGCCGGCGGCCGTCGCCACCGGGTTCCCGGAGAGCGTGCCCGCCTGGTAGACCGGGCCGTGCGGCGCGAGCTGGCCCATCACGTCGGCGCGGCCGCCGAACGCCGCGGCCGGGAAGCCGCCGCCCATCACCTTGCCGAAGGTCATCAGGTCGGGCGCGACGCCGTCGATGCCGAACCAGCCCTCGCGCGAGCTGCGGAAGCCGGTCATCACCTCGTCCGAGATGTAGAGGGCGCCGTTGGCGTGGCACAGATCACGCAGCGCGGCGTTGAAGCCGGGCAGCGGCGGGACCACGCCCATGTTCCCGGCGGCGGCCTCGGTGATCACGCAGGCGATGGAGTCCCCGAATTCGGCGAACGCCGCGCGCACCGCCTCGAGGTCGTTGTACGGGAGCACGATCGTGTCGCCGGTCTGGGTGCCGGTCACGCCGGGCGTGTCGGGCAGCGCGAGCGTCGCGACGCCGGAGCCGGCGGCGGCCAGCAGCGCGTCGACGTGCCCGTGGTAGCAGCCGGCGAACTTGACGACCTTCGAGCGTCCGGTGAAGCCGCGGGCGAGCCGGATCGCCGACATCGTGGCCTCGGTGCCGGAGGAGACGAGCCGGACCTGCTCCAGCGGGGCGATCCGGGCCACCATCTCCTCGGCGAGCGCCACCTCGCCCTCGCTCGGCGTGCCGAAGGAGGTGCCCCGGGCCAGTGCGGCGCCCGCGGCCTCGAGCACCGCGGGGTGCGCGTGGCCGAGGATCATCGGGCCCCAGGAGCAGACGAGGTCGACGTACTCGCGTCCGTCGGCGTCGGTGAGGTACGCGCCGCGCCCGGAGACCATGAAGCGCGGCGTCCCGCCGACCCCCTGGAACGCGCGGACCGGCGAGTTGACCCCGCCCGGGGTCACCGCCTGGGCGCGGTCGAACAGTGCGGCGGATGCGGGGGCGTCATAGTCGTAGCTCACGCTCCGATTCTCGCAGACCGCCGCCCGCCGCCCGGAACCCGACCGCTCAGACGCCCGCGTGGTACCGGTTCTGCGCGTCCTCCAGGCTGCCGGTGAGCAGCGCCTCCACGGCGTCCGCGGCGCGGTCGACATTCAGCGCCAGCTCCTTGGCCTCGGTCGAGGAGAAGGGCTTGAGCACGAAGTCGGCCGGATCCTGGCGGCCCGGCGGGCGGCCGATGCCGAAGCGGACCCGCAGGTACTCCTTCGAGCCGAGCGACTTGGTGATCGACTTCAGGCCGTTGTGCCCGCCGTCGCCCCCGCCGCGCTTGAGGCGCAGCACGCCGTAGTCGATGTCGAGCTCGTCGTGCACGACGACGATCTGCTCGAGCGGGACCTTGAAGAAGTTCTGCGCGGCCACGGTGGGGCCGCCGGAGAGGTTCATGAAGGACTTGGGCTTGGCGAGCACGACGCGCCGGCCCGCGACCCGTCCCTCCACCACCTCGGCGCCGCCCTTGTGGGCCTTGAACCTGCCGCCCATCCGCTCGGCGAGCAGGTCCACGACCATGAATCCGGCGTTGTGCCGGGTGGCGGCGTAGCCGGGCCCGGGGTTGCCGAGCCCGACCACCAACCAGGGTTCTGCCATGCGGAGTTACTCGGCCTCGGCCTCGGCGCCCGCCTCGGCCTCACCCTCGGCCGACTCCTCCTCGACCAGCGTGGCGGCCGGGGTCAGCACGTGCACGACGACGGCCTCGGCGTCGGTGACCAGGGTCACGCCGCTCGGCAGGGGGACGGCGCCCGCGGTGATCTGCGAGCCCTCCTCCAGGCCCTCGATGGAGACCTCGAAGGACGCCGGGATGTGGGTGGCCTCGGCCTCGACGGAGAGCGAGGTGAGCACGAGCTCGAGCAGGCCGCCGGGGGCGATCTCGCCGGCGGTGACGACCGGGACGTCCACGGTGACCTTCTCGCCGCGGCGCACGAGCAGCAGGTCGACGTGCTCGAGGGTGCGCTTGACCGGGTCCTTGGAGACGGCCTTCGGGATGGCCAGCTCGCTCTTGCCGCCGACGATGTCCAGGTTCAGCAGGACGTTCGGGGTCTTGAGCGCGAGGAACAGGTCGTGCTCCGGCAGCGCGAGGTGCACCGGCTCCTGCTTGTGCCCGTAGAGCACGGCGGGGATCTTGCCGTCGCGGCGCAGCTGGCGGGCCGCGCCCTTGCCGAAGGTGTCGCGCGGCTCGGCCGCGATCTTGATCTCGGACATGGTGTCGCCTTTGGTGTCGGGGGTCGGTTTCAGCCTGGACGATTCGGCGAATCGACCCCCGGCCGAGGCGTCGGCCCATGAAAAAAGGGCCGTGCGACGGCCCGGAGTGCGATCAGCACGTCGATCACGGAGCCCGCCGGATCCCGCTCTCGCGGAACCGCGGCCACTCCCTCGCCGGGCAATACGTCCATCCTACCCGGCGGGGAGGGCTGCTCCGCACCGCGGAGCGAGCGAGGGGCACTCAGTCGTCGGCGCCCTCGAACATCGAGGTCACCGAGCCGTCCTCGAAGACCTCCGAGATGGCCTGGGCCACGATCGGGGCCACCGAGAGCACGGTCAGCTTGTCGAAGCGGCGCTCGTCGGACAGCGGCAGCGTGTCGGTGACGATGACCTTGGTCACCCGCGAGTTCTTCAGCCGGTCCACGGCGGGCCCGGAGAACACCGCGTGGGTCGCCACTATGATCACCTCGGCCGCGCCGTGCTCGAAGAGCGCGTCGGAGGCGGCGCAGATGGTGCCCGCGGTGTCGATCATGTCGTCGACCAGGACGCAGACCCGGCCCTTGATGTCGCCGACGATCTCGTGCACCGAGACCTGGTTGGCGATGTTCGCGTCGCGCCGCTTGTGCACGATGGCCAGCGGGGCGCCGAGCTTGTCGCACCACTTGTCGGCGACCTTCACCCGGCCGGCGTCCGGGGAGACGATCGTCAGCCGGTCCCGGTCGATGTTCTCCCGGATGTAGTCGATCAGCAGGGGCATCGCCCACAGGTGGTCGACCGGGCCGTCGAAGTAGCCCTGGATCTGGTCGGTGTGCAGGTCGATGGCCATCAGCCGGTCGGCGCCCGCCTGCTTGAAAAGATCGGCCATCAGCCGGGCCGAGATCGGCTCGCGGCCGCGGTGCTTCTTGTCCTGGCGCGCGTAGCCGTAGAACGGCATGATCACGGTGATGTTCTTGGCGGAGGCGCGCTTGAGCGCGTCCACCATGATCAGCTGCTCCATGATCCACTGGTTGATCGGCGCGGTGTGGCTCTGCAGCACGAAGGCGTGGCTGCCGCGCACCGACTCCTCGAAACGCACGTAGATCTCGCCGTTGGCGAAGTCCCTGGCCTGGGTGGGCGCGAGCTCGACGCCCAGCTCCGCGGCCACCGCCGCGGCCAGTTCCGGGTGCGCCCGGCCGGAGAACAACATCAGTTTCTTCTGGCCGGTGGTCTCGATGCCGGTCACGCGACTAGCTCCTTGGGGAGTTGACGAGCCTTTGCCCGATCCTGTGTCAAAAGCGGGGGAAGCATCGGGCGTTATCCCGTTCATCGCGAGACGGCGGGTTCTGCCCCCTCCTATTGTCGCAGAAGTCGCGACATGCCGACCCCCGCCGGACACCATACGGACGTGTGCGGTTCATCCCACGAACCGCCCTCCGTCCGGCGAAAACGTGCGCGGTCCGTCACCGCGGCATCCGGACGGCTCCGGTCGGGGCTACTCGGCTCCCTCTCCGGCCGTCTGCGCCTTCGCCTCGGCCGCCGCCTTCGCCGCCTTGCTCTCCGGGCGCTTGCGCTCGATGTAGCCCGCGATGTTGCGCTGGCGGCCGCGGGCCACGGCCAGCTCGCCGGGGCCGACCGGGCTGCTGATCGCCGAGCCCGCAGCGACGAACGCGCCGTCGCCCAGCGTCGCCGGGGCGATGAGCACGGTGTTCGTGCCGACGAACACGTGGTCGCCGATCTCGGTGCGGTGCTTGGCCACGCCGTCGTAGTTCGCGGTGATGGTGCCCGCGCCGATGTTGCAGCCCTCGCCGATGGTCGTGTCGCCGACGTACGACAGGTGCGGCACCTTCGAACCCTCGCCGATCTCCGCGTTCTTCATCTCGACGAAGCCGCCCGCCTTGGCGCCGCGCGCGAGCTTCGTGCCGGGCCGCAGGTAGGTGTACGGGCCGACGGTCGCCTCGGGGCCGATCTCGGCGCCCTCGGTCGTGGCGTTCGTCACCCTGGCGCCCTCGCCCACGAACGTGTCGGTGAGCGTGCAGTTCGGGCCGATCTCGGCCCCGGCGGCGATCACGGTGCTGCCGTGCAGCTGCGTGTTCGGGTGCACGATCGCGTCCCGGCCGAGCGTGACCTGCACGTCGAGCTGGGTGGTCGCCGGGTCGATGATGGACACGCCCTCGCGCATCCAATGCTCCGTCAGCTTCCGGTTCAGCAGTCCGCGCATCTCGGCGAGCTGGACCCGGTCGTTGATGCCGAGCGTCTCGTGCCAGTCCTCGACGACGTGCGCGCCGACCGTGAGGCCGTCCGCCGCGGCGATGCCGAGCACGTCGGTCAGGTACTCCTCGCCCTGCTTGTTGTCCCGGTTCAGCCGGCCGAGGGCGTCGCGCAGCACCTTGGCGTCGAACGCGAACACGCCGGAGTTGACCTCGCGGATCGCGGCCTGCTCGGGCGTCGCGTCCTTCTGCTCGACGATCGCGACGACGGAGTCGCCCTCGCGGATGATCCGGCCGTAGCCGCGCGGCTCGTCCAGGATCGCGGTCAGCACGGTGACGGCGCGGCCGGCCCGGTGGTGCGATTCGAGCACGGCGGCCATCGTCTCGGTGCTCAGCAGCGGAGTGTCGCCGAACAGCACGAGGACGGTTCCCTCGAGCTCGCCGTCGGTCTCGGCCAGCGCCTCGAGCGCCACCCGCGTGGCGTGCCCGGTGCCGTGCTGCTCCTCCTGGACCACGGCGCGGATCTCCGGGTCCACGCTCGCCAGGTACGCGGAGACCTGCTCGCGGCCGTGCCCGACGACCACGGCCAGCCGCCGCGGATCGAGCCCGCGCGCGTTGGCCACCACGTGGCCGACGAGCGGGCGGCCGCACAGCGTGTGCAGCACCTTGGGCGTGTCCGACTTCATCCGGGTGCCCTGTCCGGCAGCGAGGACGAATACGGCGGCGGGGCGGAGCTCAGGGGGCATGAAGTGCCTACCTACTCTCGGCGACAAGGACCATCGCCGAGCCTACCTGGTGCCGATGAAGCGAATCCGAGCGCAGCTCCCGGGGGAGGATTCGAACCTCCGTACTCAGAACCAAAATCTGATGTCCTGCCACTAGACGACCCGGGATCGCAGCGACGCCTCCGGGCAGGCCCGGAGGTCGTGGTCAATGATGCCGTATCCGCGGCCCGGGCCGCCAATACGTTCAGGGGCGCCGGCTAGGGCAGGTCGAGGATCTTCTCGCGCACGGCGTACATGACCGCTTCCATCCGGGAGTGCAGCTGCAGCTTCTCCAGGATGTTGCGCACGTGGTTCTTGACCGTGTTCTCGCTGATGAACAGCGTCTTCGCGATCTTGCTGTTGTTCGCGCCGGTGGCGATGAGCTTGAGCACCTCGAGCTCGCGGTCGGTCAGCCGGGGCGCGGGCGGGCCCGGGTTCTTCCGGTCCTCGCCGTGCCGGACCATGGTGGCGAACTCGGTCAGCAGCTTCGCCGCCATCGGCGGGGAGATCAGCGACTGGCCGCCGACCACGGAGCGGATGGAGTCGGCGATCTCGTGCGGCAGCACGTCCTTGAGCAGGTAGCCGCTGGCCCCCGCCTTGATCGCCTCGTAGAGGTCCTCCTCGTCCTCGCTCATGGTGAGCATGACGACGCGGGCGCTCGGGGCGATGTCCTTGATCGCGGCCGCCGCCTCGATGCCGCCGCCGATCCCGCCGCGGGCGGGCATCTTCACGTCCAGCAGCACCAGGTCCGGCAGCAGCTCAGCCGCCTTGGCCAGGGCCTCGTTCCCGTCCCCGGCCTCGCCGACCACCTCGATGTCCGGCTCGGTCTCCAGCACGGTGCGCAGGCTCAGCCGCATCAGTGCGTGGTCGTCGACGAGCAGGACCCTGATCGGCTCGCCGCGCTGTGCCGCCCCTGCCCGAGCATCGGACATCAGTCCCAGCCCCTTCCGTCATCTCCCGCGGTCGCCGTGCGGCTCCCGGCCGTGCCGCCACCCGCCACGTGCCCGGCCGGCGCCGGGCACGGTAGCGATAGGTAGTCGGACCATCATCGTCTGGGGTCGATGACTCCTGATAATAGTCCTCCGCGCGGCGTGCATTTGCACAGATGCGCGAAGCGCGCGGCGCGCAGGGCGGAAGGGGGTTGACGGGGCGTCAGGCCGCACGCCCCCCGAAGTGCGCGGCGTCGTAGTCCTCGGCGAAGTGGGCGGCGTCGTCCAGCCGGATCACGCCGTAGTCGTAGCCGCGCCGGCGGTAGACCACCGAAGGCAGCTTGGTGTCGGCGTCGACGAACAGGTAGAAGTCGTGGCCGACCAGCTCCATCTCGTAGAGCGCCTGGTCCAGGGCCATCGGCTTGGCCGCGTGCGTCTTCTCCCTGACCACCAGCGGGCCGTCGCCCTCGACGTCGATGTTGCAGACCTTGTGCCGCTGCGCCTCCTGCTTGCCGGCGCCCCCCTCGGCCTCGGCGGCCTCCCTGGCCAGGTAGTCCGCGGCCTCCAGCTCGGCGAGATTCGAGGTGGCGACGGCGACGGACACCGGGCTGCGCCGGCCGTGGTGGACGCGGCGGCGGTCGGCGGCCCGGCGCATCCGCGCCTCGAGCTTGCCGACGGCCAGGTCCAGTGCGGCGTACGGGTCCTGCGCGCAGGCCTCGGCGCGGATCACCGGCCCGCGGGAGCGCATCGTCAGCTCGACCCGGTCCTTGCGCTCGGTCTGGCGGGGGTTGCGTTCCTTCGAGAGCTCCACGTCGAGGCTGATGATCTTGTGGTCGTACCGCTCGATCCGCGTGAGCTTGTCCACCACGTGCTTGCGGAACCTCTCGGTCACCTCAGCCTTGCGACCCTTCACGACGATCTCCACGGGTGCATCCCTCTCGCTTGTTCCGTCAGGGTGGTCCGACCATACGCCCGAACAGTCCGTATATGTAGGGAAAGATGGGGATTGAAGCCTCTCGTTTAGGGCGGAAACCATTCGGGTAAGGCGGCCTGCCGCCGCCCTCGCAGGCCCTCCTAGCCTCGATAGAGGCAAAGTAATCCCGGAAGCGCCCATACGGTAGACCCAAAAGACCCTGCTCCCCCATGCGGGTGAACAGTATGCAAACCCTCAGCTCAGCCGGGTGCTGAGCCGGGCCGCCGCGAGGACGGCGGCGCCGACCGGCGCGCTGCCGGCCGCGCGCAGCGCGCGGGCCGCCTCGGCGAGCGTGGCCCCGCTCGTCATCACGTCGTCCAGCAGCACCACCGGCCGCTCGGGCAGCAGCCTGGCGCTCGAAGCCCGCACCGCGAGTGCGCCGTCCAGATTCTCCGAGCGCTCCCGGCGGCCCAGCCCGACCTGGTCGGCGACCTTCCGACGGTGCGTCAGCGCGGGCAGCACCGCCACCGCCCGGCCGCTCGCCCGCAGCCGGGCCGCCGCGACCCGGGCCATCCGCAGCATCGGGTCCTGGCCGCGCCGCACGGTCGCCGCGTGCGTCGAGGGGACCGGCACCAGCCAGAACGGGTCGGCGCCGGCCGCCGCGGCCTCCGCGGCCCTGGCCAGCTCCACGCCGAGCGGTCTGGCCAGGTCGAGCCGGCCGTGCTCCTTCTGCGCGATGATGATCTCCGGGACCGGATCGAGGTAGGCGGCCAGCGCGTGCACCGGCGGCACGCCCTCCGCCGGCTTCGGCGGCCCGGCCGGAAGCGGCGGGCCGGAGAGGCTGAGCGCGCAGAGCGTGCAGAGCCCCGGCAGCGCGGAGCGCGAGCGCGATTCGCCGCAACCCGCGCACTCGGCGGGCAGGACCAGGTCCGCGAGCAGCAATGCCCAGTTCTTGAGCCCCATCTTGCCGATATTAGGCCGCGGTTGACGCGCAGTCAGTAGGCGAACGCCGAAAAGACGCTGAGTGAATCCTCAGTAACTCGGCGAGGTGCCCGACACCCCGGTGAGCAGCTGCGCGTCCACGCCCTCGACGGACAACTGGTAGAGCGAGTGCTTCCCGCCGTTCACCGCGGCCGCGACCGGCTGGCTGCCGGCGGTCCACACGAAGCTGTCCGCGTTGGCCGGCGGCCCGGCCTCGACCGGCTGCTCGGTGAGCGAGTCGTAGACCGCGGAACCGTCCGTGTAGACCTGGTAGAGGCCCAGGACCTGCGAGTTCGGCTGGATGCCGAGCACCGCGAGCGAGTCCTCGTTGTACCAGTCGAAGTCGTTGATCTGGCTCCAGTCGGCCGCGACCACGTCGGGTGCGGACAGGTCGAGCTGCCAGCCTCCGTCGTTCTGGGAGAGCGCGCCGATCGAGATCCAGGAGTCGCCGCTCGAGTCCTTGAAGCCCACCGCCACCCGGCTGCCGTCCGGAGCCGCCGCGACCTGCGTGATCGTGCCGTCGAGCCCGGTCACGGCGACCTGGCTGAGGGTGTTCTGCCCGTACCGGTAGACCGTCGTGGTTCCGCCCTGCGTGACGGTGAACCACAGGTCGCCGTACGCGTCCCAGCTCAGCCCGCCGACCGTCCCGCCGGTCGCGGTCGCGGTGCCCGGGTAGACCTGCGTGAGATCGCCCGAGGTGTCCTGCCGGCGCGTGACGTAGACCTTGGTGCCGTCCTGGCCGACCAGCGCGAGCTGCGGGGCGCGGTCCGCCTGCACCGGGTTGACCGCGACCTCCTTGAACTTCGACTTCGCCGGACCGTAGCTCTTCTCGTTCGAGCTCACCGAGTTGCCGGTGCCGACCTGCTCGACCTCGCCGTCGTCGGCGATGGCGTAGAAGGCGCTCTGGCCGCCCCGCGGGGCCTGGCTCAGGCCGTACGAGGTGAGCGTGGTGTCCAGGGGCGGGGAGTACTCGTGGTTGTTCGACTGGTCCTTCACGGTCACCGACGTGACCTTCGTGCTCAGGCTGTTCAAGCTCACGGCGAGCTGCTGGCTGAGGTACTCGCAGGCGCCGGCGTCCTTGGCGCATGCGCCGTGGCTGTCGATGGTGACAATCGCCGAGCCGTCGCCCTGGAACTGCACGCCGCTCTTGAGCACCGCGTTCTGCACCGGGTCCTGCACCGCGGCACCGAGCTCGTCCGGCACGCCCTGCACGACCTCGCGGGCCATCGCGTCCGCGAGCTCCTGGTCGGTGTCTATCGAGGGCAGGTAGATCTGAGCCGGGATCAGCTTGCCGCCGTACTGCGCGTTCTCGTAGTACACGTTGTGCCTGCTGTAGGAGGACTCGAAGTCCGAGCGCTCCATCAGCACGCCGAAACCGTCGGGCAGCGAGGAGATCCGGTAGCCGTTCTTGGTGTCGGTGAGCCCGAACTCGTACGTCACCTGGCCGCTGGAGGCGGAGTAGACGCCCGAGGAGTCCACCGTTCCGAGCAGGTCGCCCTGCACCTGCTCGGTGACGTCGGTGCCGGAGCCGCCGGCGTCGGTGTCCTGCGCGGCCTGCTCCGCCTGCCCGGCCGCCGGGATCTGCGCGGCCGCCGAACTGTCGCCCTGGTCCGCGGACGAGCCGTTCTGGCCGGGGGCCTGCGGATAGGTCTCCGAGTCGTCGGCGAGCACGAGCACCGTGTTCATCTCGGACTTCCACTGCCGCTGCATGTCCGCGTTCAGATAGGCCTCGGCGATCGACGCGTTCGCCGAGCCGCTGCGCGCGGCGGCCAGGAACCCGGTCACGATCGCGGTGGGCGACTCGCTCGCGGTCGGCGGCGAGGGCCAGATCTGCACCTGCGAGGACCCGGAGTCCCCGTCGGCGACGGTCGCGACCGGCCCGTTCGTCTGCAGGCTGACGCAGCCGGAGGCGAGCGCCGCGACCACCGCCGCGAGCCCCGCCATCCGTATCCCAGCCCGCCCCGGCCGTGCGGTCACCGGCTCATGCCTCCTCGTCGCGGGCCTGCTCCGGCTGCGGCGAACCCGCCGGGCCGGAGGGCGGCAGTACGAAGGTGCCCGGGTACCGGTCGAGACGCGAGGAGGAGTCGCCGGGCCCGGAGCCGGGGCCGATCGCGGCGATGGCGCCGGAGCGGACCAGGCCGCGCGCCGCGGTCGAGGCCGCGGGCAGCCGGCGGTGCCGCTGGTGGTGCTGGGAGTCCTCCGGCTCGAGCCGGATCGGCGAGTGCAGCAGCTCGGTGCCGACCGTGCGCGGCACGGTGAGCCGGAACTGGGTGCCCCCGCCCGGCTCGCCCCAGGCCTGCAGCCAGCCGCGGTGCAGCTTGGCGTCCTCGAGCGCGATGGACAGGCCGAGGCCGGTGCCGCCGGTGGTGCGGGCCCGGGCCGGGTCCGCCCGCCAGAAGCGGTTGAACACCAGCGAGGACTCGCCGGGCCGCAGGCCGACGCCGTAGTCGCGCACGCTGATCGCCACCGCGTCCTCGTCGGCGGCGATGGTGATGACCACGTCCTTGCCCTCGCCGTGCTCGATCGCGTTGACGACCAGGTTGCGCAGGATCCGGTCGATCCGCCGGGTGTCCACCTCGGCGACGGCCGGGGCCTGCGGGAAGCGGGTGACCACCCGGCTGCCCTTGTTCTCGGCCAGCGGCTCCGCGCCGTCGACGACCTTCTGGGTCAGCAGCCGCAGGTCCACCGGCTCGGCGTCGAGCACCGCGGCGCCGGCGTCGAAGCGGCTGATCTCCAGCAGGTCGGCCAGCAGCTCCTCGAAGCGGTCCAGCTGCGTCTGCAGCAGCTCGGCCGACCGGGCCACGGTCGGGTCGAAGTCCTCGCGGGCGTCGTGGATCAGGTCGGCGGCCATCCGGACCGTGGTCAGCGGCGTGCGCAGCTCGTGCGAGACGTCGGAGACGAAGCGGCGCTGCATCCGGGAGAGCTCCTCGAGCCGCCGGATCTGGCTCTGCAGGTTCATCGCCATCTTGTTGAACGACGTGGCCAGCGAGGCGAGGTCGTCCTCGCCGCGCACCCGCATCTGCTCGTCCAGCCGCCCGGAGGCGAGCCGTTCCGCGATCGCTGCGGCCATCCGGACCGGCGTGACCACCTGTCTCGTGACGAACCACGCGATGACCGCGAGCGCGAGCACCAGGACGAGCCCGGCGAGCAGCAGCGACTCCTCGACGTTGTTCAGCGTCTGCTGGTCCTGGCGCAGCGGGAAGCCGTAGTACACGTCGGCGGTCAGCCCGTCGCTGGTGCTCACCCGCTTCGCGAACAGCACCGCGGGCACGGTGACGGTCCGGCCGTCGACCGAGGTCTCGGTGAGCGTGTAGTACTCGCTGAAGGCCTGGTTGGCGTTCTCGGCGATCTTCTCCTTCAGCCCGGCCGGCACCACCGAGGGACCGAAGCCCCAGGTCCCGGTCGGCGGGACCGCGCCGGCCTTGTCCCCGATGAACTCGAGCGCGACCTGGTAGAGCTGGCCGTTGGCCGAACCGGTGTTGAGCAGGGTGAGCAGCTGCTCGGCGGCGTCCGAGAAGTTGGTGTCGCTGACCGTGCCGTTGCCGTAGTCCTGCAACTGGCTCTGCGCGAGCTTGAAGCCGGACGCGGTGATGCCCTCGGCCACGCTGTACCGCGTGGCCTGCAGGCCCTTGGCGACCCGGTCGGCGACGAACTCGCCCAGGCCGACCGCGACGATGACGGAGAGCACCATCGTCACCGCGACGACCCGGAACTGCAGCGAACGCCGCCACCGGAAACGCACCTTGCCGGGCAGGCGCAGCGCGGCCGCGCCCCACCGGCGCCACCTCCGCGCCATGATCAGTGCTCGTCCCTACTCTCGATCCTCATCGTTCCCCGGCCCGCCCGAACGGACTCAGGCCGGTCCCGCCTTGTAGCCCACGCCGCGCACGGTGATGACGATCTCCGGCTTCTCCGGGTCGTGCTCGATCTTCGAGCGCAGCCGCTGGACGTGCACGTTCACCAGCCGGGTGTCGGCCGCATGCCGGTAGCCCCAGACCTGCTCGAGCAGCACCTCGCGGGTGAACACCTGCCAGGGCTTGCGGGCGAGGGCGACCAGCAGGTCGAACTCCAGCGGGGTCAGCGCGATCGGCTCGCCGCCGCGCTTGACCGAGTGCCCGGCCACGTCGATGGTCAGGTCGCCGATGGCCAGCGTCTCCGGCTTGGGCTCGTCCGCGCGGCGCAGCCGGGCGCGCACCCGGGCCACCAGCTCCTTGGGCTTGAACGGCTTGATCACGTAGTCGTCCGCGCCGGACTCGAGGCCGACGACGACGTCCACCGTGTCGCTCTTCGCGGTCAGCATGACGATCGGCACGCCCGACTCGGCGCGGATCTGCCGGGCCACGTCGATCCCGTCCCGCCCGGGCAGCATCAGGTCGAGCAGCACCAGGTCCGGCTTGAACTCCCGGAACGCGCTGAACGCGCGGTCGCCGTCCGCCACCGCCGCGGTCTCGAAGCCCTCGCCCCGCAGGACGATGCCCAACATCTCCGCCAACGCGGTGTCGTCGTCGACGATCAACACGCGACCCTTCATCCGGGGTCCGCTCCCTTCACCTGGCCAACCCGCCCCTACACGCCCGGGGGTACCTGAATATCCTCGCATACCGTGACGACCTGATACGGGGTACGCGACAGGCCCGCGCTCTGGACGGCCTCCAGGCGGGCTCCGGGGCCCACGTTAGTGGGCGGACTGTGGATTTGGCTCTGCTCGGCATGACACAATCTGGACCCTGCGCGGTTGCGGGGGCCACGCCGTGTCTCGGCGGATCCAGGTGAGGGCGGGCGAGGGAATGCCGGAGGAGGCAGGGACCGACACGGCTGCGCCGTGGGCGTCGCCGTCCGTGCCAGCGTCGAACGGCCCGTCGGGCACCCGGATCCAGGCGGCCGCGCCGGCTGCCCGGGCCCCGGGGTCCACCGCGGCCGCCGCGAAGAGCACCGCGCCGCGCGAGTTCCGGCAGCGCCCGATCCCGCTGCGTCCGCTCTCCGTCCTCGAACTCATCGACGGCGCGGTCGGCGCGATCCCGTCGGTGCCCAAGGCGATCCTGGCCCGCGCGGCCGCCGTCGTCACCCTCAGCTCGGCCGCCGCACTGGCGCTGACCTGGTGGTTCAACCGGATGATCAGCCAGGACGTGCAGGCGCATCCGAGCTGGACGTCGACGGACTTCTTCGGCGACGCGACCGTGAACTACGCGCCGAGCACCGGCGAGAAGATCTGCTTGGTGACGACGGAGATCCTCATCGCAGTCGTCTGCTCCGGCTTCGCCGCGACCGTGCTCGCCGGGCTGTTCGCGCCCTCGGTGAAGGGCTACGTGGACGCGGAGCCCGTCGACGCCGCGAAGGCACGCGCGATGCTCAGGCGAAGGACCGCGCGCCTCTACGTCCTGGCCGCGATCACGACGGTGCCGCGCGCGTTCGCGACGTTCCTCTTCGGCCTGGCCGCGCACGCCGCGGCCGTGAATCCGGCCGGCAAGGTGAGCGGCTGGTACTTCCTGATCTGCCTCGGCTTCGTCCCGCTCTGCTTCGTGCTGAAGTCGGTGACGGCCGTCGCGGCCCCCGCCGCGGTGCTGGAGGGCGCCGGCATCGGCACCGCACTTCGCCGCTCGCGGCGGCTGGCCGCCCGCGGCATCTTCCGGATCGGCTGGTGCAGTCTGTTGACCATGCTGATCGCGGCGTGCGCGACAGCCTCGCTGACCGTGTTCGGCTGGCAGTTGCGCGACGCGTACGGCGTCGGCGACCAGTTCGCCGGCCTGCCGGGCAGTCCCGGCTTCAGCTGGTGGCTCGTCGCATACGCGGTCACGTACCTGGTCACGCTGCTGCTGACCACGCCGTACCGCGCGGCCACGGCCACGCTGCTGTACGTGGACCGGCGCTTCCGGCGGGAGGGCCTGGACATCCGAATCGCCTGGGCGCGCCTCGCGAACAGGTCCCGGCGGACTCAGGGGTCGATGCTGTGAGCGCGATATCCGAAGGCGCGCCGATGACGCCTGGGCGGCAGCAGGCGCAGCAGCAGGCCTCGCAGGAGCTGGCCCAGGGCAAGTACCACGTCCAGCCGACGAGCCCGAGCCCCACGCCGTCCACCTCGTCGCCCACACCGACCGTCTCGACGCCGAGCCCCACGCCGACCTCCACCGCCTCGCACCACTCCAGCGGGACCACGATCCTGCTCGTCATCCTGCTGATCGTCGTCGTCGGCATCGCGATCCTGCTGGTCCTGCGGAAGATCGGCAAGCCGCGCAAGGACGAGAACGCCAAGAAGGACAAGGGCAAGCACCTCGCCGGCGGCAGCGCGGAGACCCCGCTGTTCGGGGCCGCTCTGCACCGGCACAACGCCGAGCAGGCCGCGAAGGGCGGGAACTGGCAGGAGGCGATCCGCGAGCGCTTCCGCGCCGTCATCGCGGTACTCGACGAGCGGTCGCTGCTCCCCGAACGCAAGGACCGCACCGCCGACGAGGCGGCGCGCGACGCGGGCGAGCTGCTGCCGGAGCATGCGGAAGCCCTACGCGACGCCGCGCGCGCCTTCGACGAGGTCGAGTACGGCGAATACCTCGGAACGCCCGAGGGTTACGGCGTGATCAGCGCGGTCGACGATGCGATCGGTTCGGCGGTGCGCGCATGATCAAGGTACGCCGCGCTCCGTTCGTCGCCGCCGCAGCACTGCTGACCGCCCTGACTCCGACCGCGTACGCCGCGACCCCCTCTCCCACCAGCACCACGGCGCTCATCTCTCCGCAGAACGACGACGCGATGCTGAACATGTTGATGGAGAACGGGATCCAGTACACGACGTCGACCGCCGCCTCCGACGCCGACATCTACAGCGGCAGCGACACCACGCTGGTGATCGACCAGGACGAGACGGACATGAGCGCGGCCGACATCGCCCGGCTCGCGTCGACGGCCTGGGGCCGGATCATCGTCCTGAGCACCGATTCGGCTCTGATCGACGCGCTCGCGCCCGGCGTCACCGTCGACAAGCCGTCGACGACCGAGGCGTCAACGGTCGTCGACACCGGAACGGACTGCACGCAGTCCAACGCGACGAGCGCCGGGGCCGTCGTCATGCCGGACGGCAGCGAGACGTACCAGCTGCCCACGAGCTCCACGGCGACCACGTCCGCCACCGCGACGCCCACCGGCACCGCGTCGCCCGCGTACACGGATCTGACCGGCTGCTACGCGATCGGCTCGAACGCCGACCCGGCGCTGGTCTCCCTGCGGAACACCAAGACCGGCGGCGACGTGATCCTGCTGGGCTGGACCGACTTCACCGAGAACGAGTACCTCGCGAACCAGGGCGACGCCTCGCTCGCGCTCGGACTGTTCGGCGGGCACGGCACGCTGGTGTGGCTGGCGAAGCAGTTCACCCTGGACGAGAACCTCAACGGCTGCACCGGATCGGCCTGCGGCTCCGGTACGCCGACGGCCACCGCGTCCGGCGCGGGCGGCGGCGGAGGCGGAAGCGGCGGCGGGTCGGGCAGCGGCGGCGGCTCCAGCAGCCAGGCGGTGACGCTGGCCCAGCTGATCCCGCACTGGATCTGGTGGATGCTGCTGCAGCTGTTCATCGCGGCGGCTGCCCTCGCCTACTGGCGCTCGCGTAGGCTCGGACGCCTGGTGAGCGAGAACCTGCCGGTGAAGGTGCGCGCCGCGGAAACCGTTGAGGGGCATGCGAATCTCTACCGCCGCGCCGCGGCGCACGGCCGTGCCGCGGGCCTGCTCCGCAGCGCGGCGGCCCGCCGCATCGCGCCGCTGCTCGGACTGCCGGCCGGGGCCGCCGGCCGAAAGCCGGAGTCGCTCGTGCAGGCCGTCGCCGAGCGGCTGGGCCGGCCGCCGGAGCAGGTGCACGCGGTGCTCGCCGGCGAGGTCCCGATGACCGAAGCAGAACTGGTGCGGCTGACCGGCCAGCTCGACCGATTGGAACAGGAGGTCCGCTCGTCGTGACCGAATCCGGAGCCACGCAGGGTTTCCCGCAGCAGCCCGCGCCCGCCGACCAGCCCTTGAGCGCCCCGGGCTTCGCGCCGCCGCCGACCTTCGAGGACGGCCCGGTGCCCGGGACCGTCCAGATGCCGACGCCGACCCGGCCAGAGCCGACCCTCGCGCCGACCTTCGAGGACGGCCCGGTATCGGGGACCGTCCAGATGCCGACGCCGACCCGGCCAGAGCCGACCCTCGCGCCGACGCGCCCGGCCGTCCCCGCCGCCTCGACTCCCGAAGCGCTCGCCGCGCGCCGGGCGCTCAAGGCAGTGCGCGCCGAGGTGGCCAAGGCGGTCGTCGGCCAGGACGCGGCCGTCACCGGCATGGTCATCGCGCTGCTCAGCCAGGGCCACGTGCTCCTCGAAGGTGTCCCCGGCGTCGCAAAGACACTGCTCGTCCGCGCCCTGTCCGCAGCCGTCTCCCTCGACACGAAGCGCGTCCAGTTCACCCCCGACCTGATGCCCGGCGACATCACCGGCTCCCTCATCTACGACGCGCGCACCGCGGAGTTCTCATTCCGCGAGGGCCCCGTCTTCACGAACCTGCTGCTGGCCGACGAAATCAACCGCACCCCGCCCAAGACCCAGGCGGCGCTGCTCGAGGCGATGGAGGAGCGCCAGGTATCGGTGGACGGCGAGCCCCGCCC
>NZ_JAGSOH010000349.1 GCF_018139625.1 Actinospica acidithermotolerans | reverse complement strand
AAACAACAAATTGCGACATTAGAAGAAAGTAATAGCCAATTTTTCTCACATGCTGATCCAGAGATGATTAAAGCTCTTACAAGCAGAAAATTAGATGTTTAATCATAATATAACAAGTAAATAATTTACATTACACTAACCTGAAACTTGGATGTTAAAGTCTATGTTTCAGGTTATTTTTTACTCTTAAAAAGTTAAAGGAGCAAGCAAATAAGTTATTATATATTTTTATACTATGCAATTACTTATCTAAGGTTATAATTAGATAATTAATATGTCTTGGTATTACTTATCTAATAAGTTGTATAGCAGGTGGCGATATGACATATATACACTTTTCTATTATTACATTAATTACAGGTATCATTATGCATATGACAATGTACTTTGTATCATTTGAATGTCGGAAAATGCCATTATTTATGACGATTATTTTTACAATTTAAAAGC
>NZ_JAGSOH010000348.1 GCF_018139625.1 Actinospica acidithermotolerans | reverse complement strand
AAACAAACCATTACCAGTTGAACACCAAGTGTTGATTATTTATGCATTAACAAAAGGATATTTAGATGATATTCCAGTTGTAGATATCACACGTTTTGAAGACGAGTTAAACCACTGGGCAGAATCAAATGCTACTGAACTGTTAAATGAAATCAGAGAAACTGGTGGCTTACCAGATGCTGAGAAGTTTGACACAGCAATTAACGAATTCAAAAAAAGCTTTAGCAAATCTGAATAATAAACAAGTTTAGTATAAGGTGGTGAGATAGTGGCTTCTCTTAAAGAAATAGATACTCGAATAAAATCAACCAAAAAAATGAAGCAAATTACGAAAGCGATGAACATGGTATCAAGTTCAAAACTTCGTAGAGCTGAAAAAAATACAAAACAATTCACACCATATATGGATAAAATGCAAGATGCAATTACTGCAGTTGCAGGGGCAAGTAGCAATAC
>NZ_JAGSOH010000347.1 GCF_018139625.1 Actinospica acidithermotolerans | reverse complement strand
GGTGAAGGACTACGGCTGGCTGACCATCCTGTCCAAGCCGCTCTACTGGCTGCTCGACCAGCTGCACAAGATCCTGAGCAACTGGGGCTGGTCGATCGTGGCGCTGGTGCTGCTGCTCAAGATCGCGTTCTACTGGCTCAACGCCAAGGCATATGCCTCGATGGCCAAGATGAAGGCCATCAACCCCAAGATCATGGAGATGCGCGAGCGCCTGAAGGACAAGCCACAGCAGATGCAGCAGGAGATGATGCGCATCTACCGCGAGGAGAAGGTCAACCCGATGGGCGGCTGCTTCCCCATCATGATCCAGATCCCGGTGTTCATCGCGCTCTACTGGGTGCTGCTGTCGAGCGTGGAGATGCGCAACGCGCCCTGGATCGGCTGGATCCGCGATCTCTCTTCGCCCGACCCGTTCTTCATCCTGCCCCTGCTGATGACGGCCAGCTCGCTGCTGCAG
>NZ_JAGSOH010000346.1 GCF_018139625.1 Actinospica acidithermotolerans | reverse complement strand
ATTCGGGTATTCGCATCTCACCGGCGGCTATCCGGGCGGCCAAGCCGAGTATCTGCGCGTGCCGTTCGCCGATGCGACCGTCCAGAAGGTGCCGAAGGGGATCCCAGACGAGAAGCTGCTCTTCCTCTCGGACATCTTCCCGACCGGTTGGCAGGCGGCCGTCCAGGCTGACATCCAACCCACCGATACCGTGGCGATCTGGGGGTGCGGCCCGGTCGGCCAGATGACGATCCGCTCCGCCGTCCTCCTGGGCGCCGAGCAGGTCATCGCTATCGATCACCTGCCGGAACGGCTGGAGATGGCCGAGGCGGGGGGCGCCATCACGATCAATTTCGACGACGAGAACGTCGTCGAGCGGCTGAACGAGCTGACCGGTGGCGAGGGTCCCGAGAAGTGCATCGACTGCATCGGCATGGAGAGCCACGTCAGCCCCACCATGCCGGATACGGTCTACGAC
>NZ_JAGSOH010000345.1 GCF_018139625.1 Actinospica acidithermotolerans | reverse complement strand
ATGAAAGTATTAAACGAGGTAACAACAGATGTTGCTGGAGAAATTACTGAAATAGTAGCTGATCATGGCACAAATGTTGAATACGACCAAGTTTTGGTACGTATTAAGTAAAGGGGGTAAGTAAATGCTTCGTTGTTTAATTGCGAACAGAGGTGAAATTGCTGTAAGGATTATAAGAGCTTGCAGAGAATATGGGATTGAAACTGTAGCAGTTTATGCAAAAGGGGACGAGCAAAGCTTGCATGTACATTTAGCAGATCAAGCTATATGTATTGGGGAAGCTAATGCTTTGGATAGTTATTTAAATATTGACCGCATCATATCTTCTGCACAAATCACTGGTGCTAATGCAATTCACCCAGGATATGGCTTTTTATCAGAATCAACAAAATTTGCTCAAACCGTTGAGGAACAAGGCATAGCGTTTATAGGGCCTACTAAAAAAACGATGGAAATGATG
>NZ_JAGSOH010000344.1 GCF_018139625.1 Actinospica acidithermotolerans | reverse complement strand
GGTTAAACATTGTCAAAATAATAAGCAGAAACACCCATTTAAACTTGGTGAAGAAGATCAAGTATTTTGTAAGCCACAACAAACAATCGAATATATCGGCAAAATTACAAATGGTGAAGCAATTGTTACTACAGACGTGGGACAACATCAAATGTGGGCAGCTCAATTTTATCCATTTAAAAATCACGGACAATGGGTTACAAGCGGTGGTTTAGGAACAATGGGATTCGGTATTCCTTCGTCAATTGGTGCCAAATTAGCTAATCATGATAAAACAGTCGTATGTTTCGTCGGTGACGGTGGTTTCCAAATGACAAACCAAGAAATGGCACTATTACCCGAATATGGTTTAGATGTCAAAATCGTACTAATCAATAATGGAACATTAGGTATGGTTAAACAATGGCAAGATAAGTTCTTTAATCAACGCTTCTCACACTCAGTATTTAATGGTCAACCT
>NZ_JAGSOH010000343.1 GCF_018139625.1 Actinospica acidithermotolerans | reverse complement strand
GATCACAATCGTACCGATGAACATTATTCCCTGAGAAATAATCTCAAAGATTGCGTTGTTCATTGCGTTAAAAATATTATCCAAGTCGGAAGTAAATAAGGAAAGTAACTTACCATCTTGGTGCGTGTCAAAGTAGCGCACTAACATGCGTTGAAACTTAGCAAATAAATTTTCACGCATATCGTTAGTTGAATCTGCATTAAACTTGGACATCACCATCCAAGCAATAAAAATTGCCACCTGACTTAATACGTAAAATAGCAGCATTGACCATAACGCACTATAGAAGGTGTTTAAGCTAGCCGTACCTTTCTTTAAGTCAGATAAATATTTCGTCAAATCAGTTACAGCACAACCTAAAAAAGTAGGAGCAATAACCTGGGCACCACTTGATAGCAAAGATAAGATAATTACAATAGCAATGCCCTTTTTATATGGCTTTAAATACTTAATAAAATAG
>NZ_JAGSOH010000342.1 GCF_018139625.1 Actinospica acidithermotolerans | reverse complement strand
AGAAAGGATTTTGTAAAGTGAACGAAGAACAAAGAAAAGCAAGTTCTGTAGATGTTTTAGCTGAGAGAGATAAGAAAGCAGAAAAAGATTATAGTAAATATTTTGAACATGTTTATCAACCGCCTAATTTAAAAGAAGCGAAAAAAAGAGGTAAACAAGAAGTTCGTTATAATAGAGATTTCCAAATTGATGAAAAATATCGCGGTATGGGGAACGAGCGTACATTTTTAATTAAAACATATGGATGTCAAATGAATGCACATGACACTGAGGTCATTGCTGGTATACTTGAAGCATTAGGCTATCAAGCAACGACTGATATTAACACTGCAGATGTTATTTTAATTAATACATGTGCGATTAGAGAAAATGCCGAGAACAAAGTGTTTAGTGAAATAGGTAATTTGAAGCATTTGAAGAAAGAACGACCTGATATTTTAATCGGAGTTTGTGGTTGTATGT
>NZ_JAGSOH010000341.1 GCF_018139625.1 Actinospica acidithermotolerans | reverse complement strand
GTCTTAAAATGGCTTTCACACGGGCAACAACTTCTCTAGGTGAAAAAGGCTTAGTCATATAGTCATCGGCACCTAATTCTAAACCTAATACCCGATCAAATTCATCATTTTTCGCCGTTAACATTAATATAGGGACTAAATTTTTATTTGTTCTTACAGTCTTACATACGTCAATGCCATCTTTTTTAGGTAGCATAACATCTAAAATAATTAAATCTGGCTGTTCATTTTCTACCTTTTCTAAAGCCTCATCACCATCAAATGCGACAACAACTTCATAACCAGCTGTTTCTAAGTTATATTTAAGTAATGTTACGATTGAATGTTCGTCATCTACTACCAACACTTTTTGCGACATGGTATGCCTCCCTAACTTATAATTATATTTACATTATAACCGAACTATTTATAAAAATAACATCCTACACATTATCTTTACACATTTTTTACATTACTTTACAC
>NZ_JAGSOH010000340.1 GCF_018139625.1 Actinospica acidithermotolerans | reverse complement strand
CGTTTTACTTGATACATATGCTTGGATAAAGTATAAAACACCCGCAATAATTGTAATCCAAATATCAGGACGTCCTAAATCGAACCATAAGAAGTGTGGATATTTAAACAAACCATCTACAAGTTGGTCTTTTAGTACAAAGTATAATCCCATGATGATTGGCAATTGGATTAGCATTGGTAAACAACCCAACATACTCTTAATCGGGTTCATGTCATACTTTTTATATACTTGCATTAATTCTTGGTTTGCAGCCATTTTTTCTTCTTGTGTACGCGCACGTTTCACTTTTTCTTGAATTTTTTCAACTTCTGGCTTTGCAACTTTCATTTTTTGACGCATCATATGACTATTTTTATAGTTTGACAACATGAATGGTAATAAAATAATACGAATTACCAATACAAGGATAATAATAGCTAAACCATAATTGTCGTTTAATAAGTTATTTCCCAACCAATCC
>NZ_JAGSOH010000033.1 GCF_018139625.1 Actinospica acidithermotolerans | reverse complement strand
GGGCGGGGGCGTGGGCGTGGCTGAGCGGCATGCATCCCAGCGTAGAGCGTGCGTTTTCCCGGTTCGGATGCACAATGAAGGTGTTGGACCGTTTCCGGGGGGCCGTCCAGGAGGCAGGCCAGATGACCTTCGAGAACATGGACCCCGTTCACCCGACTCCGCGACCGAATCCCGCGACCGTCACCGCCACCATGGACGAGCAGGCCGCGCACCGGCAGGCCGCGAACCCGCGGGCAGCCGGCGCGCAGCCGGGGAACGAGGGCGAGCCCGGCGGGCGCACCGCGGCCGAACTGGGCACGCCCGCCGTGCTCAACCACCGCGTCGTGGCCCTGGAGGCCGGCACCGGCGAGAACCCGCTGATCATGCACACCGTGGACGGCGACCGCGCGATGATGCCGGTCACCGCCCAGGTGTGGGCGAGGGCCGGACGGCTGACCGTCATCGCGCACGACGGCTCCGAACTCAAGCTCACCGTCCTCGGCGCCGACGAGTGCGCCGACGTGAAGCTCGGCTCCCACTGGCCGGTCGGCGAGTCCGAGAGCCGCGTCAAGCGCCTGGCCAGCGCCGCCGCCCACGACGTCGGCGATGTCCTGACCTTCCCCGCCTGGCTGGCCCGCACCACCCGCATCAGCGGCCAGCGCAACGCCGCCATGCACGCCCTGGTGCGCGAGCTCCGGAAGCAGAGCCCGGGCACGAAGGTGTTCGTCGGCCAGACCTTCGGCTCCGAACACCGCCGGCCTGAGCTCGAGCACCCCTACGACCATCGCGGCATCGTCGGCCGCGAGGGCTTCCCGACGGAGCTCTGAGGCTACGGCGGCTAAGCGTCGGCCGTCGCCGCCGTCTCGTCGCCCTTGCCCAGGGACCGGGGGAGGAAGCGGAACATCAGCCAGTAGAAGACCGCGGCGAGGACGAAGCCGACCTCGAAGGTCAGGTCGCCGAGGCTCGAGTAGTGCGATGCCAGGTAGCCGACGAAGTCGGTCTGGTTGGAGAACAGCGGGATGGAGATGCCCATGGCCGCGGCCATGGCGATGACGCCGGCGATGGGCTGGTGGGACTTGCTGAACAGCAGGCCGTCGACGTCCTGGCCGCGGCGCAGCAGCTGGTCGGCGAAGAAGACGCCGAGCCAGGGGCCGATCCAGTAGGCGATGACAAGCAGGAAGTTGTTGTACTTCGCGCCCGCGTCGCTCAGGCCCGACCAGGCGAGGAAGAAGCCCGCGATGCCGAAGACGAGGGCGACCAGGGCGCGGCGCGCGGTCAGCGGGATCTTGATGCCCAGGGCCATGAAGGACATCGCGCCGGAGTAGACGTTGAGGGCGTTCGCGCAGACCGCGCCGATGGCGATGGCGACCAGGGTGACGTCGCCGAGCCACGGGGTGATGTGCGTGATGAAGGCCTGCGTCGGGTCGGAGTCCCACAGGCCGTCGGGAACGGTCAGCGTGGCGGCGGCGGTGCCGGCGAGCTCGAGCAGGACGCAGGAGGCGAACACGCCGAGGCCGGCCCACAGGCCGACGGCCTTCTTGTTCTCGTTCTTCTTCAGGTAGCGCGTGTAGTCGGCGGCGTACGGGTTCCAGCCGGCCGCGTAGCCGAAGGTGGCGCCGAGGGTCAGCAGGAAGCCGCCCAGGCCGCCGCCTCCGCCGTTGAGCGCGGCCGGGTGGCTCTTGGCGAGCAGGATCACCGAGACGACCACGAAGACGACCGCGAGCAGCGGGAAGGCGAGCCGCTCGAAGGCGTGCACCAGGTTGTGGCCGAAGAACGCGATCGCGATCTGCGCGGCGGTGATCAGCAGCAGGCAGGGCACCTCGGCCCAGCCGGTGAGCGTGGAGAGCGCGAGGGTGCCGCTGACCGAGTTCACCGCGAACCAGCCGATGCCCGCGACCACCGAGTTGATGCCGGCGGGCAGGATGTTGCCGAAGCGGCCGAAGGAGACGCGGGAGAGGATCATCTGCGGCACGCCGTGCTCCGGGCCGCGCGCGGACAGGAACGCCATGGAGATCGAGCCGAGCGCGGTGCCCAGCACGATCGCGAGCGCGGCCTGGACGAAGGTCTCGCCGAAGAACATCGGGAGCACGCCGACGAACACCGTGGCGAACTCGAAGTTGGGGGAGGTCCAGGTCCAGAACAGGTTGAGCGGCCTGCCGTGCCGCTCGGCGAGCGGGATGAACTCGGCACCGCCGGGTTCGACGGCCGCTACTTTTGTACCGTATTCGCCCTCGCGTACTTCGGGTATGTGGGTCGCCTGCGCCTCGGTGCTGGTCATGCCGGGGGATCCTCCGCGTTGTGAGCCGTGCGGGAGCCGGCGATCGTGTCACCGGCTGTCAAGGCGAACGGTAAGGGCCGGTTGTTAACGCAGTATTTCCCAGCCATCTCACCGGCGTATCGCTAACACCGGCCCTCATGTTCGGGTCCTGACTCGTCAGCCGCAGCTCGGGTCGGTGGTCGCCGTGTACACCTGGCCGTTATTGAAGTCCCCGGAGATGACGTTGTCCAGGGTGTCGAGCACCTGCGCATCGCGCGGGCCGAAGGCGTCGAGGACGATGCCGAGCTCGCGGTTCTCGGTCAGCGAGGTGTTCGAGATGTTGATCGAGCCCAGCTCGGCACGCTCGTCCCACTGTCCGTAGTCGGCCAGGAACGCCTTGGCGTGCGAGTACAGCGTGTCCGTGCCGGTGTTGTTCAGGGCGATCTGCACGCCGGCCGCCAGCAGTTGGTTCAGGTACGGGTACAGGCCGCACTCGTCGATGATGGCCAGCTTGACCTGCACGCCGCGCTGCGCCGCCGCGACCAGGGCGTTGATCACGTCGGTGTCGTACATCTCCTCCTGCTCGACCAGCAGGGTGCGGTGCGCGCCGTCGATGACGTCCAGGATCCGGTCCTCGGACGTGGTCGGGGACCAGACCAGGTCGCCGCGGCCCGCGCCCGGGGTGATCGGCTCGTGCGCGAAGTCGGCGTCGAAGGTCTGCTCGATCGCGCGCACGTCCTGCGGGTTCGCGTCGAACAGCGCGTAGTCCCGGTCGGAGTTGTACCAGTAGGAGTCCAGGTTGCCGGTCATGATGAGCGACTCCCGGCCGTCCACCGTGAGCGTCTTCTGGTGGGTGTAGTAGTAGGCCGGGTTCGACCAGACCACGTTCACGCCGCCGGCCTTCAGCTCGTCGTAGCCCGGCTGGTAGTACCTGCTGCCCGGGCCGACCCGGCCGTCCAGGATCACCCGCACGTCCACGCCGCGCTGGGCGGCCGCGACCAGGTCCGCCTCCATCGTGCTGTCGTCGAGCTCGTACATCGTCAGCTCGATGCTGCGCTTCGCCGAGTCCACGAAGTCGTAGACCGGCTGGTGCGAGCCGGGGAAGACGAGCAGCGTGTGGTTCGCGAACTCGCCGCCCGGCCCGCAGTCGGCCGCGGCGCCGGCCTGCGCGGTCGCGGTGCCCAGCGACACGGTGAGTATCCCGGCGACCGCGGCCGCAGCCAGCCGCGTGTGCTTGAGACGCATCTTGACCCTCCTGAGGTCTGCGGGCCGCCTTGGCCCGAACAGGTCAGGACATCAGGGTTGGACGATGCGAGGCCACCAAGCGCCGGTAAACACTCGGTGACGGATGGTCACGCGGCGCGGGCCCGCAGTGCCCGGGCGAGGTCGTCGCGCGCCTCGAGGACCAGCCGCCGCAGCGCCGGGGCGTGCTCCCCGGCGAGCCACTCGTCGGCCCGGGCGAGGGTGCCCGGGTCGACCAGCAGCTCGGGGAAGGCGCCGGAGACGATCGCGGAGGCGTTCTCGATGGTGCGCTCGGCCCAGATCCGGTCCAGGGACTCGAAATACGGCTCGGCGTAGCCGGTCAGCAGCTCGGCCTGCCCGGCCCGGTTGAAGCCGTTCAGCAGCGCGCGCAGCAGGTCGTTGGGCTGGTCCTTGGGCGTGCTGACCCGGCGCCACACGTCGGCCTTGGCCTCCGGCAGCGGACGCGCGGCCAGACAGCCGGCGTGGTTCCGGTGGCCCGAGGCCGTCTTGTCGCGGGCCAGTTCGGCGTCGATGCGCTCCTTGTCCGCGGCGCCCGCGGCGGCCAGCCCGAGCAGGAACTCCCAGCGCAGGTCGGCGTCCACGGTCAGGCCCTCGAGCACGGCCGTGCCCTCGAGCAGCGCGGCGAGGTAGTCGAGGTCCTCGGGGCGGTACCCCGCCTTGGCGTAGAACCGCGCCCAGGCCAGCTGCTTGTCCGAGGCGGCCTGCGCCGCGCGCAGCTCGCGCCTGGCCATCGCCGCGACCGGCTCCCGGGCGGCGGCCCGGTTCTCGTCCGTCAGGTAGTACGCGAGCACGAAGCCGGCCTGGTCGAGCAGGTTGCTGAGCACGCCGACCTCGGTCTCGGCGGCCGCGTGCCGGTTCACGAAATCGAGGAAGCGGCGGCCGGGGAGCACGCCGTCGCGCGTCATGTTCCAGAGCGAGGACCAGATCAGCGAGCGCGGCATCGGGTCGGTGAAGGTGGACAGGTGCTCGTAGGCGAAAGCCAGCTGCGCATCGTTGAGCACGACCTTGCAGTAGGACAGGTCGTCGTCGTTCACCAGCACGAACGCGGCCGAGGACAGGTCCGGCGGGATCAGCGCGCTCTCGCGCTCCAGGTCGAGCTCGACCCGCGCGACCCGGGCCACGCCCGCGTCGCCCAGCTCGTACGCGCCGACGGCGATCCGGTGCGGCCGCGGGCTGCCCTGCTGGCGCACGACGCCGTCGGTCAGCGTCAGGGTATTGACGCCACTGGTCTCCAGCCAGGCCTTGGACCAGGCGGACAGGTCGCGGCCTGAGGTCTCCTCGAGCGCGCTGAGCAGGTCGGTGAGCGTCGTGTTGGCGAAGGCGTGCTGCCGGAAGTAGCGCCGCGAGCCCTCGATGAAGGCGTCCTCGCCGACGTACGCGACGAGTTGCTTGAGCACCGAGGCGCCCTTGGCGTACGTGATGCCGTCGAAGTTGAGCTTTGCGTCTTCGAGGTCGTTGATGGTGGCCACGATCGGGTGCGTGGACGGCAGCTGGTCCTGCCGGTAGGCCCAGGCCTTGCGGCGGTTGGCGAAGGCGACCCAGGCGTTCTTCCAGCGCGTCGCGCCGACCGAGCCGTAGGAGCCCATGAAGTCGGCGAAGGACTCCTTGAGCCACAGGTCGTCCCACCAGCGCATCGTCACCAGGTCGCCGAACCACATGTGCGCCATCTCGTGCAGGATCACGTTCGCGCGCGACTCGTAGGCCGAGTCCGTCTGCTTGGAGCGGAAGACGAAGTGCTCCGTGAACGTCACGCAGCCGGGGTTCTCCATCGCGCCGAGGTTGTATTCGGGCACGAAGGCCTGGTCGTACTTGCCGAAGGGGTACGGGTAGTCGAACTTCTCGTGGAAGAAGTCCAGGCCGCGCTTGGTGACGTCGAAGATCGCCTCGTCGTCGAAGTGGTCGGCGAGGGAGTGGCGGCACAGCGCGTTGAGCGGGATCTCCAGCGTCGTGCCGTCCGGCAGCGCGCGCTTGTAGACGTCGCTGGCCACGTGGTAGGGCCCGGCGACGACGACGGTGATGTACGTCGAGATGCGCGGCGTCGGCAGAAACGTCCAGTGCGCGACGCCGTTCACGACCGGGGCGCGCTTGGCCGGGGCCGAGTTGCCGGCGATGTACCAGCCGGCCGGGGCCTTGACGTCGAAGGTGAACGAGGCCTTGAGGTCGGGCTGCTCGAAGTTCGCGTAGAGCCGCCGGGCGTCGGCCGGCTCGAACTGCGTGTAGAGGTAGACGCGGCCGTCGGCGGGGTCCGCGAAGCGGTGCAATCCCTCGCCGGTCCGGCTGTAGGCGCAGTCCGCGACGACGGTGACCGTGTTCTCGGCCTGCAGCCCGTCCAGCCGCACCCTGCTGTCGGCGAACACCTCGGCCGGGTCCAGCGGCACGCCGTTGAGCGTGACCGAGCGGACCGACGGCGCGATCAGGTCGAGGAACGTGGACGCGCCCGGCTCGGCGCAGAAGAACTCGATCGTGCTGGTGGAGAGGAACGTGCGCGCCTCCAAGTCCTTGGCGTTCCCCAGGTCGAGCGAGACCCGGTAGGTCGAGACGCGCAGCAGCTCCGCGCGTCGGGCCGCTTCGGATCGGGTCAAGTTCCTGCCTGGCATGGTTCCCAAGGCTCCTTCGCCTGCGAGGTTCGCGTCCCGCCCATCCTGCCACGCGGCCGCTGTCGGAGGCTGTCATTACCGTGGAGGCATGGAGGAGACCCGAACGCGTACCGAAGTGCCGCTGGACACCGTCGACGAGCGCACCCTGTTCGACGGCTTCCTGGACTTCCACCGCGACACACTGGACTGGAAGGCCAGCCGTCTGGCGGACGACCAGCTGCGCGCGCACGCCGTGCCCGCGTCCAACCTGACCCTGCTCGGCATGCTGCGGCACATGGCCGAGGTGGAGCGCTTCTGGTTCCGCGAGGTATGGGCGGGCGAGAAGTTCGAGAGGGGGATGTACGACCGGACGGATGACCGCGACGAGGAGTGGAATGACCTCGATTCGGACACCGGTCCCGCGGCGTACGCGCGGTGGCGGGCCGAGGTCGAGCGCGCGCGGGCCGTCGTCGCGGGCACGCCCGACCTCGACGCGGTCTTCACCCGCGGGGACACCGGGGAACGCGTCTCGGCCCGCTGGATCCTGATCCACATGGTCGAGGAGTACGCGCGGCACAACGGCCACGCCGACCTGCTGCGGGAGTCCCTGGACGGGGAGGTGGGGGAGTAGCGCGAGCCGACGTAGCGCCCGCGGCCGCCGGGACCGGGCGAGATGGGCAAGCGGCGCGAGCAGCCGCGGCGGTCACCACGGCTGCCGAGGTCGCCCGGGTCGGCGGTCGCCGTCTCGGTCAGGCCGCAGCCGAGGAGCGCGGTGTCCTCGACGTCGGAGGACCTCAGGTCGCCCGGCGGCGCGGGCGGGTGGCCTATCTCCGCCTGCGGTACGGGGCCGCGTGGTCGGCGCACAGGTAGAGGGCCAGGCCCTCCGGGGTGGTCACCCGGGTCAGGCCGCCCCAGCGCTGGGCGGGATCGATCTCGGTCAGCCAGTTCTGCAGCAGCCGGAAGCCGGCCTCGTTCGTCGCGCGCGAACTCGGGCCGTCCGGCTGCCGCTGGTCCATCGCGGGGTTCTCGCCGCGCAGGTCCACGTCGGGGAGCTGGTCGACGAGCTGGGCCATCAGCTCGAGGTCCGACTTCATGTGCTCGGTGAGGTGCTCTGCCGTGGCGCCGAGCAGCGGACCGGCGAGCGGGGCGGCGTGCTTGAGGATGACGACCAGCTCGCGCAGGTAGGGCGTCATCTTGCGCAGCCAGGGGGGTGACTGCGCGACCTGGTAGACGCCGCCCGCGCTCTCGGGCAGCGGGTGCCAGGAGCCCGGCTCCTCGCAGTAGAGCGAGAACTCGTACTTCGCCCCGCGGATCCGGCTGCGCCGCACCGGCGTCACGGCGAACACGCTCGGGCACTTCGTGTCGAGGCCGCTCTGGATCTGCTGCTGCAGCCGCAGGAACATCCGCTGCTGGTCGCTGGCGAGCTCGTTGAGCCGCTCGCCGATCTCGACGCTGCCCCGGGCCAGCCGGTCCAGCGTGCTGCGGATCTCGTCCCGGTCCGAGGGCGGGATGCCGAGCAGCAGCCGCGGCACGTAGACGTCCGCGCCGGACTTCCGGCATTCGATCTCGGTCCGCGGCGGCGTGCGCTCCAGCCGCCGCTGCAGGTCCTCGTATTCGTACAGCTCCGTGCATCCGGTCGCGCAGTTGCACGGGACCATGCGCTTGATGCTGAGGCCGGGATACCGGTCCAGGGTGAAGTTCAGCCCCTCGTTCAGCACGGCGAAGAACGTCGCGGGCGACGGTCCGCGCACGGTGAGCTCCACCTCGTTCCGGTGCCGGTCGACGCGTATCAGGGCCCGATGCCGCCCGTCCGGATGGGCGAGCAGCGCGCCGGAGCGCCAGTGCGTGTCCGTGGTGAAGCGGTGCGAGCGTGCGATGAACCAGGTCGGGATGCCCGGCGGCGTCGTGTTGAGCTGGTAGATCATCCGGATCTCGTGCCCGCGCACGCCGCCCGGCGGCACCAGGTTCCAGCGCTCCTCGTATCCGGCCGGAGCGTTCCACGGCAGCCGCTCGACGACCAGGGCGACGTCGCTGCCGTTCTCGCTCTCGGTCCGGTACGACAGGTCGTACTCGGCCATCATCCGCAGGAAGTGGTCGCGCATGCCGTGGTCGAGGTCGCTCCAGAGCTCGTCCAGGTGCGATCGGTTCAGCAGGCCGTGCCGCCGCTCCACCTCGCTGCTGTCCAGTACGCGGCTGATATACGAGTTCACCCATTCGGGCCGCAGGATGACGGTCTCACCGAGCTCCGGGTCGTCCATGTGGAAGAGGATCGAGCCGATCAGGTGCAGCGTCTCCGCGATATACCGCTGGAACTGCGGCACCCGCAGCCCGGCGGCGGCCATCGCCTGCCAGAGCTGGAGCGGCGTGACGTACTTCGCCGGCAGCGCGTCCACCGCCTGCGTCGCCGCCAGCCAGCTCGTCGGCCACCGCTGGCCCATCAGCGGCAGCGTCGCCGCGCAGTCCGCGATCAGCCCGCGCAGCGCGGCGAGGCCGTCCTCGGTCTTGTTGTCGATCGCCGTGCTCGCCGCGATCTGCGGGTACTCCCGGCGCAGATCCTCCACCGGCAGGTCCACCGGGCGCTCGTTGGACGCCGAGTGCGTGGCGACGAGCAGGATCGGCGCCTCCGGAGCGCGCGCGGCGATGATGTCGAGCCAGTACCGCAGCCGCCCCTGCTCCCAGCCGAACCGGCTGTTCCACAGCAGCAGGAACAGCGACCGGTCGGTTAGGAAGAACTGGTGGGTGGCGTGGTAGATCTCCTGGCCGCCGAAATCCCAGGTGCGCAGCTGCATCTCCACGTCCGGCCGCTCCGGATGGGCGACGCGGTAGTCGAAGATCCGGATGCCGTGCGTGGTCGACTCGGCCGGGTCGAAGGGCTCGTGAATCAGATTCTTGATCAGCGAGGTCTTGCCCACGCCGCCCTCGCCGACGACGAGCAGCTTGGAGATCCACTGCTCCGCCGTGCCCTTCCGGCGATCTCGGATGAAGGTGAGGATCGCGTTCGTGCCGCTCGCGGCGATCTCGCGCGGCGGCGTGACCAGCGGATTGCCGCCTACCTCGATGAAGGACAGGCGCGGCAGGTCGAGCAGCCAGTCGGGCACCGACCGGAGTTCGTTGTTGTTGATGTGCAGGATGCGCAGGTGAGTGAGCCCGCTCACGCTCTCGGGTACCGCTTCAATGTCGTTGCGGTCCAGGAAGATCTGGGTGAGCTGGGACGGCAGCGTCAGCAGCGGGTCCACCCACGCGATGGCGTTGTTGGAGGCGGAGAGCGAGGTCAGCGAGTCCAGCTGCCCGATAGATGCCTGCAGTTCCACCACACTGTTGTTGTTGAAGCTGAGATAGCCGAGGCGCTTGAGGCCGCTCAGCGAACGTGGCAGCGCGGTCAGCAGGTTGTCGTCGGCGTCCAGCTGCGTCAGCCACGGCAAGTCGTTGATCCAGTCCGGTAGGGCGCCGAGTTCGTTGTCTCGCAGCATCAGCCATCGGAGACGGCGCAACCGGCCGACCTCCGGCGGTAGCGAGGAGATGAGGCAGTTCGTGGCATAGAGGGTCCTGAGGCGGCGCAGGTTCCCGAGCCACGACCACGACTCAGACGCCGAGCCCGAATGCAGGTAGAGCACTCTCAGGCCGGTGAGCGCACCGAGCCATGCGGGGAACTGAAGCAGCGACTCGGCACCCAGGCCCAGCTCGGTCAGCTGGTCGTGCTCACCGAGCCAGTCGGGAAGCTCAACCATCGGGTTGTGGTGCAGCGTGATCCGCTTGAGCGTCGTTCGCCCGCGCAGCGTTCGCGGCAGCGCCGCCAACTGGTTGTTGTCGAGGTAGAGCGTTTCGAGCCGGGGGAGCGCTCCGACCCATTCGGGCAGCTCGGCGATCGAGTTGCTGTAGAGGCTGAGCCGGGTGAGGTGGATCAGCGACGCCAGTTCGTCCGGCAGACCGGTGAGCGCGCACACGCCCACGTCGAGCGCCGTCAGAGTGCGAAGGTCGCCGAGCCACCCGGGTAGCTCGCGAAGCCCGTTGGCATCCAGGTACAGCGCGTTGAGCTGCGTGAGCTCGGTCAACCGCACCGGCAGGTCGGCGAGCTTGGCGTTGGTCAGCGAGAGGCTGCGCAGGCCGCTCAGCTCGCCGATCCACTCGGGGATCTCGCTGATCGGATTGCCGTCCAGATTCAGCTCGACCAGGCGGCGCAGGCCGCGCAGCCAGGCCGGGAACTCGTGCAGGTAGCAGCGCTGCAGGTGCAGCCGCTTCAGCCGGCCCAGATCGCCGATCCAGTCGGGAAGCTCCCGCAGGTGGTCGTTGCCGGATACGCCCAGCTCCGTCAGCCTGGACAGCTTCCTCATCGACTCCGGCAGGCTGCCGAGCTCGTTGTTGTCGATGCGCAGCCTGCGGAGATTCGCCAGGTCGCCGATGGATTCGTCGACCTCGCGCAGCAGGTTCAGCGAGGCGCGCAGGTACCGCAGCCCGCTCAGCTGCGGGAGCCAGCTCGGCAGGTCGTGGAGCTTGCAGTCGTGGACGTCGAGGACGGCGAGCTGCGGCATGCGCGCGATGACCTCGGGCAGCTGCTCGAAGCGGTTGCCGCTCAGGTACAGATGGTCGAGGCGGTGGAGTTCGGCGAGCCACGCGGGGAGGTCGGCAAGGCGGTTCTCGGACGCGTCGAGCGTCGCCAGATGGGGTAGCGACGCCAGCGAGGGCGGGAGTTCGGACAGCAGCAGATCGCCGATGCCGAGCCATCTCAGCTCCGTCAGCTGCGTGATCCAGTCCGGAACCGCCGGCAGTTCCGTCATGCCGATGTCGAGGACGAGGAGCCTGCGCAGCGCGGTCATCGACTCGGGAAGCTCGCTGAAGTCGTTGCCGTACAGCCGCAGTCGGCGCAGCTGCCGGAAGCCGCCGATCCAGTCCGGGATCCCGGCCAGCGAGTTGCCGGTGAGGTCGAGCACCTCCAGCAGGCTCTGCCCGCTGAGCAGCCAGCGCGGCAGCCGCTCGATGCGGTTGCCCTGCGCGTGCAGAGCCCGCAGATCCTTGATCTGCAGGATGGTCTCCGGCAGCTCGGTGAGCCCCAGATCCTTCAGCCACAGCGACTTCTCGCCGCGCTGCGCCGCGCGGGCTATCCGCCGCTGCGCCTCTTGCTCGCCCCAGGACATCGCACGCCTCCCCGAAAACATAGTGGCCCACCGGTCACCCGGCGGGCCACTCAGGAATGCGGATTCTTACTTACCGCTTCGGCGGGCGATCTTGCTGCCCAGCCACACCAGCGGGTCGTACTTCCGGTCGACGACGCGCTCCTTCATCGGGATCAGCGCGTTGTCGGTGATCTTGATGTGCTCGGGGCAGACCTCGGTGCAGCACTTGGTGATGTTGCAGAAGCCGAGGCCGTGCTCCTCCTGCGCGTCGTTGCGCCGCTCCCGGCTGTCCAGCGGGTGCATGTCGAGCTCCGCCACGCGCATGAGGTACCGGGGGCCGGCGAAGTGCTCCTTGTTGTCCTCGTGGTCGCGCACGGCGTGGCAGGTGTTCTGGCACAGGAAGCACTCGATGCACTTGCGGAACTCCTGCGAGCGCTCGACGTCCACCTGCTGCATCCGGTACTCGCCGGGCTTGAGGCCCTCCGGCGGCTCGAACGCCATGACCTCGCGGGCCTTGGTGTAGTTGAACGACACGTCCGTCACCAGGTCCCTGATCACCGGGAAGGTGCGCAGCGGGGTGACGGTGACCGTCTCCTCCTCGGTGAAGGTGGACATCCGGGTCATGCACATCAGACTCGGCCTGCCGTTGATCTCGGCGGAACAGGAGCCGCACTTGCCCGCCTTGCAGTTCCAGCGCACCGCCATGTCGGGCGCCTGGGTGGCCTGCAGCCGGTGGATGATGTCGAGGACGACCTCGCCCTCGTTGACCTCGACGTCGTAGTCCGCCAGCTCGCCCTTGCCCGCGTCGCCGCGCCAGACCTTGAACTTGGCCTTGTAGCTCACTTGGCGTCCTCCAGCCCCTCGAGCTCCTCGTCCGTCATGTACTTCTTCAGCTCGGACAGCTCGAACAGCTCGAGGAGGTCCTTGCGGATCGTCGGGACCGGCTTGCGCTCGAGCTGCGCCAGCCCCTGCTCGTCCAGCGAGCAGACGAGGTTGATCTTGCGCCACTCGGCGGACATCGCCGGGTAGTCCTCGCGGGTGTGGCCGCCGCGCGACTCCTGGCGCTCCAGCGCGGCCTTGGCCACGCAGTCCGCGACCAGCAGCATGTTGCGCAGGTCCAGGGCGAGGTGCCAGCCCGGGTTGAAGGTGCGGGTGCCGGGGGCGGAGATCTTCTCCCGGCGCTCGCGGAACTCGGCGAGCTTCTCGACCGCGGCCGCGACCTCGGCCTCCCGCCGGATGATGCCGACCAGGTCGTTCATCGTCTGCTGCAGCTCCGCGTGCACGGTGTACGGGTTCTCGCCGCCGTCGTGCTCCAGCGGGGCGAGCGCCTCGACGCGGGCCGCCTCGACGTCCGCGTCGGAGACCGCCGGACGGCCGCCGGCCGCGAGCCCGTCGATGTACTCGGCCGCGCCCAGGCCCGCGCGCCGGCCGAAGACCAGCAGGTCGGACAGCGAGTTGCCGCCGAGGCGGTTCGAACCGTGCATGCCGCCCGCGACCTCGCCGGCCGCGAACAGGCCGGGCACGGTGGACGCCGCGGTGTCCGGATCGACCTCGACGCCGCCCATCACGTAGTGGCAGGTCGGGCCGACCTCCATCGGCTCGGCCGTGATGTCCACGTCCGCCAGCTCCTTGAACTGGTGGTACATCGACGGCAGCCGCTTGAGGATCTGCTCCGCCGGAAGGCGCGTGGAGACGTCCAGGAAGACGCCGCCGTGCGGGGTGCCGCGCCCGGCCTTGACCTCGGAGTTGATCGAGCGCGCGACCTCGTCGCGGGGCAGCAGTTCCGGCGGCCGCCGGTTGTTGTCCGGGTCCTCGTACCAGCGGTCGGCCTCCTCCTCGGTCTCCGCGTACTGCTTGCGGAAGACGTCGGGGACGTAGTCGAACATGAAGCGCTTGCCCTCGGAGTTGCGCAGCACCCCGCCGTCGCCGCGCACCGACTCCGTCACCAGGGCGCCCTTGATCGAGGGCGGCCAGACCATCCCGGTCGGGTGGAACTGGATGCACTCCATGTTGATCAGCGTCGCGCCGGCCAGCAGGGCCAGCGCGTGGCCGTCGCCGGTGTACTCCCAGGAGTTCGAGGTGACCTTGAAGGTCTTGCCGACGCCCCCGGTCGCCAGCACCACGGCCGGCGCCTTGAAGAGCACGAACCTCCCGTCCTCGCGGCGGTAGCCGAAGGCTCCGGCGATCCGGTCGCCGTCCTTGAGCAGCCGGGTGACCGTGTGCTCCTGGAAGACCTTCACCCGGGCCTCGTAGTCGCCGTGCTCCTTGAAGTCCTTCTGCTGGAAGGAGACGACCGCCTGCTGCAGGGTCCTGATCAGCTCCAGGCCGGTCCGGTCGCCCACGTGCGCCAGGCGCGGGTACTCGTGCCCGCCGAAGTTGCGCTGCGAGATCTTGCCGTCCTTGGTGCGGTCGAACAGCGCGCCCCACTCCTCGAGCTCCCAGACGCGGTCCGGGGCCTCCTTGGCGTGCAGCTCGGCCATCCGCGGGTTGTTCAGGAACTTCCCGCCGCGCATGGTGTCGCGGAAGTGCACCATCCAGTTGTCGTGCGCGTTGACGTTGCCCATCGCCGCCGCGGCGCCGCCCTCGGCCATGACCGTGTGCGCCTTGCCGAACAGCGACTTGCAGACGATGGCGACGGACTTGCCGTGCGCCCGGGCCTCGATCGCGGCGCGCAGCCCCGCCCCGCCGGCGCCGATCACGACGACGTCGTACTCGTAGGTCAGAATCTCAGTGGCCATAGTCCCGGCCCTCCTAGAAGAACTTCGGGTCGGAGAACACGCCCGAGGCGACCAGCCAGACGTACAGGTCGGTCAGCGCCACGCCGAACAGCGAGGCCCAGGCGAGCTGCATGTGCCGGGTGTTGAGCTTCGAGACGACCGTCCAGGCCCGGTAGCGCACCGGGTGCTTGGAGAAGTGCTTGAGCCGCCCGCCCATGATGTGCCGGCAGGAGTGGCACGACGCCGTGTAGAGCCACAGCAGCGTCGCGTTCGCCAGCAGCACCAGGGTGCCGAGGCCCATGTGGCCCCACTCGCCCTGGGCGTTGCGGAAGCCGAGGATCGCGTCCCAGGTGAGGATGACGTTGAAGACGGCCGCCGCGGCGAACCAGTACCGGTGCGAGTTCTGCAGCAGCAGCGGGAACCGGGTCTCTCCGGTGTACTTGCCGTGCGGCTCGGCCACGGCGCAGGCCGGCGGGGACTGCCAGAACGCGCGGTAGTAGGCCTTCCGGTAGTAGTAGCAGGTCATCCGGAAGCCCAGCGGGAAGATCAGGATCAGCAGCGCGGGCGAGAGGCCCCACCAGGATCCGATGAAGTGCACTTCGCCCGCGCCGGGCATCGGCACGCAGTTGGTGGAGATGCACGGCGAGTAGAACGGGGAGATGTACGGCGGGGCGTAGTAGTACTCGTTCTGGAACGCGCGGAACGTGGCGTACGCGATGAACGCGAGGAAGACCACGAACGTCAGCAGCGGCGCGACCCAGTAGCGGTCGGTGCGCAGCGTGGGCTGCTCGATCTCCGCCCTCGACCGCGCGGGCGGTGGTGTAGATACGGTACCGGTGCTCATGCTTTTGGAAGCTCCTGCAGCTGTGAAGGAGCCGGGCGGCTATGTGTCGTCGGCGCACTGCACTCTAGTGGAGTGATCTTCAGATCCAAACGGGATCATCACTCCGAGTAGTGGCGGGTGACCAACATCACATGCCGAAACGGCTGAGGGGATCTTGAAAAAACGGCGCTCGGCAGCGTAGGAGCGGCCGAGGGATGGCTGCCGGGCTCGCGGGCCGGCCCCCCTCCCTCGGTCGCTAAAGTCAACGACGCGGCGCGGCCCACGGATCGCGGTGCGGGTCGCGCGAGGCCGGATCAATGGTCTGAGCCGCGTCTAGCGGGCCGGCCGCGCCGAGGCCCTCGACGGCCTCGATGCCAAGGCGCTCGCGGACGATAGCGACCCGGGCGTACCAGGGGGCGAAGGTGTGCGCCTCCCGCAGCGTCCGCGCCGCGCGGTCCACGCTGCCGGCGGCGGCCTCGATGCGGGCGCGGGTGCACAGCGCGTCGGCGATCTCCAGGGGCGTGCTCACGCTCGCCAGGAAGCGCTCCATGCAGCCGCGGGCATTCGGCAGGTTCCCGGTCTCCAGCCGGTAGAGCGCGAGCATCGCCGCGAAGCCCTCGCTGCTGGCGACGTGCGTCTGCCGGCGCAGAAAGGCGCCCGCGAGCATCACGGCCTGCTCCGTGGTCTCCGGCCTCGCCTCGGCCATGAGCAGGGCCAGGTGCGTCGTCTCCAGATCGGCCAGCATGTGCTTGCTCGGGTCGAAGTCCATCGCGACGGAGACGGCCTCTTCGTACTCGCCGCGCGCCACGTGCAGTGCCTCGACGATGAGCTTGGACCCGTCCAGCGGCCATCGGTTCGCGTGCACGGCCGGCAGCAGCGCGGCGGCCGTGGCCCAGTCGCCGTAGAAAACCGCGTGGTAGGTGTGCGCGAAGACCGGGAACCGCGGCTCGGACAGCTCCGCGTCGAGCGACGGCGTCGTCCTGCGCACGACGCGCATGATGACGCGGCGGCGCGTGTACTTCTCCTTCGCGAGTGCGCGGATCAGGACGCAGACGAACACGAACGCCAGCGTCGCGACCGTCGTCCAGCCCGGCACGAACACGGCGACGAGCGCGCCGAGCAGCAGCGGCGAGACCAGGCCCGAGCTGATCAGCAGGCGCTTGTCCCGCGCGTAGTGCTCCCGGCGCGGCAGGTATCTCGCCTGGAAGCGGATCGGGAGCATCCGGATCTCGGTGACGTGCTCGCGGCCGGGCGTGCGCCGCAGCACCGGCCCGAAGCCCCACTCGACGTTCGTCACCCGGGCGCCGAGGCCGCGGGCGAGCAGGAGTTCGAGGAGCGGGTCGAGCAGCAGTATCGCGAACCCGAGCACGAGGCCGAGGTAGGTCTCCGGTATCCAGCCAGAACCCGCCGACATGCGCCGCCTTCCCCGCTTGTTCGCGCCTCGGACCCGCGGAGGCGGCCTTATGTTATGGGGCGCGGGTACCCCGAGGAAGAGTGCACGGTCGGCGTGTCCCCGAATTTGCCCGTACCATGGACATGGTGCCCGCGCTGTGTCTCAGCAGCGCAGGGGGCAATGGAGCCCCGAACGAGCGGCACCCCTCTACCGCTTCTCCCTACCCGAAAGCGACGCTACCGGCATGCCTACGCGTAACGACATCCGCAACGTGGCCATCGTGGCGCACGTCGACCACGGCAAGACCACGCTCGTCGACGCGATGCTCAAGCAGTCCGGCGCGTTCCGCGAGAACCAGCACGTGGACGAGCGCGTGATGGACTCCAACGACCTGGAGCGGGAGAAGGGCATCACGATCCTGGCCAAGAACACGGCCGTGCACTTCCGCAGCCCCAAGGACGAGACCGACACGGTCATCAACATCATCGACACCCCGGGCCACGCCGACTTCGGCGGCGAGGTCGAGCGCGGCCTGTCCATGGTCGACGGCGTCGTGCTGCTGGTGGACGCCTCCGAGGGGCCGCTGCCGCAGACCCGCTTCGTGCTGCGCAAGGCCCTGACCGCGAAGATGCCGGTCATCCTCGTCATCAACAAGACCGACCGTCCGGACGCGCGGATCGCCGAGGTCATCGACGAGACCTACGAGCTGTTCATGGACCTCGACGCGACCGAGGACCAGATCGACTTCCCGATCGTCTACGCCTCCGGCCGCGACGGCAAGGCCTCGCTGGACAAGCCGGAGAACGGCGCCGCCCCGGACAGCCCCGACCTGCTCCCGCTGTTCGACACGATCCTGAACACCATCCCGGCGCCGACCTACGCCGAGGGCGCCCCGCTGCAGGCGCACGTGACCAACCTGGACGCCTCGAACTTCCTCGGCCGCATCGCGCTGTGCCGGATCATGCAGGGCACCATCCGCAAGGGCCAGCAGGTCGCCTGGATCAAGCGCGACGGCTCCACCGAGCGGGTCAAGATCACCGAGCTGCTGATGACCGAGGCGCTCGAGCGCAAGCCCGCCGAGCAGGCCGGCCCCGGCGACATCTGCGCCATCGCCGGCATCCCGGACATCATGATCGGCGAGACCCTGGCCGACCCGGAGGACCCGCGCCCGCTGCCGCTGATCCACGTCGACGACCCGGCGATCTCGATGACGATCGGCACCAACACCTCGCCGCTGGTCGGCCGGGAGAAGGGCTCGAAGGTCACCGCGCGCATGGTCAAGGACCGGCTCGAGAAGGAGATCGTCGGCAACGTCTCCATCAAGGTGCTGCCCACCGACCGGCCGGACGCCTGGGAGGTGCAGGGCCGCGGCGAGCTGGCGCTGGCCATCCTGGTCGAGCAGATGCGCCGCGAGGGCTACGAGCTGACCGTCGGCAAGCCGCAGGTCGTCAAGAAGGAGATCGACGGCAAGGTGCACGAGCCGGTCGAGCGGCTGACCGTGGACTGCCCGGAGGAGTACCTGGGCGTCATCACCCAGCTGCTCGCGGTCCGCAAGGGCCGGATGGAGTCGATGTCGAACCACGGCACCGGCTGGATCCGGATGGAGTTCCTGGTCCCCTCGCGCGGCCTGATCGGCTTCCGCACCGAGTTCCTCACCGACACCCGCGGCACCGGCATCGCGAACACCAACTTCGAGGACTACGAGCCGTGGTTCGGCGAGCTGCGCACCCGCGCCTCCGGCTCGCTCGTGGCCGACCGGGCCGGCGCGGTCACCGCGTTCGCCATGACGAACCTGCAGGAGCGCGGCACCCTGTTCGTCGAACCCGGCACCGAGGTGTACGAGGGCATGATCGTCGGCGAGAACTCGCGCTCGGACGACATGGACGTCAACATCACCAAGGAGAAGAAGCTCACGAACATGCGCTCCTCCACGGCCGACGTCACCGAGACGCTGATCCCGCCGCGCAAGCTCTCGCTGGAGCAGGCGCTGGAGTTCTGCCGCGAGGACGAGTGCGTGGAGATCACGCCGGCGAACGTGCGCATCCGCAAGGTCGTGCTGGACGCCGCCACCCGCGGCCGTTCCGCGGCGCGCGCCAAGCACGGCAACTGACGCCTCGCGCGTAACGCGGCGGCCCCCGATCGGTGAGAACCGATCGGGGGCCGCTTTCCGTTCCGAACGGGCGGCGCCGGGGTCAGCCGCTCGAACCCGAGACCAGCGGGTCGGTGTCCAGCACGCCGTTGCCGCAGACCGTGATCGGGCCGCCGGTGATCGTCTGAACGATCTGCTGCTTCTGGTTGGGCGGGATCACGGCGAGCGAGTACGAGGGCATCCCGCAGCCGGCGCCCGAGGTCGAGCCGGCGGCCGGCGCGGTGAACGTGGCCGTGGTCGAGACCGAGCCGTTCGCCGGGACGACCAGCTTCGCCACCGAGGACCTGTTGACCCGGGTCACCGTCGTGCTCTGCAGCTGGCCGGAGTCCGTCTCGAGCTGCAGGCCCGGGTACCCGTACGTGGTGCACGAGTGGCCGGAGGTGTTCGTCAGCACGATCAGGATCGAGTCGGCGGTGCTGCCCGAGCTGCCCGCGGCCGTGCTCACCGTCAGCGTGAAGCTGTCGCTGGCGCACTCGGGCATCGAACTGGCGGACGGGCTCGCCGTTCCGGCCGCCGCGGCCGTGGTCGCGCCGGTCTGCGTCGCCGTGGCCGAGGGGCTCGGCGTCGGCTTGGCCGACGGGGACAGCGCGGTGGCCGAGGCCGACGGCGAGGAGCTCGCGGTCGACGAGTTCGCCTCGCCGATCACCGGACCGCCCGGGCCGGTGTGCCCGCTGAGCGCGACGGTCGTGCCGGCGGTGCCCGCCATCACGACGAACGCGGCGGCCGCGGCCCCGGCCCAGACCTTGCGGGCCCGGCGCCGGCGGCCGGCCACCAGCACGCGCTCGAACGCGTACGGCGGCGTGGGCATCGCCGGCATCGGGCCGAGCCGCTCGCGGAACATCGCGTCGAAGTCCGGATCGGCCGCGCCCCAGGTCATCGAGTTGGGGTCGTCGAACAGGTGGTGCTCGGTGTTCTCGTTCCCGTCGTGCGTCTCTTCGGGGTCGAAAGGGGACGTCATCGCGTTCCCTCCAATGCCTTGCGCAACACTGCCCTCGCTTGGAACAGGTCGCTCTTGACGGTTCCCGTCGGCCGGTTGGTCAACCGCGCGATGTCTCCGATCGGGAAGCCTGCGTAGTAGTAGAGCAGCACCGACACGCGCAGCCGCTCCGGCAGCTGCTCCACCAGGCGGCGCAGTTCGGGGTCGCCCGACTCGTGGTCGGACTGCCGCTCGTTCTGCAGCACGCGCATGCCGTCGCGCTCGCGCTTGGTCTTGCGCCAGTGGTCGCGCACCAGGTTGGCCGCGATCACGTACAGGTAGCCGACCGGGTCGTCCACCTTGCGCAGCCGCCCGAGCAGGCGGGTGAAGGCCTCCATGGCTATCTCGCTGGCCGTGCCGTCGTCGTCCAGCAGGCGACGGCACCAGCCGGCCAGCCGACCGTAGTGCGCCGCGAACAGCTCCGCGGCCACCGCGTCGTCGGACAGCCGCATCTTGCTGCCCGGCGTCAGTTCGTCGGCAAGCACGGGCCAGCTTCCGCTGGTCTCTTCCACACCCACCCCACACAAGACAGTGCTCACTTACCCCGCGCCCCCCGTCCGGGGCGCAGGAGGTAGTCTGCCCTGATCTCCCGGCCGGTGCCCACTCCCGCACTTCACGATGTCTAAGACGTCCGGTTCGCGTATCGGTTGTCACGAATTCGCAACAGCGCGGTGAGCCATGCGTGACCTCTCCGGTGCCGCCCCCGTCGGCGCGAAGTCGCAGCGGCAGGTGAGAATGGGCGCATGACGGACGCAGAGCAGATCACCTTCCCCAGGCAGCACGCGCGCACCCAGCGCTTCACCCTGGGCGCACCACGCGCCTTCACCCCGGCGCCGGACGGAAGCCGGATCGCCCTGCTGCGCACCAAGACGGGTGCGGACTCGGCGACGTGCCTGTGGACGGCGGACCCGGGCACCGGCGCGCTGACCCTGATAGCCGACCCGGTGGAACTGCTCAGCGGCGGCGGAGCGGAGCAGCTGACCGAGGCCGAGCAGGCCCGGCGCGAGCGCTCCCGGCAGGGCGCGGCCGGCATCGTGGACTACTCGGCGGACGCGGCGGTGACCGTCGCGGTCTTCGCGCTCTCCGGCCGGCTGTTCGCGGCCGACCTCGCCAAGGGCGGCGTGCGCGAACTGCCCGCGCAGGGCCCGGTGGTGGACCCGCGGATCGACCCGGACGGCCGAGCGGTGGCCTACCTGTCCGGCGGCTCGCTGCGGGTGATCGGCGCGGACGGAACCGGGGACCGCGCGCTGGCCGAGCCGGACGGTCCGGAGCCGGAGAACGTGGCGTACGGCGCCGCCGACTTCATCGGGGCCGAGGAGTTCCACCGCTTCCGCGGCCACTGGTGGGCGCCGGACGGCGGCTCGCTGCTCGTCGCCCGGGTGGACGAATCGCCGGTGCCGGTCCAGTACATCTCCGACCCGGCCAACCCGACCCGGCCGCCGCGCGCGGTGCGCTACCCGGCCGCGGGCGTCGCCAACGCCATCGTCGACCTCTACCTCATCGGGCTCGGCGGCGAGCGGCGCAAGGTCGAGTGGGACCGCGAGGGCTTCGAGTACGTGGCGGCCGTCAGCTGGAACGAGCACGGCCCGGCGCTGGTCGCGGTGCTGAACCGGGACCAGCGCACCGGCCTGGTGCTCGCGGTCGGGGCGGACGGCTCGACCTCGGTCGCCGCCGAGGAGCACGACCCGGTCTGGGTCGAGTTCTTCCCGGGCGCGCCGGTCTGGGCACCCCCGAGCGGCCCCGAGGGCGCGGCCCGGCTGGTCCGGATCGCGCCGCGCGGCGAGTCGCACCGGCTGCTGCTGGACGAGCAGGCGGTGACGCCGGAGGGCGTGCAGGTGCGCTCGCTGCTGTCCGCCGGGCCCGAGTACGGCTTCGTCACCGCCTCGATGGACGATCCGACGCGGGTGCACGTGCTGCGCGTGGCCTGGGCGGACGGCGCGATGAAGCGGCTCAACGGCTTCTCCGGGGTCAGCTCGGCCGCGATCGGCGGCAGCCTCGCGGTGATCACCACGGCGACGCTGGAGGAGCCGCACGGCAGGAGCGCGGTGGCCGACGTCTCCGGCGAGCAGCCGCAGAAGCTGGCGGTGATCGAGTCGGTGGCCGAGCGGCCGGTGCTCACCGCCCGGCCGATCGAGCTGGTGCTCGGCGAGCGGGAGCTGCGCGGCGCGCTGCTGTTCCCGGCCAGCCACAAGCCGGGCAGCAAGCTCCCGGTGCTGCTCGACCCGTACGGCGGCCCGGGCGCCCAGCGCGTGCTCGGCGCCCAGAACGTCTACCTGACCTCGCAGTGGCTGGCCGACCAGGGCTTCGCGGTGCTGGTGGTCGACGGCCGCGGCACGCCGGGCCGCGGGCCGGCGTGGGAGCGCTCGATCCGCGACGACTTCGCCGGGGCCACCCTCGACGACCAGATCGACGCGCTGCACGCCGCGGCCGCCCGGTATCCGGACCTCGACCTGGACCGGGTGGCCATCCGCGGCTGGTCCTACGGCGGCTACCTCGCGGCGCTCGCCGTGCTCAAGCGGCCGGACGTCTTCCACGCGGCCGTGGTCGGCGCCCCGGTCACCGACTGGCGGCTCTACGACACCGCGTACACCGAGCTCTACCTCGGCCACCCGGACGAGCAGCCGGAGGTCTACCGGGCCAACTCGCTCTTCCCCGAGGCCGGCGAGGGCGCGTGGCAGTGGGCCGAACCGCACCGGCCGATGCTGCTGATCCACGGCCTCGCCGACGACAACGTCGTGATGGCGCACACCCTGCGGCTGTCTTCGGCGCTGCTCGCCGCCGGCCGGGCGCACCAGGTGCTGCCGCTGTCCGGCGTCACGCACATGACGCCGCAGGAGGTCGTCGCGGAGAACCTGCTGAAACTGCAGATGCAGTTCCTGCAGGACGCGCTCGGCCGGTGATCCGGGCCGCGGTGTGACGGTCGGCGCATGGCGGCCGTTGCGTCCCGGCCGGGCGGACTCGGGCTCCGACCCGGCCGGGACGAACGGCGTCGCCCGCCGCGCTCCGGCGACAGCGCGCCGCGGGCGGGCCCGGGCGAGGACGGACGCCCGGGCCCTTCCGGTGAGTCCTCAGGCGGTCTTGGCGTGCACGGTCCGCCACAGCCCCGGATACGTCGAGCGGACCGCGCGGTCGATGACCTCGACCACCGCGGCCAGCGGCGGCAGCGCGCGGCCGGCCGCCGGCGGCGTCGCCCAGACCACGCCGGCCCGGCCGGTGTGCCCGGGCGTGGGCAGCGGCACGTAGTCGAGCCGCTCGGGACCGCCCAGCACGCTCAGGTCGAGCCCGGCCCGCTGCCAGCGGGCGAAGTCCGCCTCGGCCTCCTCCAGCGCCTCCGGACCGATGCCGAGGTCGACCAGGAACGTGATCCTGCCGTGCCCGTCCACCGCCGGACCCTCCATCGCCGAGCGCTTGGAGAGCTGCTCCAGCGCCGCGACGCCGACCAGCGCCGGGGCCCGCACCGCGCCGAGGCGGCAGGCGCCGGGGACCGGGCGGCCGAGCACCGCCAGGACCGGCGCCTCCGTGCACATCCGCCACACGACGCGCACCAGCGTGGGCGTCGCGCAGGAGGCGAGCCGCCAGGCCCCGGGCACCGGGTGCGCGCCGTAATCCGGGCACTGCTTCGCGCCGCAGTCGCAGATCTCACCGTCCACCGCGTAGCCGGGGGCCAGGGGCCAGCCGAGCCGCTCCGCGTAGCCGATGGCCGCCTGCGCCGCGGGCCCGGGGACTTCCGCGGCGTGGTGGCCGTCCGTCCGTCCCCATCCGCCCGTCGAGCGCACGATGCGGCCGTTCGCGCCTCGCTGGGTGTCTGTCATCACCGGTATGTGTCCTCTCCCCGAACTCGATCGTCCCGCGGGCCGTCCGCCGCCGCGGCCCGAGTCGCTGCGTGGGTGGTGGCGGAGGTTCCGCGTGTCACTACAGAGTGAAACGATCCGGACACGGTTCTGCGAGGCCTGGCGACCGGACTTCTAGCGGACAGGTCCGGTCACCCGGGTACGGGTTAACCTGACCAGGTGACCAGCGACACGGCAGCGGACCCCGTCACCGCGCGGACCGGGGGCATCCTGTTCGTCCACGCGCATCCGGACGACGAATCCATCAACAACGGCGCCACGATGGCGAAGTACGCCGCGCAGGGCACGCGCATCACCCTCGTCACCTGCACCCGCGGCGAACTCGGCGAGATCATCCCGCCGCGCTTCGCGCACCTGGCCGCCGACCGCGAGGGCCGGCTCGGCGAGCACCGGGAGGCGGAGCTCGCGGCGGCGATGAAGGAACTCGGCGTCGACGACCACCGCTTCCTCGGCGAGCCGGGCGAGTACCGCGACTCCGGGATGATGGGCACCGAGGGCAACGAGCTGCCCGAGTCCTTCTGGCGCGCCGACGTGGACGAGGCGGCCGGACGGCTCGCGGACGTCATCCGGGAGGTCAGGCCGCGGATCGTGGTCACCTACAACGAGATCGGCGGCTACGGCCACCCCGACCACATCCAGGCGCACCGGGTCGCGCTGCGCGCGGTGGACCTCGTCGAGGGCACCGAGCACGCCGTGGACCGCGTGTACTTCAACCTGATGCCCCGCTCGGTGATGGCCGCCGCGCTCGACTCGCTGCGCGCAGCCGGGGACGGCACCGAGTTCTCCGTGCCGGCCTCCGTGCAGGACGTCGCCGTGGTCGTCGAGGACGACTCGCTGGTCTCCGCTGCCGTCGCCGCGGAGGAGTTCGCCCAGGCCAAGGCGGCGGCGATGCGCGCGCACGCCACCCAGATCACCGTCGACGAGCCCTTCTACGCGCTGTCCGACAACGTCGGCATGGCCGTTCTCGGCACCGAGTACTACCGCCAGGCGCGCGGCGACCTGCCGGACCCGGGCGCGCCCGTGCGCACGGACCTGTTCGCCGGGCTGGCGGGATAACCGGGAGAATGTCTGCCGTGACCACGCCGCCCGACACCAAGCCCGCCGCCGCGCCCACCGCGGCCGGCCGCGCCACCCGGATCGCGCTCTCGGTGCTGCTCCTCGCCGCGGGCCTCGCGGTGGGCACCGTCGGCGCCTTCTACCACCGCGCCGAGTTCACCACCGGCACGATCTCCTGGCCGAACGGCCTGCTGCTGAGCCTCGGCGGCCTCGTCGGCCTGCTGCTCGGCCTGGGCGAGCTGCTCCCCGTCGTGCCCACCCGCCGCGAGGTCCCCGCGCGCCTGCCCGGCGTCGCCTTCGCGGCGGCGGGCTGGGTGATCGCCGTGATCTGGCTGTCCTACATCGGGCCGCCCTTCAGCTTCGCCAACAAGGGCGACGTCATCCTCGCCAACGACTGGATCTCGATGGCGTTCCTGATCGTCGGCATGGCCCTGGCCACGTTCTTCCTCTACCGCGCGTGGATCGCCTCGCTGGACGCGAAGCTCGCCAGGGCCCGCGGCTGACGCCGTCCCCCCGGCCCGGCCGGGCTATCCCGGCTATCCGCCGACCGCGGCAAGGCTCTTACTCGCGGTCGCCCTGGGTGCCTGGCTCGAATCCGCATGCCAGGCCCTGATCCGGACATCAAGGGCCTCACCCGTCAGGGTGAATTCATCCGCAAGCTCCCTGCGTACGCACGGGACTACCCGCTGTAGTGGGGGAAAGCGCCACGGGGCGTTCGCCGGTCACAGTATGGTGATCGGCGAAATACTGTCCGTCAGCGGAGCGGAAGGCCGGACCGGCGTAGTGACCGACGCATTCCCAGACCCCAGCGAGCCCACCGACCTGCTCGAGTTCCCCCCGCTGCCGCAGCAGCCGGGGCGGAGCGGCGACGGGGGGCCGCGGCACGGGCAGCGGCCGCCTCAGCAGGGCCCTGATTCCAATGGCGGCAGGCCGGCCGGCGACGCGGGCGAGCAGCCGGACTCAGGACCGATCCGCGTCGTGCCCGAGGCCGAGGCCACCGCGCGGATCCGGATCATGCTGCCGACGCAGCCGCCGACGCCGTCCACCGCGCTGCGCCCGCAGCACTCGTGGGAGGACACGCACGCCGCGGACGAGCCGGCCGTCGAGGCCTTCGCGCGGGTCGCCGCGTCCCCCGCCTCGCCGAGCACGCTGCCTTCGCAGCTGGCCGCGATGACGCTGGCCACCATGGTCATCCCGCTGCCGCCGTCGGTGCGCCCGGGCTCCGGCCTGCTCACCACGACGCTGCCGCCGGACCAGGCCGCGCAGGCCAACGCCGCGCAGATCGGCGACGCGTTCCGGGACACCATCGAGGAGATCTTCGGCGTCGACCTCGAGACCGTCGACCCGGCGGAGCTCGGCCTGCCGCCGCGCCCGGCCGCCGCGAGCGCGGCCCCTGACCTCGAGTCCGGATACGCCGCGGCCTACGGCGCCGAGGACGACGACGCGTACGGGGGCTACGACGCCGACGTCTCGGGCACCTACGCGCTGCCGGCCGACCCCGAGTCCGGCTTCCGGGCCGAGGAGCTGGCCGAGCAGGCCTTCCCGCCGATCCCGGCGGCGCCCCCGATGCCGTTCCCGCGCCCGGTTCCGGCCGAGGTGTTCGGCGGCCCGTACGGCGTGCCGACCGCGCGCGCCCCGTTCGGCGGCGTGCCGGAGCCGGCCGACCCCTTCGGCCACCAGCGCGGCATCGCCGATCCGCAGCGGCACGCGCTCGCGCTGCGCTACCTCGGCGGCATCTTCCACGACTCCAGCGGCGAATCCTCGTTCCTGGACCCGGACGAGATCGACCAGGGCTGGATCCCGTCGGCCTTCGGCGCCGTCCCGCCGGACGCGCCGACCGAGCAGATCGCGCGGATCACCGCCGAGCTGCCGACGCCGGGCTACGCCGCGCCGGCCCCCGCCGTGCCGGACCGCTCCGCGTCCGCGCCGACGACCGTGCTGCCCGCCATCACCCCGACCACCGTGCTGCCCGCGGTCGCGTCCGCCGACCCGGTCGATCCGGCCCACGGCCGCTCCGGCGCACGCCGCGCCGCCCGGCAGGCGCCGTATCAGGGCGGTGACAGCGCCGCGGCGAAACCCGCGCAGCCCGGGGCGCAGCCGAGGCCCGCGCAGCCGAAGCCCGCGCAGGCCAAGCCGCAGCCCACGACTCCTCAGCCGCAGACTCCTCAGTCCAAGACGCCGCGCCCGAAGTCCCAGCACACTAAGGCCCACTCGGCCGGGCAGGCGAAGACCGGGCAGGGCAAGCGCGGCAAGACGCTGACCCTCGTCGGGCTCGTCGTCGCCGGCTTCGCGATGCTCTACGGCATCGCGCTGCTGGTCGCCGGAGGCGTGCTGGACGGGAAGATCCCGGCAGGCGTGAGCGTGGACGGCGTGAACATCGGCGGCATGAGCCAGGACGCCGCGCGCAACGCCATCGCCACGCAGCTCGGCCCGATCTCCACCCGGCCGGTCCAGCTGATGGTCGGCCAGACGCCCGTCACCATCGACCCGGCGAAGTCGGGGCTGTCCCTGGACGTCGTGCAGACCGTCGCGGCCGCCGAGGCCGAGCACACCGATCCGTTCTCCGTCATCCCGGCGCTGTTCGGCGTGCACCACGCCGTCGACCCGGTGATCGCCGTGGACCAGTCCGCGCTCACCGCCGCGCTGGACAAGCTCGCGGCGACTTACGACAGTCCGCTCGTCGAGGGCGAGATCACCTTCACCAACGGCCAGCCGGTCGTCACGGATCCGAAGGAGGGCCGCGGTTTCGACGTCGCGGCGGCCGTCAACGCGGTGAAATCCGGCTACCTGCGGATCACCCCGATCGAGCTGCCCGTCAACGCGCAGACCCCCAGGGCCACGGCCGACGGACTGCAGAGCGCACTCGAGCAGATCGCGCGTCCGGCCGTGAGCGCGCCGATCACGATCGTCACCGGCAGCGTCAGCACGACGCTGACGCCGACTCAGATCGGCAACGCGCTCACCATCGAGCCGAACCAGAGCGGCACGATGGTCCCGATCCTCGACGGCACCATGCTGCGCGCCGACCTCAACCCGGCCGCGCTCGCCACCGAGCGGCAGGGCACGAACGCCTCGTTCACCGTGATCAGCGGCCAACCGCAGTTGATCGCAGAGAAGGACGGCGTCGGGTACTCGCCGCAGGCCCTCGCCTCGGCCGTCGCGGGCGTGCTGACCAGCGCCTCCCCGCGCTCGGTGACCCTGCAGCAAGGTCCGCTGCCTCCGTCCTTCACCACGGCGCAGGCGCAGGCCCTCGGCGTGCAGGCGGTCCTCGGCAGCGCCACGATCGCGATTCCCGCCGCGACCGACCGGGACGTCGACACGACGCACGCCACGTCGCTGATCATGGGCACGATCGTGCAGCCCGGCGAGGTGTGGTCCTTCAACAAGACGGTCGGCGCGCCGACCAAGGCGAACGGCTACACCGAGCCGGCGGGCACCTCGTCGACCGACGGCGTGGACGAATCCGGCGCCGACGACATGGTCGCCACCGCCGTGTTCGACGCCGCCTTCCACTCCGGCATGGGCGACACCGTGCATCACCCCAACGCCGCCTACTTCAGCCGCTACCCGGTCGGCCTCGACGCCGCGGTCGTCTACCCGGGCACCGACCTGCAGTGGACGAACAGCGGCAGCCACCCGGTGTACGTCTACGCGAGCTACGCGAACGGCTCACTGACCGTCGCACTGCTCGGCCAGTCCTCGTACGACCAGGTCAGCGTCTCGGTCTCCGGCCAGCAGAGCGTCGTGAGCCCGAGCGCGAGCCCGCACTACGGCTGCCCGGCCGAGCCCGCCTCGAACGGCTTCCAGGTCGTCGTGACCCGGGTGCTCACCCGCGGCGGAGCGCAGGTCGGCACCGAGCAGTTCCACGTCAGCTACCAGCCCTTCGAGGGGACCACCTGCGGCGCCACCTCGACGCAGAGCCCGGCCGTCGGCGCCGGCTCGTCCGGCAAGAACGGCTCGGCGGGCTCCACGACGGCGTCCACCTCCCGCTCGAGCGGCGGTGGCGGCGGTTCCGGCGGCGGCGGCACCACCCCGGCGCCGAACAGCTCGTCCGCGGCCCCGACCAGCAGCAGCGGCGTACTCGGAGGACTGCTCCATTAGAAGCGGCATGACACTTGTCATGCCGGTGTCACGACTACGCACACTGATGCGGAGCAGCCGGTTCCCGGTTAGCTTGTCGTAGCGTTCCCGGCCCGGGGTACGGGCTCACGGGGGGACGCACGTCGAGTGACTGGGGATGAGACAAGGATGAGCAACGAGAGGCTCGTCGGAGACCCGGAGGTACCCGCGGTCTCCTTCGAGCAGGTCTCCAAGCATTACGGCCCGGTGCAGGCGGTGCGCGAGCTGAGCCTGCAGCTGCCGCAGGGCCGCGCGATCGCCTTCCTCGGCCCGAACGGGGCGGGCAAGTCGACCTCCATGGAGATCCTGCTGGGGCTCAAGCACGCGTCCAGCGGCCGGGTGGAGGTCTTCGGCAAGCCGCCGCGGCAGGCCATGACGGCCGGGCACGTCGGCGCGATGCTGCAGTCCGGCGGGCTGCCCGCCGACGTGACGGTGCGTGAGCTGCTCACGCTGATGACGAAGCTGCACCCGAAGCCGCTGAGGGTGGACGAGGTGCTGCTGCGCGCGAACATCGCCGACCTGGCCGACCGGCGCGCCGGGAAGCTGTCCGGCGGGCAGACCCAGCGGGTCCGCTTCGCCATCGCGATCGCCGGGGACAGCGACCTGATCGTGCTGGACGAGCCGACCACCGGCATGGACGTGGAGAACCGGCACATCTTCTGGAACTCCATGAAGGACGAGGCGGAGCGCGGCAAGACCGTGCTGTTCGCCACGCACTACCTGGAGGAGGCGGACCAGATCGCCGACCAGGTGGTCGTCATCAACAAGGGGCGGCTGCTGGCCAACGGCTCGGTCTCCGACATCAAGGCGATGGCCGGCTTCCAGAGGATCGCCTTCCGGCTGCCCGGCGTCACCCGCGAGCAGCTGCTGAACCTGCCGCACGTGGTCTCGCTCGACGTGCTGCACGACCACGTCCAGATCCAGACCTCGGATTCGGACAAGACCTTCTACGCCCTGCTCGACCAGGGTCTGCGCCCGATGGAGATCGAGATCAGCGCGCTCGGCCTGGAGCAGGCCTTCGTGGCGATCACCGAGCGGGACAACGGGGACGCCGTCGAGACGACCGAAACGGAGGACGCCCGATGAGCGGCGTGATGGCACTCGGCCGGCTGGAGATCGTCAGGTCGCTGCGCAACCGGCGGGTGATGTTCTTCACCATCCTGTACCCGGCGATGCTCTTCCTGCTCAGCGCGAGCAGCGTCAAGGGGAAGAACGTGCCGGGCACGGACATCCCGTACGTGGACTACTTCCTGGTGGCCTACGCCTCCTTCGGCGTGATCGCCGCGTCGTTGAACAACAACGCGATGCGCATCTCGCAGGAGCGCAAGGAGGGCTGGATCCGGCAGCTGCGGCTGACGGCGCTGCCCAGCTACGGCTACGTGGTCAGCAAGATCGCCGCCTCGCTGCTCGTGGTGATCCCGGCGATCGTCGTCACCTTCCTGCTCGGCACCACGCAGGGCGTGAAGCTGAGCGGCGAGGAGTGGGTCTCCGCCTTCCTGGTGATCTGGCTCGGCTCGCTGGCCTTCACCGCGCTCGGCATCGCGATCGGCTACGGCGTGCCGCAGGACGCGGTGCAGCCGGCCACGCTGATCATCTACGTCGCCGGCTCCTTCCTCGGCGGCCAGTTCTTCGCGGTCTCCGGCACGCTGGAGACGATCGGCAAGGCGCTGCCCACCTACTGGGTGCGCGAGATCGCCACCCAGGTGATCTCGGGCCAGCCGATCAGCTGGGGAGGCGTGGCGATCCTGGCCGCGTGGGTCGTCGGCTGCGCGATCTTGGCCGCGGTCATGTACCAGAAGCGCGCCGAGGACTGACCGGACCGCCATGACTCAGCACGACACCGGTGAGAACGTTCGCGACATCCCGTTCGATCCCGGCAGGAATCGGGCGGGATGGGTGTTCGCCGCGATCTGGCTGATCTACCTGGCCGACCCGCTCTCCCGGCTGTTCGACCACCGCGATCACCCGCACACGGACGTGGCCGTCGCCGTCACGCTCGTGTGCGTCGCGGTCTTCTCGGCCGCGTACGTGGCGGTGAACCTGATCGTCCGCCAGGAAGCCGCCGTGCTGCCGTCCGGCGAGTACGGCGACCGGCGCAAGCTCGGGCTGATCGGAGTGCTCGCTGCCGTCGCGACGGTGCTCCCGCCGACCGTGGATCCGGAGTGGGTGGTGCTGTGGATCTACGTGGCGAGCGCCTGCGGCGGCGCGCTCCCGCTGCGCAAGCCGCCATCCCCGGCGCTGCTCGGCGGGCTCGCCGCGACGATCGCGATGGCCGTGGAGTCCGCGGCCCTGGGCGTTCCCACCAGCTCATGGCTGCTCCTGCTGCTGCCGTGCCTCTTCTCCTGCCTCGGCGTCATCGCGGTACGCGGCATGCGGAACCTGATCAGGCAGCTGCAGCAGGCGCGCGCGGAGGTGGCGCGGCTGGCGGCCAGCGAGGAACGGCTGCGGATGGCGCGCGACCTGCACGACCTGGCCGGGCACTCGCTGGCCACGATCACGCTCAAGGCGGAGCTCGCGCGCAAACTGCTGCGGGTGGACGTGGACCGCAGCGAGCAGCAGATCCTCGACCTCGAACACGTCTCCCGCGAGGCGTTGGCCGACATCCGCGAGGCGGTCTCCGGCTACCGCCGCGCGACGCTCGCCGTGGAGGCGTCCTCCGCCCGCACGGCCCTGCGCGCCGCCGGCATCAAGCCCGACATCGACCCGTCGATCGCCGCGCGGTCCGGCACCGCCGACCCCGACGCGGAGTCGGCGCTCGCCTGGTGCCTGCGCGAGGCCGTCACGAACGTGGTCCGGCACTCCGGCGCCCGCACCTGCCGGGTCCGGCTGATCGACGCCCGCGTGGACGGCGAGCCCTCGCTGACGCTGGAAGTCCTCGACGACGGCCCCGTCACCCCCGCCGACGCGACCGCGTCCGCCGGAAACGGCCTCACCGGCCTGCGCGAACGGCTGCTCGCCATCTCCCCGGACGCCGCGCTCACCGCCTGTCCGGTGAGTCCGTGCGGATACCGCCTCACCGCGACGGTGCCGATTAGGCTCGGTCCGTGACCAGACTGCTGCTCGCCGAAGACCAGGCGATGATCCGCGAGGCCCTGGCGACGCTGCTGGACCTCGAACCGGACCTCGAGGTCGTCGCGACGGTCGGCCGCGGGGACGAGGTGCTCGACGCGCTCGCCGCGGCGAAGGCGGCGGGCACCGAGGTGGACGTGGCGCTGCTCGACATCGAGATGCCCGGCATGGACGGCATCTGCGCGGCCGAGCGGGCGCACGCCGCCTACCCCGGCCTGCGCATCGTGATCCTCACCACGTTCGGAAGACCGGGCTTCCTGCGCCGCGCAATGGAGGCCGGCGCCAGCGCCTTCCTGGTCAAGGACGCCCCGGCCGCGCAGCTGGCCGACGCGATCCGCCGGGTGGTCGCGGGCGAGCGGGTGATCGACCCGGACCTGGCCGCCGCCGCCCTGGCCGACGGCGTCAACCCCCTGACGAGCCGGGAGCGCGATGTGCTCGCCGCCTCCGCCGGCGGCGCCACCAACGCGGAGATCGCCGCGAAGCTGTTCCTGTCCGAGGGCACCGTGCGCAACTACCTCTCGGCCTGCATCCAGAAGACCGGCACCCGCAACCGCACCGAGGCGCTGACCCTGGCCCGCGCGAAGGGCTGGCTGTAGGCGTGCTCTCGGCTTGGGGGGCCGGCCGTCATCCGCGAAAAAGGTCTGCCGTGACCGGCGTATTTGGTTAGGCTCGAAGGCCGCGGCACCGCGTACCGCTAACGGCTGATCCGGGCCGCGCCGGTTCGCCGAGTGACGGAGCATCGGAGCATGGCGGCGATTGAGGCCGAGGGCCTGGTGAAGACGTACGGCTCGGGGGAGAAGACGGTCCGCGCGCTCGACGGCGTCGATCTCGAGGTCCCCGAGGGCACCGTGCTCGGCCTGCTCGGGCCGAACGGCGCCGGGAAGACCACCGCCGTGCGCGTGCTGACCACGCTGCTCACCCCCGACTCCGGCCGGGCCAGCGTGCTCGGCCTGGACGTGCTGCGCGAGCCGCAGCGGGTCCGCGAGCGGATCGGGCTCTCCGGCCAGTACGCGGCCGTGGACGAGAACCTGACGGGCCGGGAGAACCTGGTGATGGTCGGGCGGCTCTACCACCTCGGCAAGAAGGACGCGCAGCGCCGGGCGGCGGCCCTGCTGGAGCAGTTCGCACTCGTCGACGCCGCCGACCGTCCCACGAAGACGTACTCGGGCGGCATGCGCCGCCGCCTCGACCTCGCCGCCGCGCTCGTCGTCCGCCCGCCGGTGATGTTCCTCGACGAGCCGACCACCGGCCTCGACCCGCGCACCCGCATCGCGATGTGGGACGTCATCGCCGACCTCGTCGCGGGCGGCGCCACGCTGCTGCTCACGACCCAGTACCTGGAGGAGGCCGACCGCCTCGCCGACTCCATCGCCGTCGTCGACCACGGCAAGGTCATCGCCCGCGGCACCGCCGACGAGCTCAAGACCCAGGTCGGCGGCGAACGCCTGCAACTCGTCGTGCACGACCGCGACCGCCTCGACGACGCGGCCCGCATCCTGGCCCGCCTCGCCCTCGCCGAGCCGACCGTGGACCGCCGCACCCGCGAACTGCTCGCCCCGATCGAAGGCGGCGCGAAACTGCTGGTCGAGACGGTGCGCGAGCTGGACAACGCGGGCATCGCCGTCGACGACCTCGCGCTGCGCAGGCCCACCCTCGACGACGTGTTCCTCACCCTGACCGGCAAGGCCGCCGAGCCCACGGCGAACGAGGAGGCGGACCGATGACCGCGACCGCGCACCAGGAAGCCGCCCGGATGACGGTGAACGAGGAGGCGGGCCGATGACCGCGACCGCGCACCAGGAAGCCGCCCGGACGACCGCGAAGGAGGAGGCGGCACCATGACCGCGGACACCGAGACCTTCACATCCGGGCCCTCGTCCCCGTCCCCGTCCTCCGGCCCCGGAGCCCGCCACGTGCCCGGACTGACCGGCGCGTTCTACGACGGCTGGGTCGTCACCCTGCGCAATCTGCGCCGGATGACCCGCATCCCCGAGATGGTCGTCTTCGCCACCATCCAGCCGATCATGTTCGTGCTGCTGTTCGCCTTCGTCTTCGGCGGCGCGATCCCCGTCTCCGGCGGCGGCACGCACGCCTACCGCGAGTACCTGCTGCCCGGGATCTTCGTCCAGACCCTCGCCTTCACCACCGGCACGACGGCCGTCGGCCTGGCCGACGACCTGCACAAGGGCCTCGTCGACCGCTTCCGCTCGCTGCCGATGGCCAGATCGGCGGTGCTGCTCGGGCGCACCGTCGCCGACTGGATCCAGAACCTGTTCGTCCTCGCGATCATGGCCCTGTGCGGCCTCGCCGTGGGCTGGCGCATCCACAACGGCTTCTGGAAGGCGCTCGCCGCGTTCCTGCTGGTGATGATCTTCGCCTACGCGATGAGCTGGATCGGCGCCGTCATCGGCCTGTCCGTCAGCACCCCCGAGACGGCGAACACGGCCGGCTTCATCTGGCTCTTCCCGGTCACGTTCGTCTCGAACGCCTTCGTGCCCACGTCCTCGCTGCCCGGCTGGCTGCAGCCCATCGCCGAGTGGAACCCCATCTCGTCGACGGTGCTGGCGCTGCGCGAGCTGTTCGGCAACCCCACCGGCTACGCCCCCGGCCAGGTCCCCGACGTGCTCCCGATGCAGTACCCCGGCTGGGTCTCCCTCGGCTGGTCGGCACTGATCCTGGCCTTCTTCGTCCCGCTCGCCGTCCGGAAGTACCGTTCGGTGAGCGCTTAAGTCAGCGGCCGCTCTCAACCACGCGCCCCGCTCTCCTCAACCGGGAGCGGGGCGCGGGTACGAGACGGCAGGTGAGCCGGGACGGACCGAACGGCCTGGTCAGCCGGTGTACGGCTCCGCCGACAGGAGCTTCACCGAGATCGACTTGCCGTTGGGCAGCTCGTAGCTGGCGCTCTCGCCGACCTTGTGGCCGTTGATCGCGGAGCCGAGCGGGGACTGCGGGGAGTAGACCTCGATGTCGGTGGCCGCGGACTCGCGGGAGCCGAGGAGGAATTCCAGCGTGTCGTCCTCGTCGCCGTCGAAGGCGATCTTCACGACCATGCCGGGCGCGGCGGTGCCGGAGGCGGTGGTCGGCGGGGTGCCGACCTGGGCCTTCTCCAGCATCTGGGCGAGCTGCAGGGCCCGCGCGTGCATCTTGCCCTGCTCCTCCTTGGCGGCGTGGTAGCCGCCGTTCTCGCGCAGGTCGCCCTCTTCGCGCGCGGCCTCGATCTTCTTGGCGATCTCGACCTTGTACGGACCCTGGAGATAGTCCAGTTCGGCCTTCAGCCGGTCATACGCTTCCTGGGTAAGCCAGGTGACGTTGTCACTGGTCTGGGTCACGATGCTCCTCGTAGGGTCGGATGATGCCTTCGCTCGGCGGGTCCGTACACACCGGTACCCGCCGAAACTACGAGGCTAGCAAGCTTCGCCGACATTTTCCTAGAAGAGGTGGTCCGCACGGGCGGGCCACGGCGGCCGAACGCTTCAGGAAACGGCCGTGCAGCTCGACACCACGGCGGTGTTCGGCGTTCCGGTGGTGTTCACCGTGTACACCATGTCCTCCTGGGCGCGCCCGCTGGGCACCACGACGTTCGCCGAGCCGATGACCGAGCCCTTGACGTCCTCGGCCTCGATCGTGCACTCGACACGCTGGTCGGCGGACTTGTTGACCTGGAAGGTCACGTTGATCGAGGTGCCGTTGACGTTGTACGAGATGACCTCGGCCTGGATCTGCGGGTTCGCCTCGTTCCAGGCGATGTAGCCGACCACGCCGCACAGGACCGCGAGGCCGACCAGTGCGAGGGTGATCTTGCGTGTGCGGGACATGCCGCGCTTGACGCCGTAACGCTCGGCGAAGGCCGGATCGCTGTAACTGAGCCCGGGCGCGTCGGTCGGGCGCGCGGATTCGGGCTGGTCGTGGATGGAGTTGTCGGACATTTACCGCCCCTTGGCTGTGCTGGGAAGTTTCTGCGGCCGGCCCGTGCTCTTGGTAAGGGCAGCGGAGGGGAAGGCGCGTTGTTGTTTCGCGGTTATCCCCGGCCGTCCGCCACTATAGAGACTCCGCGAGTGGAGTTAAGTGTCAGGTGCGAGGGAGCAGGGACCGGTGGAGGACAAGCTGCGGCTGATGGCGGTGCACGCCCACCCGGACGACGAGTCGTCCAAGGGCGCCGCGACCATGGCCAGATATGTCGCCGAGGGCGCCGAGGTGCTGGTGGTCACCTGCACCGGCGGCGAGCGGGGGGACGTGCTCAACCCGCGGCTGAAGGGCGACGCGGAGATCGAGCGCAACATCCACGAGGTGCGCAAGGCGGAGATGGACCGGGCCCGGGAGATCCTGGGCGTTACGCAGGCGTGGCTGGGATTCGTCGACTCCGGGCTCCCGGAGGGCGACCCGCTGCCGCCGCTGCCGGAGGGCTGCTTCGCCCTGGAGAAGGTCGAGACCGCGGCCGAGCCGCTGGTCAAGCTGATGCGCGAGTTCCGGCCGCACGTGGTCACCACGTACGACGAGAACGGCGGCTACCCCCATCCGGACCACATCCAGTGCCACCGGATCAGCGTGGAGGCCTTCGACGCGGCCGGCGATCCGGACCGCTACCCGGAGGCGGGCGCGCCGTGGCAGCCGCTGAAGCTGTATTACAACCAGACTTTTACCAAGGCGCGCATCCTCGCGCTGCACGCCGCGATGCTGGAGCGCACCGGCAGCTCCCCGTACGAGGGCTGGATCCAGCGCTTCAACAGCGAGGACGGCCAGCAGCGCCCGGAGCGCGAGATCACCACCCGCGTGCCCTGCGGCGAGTACTTCGAACTGCGCGACCAGGCCCTGCTGGCGCACGCCACGCAGGTGGACCCGGACGGCCCGTGGTTCTCGGTGCCGATGGAGATCCAGCGCGAGGTGTGGCCGACCGAGGACTTCGAGCTCGCCCGCAGCCTGGTGGACACGACGATCCCGGAGGACGACCTGTTCGCCGGCGTCCGCTGAGCGGCGGAGGGCGCTGACCGCTGAGGTGTGGGCCCGCCGAGCCGGGGCGTCCGGTGGGCGGCGGAGCGCGCTGCGCCGAAGAACCGGCCCGCCGAGCCGGGGCGTCCGCTGAGCAGGGTAGGGCGCTGATCGCCGAGCAGCCGGCCCGCCGAGCCGGGGTGTCCGCTCAGCGGGGCAGCGCGCTGATCGGGGGCCGCGGCGGGCTCCGGGCCGGCCGCGGCCGGTCCCCGAGCTGTTGCCGAGCTGAAACCGGCGGTGGCGTTTCGGTCAGCCCGAGCGGCTACGATGTCCCGCATGAAGATCCTGGTCACCGGCGGAGCCGGATTCATCGGTTCCGAGTACGTCCGCGCGCTTCTGACCGAACGTCTGCCCGGCTCGGCCGGCGCGGGCGACACCGTGACGGTGTATGACAAGCTGACGTACTCGGGCAACCCGGCCAACCTGGACCCGGTCCGCTCGCACCCGGGATTCTCCTTCGTGCAGGGCGACATCCTCGACGCGGCGCTGCTCGACGAGGTGCTGCCCGGCCACGACGCGATCGTGCACTTCGCCGCCGAGTCGCATGTGGACCGCTCGATCACCGGCGCCGCGGACTTCGTGACCACCAACGTGCTCGGCACGCAGACGCTGCTGGACGCCGCGCGCCGCCACCGGATCGGCCGCTTCCTGCACGTGTCCACCGACGAGGTCTACGGCTCGATCGACGAGGGCTCGTGGACCGAGACGTGGCCGCTGCAGCCGAACTCGCCGTATTCGGCGGCGAAGGCCGGCTCGGACCTGCTCGTGCTGGCCGCGCACCGGACGCACCACTTCGACGCCGTGGTGACGCGCTGCTCGAACAACTACGGGCACTACCACTTCCCCGAGAAGATGATCCCGCTGTTCATCACGAACCTGATGGACGGCAAGCACGTCCCGCTCTACGGCGACGGCGGCAACGTGCGCGACTGGCTGCACGTCTCGGACCACGTGCGCGGCATCCACCTGGCGCTGACCAAGGGCCGGGCCGGCGAGGTCTACAACATCGGCGGCGGCACCGAGGTCACCAACAAGGAGCTGACCGAGATGCTGCTCAGCGCGACCGGCCGGGACTGGTCCTACGTGGACTACGTCGAGGACCGCAAGGGCCACGACCGCCGCTACTCGCTGGACATCGGCAAGATCTCGGACGAGCTCGGCTACACGCCGCAGGTTCGCTTCGAGGACGGACTCGCGGCGACCGTGCAGTGGTACCAGGAGAACCGCACCTGGTGGGAGCCGCTCAAGGAGAAGGCCGCGCTGTGAGCTCCTCCGCGCACAACGACGCACGCTGGCTGGTCGTCGGCGCGCGGGGCATGCTCGGACAGGACCTCGGCGCGCTGCTCGCTGCCGAGGGCGTCGAGCACACCGCGCTGAGCCGCGCCGAGCTGGACCTGACGGACCCCGAGGCGGTCAAGGCCGCGGTGTCCGGGTACGACGTGGTGGCCAACGCCGCCGCGTGGACGGACGTGGACGGCGCCGAGACGAACGAGGCCGCGGCCAGCGCGATCAACGGCGCCGCGGTGCGCAACCTCGCCGCCGCGTGCTCGGACTCGGGCGCCCTGCTGCTGCACGTCTCCACCGACTACGTCTTCCCCGGCGACGCCGCCGAGCCGATCGCCGAGGACGCGCCGACCGCCCCGATCAACGCCTACGGCCGCAGCAAGCTGATCGGCGAGCAGGCGGTGCTGGAGCTGCTGCCGGAGCGCGGGTACGTGGTGCGGACCGCGTGGCTGTACGGCAAGCACGGCAAGAACTTCGTGGCCACGATCCTGAACGCGGCCGGCCAGCGCGAGTTCCTCGACGTGGTGGACGACCAGCAGGGCCAGCCGACCTCGACCCGGGCGCTCGCCCGGCAGCTGCTCGCCCTCGGGAGCGCCGCGCACGCCGGCCGGGCCCCGGCCGGGATCTACCACGGCACCTGCTCGGGGCGGACCACCTGGTTCGGCCTGGCCCGCGCCGCCTTCGAGCTGACCGGGCTGGACCCGGAGCGGGTGCGGCCGACCACCAGCGACAAGTTCGTCCGGCCCGCACCCCGCCCGGCGTTCAGCGTGCTGGGCCACGATCGCTGGGCCGCCGCCGGGCTCGAGCCGATGCCGGACTGGCGCGAGGCGCTCGGCGAGTACCTGACTTCTGCGGCAGAGGCCTGAGAAAGGCGCGGACCGATGGCCGAATCCACCCCCGGCCCGGCCGAGGGGACGCCGAGCATCGACGTGATGATGCCGTACTACGGCGACGTCGCGCTGATGCAGGCCGCCGTGCGCAGCGTGCTCGCGCAGACCGATCCGGACTGGCACCTCACCGTCGTCGACGACGGCGCCGCGGCCGGCGTGCCGGAGTGGTTCGCGCAGCTCGGCGACCCGCGGGTGACCTACCTGCGCAACGAGGTGAACCTCGGGATCTCAGCCAACTTCCAGAAGTGCCTGGAGCTGGCCACCCGCGACCGCCTGGTCATCATGGGCTGCGACGACCTGCTGCTGCCGAACTACATCGCCGCCGTGCGCGCGCTGGCGACGGCGCATCCGAAGATCGGCCTGGTGCAGCCGGGCGTGCGCGTCATCGACGAGACCGGGGCGCCGACCTCGAGCCTGGTGGACACGATCAAGCGGCGGCGCTACGCCCCGAAGGAGCTGCTGCACGGCGGCGGACCGGTCGTACTCGAGGGCGAGGCGCTGGCACTGAGCCTGCTGCGCGGCAACTGGCTCTACTTCCCGTCGCTGTGCTGGCGCACCGACGCGATCCAGGCCACCACCGGCTTCCGCGAGGATCTGCGCGTGGTCCAGGACCTGGCCGTGATCCTGCAACTGGTGGCGGCCGGCGAGTCGCTGGTCGCGGACCACGCGGAAGCCTTCGAATACCGCAGGCACGCGCAGAGCGAGTCCTCGCGCGCCGCGGTGGACGGCTCGCGCTTCGACGAGTCGCGCCGCTTCTTCACCGAGACGGCGCGCCGGATGGACGAGATCGGCTGGCATCGGGCCGCGCTGGTCTCCCGGCGGCACCGCTCCACCCGGCTACACGCCCTGACCCTCGCCCCGACCGCCCTGCGTCAGCGCGACGCCGCGGCCTTCCGCCGGCTCGTCCGCTACGCCGCCTCCACCAAGTGAGCCCTCGTCCGCGGCGGATCCGTCCTCCGCGGTGAGGGCGGCCAGCCGCCGGGCGGCGTCGGCGTCCGGCGGGATCGCGTCCCGGATCGCCATCGCCCGGGCCAGCCGGGTCAGCCGCTTCTCGGTGTCCTTGAAGCGCAGGTAGGTGTTCAGCGCGAAGAAGCCGAAGATGACGGTCAGCATGTAGAGCAGCAGGTCGGTGCCGCGGCCGACGCCGACGCGGTTGGCCAGCCAGGTCATCACGTCCGGCTTGAGCACCGCGAGCACGCCGAAGGCGCAGAACAGCAGGAAGCCTATGCGCTTGAACGCCTGCAGCCGCGCGGTCTGCGACCGCCGCAGGAACAGGACGAACAGCAGCACCGCGGCCAGGATCAGCAGGGCCTGGATCAACACGGCGATCAGCCTCTCCGGCGTAGGGCGAGGTCGAACATGATGTTCACCCCGTTCAGCAGGGACTGCCCCTTGGACATCGAGTACTCGGTGTACTTGATGGTGACCGGCACCTCGCGCACCCGGAAGCTCGAGCGGGACAGGAAATCCACCAGCTCCGAGGCGTGCGCCATGCCCGCCTGGGTGATGTCCACCTTCTCCGCCACCGCGCGGTTGAACGCGCGCAGGCCGTTGTGCGTGTCCGTCAGGCCGAGCCGGCGCGAGGAGCCGCTGAGCGCGGCGATGGTCCGCAGCACGAGCTTCTTCAGCGGCGGCACCTCGTGCGTCGACTCGAGGAAGCGCGAGCCGAGCACGACGTCGGCCTCCTTGGTGCGCAGCACCCCGATCATCGCCTCGACGTCCTCGACCTGGTGCTGGCCGTCGGCGTCGAAGGTGACGAAGTACTCGGCGCGCGGCTGCGCGAGCGCGTAGCTCAGGCCGGTCTGCAGCGCCGCGCCCTGGCCGAGGTTGATCGGATGGCGCAGCAGATGCGCGCCGCTGCCGAGGATGCGCACGGCCGAGCCGTCCCTGCTGCCGTCGTCGACGCAGACCACGTTCGGGAATGTCCGCAGCACGTGGGCGAGCACGTCCGCGATCACCGTCTCCTCGTTGAAGACGGGAATCACCAACCATACGTCCTGAAAGTCCTGCACCCGTCAACCCTGCGATCGGAGAGGTGCGCGCCGCCCGGAAGGAGGCGCGGAACACGATTGCGCCGATCCTAACAGGGGAACCTGATGCCCGGCCAAAGTCTCGAAGAGGGCCCGGCCAGGCCTGGAGCGAGCGCGGGGCCCGATGGTACAGTCGGCCGTTCTTACCCATGGTTCAACCAGGCGCCCTAGACTGGCCCGCGCCGACAAGGGCGTCGGCCATGTTCGATCCGGGTTCGCTGAGGAGTCACGTAATGGGTTCGCAGGCGTTGGGGTCGCCCGCAGAGGCGGCGGACTCCATCAAGTCGACCGCACCCCGGCGCACGGGGCGCGGTCCGGTGCGCCCGCGTCCGTGGATCATGGCCGCCCTGTTCGCCGGAGCCTGGGTCGTGCCGGTGCTCACCCAGCTGAGCCGGACCGACCCGCTGCTGGTGCTGCTCGTCGTGTTCGGCACCGGCGGCCTGGTGCGCGCCGGGTCCACGATCGTGGACCGCCTGTTCATCACGGTCGGGCTGCTGATCGGCCTCGCGATCGTCGGCGGCCTGCTGTTCTCGCTCTGGCCGTTCGGGCTGGCGCCCATCGCGCTCGGCGGGGTCGCGCTCACGCTGCTGGTCGCCGCCTACCTCTGGCTCGGCGCCCCGCCGCCCTGGCACGGCTGGCCGCGCCGGATGCTCGGCAGCGACGCCGTCCTGCTGCTCGGCGGGATCGCCGGCTTCCTGGTCGCGTACTGGCCGAGCTGGAGCACCGTGGCCGGCAGCAAGCTCGGCTACGCCGGCATGACCGGCGACCGGCTGCGCCACTTCAGCCTCTTCGACGCGATCCACCGGTACGGCGGCTACACCTTCCTGATGCAGGGCAAGGTGAAGAACGTCGTCGATCCGGGCGTGCTCGCCGTCTACCCGCCAGGCCAGCACTACCTTTACGCGCTCGCCGACATCTTCCTGCGCTCGAGGGTCGACCCGGGTAACGCGGCGTCCGAGATGGTCCGCTACAACATCTGGGTCAGCATCGGCTACGGCTTCATGATCGCCTCGGTCGCCTGGGCCGCGCGCTGGGTCGCCGGGCCGATGCTCAAGGGCTGGCGCCGCGTCTTCCTGACGACGGCGATCGCCGCCTACCTGTTCGCCGGCGCGTTCACCGAGGCCGTCTGGTCCACCTGGGACCCGCAGGTGGTCTCGATGGCCCAGATCGCGATCCTCGCCGCGATCTGCTTCCGGCCGCCGCCCGGCTGGCGGCTGCACGCCGCGCTGATGGCCCTGCTGTTCGTCGCCGTCTGCCTGACCTACGAGCTGTACGCGCCGTTCGCGGCCATACTGATCGCCGTCTCGCTCGTCTACCACCGCAAGCGGCTGCTGCCGCACTGGAAGGCGCTGCTCGCCGTCACGGTCGTGGCGATCCCGGCCGCGGCCAGCGAGTACATCGCGGCCAAGCACGCCGGCCTGAACGCCTCCTCCGCGGTGCAGGCGACCGGCTTCACGATCCCGATCAGCTGGCTCGTGATGACGATGCTCGCCGCGTTCGGCCTGCTCGGCTTCGCGACCCGTTCGGCGCGCCGCCGCCCGTCTGCCGTGGTCGGCCTGATCGCGGGCGTGCTGAGCACGCTGGCCGTGCTCGCGATGATGGCCTACATGTTCGACACCATCGGCGCCGTCAGCTACTACTACTGGAAGGTCGTCGAGGCCTGGGCCGTGATCCTGATGGTGGGCGCCGGCTCCTTCGGCCACCTGCTTCGGCGTCCGCGGCTCGCGGTGTCCGGCTGGAAGGGCTTCGGCATCGGCGTGTGCGCCTTCCTGCTGGCGATCGGGGTCACCCGCAGCTTCTGGTGGTCCACGGTGCTCAACAAGGTCGCCGCGCCCGCGAACGCCGCGAACTCGGCGACGCAGTGGCAGCCGGGAACCGGCGCCACCTGGGCGTCGACGTGGATGGCCGACCGGATCGCGCCGGACAACATCGCAGTACTCGGCGGTTTGCAGCACGACCACCTGCTGATCAGCGAGGTGCCGACCGTGACGGTGATATACACCGACGCGCTGAGCAATGTGAACATGACGCTGCAGCTCGCGGTGCTCAACCAGCGCGCCGGCACGATGAGCTCGATAATCTACGGGTCCTCGACCGACACCTACCGGGGTCTCAACTCCAGCGACCACCTCGTGTGCGCCGGGCAGAACGGCGCCGCGTGGAGCGCGCAGGATCTCAAGAACCTGGCCGAGTTCGAGGCCGGCCTCAAGGCCGTCGGCGAGCCGGTCCGCGTGGTCGTCGCGACGCAGCAGCTGGCGCAGAAGCTCGAGGCGTGGGGTGCGCAGAACCCCGGCGCGATCTACGACGTCGTCGCGCTGACCCAGTTCCCGCCGGTCTGCTGACACGCCCGAAGCCGCATCACCCGAGCGGGTGCCGGTCCGCCTGACGCGCGACCGGCGCCCGCCCGGTCTTCCAGGGGTGCGCCCGTCACAGGTCGGTCACATGTTGTCCCCGACTGTGTACGCAGGCACAGAGGTCGTTGAAGTGCTCATTAAGCTGAAGCCGCCCTTAATCTGAGCCCCGCCGGGATGACGGCTGCTGCCGCCGGAGCCCGCCTGCACCGAGGAACGGCCCCACGTGCTCGAAGAAGCTCCAGCCCGGCCGGTCGCGGCGACGCCGTCCGAACCCGAGGTAGTCGACGTGCCCGCCGCCGAGGAACCGCCCGCCGCACGGCCGGGTGCGGGCCGGCGGGTGGCCCGCGGGCTGCGCAGGGCCCTGCTCTCGCCGTGCACCTGGATCGTCTCCGCGGCGTTCACGGTCTACTGGATCTTCGCCTACAACGAGTACATGCAGCAGCAGGCCGGCGCCTGCGACCTCGGCATCTTCTACCAGGCGACGGTCGGCTGGGCATACCGCCTGTACCCGTACGTCGCGATCAAGGGCTACGCGCAGATAGGCGACCACTTCTCGCCGATCTACGTGCTGCTGGCCCCGGCGATATGGATCCACAACTCGCCGGCCACGCTGATCCTGGCGCAGGTCGTGCTGCTGTGCCTGTCCGGCATCCCGGTGTACATCGCGATCCGCCGGGTCTGGGGCATCCCGGCCGCCTCGCTGCTGCTGATCGCCTACCTGTTCAGCATCGGGATGCAGGGCTCGGTCAACTTCCCGGTGCACGAGGTGATGTTCTCCGCGCCGCTGATCGCCTGGGGCCTCGAGCGCGCGCTCGCCGGGCGCTGGACCTGGGCGAGCGTCCTGATCGGCATGACCGCCTTCGTCAAGGAGGACATGGGGATGCTGATCGTCATGTTCGCCCTCTGGCTCGCCTTCAACCGCAAGTGGCGGCACGCGGCGATCCTGGCCGTGTGGGGCATCGGCATGTTCCTGGTCACGGTCAACGTGATCATCCCGCACTTCAACCCGGCCGGCTTCACCTACGCCGACGACTACGCGACGACGCTGCACGCGACCACCTTCACCGGTGAGATCGAGGCGATCGTGCTGCACCCGGTGCACACGCTGCAGCTGATGTTCGGCGGCGAGGAGAAGGCCCAGCTGTGGACGCACGTGCTGCTGCCGGTCGCCTTCCTGTGCCTGGGATCGCCGATCTCGCTGATGGCGCTGCCCTCGCTGGTCACCTCGACGCTCTCGGGCCGCGTCGGGCACACCGAGTGGTCCTGGAACCTGTACTACGAGATGCCGCTGATGCCCATCCTGTTCATCGGCGCCATGGACGGCACCAACCGGCTGATCCGGGCCGTGCGCAGGGTCGCGAAGTGGAACGAGGCCGAGGGGATGGACTGGCTCGGCCACCGGCTGGTGCCGCCGATCGCCGGCATCGTGCTCGGCCTGTTCGCCCTCCAGATCACCTGGTCGGTCACCCAGACCGAGTCGCTGGGCTACTGGATGAACTCGAAGACCGCGTACACCGCGCAGAGCGGCCAGATTCAGAATGTGACGCAGGCGCTGAAGTACGTCCCGTCGGGCGTCGAGGTGCGCGCCACCAACAACCTGGTGATCCCGCTGGCGGCCCGGGACACGGTCACGCTGGTCGGCTCGAAGGTGGAGAAGGGCCCGTGGGCGGCCATGGACCTGGCCAGCCCGGGCTGCCCGGTGACGCCGGACTACATGGCGGGCTATCTCAGCACCCTCGAGAAGCAGGGCTTCCAGATCGTCGACGAAGAGGGCTCGATCGTCATCCTCCACCAGGCGTAAAGAGTGTCTGAAGACTCACGTCCGATCCGCTGGGTGCGGTAGAGCACGGCCTAGTATGGTCGGACTGTCCGACCCATCCCGCAAGCGGGCGCAGGGGTAGCGCTCGGGAGCGGCACACATCACAAAATCAGCCTTGGGGGCCGATTTTGCTTCAGGACCAAGCAGCGTTGCCTGGTGCCCAGCATCAGCCCACGCATACGCTCGAGCCCGAAGGGCAGGGCTCTGCGGCGCCCGCGCCCGGCGAACCGCGGCAGCCGGAGGCGGTGTCGGCTCCCGCACCACCCCGTGCGACCGGCTTCTCCCGGCTGCCCTCGCTGACCGGGCTGCGCTGGCTGGCGGCGTTCATCGTGTTCGGATACCACATCGGCACGATCGGCGTGATACACCGGCCGCCGTCCCCGCCCGGCGCCCCGCCGAACCCCGGCGGCCGGCTGCTGCGGTCCTGGGAGGCGGTCTTCGGCCAAGGCGACATCGGCGTCGCGTTCTTCTTCGTGCTGAGCGGCTTCGTGCTCACCTGGGTGGCCAAGCCCGGCGACTCGCACACCGCGTTCTGGCGCCGGCGGATCGCGAAGATCTACCCGAACCACGCGGTCACCTGGGCGATCGTGCTCGGCATCGGACTGCTCTGGGGCGAGCGGATCAGCAAGGTCGTCGCCCTGCTGAACCTGGCGCTCGTGCAGCCCTGGTTCTACGGCTCCTACCACGGTGCCGGCATCGGCTACAGCGTGAACACCGTGAGCTGGTCGCTGGGCTGCGAGGCGTTCTTCTACCTCAGCTTCCCGTTCATAGCCCCGCAACTGCGGAAGCTGAGTGTGAATCAGCTGTACTGGACCGCGTTCATGCTGGTCGGACTGACGTACTGCCTGCAGCAATGGCAGTTCTACATCTTCCCGCACAACCCGGTGCGGTCCTACTGGTTCGTCTACATGTTCCCGCCGGTGCGCAGCATAGAGTTCTGGCTCGGCGTGATCACCGCACTGCTGGTCAAGCGCGGCCGCTGGTACGGCCCCGGATTGTGGATGGCGACGCTGTTCGCGGTGGGCGTCTACTACCTCAACGGCACGAACTGGATCCCGCTGAACCTGCACACGATCTACTTCGACGTCGCCTGCTGCGTCCTCATCGCGGCGGCGGCGAAGGCGGACCTGTCCGGCACCTGGTCGCCGTGGCGCTGGCGGCCGCTCGTGTTCCTCGGCGAAATCTCCTTCGCGTTCTACCTCGTGCACGTCGAGCTGATCCAGCAGATCATGCGCCTCTGGCGCCCCGAGGGCTGGCACGGCGGCACGGCGCTGCTCGTGGTCTTCGCGCTGCTCGCCGGTGCCACCGGCCTGGCATACCTGCTCTACCGCTGGGTGGAGATGCCCTGCATGCGGCTGCTGAGACCCAAGAAGAGCTGACCCTCAGCCTCCCGGAGACGACGAGGACGACGAGGATGGCGCTGACGACGAAGACGACGAGGGCTGGGCGCCGGCGACTGTCACGAGTCTGCCGATCGTCCAGCCCTTGTAGCTCGCGTAGACGGCGTAGCGCGCGTCGTTCCTGCCCGCTGCCAGCGTCTGGTTGAGCGCCGCGACGTCCCCCGACATGTCCTGCGTCAGAATCCACTCCGGGGCCGCAGCCGCGAAGTGCAGGTTGACCGGATGCACGTGGCCTCCGGTGTACGGATCGCTCGGCCACGGCATGAGGACCTCGCTGCCCGCAGGCAGCTCCTTCAGCAGGTGCTCCTGCGCATGTACCGAGTCGGTCGTCTGCCACAGCGCCTTTGACGTCACCGCCGAGAGCGGGAAGCTCGGCAGCAGCGCCACGCTCACCGCCAGCGCCGCGACGGCCCAGGCGAGTCGCCATCGTGGCCGGCGGAACTTGCCGGCGCCGTCCACGGCCGCCATCACGACGATCGCGATCAGGAACGCGTTGTAGTGGTAGTCCCTGATCCAGTAGAAGCTGATGTCCGCGAAGTAGCGCTCAACGACGAGCGGCAGCGCGAGCAGCAGGATCCACGACCGCAGGCACAGGAACAGCACCGGCAGCATCAGCCACAGCAGCGTCGTCACCTTCACATGCGGATCGATCAGCTGCGTCACGATCTGCGATGGATGCTCGACCAGGTGAAGCACGGCCTGCCCCGGAGTCGCACCGAGCTGCGTGTACTCGAAGTCCCGCAGCGACGACCCGCCCGCGAGCGGCATCAGCACACCGATGATCAGAGCCATCGCCCCGAGCCCGGCAGCCGCGAACCACGCCCCGGCCTTCCGGTCCCCGCGGATCAGAAGCCAGATCCCGGTCATGGCCACGACCAGCCCCATGTCCTCCTTCACCAGCAGCAGCAACCCGGCCGCCACCGCCGCGTGCCCCCACCGCCGCGCGTCCGCCCGCTCGATCAGCAACGCGATCAGCAGCGGCGCGAACGCCACTTCGTGGAAGTCGAAGGCGAGCGCCGACTGCAGCGGCCACGACAGCAGGTAGACCGCCGCCGCGAGGTAAGCCGCCGTCGGCCGGGCGGGCGGTGCGCACAGCCGCCGGCGGGCGAACGCGAAGATCGGCAGCGCCGCCGCCGCGAAGAGCACCGCCTGCGCGAACAGCAGGTTGTACGCACTGTTCGAGACCCAGTAGAGCGGCGCGAGCAGCATGAGGATGGGACTGAAGTGGTCCGTCCACTCCAGCCGCCCCGGATCCCCCGCGTAACCGTGCTGCATGCTCGTGACGTACGGAAGGTGGAAGTGCGCATAGGCCCGCACGGTCTGATCGAAGATCCCCAGATCCCACCCGAAGAACCCGCCCTGCCGAAACTTCAGGTACGCGTAGAGCGCATACCAGACCCCTGCCACCGTAGCCATCAGCCCGACGCCGAGCCACTTCGAGGGCATGGCCGGGCGGGGGCTACCCTCTGTGCCGATCATCCCCTTCAGTATGCAGGCGGTGACGTTTCGTATGCGGCAGTCGGCGGCCTTCGTGACGAGCCTGTCGCAAATATCGGGGAAACGGGTGAAGCGCGCCTCAGTGCAGCGTCGAGGTGGCCGGGTCGGGGTCGGGCGACGAGGACGTATCGAGGGGAGCGGGTGTGGCGGCGGCGCGGTGGCGCATGCTCCACCACAGGTCGATCGCCAGGAAGATGGACGTGACCAGCGGGCCGACGATCGCGCCGACGGCGGTGACCTTAAGGATGTCGCCGTTGACCAGGAAGACCGGCACGGTGGCGACGATGCCCAGGGTCCAGCCGATCATCACGCTCTTGTGCCGGTTCATCGCGATCAGGCCCGGCTGCAGGATCATCGCGATCATCATGAACATGGTCGCCCCGGCGAACGCCGCGAGGAACCAGCGCGGCAGGTCGGCGAGGGCGTGCATGATCTCGCTCATGACCCAGGGGCCGATGGTGGCGCACACGAGCACGGCGGCGAGGCCGATTCCCGCGCAGATGGCCACCAGCAGCAGCGTCTTGCGCCGCACCTCGGCGACGTCGCCGCGCTCGGCCGCCGTGGTCAGCTTCGGCAGCAGCGGCGTCTGGATGGGGAGCAGCGCCACGATGCCGATGCGGGCCAGGCCCACCGCCGAGTTGATCGCGGCGGCCAGATCGACGGTCTGCTTGTCGTGGGAGTTCGAGTAGCGCGCGATGACGAGCAGCGAGACAGCGTTCAGCAGCAGTTGCGAGGCGAGCGTCGCACCGGTCAGCAGGCCGAGGTTGGCCGCGGCGCGGCCGCCGCTCTCCTCGGCGGCGGTGCTCGGCTCCCCGGTGTCGTCTCCGCCGAACCCGTCGTACTGCGGACGGTGCCAGATCCGCGGCAGCACGATGCCGACCACGGCCGAGAACACCGGGCCGAGGGCGAAGAACAGGCCGTAGAGCCAGAGGTCCTTGTTTCCGGCCACGAGCAGCAGCGCGCACGGGAGCATGCGGGTGAACGACTCGACCAGCAGGGTGATCGAGAAGACGTGGAAGTCCTGCTTGCCGGAGAGCGTGCCGCGCACCTGGAACGAGACGACCGCGCCGAGCAGGCCGATCATCAGCTCGATGTACATGACCCAGCTGCCGGCCAGGAAGTGCTTGGTCAGCACCGGCGAGAGCACGAGGCAGCCGGCGATGGTCACGCCGACGAACCAGGCGGCCTGCTTGACCTGTCTGCGGATCACCGGCGCGGTGGGCAGCCGGTGCACGATCGCGCGGCTGACGGCGCGGACCATCTCCTGCTCGATGCCGGACATCACACCGGTGCTGATCGCCGCGAGCAGCGTGTTCAGGCCCTGCAACGCCAGGACGTAGTTCCCGTTGTCATGGAACGCCAGGTTGACGATCAGCAGGTAGACCGACCCCGAGAAGGCGGAGACGATCAGGCCCACGGCCAGGAAGATTGTGGGCCGGCGCAGGAAGTCCAGAATGCGGCGCATGACCAGGTGATATTAGCGTAGCCGTGCGCGGAGCCGATACGCTCGGGTGCGTGCGAGAGATGAAGATCGTCGCGGTGCTCACCGCGTACCACCCGGACGAGCGGCTGGCCGCCGTGGTGGACTCCTCGCTGCGGGACTGCGCCGCCGTGATCGTCGTCGACAACACGCCCGCGCCGGCCCCGTCACTGGCCGGAAAGCTGGACGATCCGCGGGTCACGGTGCTGCCGGTCGGCCGCAACCTGGGCCTCGGCGGCGCGCTCAACCTGGGCGTGGGCGCCCTTCCGGCCGACGCCGAGGCAGTGCTGCTGATGGACCAGGACTCGGTGCTGCCGGACGGCCTCGTCGCCGGTCTGCGCGCGCACCTCGAGTCCGATCCGAAGATCGGCATCGTCGCGCCGACGCCGTGGGACGCCGCGCACGGCGCCGCCTACAACTTCGGCACCGAGGGCAAGACCGTCGAGGACGCCACCGCGGTGATCACCTCCGGCATGCTGGTCCGCCGCGAGGTGGTCGACCGGTGCCCGTTCCGCGCGGACCTGTTCAACGACTTCGTGGACATCGCCTTCTGCGTGGACGCGCGCAAGGCGGGCTTCCGCGTCATCCAGGACTTCACGCTGAAGCTGCCGCACTCCATGGGCAACCGGCAGGAGCACGGCGTCGGCCCGGTGCGGGTGCGGGTCACCCACTACCCGCCGTGGCGGCACTACTGGATCGCGCGCAACGGCGTGCAGTACGCGCTGGACTACGACCGGCGCCGGCCGCAGGGCATGGCCTCGATGGCGATCTTCCTGGCGCGCAAGTTCCTGTCCGTGGCGTGCTGGGGACCGAAGCGCGCAGCGCAGCTGACGGCGCTCAGCCGCGGCGTGTTCGACGCGCTGACCGGCCGCTATTCCCTCGGATACCTGCCCGAGGGCTCGTACCCGCCCGGTGTGAGGGATGCGGACTGATGGCGAGGATCGCGGCGGTCGTCACCGCCTACCACCCGGACGAGCGCCTTGCGGCGGTGGTCGAGTCCGCGCTGCTGAGCTGCGCGTCCGTGGTGATCGCCGACAACACGCCGGGCGACGCGGAGAGCCTGGCCGGCAAGATCGACGATCCGCGGGTCACGGTCCTGCGGTCCGGCGCCAACCGCGGGCTCGCGGGCGCGCTGAACCTCGGGCTCGCCGAGGTGCCGGCCGACGCGGACGCCGTGCTCTTCCTGGACCAGGACTCGGTGCTGCCGGCCGAGCTCGTCGCCGGGCTGCTCGCGCACCTGGACGACGAGACGATCGCCGTCGTCGGGCCGACCCCGGTGGACGCGGCGACCGGCGGCCGCTACGAGCGCGGCGCCGACCGGCACGCGGCGGTGGACGACCGGCCGAGCATCATCACCTCCGGCATGCTGGTGCGCCGCTCCGCCTTCGCGGACGTGCCCGGCTTCCGCGAGGACTTCTTCGTGGACTGCGTCGATTCGGACTTCTGCCTGCGGATCCGCCGCTCCGGCCGGCGCGTGGTGCGCGACGCCGGACTGGTGCTGCCGCACTCGATCGGCTCGGGCCGGGACCACCGGATCGGGCCGCTGAACATCAGGGTCCTGCACTACCCGGCCTGGCGGCACTACTGGATCGCCCGCAACGGGATCGTGCTGAGCAGGGAGTTCCTCGGCGCCGAGCGCGGCTTCGTGCTCACCAACGCGCTGTTCATGGCGCGCTGGCTGCTGGTGACGGCGCTCTTCGACGAGCACCGCGGCTCCTCGGTCCCCGCCGTGCTGCGCGGCCTGCTGCACGGGGTGACCGGCCGCGTCGAGCGCCGCTACCTGCCCTCGGGCGCTGAGTACGATGCAGTCCGGAGTGCTAATCTGCCCGGGTAACTCGGGCACCCCCACAGCCGACGTCACGAGCGTGATGGAGTATTGCGGACATGACCGCCTCACCAGTGTTCGACCTCGAGAAGTTCCGGGCTAACGCCGAGGAATGGTCCGTGCGCTACGCGGCGAACAAGCCGTTCCCGCACATCGTGCTCGACGACATGCTGCAGGTCGGCCCCGAGTTCGCCGACGAGCACTTCCCGAAGCCGGACTGGCCGGACTGGCGCCCGCTCGGCGACACGTACCAGATGCAGAAGTTCACCTGCGACGACATCGCGAAGATCCCCGAGCCGCTCGCGCAGCTCATCAACGAGCTCTCCCAGCCCGCCTTCCTGCGCGCGCTGGAGAAGGTCACCGGCATCCCGAAGCTGCTGGTCGACCCGTACCTGGTCGGCGGCGGCCTGCACCTGAGCGGCCCGGGCGGCATCCTCGGCAAGCACACCGACTTCCACATCTACGACGCGATGGACCTCTACCGACGCGTCAACGTGCTGGTCTACCTGAACGAGGGCTGGGACGAGTCCTTCGGCGGCTGCCTCGAGGTCGGCGACCTGAGCAAGGACGGCGCGCTGGTCGTGCCGGACTGGGGCCGCGTGATGATCTTCACCACCGACGACAAGTCGGTGCACGGCTTCCCGAAGCCGATCGTCGAGGGCCACTGGCGCCGCTCGGTCGCGCTCTACTACTACACCGCGCTCGAGGCTCCGGGCTTCAGCGGCGACGCCTCGACGCACTGGCGCGAGCACGGCGAGCAGAAGGGCCTGGCCCGCAAGCTGCGCTTCGGGCTGTTCAAGTTCTTCATGCAGACCTCGCGCGCCTTCTCGCTGCTCGCCCACCTGAGCAACCCGAACCAGGGCGCCGGCTGGTGGAAGAACCGCCAGGAGCGACTGAAGCAGGACGCCGAAGAGGGCCGCTGAGCGTGCTGCGCATCACCGCGATCGTCACGGCGTACCACCCGGACGAACTGCTGCGCGCAGTCGTCGAGTCGGCGCTCGGGGCCTGCGAGTCGGTCATCGTCGTCGACAACACCCCGCTCCCGGCAGACGGCGGCGAGCTGCCCGACCCGCTGAGCGGCTTCGCCGATCCGCGGGTCACCGTGCTCGGCGGCGGGCGCAACCTCGGCCTGGCCGCCGGGCTCAACCGCGGCATCGCGCACCTGCCGGACGACGCCGAGGCGGTGCTGCTGCTGGATCAGGACTCGGTCATCCCGGACGGCATGATCGAGGGTCTGGCCAAGGTGCTCGGCGACCCGGGCATCGGCATCGTCGGGCCGAGCCCGGTCGACGCCGACACCGGCCGCACCTACGAGACGATGGCCGACCGGCGGCACGAGCAGGTGGACGACCGCGACCTGGTGATCACCTCCGGCATGCTGGTGCGCCGCTCGTGCCTGGACCGGGTGCCCGGCTTCCGCGAGGACTTCTTCGTCGACTACGTGGACGTGGACTTCTGCCTGCGGATGCGGCGCGCCGGGGTGCGCATCGTGCGCGACCTGTCGCTGGAGATGCCGCACTCGATCGGCGACGTGCGCGTGCACCGGTTCCTGGGCCGGGAGATCCGGGTCGGTCACCAGGCCGCGTGGCGGCACTACTGGAACACCCGCAACGGCGTGGTGCTGATCAAGGAGCACGTGCGCCGCAATCCGGTGTGGGCGCTGGCGAACGCGCTCTTCCTGGTGCGCTGGTTCGGCTACATCGTGCTCTTCGAACCCGAGCGCGGCCGGGACGTCCCCGCCTACCTCAGGGGCCTGCGGGACGGCGTCACAGGGCACGTGGCGGGTGCGTACATCCCGTCGGGCGCCGAGTACCACGGCACCGCCGGTTAGAGCGCTGATACGTACACCCAGGCGCCGTCCTCGCGGGCGAAGGCGCTGTTCTCCTCCATGAAATCCGGGGCGGCGCCGGGCGCGACGTAATGCGCGCGGAACCGCACCGTGCCCGAGGTGTGGAACGGGCTGCCGTCGCGGGTCTCGAGGATCTCCAGCCGGATCCACCGCGTGTCCTCGTCCAGCTCCAGCCGCTTCGGGCGCGTGGACGAATGCCAGGACCGCCGCAGGTACGCCGCGTCGCCCGTCGCGAACGCGCTGTAGCGCGAGCGCATCAGCTGCTCGGCCGTCCCCGCCCGCGCCTCACCCGAATGCAGGGGCCCGCAGCAGCGGTCGTAGATCTCGCCGGAGCCGCAGGGGCATCGGGGTCGCGCGCCGTTGTCAGCCATGGCTCCATTCTCCCGCGCCGGGCGCCGTCCTCGGACTCAGCCGCGCGGGCTACACTGTCGGCCCATGCGCGGAATCATCCTGGCCGGGGGTACCGGCTCGCGGCTGTGGCCGATCACCAAGGCGATCTCGAAGCAGCTGATGCCGGTCTTCGACAAGCCGATGATCTACTACCCGCTCTCCACCCTCGTGATGGCCGGGATCAGGGACATCCTGATCATCACGACCCCGGAGGACCAGTCCGCGTTCCAGCGGCTGCTCGGCGACGGCTCGCAGTTCGGGATAAACCTCGAGTACACGGTGCAGCCCAGCCCCGACGGGCTGGCCCAGGCCTTCGTGCTCGGCGCCGACTTCATCGGCGACGACCGGGTCGCGCTGGTGCTCGGCGACAACATCTTCCACGGCGTCGGCCTCGGCACGCAGCTGCGCGCCAACACCGAGATCGACGGCGGCCTCGTCTACGCCTACCAGGTCGCCGACCCCACCGCTTACGGCGTCGTCGAGTTCGACGAGGACGGCCACGCGATCTCCATCGAGGAGAAGCCCGCCAAGCCGAAGTCCCGCTTCGCCGTGCCCGGCCTGTACTTCTACGACAACTCCGTCGTCGAGATCGCCCGCGACCTCAAGCCCAGCGCCCGCGGCGAGCTGGAGATCACCACCGTCAACGAGACCTACCTGAAGGCCGGCCGGCTCACCGTCTCGGTGCTCGACCGCGGCACGGCCTGGCTGGACACCGGCACCTTCGTCTCGCTGGTGCAGGCCTCGGAGTACGTGCGGGTGATCGAGGAGCGCCAGGGCCTGAAGATCGGCTGCGTCGAGGAGGTCGCCTGGCGCGCCGGGTTCCTCAGCGACGAGCGCCTGTACGAGCTCGCCCAGCCGCTGCTGAAGTCCGGCTACGGCGACTACCTGCTGAACCTGCTCGATTCCGAAGGAAACTAGACACGTGAAGATCACGCCGCTGTCCATCGAGGGCGCGTGGGAGATCCTGCCGCAGCAGTTCGGCGACCAGCGCGGGCTGTTCCTGGAGTGGTACCGGCACGACAAGCTCGCCGAGGCGGTCGGCCACCCGCTGCGGCTGGCCCAGGGCAACCTCTCGGTCTCGGCCAAGGACGTGGTGCGCGGCATCCACTTCGCCGACGTCCCGCCGTCGCAGGCCAAGTACGTCTCCTGCGTCCGCGGCGCCGTGCTGGACGTGATCGTGGACCTGCGGGTGGGCTCGGAGAGCTTCGGCGCGTGGGAGTTCGTCCAGCTCGACGACGTCGACCGGCGCTCGGTCTACCTGTCCGAGGGCCTCGGCCACGGCTTCGTCGCGCTGACCGACGACGCGACGCTGCACTACTGCGTGAGCGAGACCTACAACCCGTCCGCCGAGCACGGCATCCACCCGCTGGACCCGGACCTCGGCATCGACTGGCCGGCCGAGGTGCCGATCCTGTCCGCCAAGGACGAGGCGGCCCCCTCGCTCGAGGAGGCGCTGAAGTCGGACCTGCTGCCCAGGTACGCCGACTGCGTCGCTTACACTTCCTCATTGAACGGCTAGAAGGAGCGGTTTCCATGAGCGGCGTGGCCATCAGTCTCAACCCGAACCAGGTCTCCCCGGGCCTGCTCGGGTTCATCATCGTCTGCATCCTCGGTGTGGCGGTCTGGCTGCTGTGCCGCAACATGGGCAAGCACCTGACCAAGCTGGACGCCGAGTACCGGGACGAGCAGGCCAAGGCGACCGGGCAGGACGCGGACTCCGAGGAGTCCGCCGACGCCCCCGCGGTGCCCGCGCAGCAGAAATAGCCGCACCGGCGCGCGGCCCGATACGCGACAATGGGCCGCATGGGTCTGGTCACGGGTGTCTCGGTGCTGCGCGGAGCCGCGGTGCTCCGGGACGGCGAGTCCGTGGAGATCACCGGCTTCCGGCTGCGCGCGCTGCTCGCCCTGCTGGCCGTGGCCCCGGGCGAGGTCCGGCGGGCCGAGTACCTGGCCGACCAGCTGTGGAACGGCGAGCCGCCGAGCGCCAACGCGCTGCAGGCGCTGATCTCGCGGCTGCGCCGGGTGGTCGGCGCGGAGACCGTCGCCTCGCGGCCGACCGGCTACGTCCTCGACGTCGACCCGGAGCGCGTCGACCTCTGCCGCTTCGAGCGGCTCGCCGAGCTCGGCAGCCCGCAGAGCGCGCGCGAGGCGCTCGCCCTGGCCGGTCCGGAGCCCCTCGCCGAGTTCGCCGACGTGCCCGACCTGGCCGGCCTCGCCCGCGTCATCGAGACCGAGTGCGCGCGGCTGAGCCTGCTCGCCGGCCAGGCCCCGCCGGCTCCCGCCGACCCGCTGCCGCCGCCGGCCCCCGCGCTGCCCATCGTGCACCGGCTGATCGGGCGGGACGCCGTCCTCGGCGAGATCCAGGACCGGCTCGGCCGCACCCGGCTGCTCACCCTCACCGGCGCCGGCGGCTCCGGCAAGACCTCGCTGGCCAGGGCCGTCGCCGCCGCGCGGGAGGTCGCGCACGTGGCCGAGCTCGCCCCCGTCTCCGCGCAGGCCGTGGACGCGGAGGTGTACGCGGCCGTCGGCGGCCGGGACAACATGATCAACACGGCCGAGCGGGCCAGGCTCGCCGCGGAGCTGGACGACGCGGCCCGGCTGCTCGACGCGCTCGGCGACCGCCCCGCGCTGCTCGTGCTGGACAACTGCGAGCACGTGATCGACGCCGCCGCCGGGCTCGCCGCGAAGATCCTCGCCGCCTGCCCGCGGGTGACGATCCTGGCCACCAGCCGCGAGCCGCTCGGCGTGCCCGGCGAGCAGCGGCTGCCGGTCGCCCCGCTGGCCGTGCCGCCGCCGGACTCCGCCGGGGACCGGCTCGCCTCGTACTCCGCGATGCAGCTGCTGCTGGAGCGCGGCCGCGCGGTGCGCCCGGGGCTCGGCGCGGCCGGCGAGGACGGCGCCGCGCTGGCCGAGATCTGCCGCCGCCTCGACGGCATCCCGCTCGCCCTGGAGCTGGCCGCCGCGCGCTTCAACGTGCTGACCCCGCGCCAGGTCGCCGGCCGGCTCGACGACCGGTTCCGGCTGCTGACCACCGGCGCGCGCACCGCGCTGCCCCGGCAGCAGACGCTGCGCGCCGTGGTCGACTGGAGCTGGGAGCTGCTCAGCGCCCGCGAGCGCGAGCTGCTCGCGGTCTGCGGGGCCTTCGCGGGCGGCGCAGCCTTGGAGGACCTGGAGGGGGTCTCCGGTCTGGACGCGCTGGACGTGCTGGACCTGATCGACCGGCTCGTCTCCAAGTCGCTGGTGCTGGCCGAGCCGGCCGTCGCCCCGGCGGGCGGCGACCACGGCATGCGCTACCGGCTGCTGGAGACCATCCGCGAGTACGCCCTGGAACGGCTGGCCGAGCAGGGCCGCGAGAAGCAGGTCCGCACCCGGCACGCGAACTACTTCGCCGACCTGGCCGAACGCGCCGATCCGCTGCTGCGCGGCCCCGGCCAGGTGGAGTGGATCTACCGGCTGGACGCGGCCGAGGACAACCTGCGCGCGGCGCTCGAATGGGCGATCCGCACGGACGACGCGGCCTGCGCGCTGCGGCTGTGCGCCGGCCTGTCCTGGTACGGCACGATGCGCGGCAAGCAGTTCGACCGGCACCGCGTCCCGAAGGCGCTGGAGCTGGCCGAGCGGCTCGGCGTGCCGCGGGACGCCGGGTTACTGCGGGTCCTGACATTCGATGCCCTCTACGCGTTCGAGCGCGGGGTCAGCCTGGAGGAGGCGTCCGCGCACCTGCATCGGGCGCGGGACCTGGCCCGCGCGGGGGAGTGGCGCGACGCGCTCTACTCGCTGGCCGAGATCGCCACCGCGCTCTACACCGAGCCGGAGCGGATCGAGGACGCGTTCGAGCGCGAATACGCGCGGCTGGCCGAGCGCGGCGACGAATGGGGCCTGGCCGCCGTCCGCATGCTCAACGCCAAGATCAGCATGGAGGACCCGGAGCGGGCCGAGGTGCTGACCGCGCAGGCGCTGGCCAGCTTCGTGCAGCTCGGCGACCAGTGGGGCATCGCCAACTGCGGGCAGACCGTGGCCCTGCTGGAGAGCCAGCGCGGCGCCCACCGCGAGGCGCTGGCCGCGATCGAGGACGTGCTGCCCGCGACCCGGCTGATCGGCTCGTCGACCGACGAGGTGATGCTGCTGCTGATGGCGGTCAACGAGTACGAGAGCCTGGGTGAGAAGGAGAGCGCGGCCCGCACCCTCGCGCAGGCGCATGAGATCTCCCGGAACCGTCCGGAGAGCCACGCCAAGATCTACCTGATGACCGCCGAGTGCGTCCGCGCCCGCCGGGACGGCCGGCTCGACGAGGCGCAGGCCTGGCTGGACGAGCTCGGCCGCGTCGCCGGACGGACGTTCCTGACGCCGGTGCTGGCGCTGCTGTCCACGCAGCGGGCCTGGATCACGCTGGCCCGCGGCGACCTCCGGGAGACCGCGCGGCTGCTCAGGGAGGCCTTCGAGTACGCCGTCGCCTTCCACTACGACCGGCCGGACATCGGCGCGGTGATCGAGGCGAAGGCGGCGTTGGAGGTGGCCGAGGGCAACTGGCGCCGGGCGGCCTGGCTGCACGGGCTCTACGCCGTCGTGCGCGGCCGCGAGCTGCCGCCGTCAGTCACCCCCGACCTCGCCGAGAGCATCGCCGCGGCGCGCGCCGCGCTGGGGGAGGAGGCGTACGGCGCGGCCTTCGCGGAAGGCCGCGCCGTGGACTCCGGCACGGTGCTCGAGACCTGCCACGAGGTCTTCGCCGTGGACCCGGCCGTCTCGCCGGGCTGGTGGTGGCGAAACCGGCGGGATCACGACGCTCAGATGTGACGGTTGTAGGCGCGCAGGGCCAGCGGAGCGAACACGATGCTCATGCCCGCCGCCCAGGCCAGCGTGATCCAGACGTCGTGCCCGGCGGTGAACTGGCCGCCGACCATCAGCGCCCGCGCCGAGTCCGCCGCCGTGGTCAGCGGGTTGACCTTCGCGAAGGCCTGCAGCCAGCCCGGCATCGTGCTCACCGAGGTGAAGATCGAGGAGCAGAACATCAGCGGGAACAGCGCGATGTTGAGCACGCCCTGCACCGCCTGCGGGCTGCGCACGACCGTGCCGACGTAGACGGAGAGCCAGGACACGCCGAAGCCGAGCGCGAGCAGCAGCGCGATGCCGCCGAAGAACTCGAACACGTTCGTGTGCACCCGGAAGCCCAGGCAGGTCGCCACCGTGAAGGTGATCAGGCTGGCCAGCAGCAGCCGCAGCACGCTGGAGACCAGGTGCGCGCTCAGCACGGACACGCGGGCGATCGGCAGCGAGCGGAAGCGGTCCATCAGGCCCTTGTCGAAGTCGGAGTTGAGCTTGATGCCCACGCCGATCGAGCCGAAGGACAGCATCTGCACGAAGATGCCCGGGATCAGGTACTCGATGTAGTCGCCGCCGGTGCTCGACTTCAGGCCGCCGCCGAACACGTACGTGAACATGACGGTCATGATGATCGGGAAGAACGTGACGTCGAGCAGCTCCTCCGGCGTGGCCTTGGTGGAGAGCAGATTGCGGCGGATCAGCGCGCCGGTGTGCCGCAGCGTGTCCCGGAGGCCGGTGCGCGAGCTGAGGTTGCTCGGCGCGAGAGTGCTGGTGATCGCGGTCATCGGGCTGCCTCCAGGGCGCTGCTGTCGTCGTCGTGCGTCGGCTCGGGCACGGACGTCTTCTCGGAGACGCCGCCCTTCTTCTCGGTCAGGGTGAGGAAGACCTCGTCGAGCGAGGCCGTCACGGTGCTGATGTCGGCGATCGCGATCCCCTGTGCCGCGATCGACTGCAGCAGCCGCGCTACCTGCGCGTCCTCGGACACCGGGCCGCCGACCGTGCCCGGCGCCACCTCGTCGGCCGCACCCAGCACGTCCATCAGCACCTCGCGCAGCGCCGACAGCTCCGCCGCCACGACCGGCCGAAGCCGGATGCTGCGGCCCGCGATGCGCACCTTGAGCTCGTCGGCCGTCCCGCGCGCGATGAAGTGACCGTGGTCCATCACCGCGATGTCCTGCGCGAGCGCCTCGGCCTCCTCCATGTACTGCGTGGTCAGCAGCACGGTCGTGCCGCCGTCGGCCAGATCCCGCACGATGTCCCACAGGTCGTTGCGCCGCGCCGGGTCGAGCCCGGTGGTCGGCTCGTCCAGGAAGAGCACCCGCGGCCGCCCGACCAGCGAAGCGGCCAGGTCCAGCCGCCGCCGCATGCCGCCGGAGTACTGCTTGGCGATCTTCCGGGCGTCCTGCTCAAGCCCGAAGACCGCGAGCAGCTCCTCCGCCCGCTGCCTCGCCTCCTTGCGCGGCATGTCCAGCAGCCGCCCGATCATGTAGACGTTCTCGTAGCCGCTCAGCGCCTCGTCGACCGCGGCGAACTGCCCGGTCAGCCCGATCACCCGCCGCACCGCCTGCGCATGCCCGACCACGTCGAGCCCGGCGACCCGCGCCGTGCCCCCGTCGGGCCGCAGCAGCGTGCTGAGCATGCGGACGATCGTCGTCTTCCCCGCCCCGTTCGGCCCCAGCAGGCCGAAGACGGACCCGGCGGGGACCGCGAGGTCGACATGGTCTACGGCGGTCTGCTCGCCGAACCTCTTCACCAGGCCCTCGACCTGGATCGCGATCTCCTCGGATGGGTTCCGTGTATTCATGCGACCACTGTGCACGCCGCCTCTGACACCCGGCTGACGAGCTGCTGATACGGAGAATCAGCGCCGGGGAACGGCTGACAGCGCGCTGACGTGCGGGGTTGCGGGAGCCGTCCCGGGAGCCTCAGTCGTCCGCGATGGTCGAGCTCACCGGGGTACCGCGCTCGACGGTCCTGCTCACGGTGCACAGCCGGTCGTGCGAGAGCTTCACCGCGCGCGGCAGGATCGCCCGCGCCCGGTCGCCCTCGGGCCCGGCCGGGAACTCGACGTGGAAGGTCACGGCGAGATTCTCCATCCGGCTCCCCTCGTCGTCCGCGATCTTGTCCCCCTGCACGGCTACGCTGAACCGCACCGGCTCCGCGTGCCGGCTCGTCGCCACGTCGGCGTCGATCGCCGTGCACCCGCCGAGGGCGGCAAGCAGCAGCTCGACCGGAGTGAAGTCCGCGTCGCCCCCCGTCCCGAACTCGAT
>NZ_JAGSOH010000339.1 GCF_018139625.1 Actinospica acidithermotolerans | reverse complement strand
TGCTGAGTCAGCAGATGTAATAAAGAATGATGCAATTAATAATAATGCAATCAACGATAAAACAATACCAAATGGCACATGATTAAACACTCCAAATAGCTGTGTTTCAGGAGTCATATCAAAAATTTCTTTGTGTTTCTTACCTGTCTCGATGCCTAATACACCAAAGACACTAAACCATACAAAACTAACAATTGCTGGAACTAGCAAGACACCAGAAATGAACTCTCTAATTGAACGTCCTTTTGAAACTCGTGCAATAAACACTCCAACGAATGGGCTCCAACTTAACCACCAACCCCAGTAATAAAGTGTCCATGAAGACATCCATTCACGTTTTTGAGGATTTAAAGCAGCTGTATCAAAACTATTAAACAAGAATGTGTTTAGTAAACTACCCGTAGAGCTAGTTAACATATTTAAAATAAGGACAGTTGGTCCAACAATTAAAGCAGCTACCATTAAAAT
>NZ_JAGSOH010000338.1 GCF_018139625.1 Actinospica acidithermotolerans | reverse complement strand
CTACGTGCCGGGCTGGGACTGCCACGGCCTGCCGATCGAGAACGCCATCGAGAAAAAGTACGGGCGCAGCCTGTCGCGCGACGACATGCAGGCGAAGAGCCGTGCTTTCGCCACCGAGCAGATCGCGCAGCAGCTGGGCGACTTCCAGCGCCTGGGCGTGCTCGGCGAATGGGACAACCCCTACAAGACGATGAACTTCGCCAACGAGGCCGGCGAGCTGCGCGCGTTCAAGCGCGTGATCGAGCGCGGCTTCGTGTACCGCGGCCTCAAGCCCGTGTACTGGTGCTTCGACTGCGGCTCGTCGCTCGCCGAGTTCGAGATCGAGTACCAGGACAAGAAGAGCACCACGCTGGACGTGGCCTTCAAGGCCCATGACCCGCAGGCGCTGGCGGCCGCCTTCGGCCTGCCGGCCCTGGCGCGCGACGCCTTCATCGTGATCTGGACCACCACGGCCTGGACCCTCCCCGCC
>NZ_JAGSOH010000337.1 GCF_018139625.1 Actinospica acidithermotolerans | reverse complement strand
CGGTAGAGGCGCGAGAGGAAGCCCGCACCGGCGCTGTAGGCGCGTTCGAGCACCAGCAGGTGATCGGGGCCGTCCGCGAGGATTTCGCTCACGCCGTTGAGGCGCGGGCCCCAGGGAATGCGCCGCGCGCGGGGCACGGCGTCCGGCACGTAGGCGATCTGGCGCACGGCCCGCCCGCTCGAAAGATCGAGCGCCGTGATGCGCAGCGGCCCGCCGGGCGAGTGCGCTGTCGGCATCGGGCCGTCCTGGCGCCATGCAGCCTCCATCGCGAGCCAGGCCGTGCGGCCGTCGGGAGAGAGGGCCAGGCCTTCGAGCGTCGCATTGGCGCGCGGGCCGCTGTCGCCGCCGGGCCGCGGCTGGAAGGCCGGGGTCAGTGCGTACTCCCGCGCCGCCGCGCCGTCCGCATGGCTCTCCCGCAGCGCGGGGCCGTAGCCGCGCGCGAAGTCGCCTTCGCTGGTCCAGAGCAGCGA
>NZ_JAGSOH010000336.1 GCF_018139625.1 Actinospica acidithermotolerans | reverse complement strand
GCATCACATAGCCGTAGCGCTCGGGCAGGCCGCCCGCCTGCACGTCCACGGGCGTCCACAGCCCGCGTTCGACGGCGCGTGCCGCGATTTCCATGTCCAGCGTGTGCACGAGGCCGAGCACGCGCCCGTCGAACAGGTAGAGCCGGCCGTCCTCATCGAGCAGGCATTCCTGCACGGACGAGCGCTCGCCGGCATGGGCCGTGATGGCGAAACCGCCATCGGCGGCCTCGTCCTCCTCGACGCGCCAGACCCCCGGCGTCACTTCGAGCTCCACGTACACGCGCTGCGGCCCGTTCTGGAAGAACCAGCGGCCCTGCTCGTCCGGCTCGTAGTTGCGCTGAATGAAATCGATGAGCTTGGCATGCTGCAGCAGCGCGCCGCGCGCGGCGGGGAATGGCCCCTGGGCCTGCACGGCGTCGTCGCGCATGAACCAGCGGCCGCGCGCATCCAGGCCCAGCCAGCCGTAGCAATCGGG
>NZ_JAGSOH010000335.1 GCF_018139625.1 Actinospica acidithermotolerans | reverse complement strand
AATATGCGTTAACTGAAGTAAATCAATTATTAATCTTAGAAGAGTTAGCATTGTCATCACGATTTATGGAACCTCAACATTATGAAATTACTTTTAATAATGTTGGATTTTCATATAACAAAGATAAGGACGATCTGGTCTTTAAGCATTTATCATTTACAGTACCAGAAAATAATTTCACAGCTATCGTCGGGGCATCTGGTAGCGGTAAGTCAACCATTGCCAAGCTTATATCACGATACTGGGATGTGACTTCAGGTGAAATTACGATTGGCGGTATAAATATAAAAGATATTGAATCGAAACAACTTAACGATTTAGTTGGTTTTGTTGGACAAGATAACTTTTTATTAAATCTTACTTTTAAAGAAAATATTAAACTTGGCAATCCAGAAGCTACGGATGAGGCAGTTGAAAAAGCTGCCAAGTTAGCACAATGTCATGAATTTATTGAAAAGTTGCCAGATGGATATGATA
>NZ_JAGSOH010000334.1 GCF_018139625.1 Actinospica acidithermotolerans | reverse complement strand
GCGTTCGACGCTTCAGCGACGGGTACGGTTGCCTTCGTGGGCGCACTCATCGGCGAGCAAACCCGAACCGCCAAGGCGCGGGTGGTGCTGGACAACCCCAAGGGAGCATGGCGGCCCGGCCTGTTCGTGAATGTCGAGGTCGTGGCCGACGAGGCCACCGTGCCCGTGACGATTGCAGCAGACGCAGTCCAGACGGTTGGCGAGAAACCCGTGGTCTTCCTGAAGGTCAATGGAGGCTTCATTGCGCAGCCCGTGCAGTTGGGGCGCAGCGACGGAAAGCGGATCGAGGTCCTTCAGGGCATCAAGCCTGGAACGCCTTACGCAGCGTCGGGCAGCTTCGTCGTGAAGTCCGAACTGGGCAAGGCATCCGCCGAGCACACGCACTGACCACGGAGCCTCACACATGTTTGAAAAACTGATTCGATTCTCGATCGAGCAGCGATGGCTAGTGCTGCTCGCTGCCCTTGCGATGGGTGCAC
>NZ_JAGSOH010000333.1 GCF_018139625.1 Actinospica acidithermotolerans | reverse complement strand
ATCGCGGCCAGACACGTCCTTCATCGGCTCCTGGTACCAAGGCATCCACCGTGCGCCCTTAAACACTTACACACACGAAAGATAAACTCTCGGAACTCTACTCAAACACTACAGAGCAGCAATCAAACTAAAATTTGATGCTCGCATCCACTATCCAGTTCACAAACACCCCACCGAACCCCAGACCACCAACAGGGATCCACCGGACCCAACCCGAACAGGCTGGCGATGTGGCCCCCGGGCCTGAACCCGGAACCGAAGGTCAACCACGCGGGCTGTCCCTTCAGGACCCAATAGCGTGCCAAGAATCGTCGACGTTTCCACCCATGAGCTCCGCCACCACGCGTTCGGTGGTGTAGCGGCTCTGGCCCGGCCGGCCCCACTACAGGGCGGCCCAGGCGAGATGCTCCTTAGAAAGGAGGTGATCCAGCCGCACCTTCCGGTACGGCTACCTTGTTACGACTTCGTCCCAATCGCCAGTCCC
>NZ_JAGSOH010000332.1 GCF_018139625.1 Actinospica acidithermotolerans | reverse complement strand
ATCGCGGCCAGACACGTCCTTCATCGGCTCCTGGTACCAAGGCATCCACCGTGCGCCCTTAAACACTTACACACACGAAAGATAAACTCTCGGAACTCTACTCAAACACTACAGAGCAGCAATCAAAACTAAATTTGATGCTCGCATCCACTATCCAGTTCACAAACACCCCACCGAACCCCGAACCCACACGAGACACATCAGACCCGGCCAACCACGACCGGCGGTATGCGACTCGGGCTCGAACCCGGAACCGAAGCAACACCCGCGACAATGGCCTCACGGCCCGCGGCTGCCCCTTCAGGACCCAACAGTGTGCCCGCCCACCGGACCAGGTCCGGCGGGCTGTCTACGACGTTTCCACCCATGAGCTCCGCCACCACGCGTTCGGTGGTGCAGCGGCCCTGGCCCGGCCGGCCCCACTACAGGGCGGCCCAGGCGAGATGCTCCTTAGAAAGGAGGTGATCCAGCCGCACCTTCCGGTACGGCTACCTTGTTACGACTTCGTCCCAATCGCCAGTCCC
>NZ_JAGSOH010000331.1 GCF_018139625.1 Actinospica acidithermotolerans | reverse complement strand
AGGACGATCGCGCCGAAGATGCCGGAGAGCAGGCCGGTGAGGTGGCCCTGCCAGGAGATGTGCATCGTGTTCACCTCGGCCGAGGGGTAGAGCAGCACCAGCGTCCACTGGTAGTACACCGCCACGGCGACGCCGAGTACGAGCTGCCAGACCGCCTGCCAGAGGGACTGGGCGAAGAAGCCGCGGGCGACCAGGTAGCCGAGGTAGCCGAAGATCAGGCCGCTGGCGCCGACCATGGTCACGTCGGACGGGCCGAGCAGCCAGTAGCCG
>NZ_JAGSOH010000330.1 GCF_018139625.1 Actinospica acidithermotolerans | reverse complement strand
TAGTTCTTCACCGTCTTCTCGGCCAGAAACATCCGCTCCCCGATCTGCCGATTGGTCAACCCGTCCCCGATCAGATCGAGGATCCGCCGCTCCTGCGCCGTCAACGCCGCAAGCGGATCCTTCCGATCCCCCGCCCGCAACCGCGTCATCACCGCCGCCGTCAGCTTCGGATCCAGCAGCGAACCACCCGCCGCAACCGTACGCACCGCCCCCACCAGATCCGTCCCCGAAACCTGCTTCAGCAGATACCCCGAAGCCCCCGCCATGATCGCATCGAACAACGCCTCATCATCCGCGAACGACGTCAACATCAGACACGCCAACTCCGGCATCCGCGACCGCAGATCCCGGCACACCGAAACCCCGTCCCCATCCGGCAACCGCACATCCAACACCGCCACCTGCGGCCGAAGCGCCGGAACCCGCGCCAACGCCTCAGCCGCCGTCGACGCCTCACCCACCACCTCGAACTCCCCCTCAACCTCCAACAGATCCTTGATACCCCGGCGAACCACCTCGTGATCATCCA
>NZ_JAGSOH010000032.1 GCF_018139625.1 Actinospica acidithermotolerans | reverse complement strand
GGAGCTTCGCGATCTCGTCCAGCTCCAGGCCGAACGTGCGCTTCTTGAGCCGGTGCGCGAGCAGCCAGGACGCGGCGGCGCCGATCAGCAGCGCGACGGCGAACCACTCGGCGTAGACCGGGAGCACTGACCACAGCGCGGAGGTGACCGAGCTCTCCAGGATGCCGGCCGAGACCTCGCCGATCATCGTCGTGCCGTCCATCGCGTACAGCGGCGCCTTGCCGTTCGCCGAACGGCCAAGGCTGCCCGCGTCGACGTCCACGTGCGGGCGCCCGTCCAGCGTCGCGATCGGCTCGGCGATCCTCTGGCCGATCTCCGCGGGGTTCGGATGCGAGTGCCGCACCCGGTTCATGTCGATGACCACGATGTACGTCGCGCCGGTGTTGCGCTGCATCTCCGAGGCGATCTCCTGCACCAGGTTCCCGCAGGGGTCCGAGCCGGGGGAGAGGCATTCGCGGATCTCGGTGTCGGCCGCCGCGGCCTGGGCGACGGTCAGCGCCCGGTCCTCGTACTGCACGTCCAGCTGCGCCCGCTGCTCCTTCGCGAACAGCCCGAAGCCGACCAGCATCGTCGCCACCAGGATCAGCACCTGGCCGATGAAGATCTGGCTGGAGAGCCGGCGTATGCCTCTTCGCATATTCCGGATTCTGCGAGATGCGCGCCCGCCGGGGCAAGGATTGCCGGGGAAAAAGTCTCAAGACGTTATCCGGTTCCCCTCGTGAACTCAATGCACAAAACCTTGCGGAACGCGAAAAACGCGGGTTACCGCCGAAAGCGAGACCGCCGCGGACCGCGCTGCCTAGCGTGAGCCTCCCCAGATCAACGGAGAGAAGGAGGCGATCCGCGATGGCAACGCAGCCCGTGACCGGCGTACCCGGCGCCCGGATCGAGATTTCCGGGGTGACGAAACGGTTCCTCACCCCGAGCGGCGAGGTGTTCACCGCGATCAAGGACGTCGACTTCGAGGTCGAGCCCGGCCAGTTCTGCGCCGTCGTCGGACCGACCGGCTGCGGCAAGTCCACCACGCTCAGCCTGGTGTCCGGGCTCGACCGGCCCAGCGAGGGCGAGGTGCGCGTCGCGGGCCGGCCGGTCGACGGCATCGCCGAGGGCGTCAGCTACATGTTCCAGGCCGACGCGCTGCTGCCCTGGAAGACCGTGCTCGGCAACGTCGCGCTCGGCCCCAGCTTCCGCGGCGTGCGCAGGAAGGAGGCCGAGACCGCGGCCCGCGACTGGCTGCGCCGGGTCGGCCTGGCCGGCTTCGAGGACCGGCACCCGCACCAGCTCTCCGGCGGCATGCGCAAGCGCGTCGGGATGGCCGCGGCGCTGATCAACGAGCCGCGCATCCTGCTGATGGACGAGCCGTTCGGCGCCCTGGACGTGCAGACCAAGGCGATCATGCAGAACGAGCTGATCGGCCTGTGGGAGCAGCTTCGCCCCTCCGTGCTGTTCATCACGCACGACCTCGAGGAGGCGATCGCCCTCGCGGACCGCGTCGTCGTGATGACCTCGGGTCCGGGCTCGGTCAAGGCCGTGTTCGACATCGACCTGCCCCGGCCGCGCGGCGCCATCCAGGACATCCGCTTCCAGCCGGAGTTCCTCGAGCTGCACCGGCAGATCTGGGAGTCGCTGCGCGAGGAAGTCGAACGCACCTACGCCCGCACCGCAGGAGTTGCAGCATGACCCAGAACGTCGGGGCGTACGCCATCCCCGCCACCGAGCAGAAGTCGTCCGCCAACCCGGGCCGCCGCATCGCCCGCGTCCGCCGCGCCAAGGTGCTCGCCGCGCAGCTCTTGCTCGCCGTGCTGATCATCGGCTCCTGGCAGCTGCTGACGACGTGGAAGGTTCTCGACCCGTTCTTCTACGGCCAGCCCAGTGGGATCGTCAAGCAGCTGAAGGACTACTTCACCCAGGGCGACCAGGCGACGGAGTTCGGCTCCTACTGGTCGCAGATTTTCACGACGCTGCGCGAGGCCGTGTTCGGCTTCGTCTGCGGCACCGTCGGCGGCATCGTGGTCGGCGTCGGCCTGGGCGTGAGCCCGTTCATGGCCAAGGTGATCGGCCCGTACATCAAGATCTTCAACGCCATCCCGCGCATCGTGCTCGGCTCGATCTTCCTGGTCGCCTTCGGTCTCGGCCAGACCCCGAAGATCCTGCTCTCCAGCGTGCTGGTGTTCTTCGTGGTCTTCTTCAACGCCTTCCAGGGGGTGCGCGAGGTCGACCGCAACGTGCTGAACAACGCCCGGGTGCTCGGCGCCTCGAAGCTGCGCATCGTCAAGGACGTGACCCTGCCCTCCGCGCTCACCTGGATCATCGCGAGCCTGCACACGGCCTTCGGCTTCGCCATCATCGGCGCGATCGTCGGCGAGATGCTCGGCGCGCAGTCCGGCCTCGGCCTGGTGATCACGACCGCGCAGAACCAGTTCAACCCGGACGGCGTGTTCGCCTCGATGTTCGTCATCGCCGCGATCACCCTCGTCGTCGAGTTCCTGCTGACCCGCCTCGAGCGGCGCCTGCTGTCCTGGCGTCCGCCGTCCCCGACCGAGGCCGCGGCGATCTGAGCCGGCGGTCTCCAGCTCCACCCGTTCGTCAACGAAGACACGGAAAGGTCCAGTCATGATCAAGAAGACAGCCGTCGGCGCCGTCGCGGCCTCCCTCATGCTCGCCGGCGGGCTCACCGCCTGCTCGAGCTCCGGCAGCGGCAGCAACGCATCCGGCTCCGGTTCAAGCTCGCTGCCCACGGTGACCATGATGGTCGGCGGCATCGACAAGCAGATCTACCTGCCGTATGAGCTCGCCCAGCAGCTCGGCTACTACAAGAAGTACGGCGTCAACATGGTGCTCAGCACCGAGACGCAGGGCGGAATCGGCGCCGAGGACGCGATGGCCTCCGGCCAGGTCGACATGGCCGGTGCGTGGTACATCCACACCATCGACTTCCAGACCAAGGGCAAGCAGGTCGAGGACATCGTCCAGCTCTCCGGCGCTCCGGGCGAGCGGGAGATGTGCGCCACCGGCAGCGGCGTCCACTCGGCCGCGCAGTGGAGCGGCAAGACCCTCGGCGTGACCGACCTCGGCTCCGGCACCGACGAGCTCACCCAGCTGCTGGCCGCGAAGTCCGGCCTGACGACGAAGCAGTACAGCCGGGTCGGCGTCAGCTCCGGCGCGACCGCGATCGCCGCGCTCAAGACCGGCAAGGTGCAGTGCCTGATGACCACGCAGCCGACCGTGCTGCAGATCGAGCAGCAGAACCTCGGCTACTCGGCCGTCGACCTGGCCACCTCCTCCGGTGCCACCGCCGCCCTCGGCGGCACCTGGCCGGCCGCCGGCGTGCTGGCCCGCAACGACTGGGTCGCCGCGCACCAGAAGGAGGCCCAGGACGTGGCCGACGCCCTGGTCGCGACGATGCACTGGATCGCCACGCACACCGCGGCCGACATCGCCAACGAGCTGCCCGCGTCGTACACGTCGAGCAACGGCTTCACCAAGGCCGAGTACATCACCGCGCTGACCCAGGACAAGGCCCAGTTCCTGCCCGACGGCATCATGCCCAAGGGCGGCCCCGAGACCGTGCTCGCCACCGAGAAGACCATCGGCGTCGACACCTCGGCCGTGCAGCTGAGCCAGACCTTCACCAACACCTTCGCCGAGGCCGCGAACAAGCTCGAGGGCTTCACGACCACGACCACCCCGGAGCCCGCCAGCTGACCGTCCCTTAGCTGATCGGCCCCCGTCGACGATCCCCACCGGCAGCTCCGCCCGCCACGCGGAGCCGCCGGTGGGGATCTCCTTTTCGCCCGGCGTTCGCCGACGCGCGGCGCTGACCTGAGAGAACGCCCAGAATCCGGAAGAAAGCCAGGGCCCAGGCTGTGTTCATGATCTTCTCATCCCGCTCCGGCAGCTTAGGGGTCACGGAACGATAACTTCCCTTGACGGAGTTGACCCATGGACGCAGAAGGCGCCGACCGCTCGGTGCGGCACGGCAGGGCACGGGCCGCGACGATCACGGCGATCGTGGCCGCGACGGGAATCGCGGGTTCGCTGGCCGTGGCCGCGACCGTGCCCCGCGCGACGCACACGAGCAGCACGTCGAGCTCGAGTTCGAGCTCGTCGTCGGGCTCGAGCTCGACGAGCACGCTCAGCACCGCCTCCTCCACGCCGACGGCCAGCAGCGGCACGAGCTCGAACTCCGGCTCGTCGAGCGGATCGAGCGGATCGAGCGGCGGCTCGGGCTCCTCGTCCGGCTCCAACTCCTCCTCCGGCAACAGCGACGCGAACTCCGGGAGCTCCTGATGACCGTTCAGACCGACCACCTCGCCCCGGCCGCCGCGGATTGGCGCGCGCTCGGCTGCTCCGTCCGCCTCGTGGTCGCCGATCCGGCCAGGCTCGAGCTGTGCCGCACCCGGCTGGCCGCCTGGCTCGACGCCGTGGACGGCGCGTGCAGCCGCTTCCGGCCCGACTCGGAGCTCTCCGAGGTCTGCCGGAAGACCGGGCCTGCCGAGATCAGCCCGCTGCTCGCCGACGCGCTGGACGCGGCGCTCCGGGCGGCGCGGCTGACCGACGGGCTCGTCGACCCGACCGTCGGCGCCGCGATGGCGGCCGTCGGCTACGACCGCGACTTCGAGCTGATGGAGGCGGACGGCGCGCCGATCCGCGTGACGCTGCGGCCGGTTCCCGGCTGGCAGCTGATCGACCTCGAACGGCCCGGCGACGGCGTCTCCGGACCCTGCGTCCTGCGGCTGCGCGAGGGGATCACGCTCGACCTCGGCGCCACCGCCAAGGCGTGGGCCGCCGACAGCGCCGCCACCGAGCTGGCCAAGGTCGCCGACTGCGGCGTGCTCGTCGCGCTCGGCGGGGACATCGCCGTCGCCGGGCAGCCCCCGCTGCGCGAGGACGGCGAGCGCTGCTGGCGGATCACCGTCCGCGACCGCACCGACGTGCGCGCCGCGGTGGGCGCGGCCCCGATCCCCGAGTCGCCCGCCGACCTGGGCCCGGAGGCCGAGATCAGCATCACCGACGGCGGCCTGGCCACCTCCGGCACCTCGTCCCGGCGCTGGCTGCGCGGCGGCGATCTGCTGCACCACATCCTCGATCCGCGCACCGGGCTGCCGGCGGCGACCCCCTGGCGCACCGTCAGCGTCGCCGCGGGCAACTGCCTCGACGCCAACACCGCGTCCACCGCCGCGATGCTGCTCGGCGCGAAGGCCCCGGCCTGGCTGACCCTGCACGGCCTGCCGGCGCGGCTGGTCCCCGAGGACGGCGGCCCGATCGTCTACACGCCGGGCTGGCCGGCCGAGGCCGAGGTCTCCACGCTTCCGGCGGAGAGTGCCAGATGAACTCGACAGCGCTCTGGTACCTGTCCCAGGGCACCGGCGTCGTCAGCCTGGTCCTCTACACGGCGGTGATGCTGCTCGGCATTGCCGTGGTGGGCCGGGGACGGCTGCCCGGCCTACCGCGCTTCGGCGTCGTGGCCCTCCACCGCTCGATCTCGCTGCTGTCGCTGGTGTTCCTCGCCCTGCACATCGGCACCGCGATCCTGGACGGCTACGTCGACATCTCGGTGCTCTCCGCGTTCGTCCCCTTCGCCTCCGCCTACGAGCCCCTCTTGATCGGGCTCGGCGCCGTGGCGGTCGACCTGACGATCGCGCTCATCGTCACCAGCCTGCTGCGCGACCGGATCGGCCCGAGGCTCTGGCGCGCCGTGCACTGGCTCGCCTACGCCTTCTGGCCGATCGCGATCGCGCACTCCATCGGCCTCGGCTCCGGCCGCGGCGAGCTGATGAACGGCTGGCAGCTCTGGCTGACCATCGCCTGCGTGCTCGCCGTGCTCGGCGCGCTCGCCTGGCGGATCTCGGTCGAGCGCGCCCGGTCCCGCCGCACCCCCGCCCAGGTTCTGCACACGACGAGGAGCCAAGTCCGCGCATGACAGCCACCGACAACCGAACCGAGACCCTCGTGATCGAGCCGCAGCAGGCCCAGGGCAACGGGGTCCTGCCCTCCCGGCCGCTCAACCACGCCGAGCACCGCGCGTACTACGGCGTGCTGCCCGCCCCGGACCGGCTGCCGCTGGGCGAGCTGGCCTCGATGATCGGCCACGCCGGGGTGCGCGGCCGCGGCGGCGCCGGGTTCCCCCTGTACCGGAAGCTGGTGTCGGTCTCCGGCGCGGCGCGGGCCCGCCGGATCGCGCCCGCGATCGTCGCGAACGGCTGCGAGGGCGAACCGGCCAGCCACAAGGACAAGCACCTGCTCTGGCTCGCCCCGCACCTCGTGCTCGACGGCCTGGTGCTGCTCGGCCGCGAACTGCGGGCGACGCGCGCCGTGCTCGCCGTCGAGGCCGGAGCGCCGAACGGCCGCGGAGACCTCGTGCGACGGCTGCGCGAGGCGCTGAACGAGCGCGACGTGCGCCAGGACGGCGTGCGCATCGAGCTCGCCGAGGTACCCGGGCGCTTCATCGCGGGCGAGTCGGCCGCGCTCGTCTCGACACTCGACGGCGGACCGGGCCTGCCGCCCTACAGCGAGCTGTCGGTCCGCGAGAGCGGCGTCGGCGGAGCCCCGACGCTGGTTCAGAACGTCGAGACGGTCGCCCAGGTGGCGCTGATCGCCCGGTACGGCCCCGACTGGTTTCGCGACTACGGCACCGCGGCCGAGCCCGGACCGCAGCTGTTCACGGTCTACTCCGGCCGGCAGCGTCCGCGCGTCGTGCACAGCGCCGCGGGCGCCGCGCTCGCGCCGCTGATCGCCGACGCCGGGCCGATCGACGCGGTCCTCGTCGGCGGGTACCACGGTTCGTGGATCCCCGCGCCGCTGGCCCGGCACGCCCGGCTCACCGAGGCCGACCTCGGCGCTCCGCTGGGCGCCGGCCTGATCGCCGCGCTGCCCGCCGACCGCTGCGGCCTCGCCGAGACCGCGCACATCGTCCGCTACCTGGCCCTCGAATCCGCCGGCCAGTGCGGACCGTGCCTCAACGGCCTGCCGCGCATCGCCGCCGCGCTGGAGCAGCTCGCGGACCCCCACCAGGCCGCTCGCGACCGCGGGCTCCTCGAGCGGATCGAGCGCTGGTGCGGCATGGTCGAGGGCCGCGGCCTGTGCCACCACCCGGACGGCAGCGTACGGCTCGTCCGTAGCGCCCTGATGACCTTCCGCACCGAGATCGCGGCCCATCATGCGGGCCAGTGCACCGGCGGCGACCGCCGTCCGCTGCTGCCCGCACCGGCCCGCGAACTCGTCCACTGAGAGGGAGACCACGATGCGAGACAACGCTCCGCGGGACCTGTCCGTGGACTGGGCCGCCTGCCAGGGCCACGGCCTGTGCGCCGAACTGCTCCCCGACCACATCACACTCGACGACTGGGGCTACCCGATCGTCTCCGGCCCGCTCTCCCCGGCCGCCGCCAAGCGCGCCCGCCGCGCGGTCGCCGACTGCCCGGCGCTCGCGCTCAAACTGAGGGCGGCGGAGCAGCAGGTCACCATCCGCTCGAATCCTGCAGCTGCACGCTCAGCACACCGCGGGTGAGGCCGACCTGCACACACTCCGAGTGCCGGTCCAGCATCACACCGACGGTCCGGCAGCTCGAACCGCTCGGCCAGCCGCGCGCGACGGCGAGCGCTTCGAGTTGCGAGATGACCGCCGCCTGGTCCTGTCCGTCGGTGCCGGCGACGTCGATCTCCCGGACGCACAGCTCGGTGGCGCCGCCGCTGCAGCCGTCGTTCATATCGGCGGTGACGGTCAGGCCGGACGGCAGCGGAAGCATCTCCGACGCGTCCGGTGTCGCGGGGGGCAGCCCGTTGAACCCGTAGGGACCCGCGACGCCGAGCGCGCCCAGCGTGACGACGACGCAGTACGCCCAGCACAGCACGACTCCGGCGACCCCCCGCCGGCCGTCGCCGCGTCTCCGGCGTCTGGCCGGCCGGGCGGCGTTGGAGCGCACGCCGATCGCCAGCGTCGCCGCCGACGCGAGAGCCAGCAGGACGAGCAGCGTCACCCGCGCTCCGGGGAAGACCCAATGCGCGGCCACGGCCGCCTCCGCCAGGAGCAGGCCCAGCAGAACGCCGGCGACCTTCCAGCCCAGCGCCCGGTCGCGCACCGTCGAGACCCAGAGCGGTATCGCGAGAGCGAGAATCAGCACCACCATGCGGTTACTGTGCCGTAAACAACAGGTCGCCGACGAGAGTCGTAACGTTACGGATTCGCCTCTGTTATGGAAGCACAGCCGGGCGTTCGACCGATTCGACCTGCGGCACGCTCGTCGGGTCGTCGAAGACGGTCTCGCAGCCGTAGCGCAGCGCGCCCAGCAGCGTCGCGTCCTCGCCGAGCAGGTCGGTGCTGATCTCCGGCTCGTCGGTGGGGGTGACGGCGCGCCGTCCGGCGAGGTGGCGCAGGACGTTGGGAACGAGGTGGCCGGACCAGGCCGCGAGATGGCCGCCGAGCACGACCTTCTCCGGGTCGGCGACGCGGGAGACGGCGGTCAGCGCGGTGGCGAGCGCGCGGGCCCCGGTCTCCAGGGCGCGGATCGTCGCGGGGTCGCCGCCGCGAAGCCGCCGGTCGAACTCGGCGTGGCCGTCCTGGAGGTCCGGATCGTAGTCGTCCGGATCCATCCCGGCGGCGACGAGCAGCGCCGGGACGCCGAGGTAGGTGACCAGGCAGCCGTGGTCGCCGCACTTGCACGCCGGGCCGTCGAAGGAGACCGGGATGTGGCCGAACTCGCCGGCCATCCCGTGGCCGCCGGTCTGCACGGCGCCGTCCACGACGAGACCGCCGCCGATCCCGGTCCGCAGCACCCGGAGGTAGGCGAAGACCTTCGGGACCTCGCCGGTGCGGTCGACCAGCGCGCCGTACTCGGCGAACGCGGCCATGTTGGCCTCGTTGACGACGCTGATCGGGCAGGTGACGGTCGGGTCCTGGGCCCGCAGCAGGCCGCGCAGGTCGACGCGGCGCCAGCCGAGCAGGATCGAGTCCGCCACCACCTCGTCCTCGACGACCGCCCCGGGCACGGCGACGACGACGCGCGCCAGGTGCCCGCGCTCGCGCGCCTGCGAGCGGCGGATCGCGTTCCACGCGTCGTCCACGATCTCCGTGATCGCGCGCACGACCGGCCGCGGATCGCCGTACTCCGCGTGGTGCGGGCGCTCGTCCCGCCACAGGATCGCGCCGCCGAGGTCGGTCGCCGCGCAGAGCAGCTGGGACTTCTTGACCTGGATCGCGATCGTGAGCACCCGGCCTGGGGCGAGCTCCAGCAGCCGCCGCGGCCTGCCGCGCGCCCCCGAGGAGGCCAGGCCGACCTCGTGCACCAGGCCGCTGCCGATCAGTTCGGCGGTGAGCGCGGTGATCGAGCCGTGGACGAGGCCGGTCGCGTCGGCGACCTCAGTGCGGGCGCACGGGCCGTGGGCGGCGATGTGCCGCAGCACCAGCGAGAGGTTGCGGCGGCGGACGTCGGCGGGGCCGGTCGGACTGGTCACAGGCCCGATTGTGGCCGATCCCGGCGTCCCCGAGGGCGCGCCGGGGGCGATCACAATATTTCTCACCCTGAAGAATATAGACCTGCCCGACCGCCGCTGCTCGCCGGGCGGGCCCGGCCCGTTGGCGGCCCGCCCAGCGCGTGTTACCTAAACGTAATTTTCCGACCGTTGAAATAAATAGCTGCCGCGCTAATACTCTGTGGGACCGGCGGCTGACCGCGCCGGGATCACAACGACGTGAAGGACGCCATGACGACGCAAACCCGTGCCTCCGGCACCGACGGCGGCGCGCTTCGCGCGGGCACGATCGCTGCCGCCCTGTTCGCCGTCTGCCTCGCGCAGATCGGCCTGGCCATGCCCGCCACGCTGAACGGAACATTCCAGTCGGTCTTCAACCCGTCCGGCTCCGAGCTGACGTGGATCTCCGACTGCTCGCTGCTGCCCATCACCGTGATGGAACTGACCTTCGGCGTGCTCGGCGACCTGTTCGGCCGCAAGAGACTGCTGATGGGCGGCGCGTTCCTGCTCGCTGTCGGCGAGCTGGTCTCCGGTATAGCCCCCGCCTCCAACGTGCACGTGCTCTGGGTCGGCCAGATCATCGCGGGCCTCGGCTGCGCGGCGCTGTTCCCGACCACCCTCGCGATGCTGGTCGGCGGCGAGCGCTCGCACGCCAAGCGCGCCAAGATGATCGCCGTGTGGGCCGCCATCCTGTCCACCGGCAACTTCCTCGCCCCGCTGCTGAGCGGCATCACCGCCACGTACTTCAGCTGGCGCGACGCGTTCTTCGTCGTGCTGATCCTGGCGCTGGGCGACATGGTCGTCACCGGCTTCGCCGCGCAGGACTCGCGCTCGCCGCAGGGCCGCTCGCTCGACCCGGCCGGCCAGACCACCATCGGCCTCGGCCTGTTCGCGCTGCTGTTCGGCGTGATCCAGGGCACCGGGGACGGCTGGGGCAACACGATGGTCGTCGCCGCGTTCATCGTCTCCGCGGTCATGCTCGTCGCGTTCGTGATCATCGAGCTGCGGGTGCCGAACCCGCTGCTGCGCGTCGACCTGTTCAAGAACCGCAACTTCGCGCTGGCCGCCGGGGTCACCGTCGTGGGCATGTTCGCCTTCCTCGGCACCGCCTACGCGATCAGCATCCGGATGGGCCCGATCCAGGGCCAGTCCTCGATCCGCACCGCGGTGGCGTTCCTGCTGCTGTCCGGCATCGCGCTCCCGCTGCTGCCGGTCACCCACAAGCTGATGGCCACCCTCGCCCCGCGCTGGGTGCTCGGCCTCGGCTTCCTGCTGATGGCCGCCGGCGACATCTGGGCCGGCCAGCTGCCGATCGACGACGCCACGCTCACCTCGATCATCGTCCCGATGGGCCTGGTCGGCATCGGTTTCGCCTTCGCCGTCTCCGCCGTGACCGCGACCGTCGTCGAGACCGTCCCGCACAGCCTGGCCGGCATGGCCTCGGCCACGACGAGCATGCTGCGCGACTTCGGCTTCACGCTCGGCCCGGCCGTGATCGGCGCCATCGCGACCGCGAAGGCGACCAACCTGCTCACCTCCGGCCTGGCGGGCGCGAACCTCAGCGCGGCCGACTCCGGCAAGGCGCACGGCATCCTGTCCGGCGGCGGCCCCATCGCGGTGCTGCACGCGGACAGCAACACCACCGTCGCGGGCATCGCGCACTCCTCGCTCGGCACCGCCTACGGCCTCGGGTTCACCGTGGCCGGCATCGCCGCGCTGGTCTGCGCGGTCGTCGCCGTGACGCTGCTGCGGGGATCCGCGGAGGAGGTCGCGGAGGAGTTCGACGCGGCCACCGCCCCCGCCGCCGCGTAACCCCGTTCCACCCCTGATGCCGAGTCTCCCAGGCCCGTTGCCCCGGGCCTGGGAGGTGTCCTCCTTCTCAATGCTGCGATCAAGGAGAACCGTGAGTACTTTACCTGCGTTTGACCACCCGAGGAGCGCGCGCCGATGGCCCACGCTCGCGGCCCTCACCGCGACGGTGATGCTGGCCGCCGGCCTGTGGGCGAGCGGCTCCGCCGCCGCGAGCGGCTCGTCCGCGGCCGCCTCCGCCGTCGCCCCCACGACCAGCTGCTCCGCGCTGGCGAGCCTCGATCTGCTGACCCTCGAGGGAGCGCAGACCTCGATTACCTCCGCGTCGGCCGTCGCCGCCTCGGCGAACCCTGCGGGCTCGTGGGCCGCGTGCGAGGTGCAGGGCATCATCGCCCCGGAGACGCACTTCACCCTCTACCTGCCCACCACGACCTACGCGGGCGAGTACCTGCAGGAGGGCTGCGGCGGCGGCTGCGGCAGCATCAACACCGGCTACCCGACGGCTGCCGCCGGCTGCACCCAGGCCACCGACGGTGACTTCGCCGTGGCCGCGGACGACGAGGGCCACGAGGGCGGCGGCTTCAGCGTCATGGCCTTCCAGGACCCCGAGCTCAAGGCCGTGTTCGGCTACGAGTCCGAGCACCAGCTCGCGCTGGTCTCGAAGGCGATCATCAAGGGCTTCTACGGCAGCGCCCCCGCGCAGTCCTACTTCGACGGCTGCTCGGACGGCGGCCGTGAGGCGCTAACCGAGGCGCAGCGCTACCCGACCGACTTCAACGGGATCATCGCCGGCTCGCCCGCCTCGATCCAGAGCGAGCTCAACGCCTTCGAGGAGGCCTGGAACGCGCAGGCCAACACGGGCGCGAACGGCACCCCGATCCTGACCTCCGCCGACCTCGCCCCGCTGCACACCGCGGTCCTGCAGGCCTGCGGCGGCGCGAGCGCCGTCTCGCTCGGCTACCTCGCCGACCCGCTGGCGTGCACCTGGAACCCGGCGAGCATCGCGTGCAAGCCGGGCCAGACCTCGACCTCGAGCGACTTCTGCCTGACGGCGGCCCAGGTCGAGACCGTCGACAAGCTCTACGCCGGACCGACCGACGCACAGGGCGAGCGGCTCTACCCGGGCTACGAGGTGCGCGGCTCCGAGCTGAACTGGGCCGGCTGGATCGTGCCGAGCGGCAATGCGGAGTCCGGCGCGATCGACGCGAACATCGCGACCACCGCGTGGCAGGACTGGATCACCCCGACCGGCACGTTCGACGGCGCCGCGAACTACATGGACGTGCAGTTCACCAAGGCGAACTTCGAGAAGGTCACCAAGGAGAACGACGGGGAGCTGGACGCGACCGACCCGAACCTGTCGGCGTTCGAGAAGGCCGGCGGCAAGCTGATCCTGTGGGCCGGCTACGCCGACCCGGCGATCAACCCGGTCGGCACGATCTCCTACTACCAGGCCGTGACCAAGGCCATGGGCGGTCTGGCCGCGACCGAGCGGTTCGCGAAGCTCTACCTGCTCCCCGGCGTCGCGCACTGCGGCGGCGGCCAGGGCCCGAACAAATTCGACGCGCTGACCGCGATCACCGCGTGGGTGACCGAGGGCACCGCGCCGACCAGCCTGCTCGCCACCTCGACCGACAGCAGCGGCACGGTGACCGCCAGCCTGCCGATCTACTCCTACCCGGACATCGCGGTGGACACGACCGGCGGCCCGGCCACCTCGGCCGCCAGCTACACCCCGCAGGTCTCCCGGGCCGAGCAGAACCTGAACATCTCCTGGCTGGGCTCGTTCGGCTCCGGCTACGAGCAGGTCAGCGGCTGGGTCGACGGCCAGTGGGTCACCCGGCCGGCGAACCTGGGCTCCGGGCAGAACTGAGGCGGTGATCGGTCCCCATGCAGCGCACGTCCCTGGCGGCGACTCGTATCGCCCATCCTGCTCTCAGGATTGTTGACACTTTCTTCGCCAGGGACCTAGCGTTCGATCATGGGGAATCCGACGAGTGGTCAGGAAGCCACGGACCACGTGGCGAAGATACTGCGCGAGGCGATCAGAGCGGGCGAGATGGCTCCCGGCCACCGGCTCGTCGAATTCGACCTCGCCGATCGGTACGGGGTCACCCGGGCCGCGGTGCGCGGCGCGCTGCTCGACCTGACCGGCGAAGGCCTGGTCGAGCGGATCGCCAATCGCGGCGCGCGGGTCCGGGTGATCCCGCTGGAGGAGGCCGTGCAGATCGTCGAGTGCCGGGCCGCGCTCGAGGGCCTGTGCGCGGCGAGGGCCGCGGAGCACGTCCAGGACGCGGACCGCGAGCTGCTGCGCGCGATCGGCGCGGGCATGCGCGAGGCGGTGGGCTCGGGCGACGTCATGTCGTACTCGAAGCTCAACCAGCAGCTGCACGCGCACATCCTGCGGCTGTCCGGCCAGAAGGTCGCGGCCGGCCTGCTGGAGCGGCTCAACGCGCAGATCGTCCGGCACCAGTTCCGGCTGAGCCTGCGGCCCGGACGGCCGCAGACCTCGCTGCCCGAGCACCTCGCGCTGATCGAGGCGGTGTGCTCGGGCGACGCCCCGGCCGCCGAGCGGGCCGCGCGGGAACACCTGGCGAGCGTCGCCGAGGCGCTGCGCCGAAGCACCGAAGAGAAATGAGATAGCGAAGATGACTGAGGCTGCTACGACGGCTGACCAGGGTGCGCTGCTGGTGGTGAGCGCGCACGCGGGCGACTTCGTGTGGCGATCAGGCGGCGCGATCGCGCTGGCCGCCTCGCGCGGGCAGCGGGCGAAGGTGGTGTGCCTGTCCTACGGCGAGCGCGGGGAGTCCGCGAAGGCGTGGCTGGCGGGCAAGAAGCTGGAGGAGATCAAGGAGATCCGCCGCGCCGAGGCGGAGGCGGCCGCGGCGGCGCTGGGTGCGGAGATCGAGTTCTTCGACATCGGCGACTACCCCCTGCCGGAGAGCCACGAGACCGTCGACCGCCTCGTGCTGGTCTACCGCGAGCTGCAGCCCGCGGTGGTGCTCACGCACACGCTGGTGGACCCCTACAACGGGGATCATCCGGCGGCGGCGCGGATGGCGCTGCAGGCGCGGATCCTGGCGCAGGCGATCGGGTACGAGGCTCCGGGCGAGCCGTTGGGCGCGCCGCCGGTGTTCTCGTTCGAGCCGCATCAGTCGGAGCAGTGCGACTTCAAGCCGAACCTGCTGTTGGACATCACGGCGGTGTGGGAGGCGAAGCAGGCGGCGATGAAGTGCCTGCCGGCGCAGCAGCACATGTGGGACTACTACACGGACCTGGCCAAGCGGCGCGGGGTGCAGCTCAAGCGCAACGCGGGCCCGAACCTGGGCCTGGCCGTCGACACTCGCGCGGAGGCCTTCTTCCGCCACTTCCCGCAGACCACCGGGGAGCTGTCGTGACCGCGAAGACGAAGGTGGTGGTGACCGGCGTGCCGCGCCCGCCGCTCGCGCAGCTCGACGAGCTGGCCGGGTTCGGGGTGGCGACGGCGCACGAGGCACTGGGCCGGATCGGGTATCTCGGTCCTGAGCTGCGCCCGATCCAGCAGGGTGTGCGGGTGGCGGGCAGCGTGGTCACGGCGCTGGTGTGGCCGGGCGACAACCTGATGATCCACGCGGCGGTCGAGCAGTGCGCGCCCGGGGACATCCTCGTGGTGGCGCCTAGCTCGCCGTGCACGGACGGGTACTTCGGGGAGCTGCTGGCTACCTCGCTGGCCTCGCGGTCGGTACGCGGCCTGGTGATCGACGCGGGCGTGCGCGATACCGCTGAGCTGCGGGAGATGGGTTTCCCGGTGTGGTCGCGGCACGTGAGCGCGCAGGGCACGGTCAAGGCCACGGCGGGCGCGGTGAACGTGCCGGTGGTCGTGGGCGGGCAGGTGGTCCGTCCGGGCTCGGTGATCCTGGCCGACGACGACGGGGTGATGAGCATCGAGGCGGCGGATCTGCCGCGCGCGATCGAGGCCTCGAAGGCGCGCGAGGCGAAGGAGCAGGCCACCCGCGAGGCGCTGGCCGGCGGGCAGCTGGGCCTGGACCGGTACAACCTGCGCCCGCTGCTCAAGGAACTCGGCGTCGAGTACGTGCCCTACGAGGAACACCATGAATGAGGACTCTCACGCCGACGAGGGCATCCCGTGCATCCTGATGCGCGGCGGCACGTCGAAGGGCCCGTACTTCCTGGCCTCCGACCTGCCGTCCGACCCCGGCGAGCGCGACGACGTGATCATGCGCGTGATGGGCACGCCTGATCCGCGGCAGATCAACGGCATCGGCGGCGCGCACCCGCTGACCAGCAAGGTGGCCGTCGTCTCCCCGTCCGCGCGCGCCGATGCGGACGTCGACTACCTCTTCCTGCAGGTGGGTGTCGCCGAGGCGTTCGTCACCGACAGGCAGAACTGCGGAAACCTGCTCGCCGGGGTCGGCCCGTTCGCCGTGGAGCGAGGGCTGGTCCGGGCGGCGGGGGAGCGCACCAGCGTGCGCATCCACCTGGTCAACACCGGCGAGTCCGCCACCGCCACCTTCACCACGGCCGGCGGACGCGTCGAGTACGCCGATCCCATCCTGCTCGCGTTCGCCTCCCCGGAGGGCAAGCCGCTGCTGCCGACCGGCAACGTCGTCGACGTGCTCGACGGCCTCGAAGCGACCTGCGTCGACAACGGCATGCCGAGCGTCGTCCTGCGCGCATCCGACCTCGGCGTCACCGGCTACGAATCCCCCGCCGAGCTCGAGGCAGACGAGGCGCTGACCAAGCGCATCGCCGTCATCCGCGAGAAGGCCTTGGCGCTGATGGGGCTCGGTGACGCCCCGTCGCTGCCGAAGATCTCGCTGCTCGCACCGCCGCGCGAGGGCGGCACTGTCAGTACGCGCACTTTCATCCCGGTGCGGGTGCACGAGGCCATCGGCGTGCTCGGGGCCGTGAGCGTGGCCACCGCGCTGCTGCTCCCGGGCGCGGTAGGCGCGGAGCTGGCGGATCTTCCGCAGGACGGTCCGCTGCGCATCGAGCATCCGACCGGCTCCGTGGACGTCTCGGTCGAGCTCGACCCCGACGCCCCGCCCGAGCGGCCGCGCACCCGCAACGCCGGGCTCGTGCGCACCGCACGCAAACTCTTCGAGGGCACCGTCTTTCCCCGCCCCGCCGCGTAATCGAACGAAGAACAGGAACCAGGCCCATGACTCCGTCCGCTTTCCACGAGGTCGCGCACCTCGGCCACGTCGAACTGCTCACCCCGGAACCCGAGGCCAGCCTTCGGTTCTTCACCGAGGTGATGGGCCTGCGGGAGTGCGCCCGCGAGGGCGACTCGGTCTACCTGCGCACCTACGACGACTACGAGCACCACAGCCTGATCCTGACCGGGCACTCGACCTCCGGCATACGCACCACCGCCCTGCGCACCTGGAGCGCCGAGGCGCTCAAGCGGCGGGTGGCGGCGATCGAGGAAGCCGGGCTGGGCATCGGGTGGCGGGACGGCAATTTCGGCATCGGCCAGTCCTACGCGTTCCGCGACCCGGACGGGCACGAGTTCGAGCTCTACTGGGACTCCGAGCACTACACCGCGCCCGAGGCCTCTCGGCCCGCGCTGAAGAACCAGGCCGAGGCCAAGCCCGCCCACGGCGTCGGGGTGCGCCGGCTGGACCACGTCAACTTCCTCGCCTCCAGCGTGGAGCCGAACGGCGATTTCCTGCGCGACGCGCTCGGTGCCCGCACCAGCGAGCAGATCCGGCTCGACGACGGGCGGATCGCCGCGCAGTGGCACCACTTCGGCAACAAGTCCTACGACCTGGTCTACACCGAGGACTGGACCGGCAGCCAGGGCCGGCTGCACCACATCGCCTTCGCCACCGACACCCGCGAGGAGATCCTGCGGGCGGCGGACCTATTCCTCGACGCCGGGGTGTTCATCGAGACCGGCCCGCACAAGCACGCCATCCAGCAGACGTTCTTCCTGTACGTCTACGAGCCCGGCGGCAACCGGATCGAGCTGTGCAACCCCGTCTCCCGGCTGCTGCTCGCGCCCGACTGGCAGACCGTGACCTGGACCGAGATCGAGCGCGCCAAGGGCCAGGCCTGGGGCCTGAAGACCATCGAGTCCTTCCACACCCACGGCACACCGCCGATCGAGCCGTAGCCCGCGCTCAGTGCAGCGAGCCGGTCTCCGGGTCGCGGGCCGTGAGGCAGTACAGGCCGCCGGTCGGATCGCGCATCACGGTCCAGTACGGGTGGTCGGCGACGAACGCGGCGCCGAGCCGCTCGTGGGCGGCGCGCGCGGCGGCGCGGTCCGCGCACGCGAAGTCCAGGTGCGCGGCGGACGGCAGGCCCGGCGCGTCGAGCCGCTGGAGCAGTATGCGGACCGGGAGCTCGTGCGACGGCGGCTTCACGGCGCGGAACTCGGGACGGCGGCCGGAGACCACCGGCCAGTCGGTCAGCTGCGCCCAGAAGGCGACGGCCGCCTCGTACTCGTCCGGCGCGATGTCGAGGCAGACCTGGTCGAGCCGCGTGCCCGCGTAGGGCTCCGGGCGCCGCGACTCACCGGCCCAGCGCACGGCGCAGAAGTGGTGCCCGGCCGGGGATTCCAGCACGACGAGGCCGCCCCGGTCGAGCAGGACGCGCGCGCCGAGGTCGGTCGCGCGCTTGGCGAGGCCCCGGACGTCGGCGACCGCGAGGTCGAGATGCGCGCCGGCGGGCGCCGCGGCGACACCCTGGATCTTGACGCAGGCGTCGCGGCCGGACGCCGCGGGTGGGAGCAGCGTGGCGAACGCGCCCTCCGCGCCGCGCCGGGCGGACAGCGTGGTGCCGGTGACCGCCGTCCAGAACGCCGCCGCCTGCTCGAAGAGCTCCTTCGGCCGGTCGACGAAGGCGTAGACCCAACGGATCATCGGCGATCCTCCGTTCCCTGATATGTCGAGCGTACCGCCGACACACCGGCCTAGCTCACGGTGAGAGTCCCGTGCATGTAGGTGTGGATCGTGCAGATGTAAGGGTACGAACCCGCCTTGCCCGGCGCGGTGAAGGTCATGGTGGCCCCCGCGGCGATGTCGCCGGTGTCGAAGGCGTGCGGCGACGCGGTCGAGGTCAGGGTGTGCGTGACCGAGTCCTCGTTCATGACCGTCACCTTCGTGCCCGGCGCCACGGTCAGCGTCGCGGGGCTGAAGGCGAAATTCTTGATGACGATCGTGTCGGCCGCCGCGGCCGACGTCGTGCCGGTCGACGTGGTGCTATTCGTCGACGATGAGCAGCCGGCGAGCAGCAGGGCCGAGGCGGCCAGGGGCGCGGCTAGGGTTGCGGTCAGGCGGCGCATCGGGACCTCCGGGGGCGTGGGCCGTGTCGACTCCGACCTTGGGCACCGCCGCGATCGACCCGCGCGCGGCACGCTCACCCGCGGCGAACTTTCACCTGATCGGCCGAGTCACTGAGCCGGGCCGCCACCCCGCGCGTGTCATGGATTATGAAATACCTTCCTTTACGTGTCATAGCCGCCGCGGGCCTCGCCGTGGATGCCTACGTGCACGCCGACCTGGCCGGACAGTTCGACGGCAACGGTACGCACGTGACCCAGGGGACGCTCTTCCGCGTGCAGGCGGGACTGGCCGCGCTCGCCGCGCTGCTCGTCCTGGTCCGCGGCAAGCGCCTGGCCGCCGCGTTCGCCCTGCTCATCGCCGCAAGCGCGCTCGGCGCCGTGCTGCTCTACCGGTACGTCGATGTCGGCGCGCTCGGGCCGCTGCCGAACATGTACGAGCCGATCTGGTACACGGAGAAGACCGTGAGCGCGATCGCGGAGGCCGTCGCCGCCGCGGCCGGCGCCGCCCTGCTGGTCATCCAGCTGGTGCCGCGCCGCCGGACCGGAGCCGGTACCGCAGGAAGAGGTACGAAGCCTGCTGCCGTGCGCTGAGCAGGCCGCCGATCTCGCGGCGGTCGGGCAGCAGCTCCACGCCGGCGACCAGGCCGTAGCGCGCCTCGTGGTCCCGGCCGGCGAGCACCGGGGAGACGGTCAGGAACAGCTCGTCGAGCACGCCCTCGTCGGCGAACTGCCCGGCCAGCCGGGGTCCCGCCTCCGAGAGGATCGTGGTGAGCCCCCGCGCGTGCAGGGCGTCGATCAGCGCGCCGGCCCGGACGGTCAGGCCGTCGCCGAGCGAGAGCACCGTGCACGTCGGCGGGACGAGTCCGTTCAGCCGCGCGGCTCCGGCGGCGGTCGTCGCGATGACCCCGCCCGCGCGCAGCGCCGGATGCTCGACCGGCAGCGCGCCGCTCGCGGTGACCACGACGAGCGTGGGCTCCGCGGCCAGCTCGCGGGAGCGGCGCAGCTCGGCGAAGTCGTCGGCCGCGGCGGGGAAGACGCTCTCGGGCAGCCAGCGCTGCCCGTTCGTAGCCGAGCGCAGCGCGCCCGCGCCGACGACCACGGCATGCGCGCAGGCGCGCAGCAGTCCCATGACGAAGCGGTCCGCGGCGGCCTGGCCGCTGATCGCGGACCCGGAGGAGGGGAACTGCGGCCCGAGCGCGACGACGCCGTCGATGGAGGACACGAAGTTCGCGTACAGGCATGGATCGGGAACGTCGAGGTCACCGCCGTAGAGCGCCTCCAGCTTGGCGGGCAGCGGCCGGTGCGGGAGATCCGGATGCTCGAAGAGCGCGACCAGGGCGCCGCCGTCGGGACCGGGAGCCTCCGGCGCCGGTTCGCGGGCCGTCGTCGCGGGCGCCGGGTGCTGTGCGTTCACCGGTCGTACACGTCCTTTCGATCTGTTGTCCGTTACCCGCCGCGCTCACGGTTCATGCCGCACGCGGGACCCGCCACGGTTGCCAGACCGCCCGGTGCGGGCTTGGCTGGAGGGAAACGGGCCGGGAAGCGCGCGCAGGGGAAGTGAGCAGGATGGCACCGTCGTCGATCGTGATCATCGGGGCGAGCCTCGCGGGGGCGAAGGCCGCCGAGGGGCTGCGCGAAGCGGGCTTCGAGGGCCGCCTCACGCTCATCGGGGACGAGCACGAGCTGCCCTACGAACGCCCCCCGCTCTCGAAGGGCTACCTCCAGGGCAAGGAGGAGCGCGGGAAGATCTTCGTGCACCCGCCCGGCTGGTATGCGGACCAGAACATCGACCTCCTGCTCGGTGTCGCGGTCACCGGGATCGACCGGGACCGGCGCACGGTCGCGCGCGCGGACGGGCACACCGTCGCCTACGACGCGCTCCTGCTGACCACCGGCGCCGGCCCGCGCCACCTTCCCGTGCCCGGCGCGGACGTGGACGGCGTCCTGTCGCTGCGGAAGGTCTCGGACAGCGAGCGGATCAAGAGCCTGTTCGGCTCGGCGTCGCGCCTGGCGTTCGTCGGCGGCGGCTGGATCGGCCTCGAGGTGGCCGCCGCGGCCCGCGAAGCCGGGGTCGCGGCGACGATCGTGGAGATGGAGTCGCTGCCGCTGCTCCGCGTGCTCGGTCCCGAGGTGGCCGGCGTGTTCGCCGACCTGCACCGCGACCACGGCGTCGACCTGCGCACCGGCGCCCGCGTCGCCGGAATCCTCACCGACGGCCGGCGGGCCACCGGAGTGCAGCTCGCGGACGGCGCCCGCGTGGACGCCGACGCGGTGATCGTCGCGATCGGGGCCGCGCCCAACACGGAGCTGGCCCTCGAGGCGGGCCTCGACGTCGCCAACGGCGTTCTCGTCGACGCCTCGCTGCGCACGTCGGACCCGAACATCTACGCGGCCGGGGATGTGGCCAACGCCTTCAACCCGCTGGTCGGCAAGCACATCCGCGTCGAGCACTGGGACAACGCCCGCAGGCAGCCGAAGGCCGCCGCCCGCGCGATGCTCGGCGAGCAGGTCGCCGACGACCGCGTTCCCTACTTCTTCACCGACCAGTTCGATCTCGGCATGGAGTACGCCGGATACGTCGAGCCCGGCGGTTACGACAGCGTCGTGGTGCGCGGCGAGCTGGCGAGCCGGAAGTTCATCTCGTTCTGGCTCGCCGACGGCCGCGTGCGCGCCGGTATGAACGTCAACATCTGGGGCGTGAACGACCAGATCCAGCGGCTCGTGCGCTCCGGACAGCGCATCGACCCGGCCAGGCTCGCAGATCCGAACACGCCGCTGGAGGAGCTCGGAGCCTAGCCCGGATCCGCTGGGGGTCGGCCCACCAGAAGGTCAGCCCATCAGAAGGTCAGCCCATCAGCACGTCGAGGAACGGATTGCCGTACACGCCATGCGGATCGAGCGCGTCGTACGCGGCGAGCGCGGCGTTCCAGCCGTCGTCTGACGCGTGACCGCCCTGCACCGCCGCCGGGATCGTGTCGTGCAGGAACGTCGTGCTGGTCCACGCGCCGTTCGCGCCGTACGCCCAGCCCTTCGACCACTCCGGATGCGCGGTTGCCACAGCATTGTCGAACTCCTGCAGCAGGAACTGCTCGAAGTCCCGGTAGAACGCTATCGACGACGGTGTGCCGGGCAGCGTGAGGACGTCCAGCCAGACAGCCGTGTCGTAGCCGCGATCCGGACGTGGGCGGACCGCGGAGAGGATGCCCTCGCGCGCTCCCGCGACCAGGCAGTCGGCCGCGTCGTCGAGCCCTGTCACCCGGACCTCCCAGGGGCCGTTCATCGGGAAGTTGCCCTCGGACTGGTACTCCTCGAGGGTGCGGGTCAGGAAGGCGTACGTCTTGGACACGACCTCCTGGATGTTCTCCCGCTTCGTCAGCACCGCGTACCCGTTCGCCGTCACGCGCAGGGTCGTCGGACGGACGTAGAGCTGCGTGTTCTTCGCCCAGCCCCACAGGTCCGCGCTGTCCGTCGCGGCCAGGCCGGTCGGGACGGACGCCGAGACGACCTGCGCGTAGAGCGGCGTGACCCACGTGTCGCCCTGGATGACCAGCTTCAGCAGGTCCGACGCCGCCTGCGGGATCTCGTCGGAGAACGGGTAGTTGAACGGGGTGACGGTCTCCCGCGACGCCGGCGGCTTCTCCGGGGCGACGCTCCACAGCTTGAGCCAGGGCGATTGCGTGTAGGGGAACCAGATCGTCTCGATCCGGCCGCAGCCTTCGAGGAGCGCCGCGAAGCTCTCCTCGCCCGCCTCGGCCGGCGGCGCGAACAGCCTCTGCGCGGCGAGATCAGTGCGGCTCACGCAGCGGAGGCGCTGGTTCGGCGCGACCCGCAGCGTGGCCTGCACGATCAGCGCGCGGCCGAGATGCACGAGCAGCGCCCGCATCTCGGAGTCCGAACGCAGATAGGTGCGAGCCACGTACGCCTGCTGCGACTCATCCCAGACGACCGCCGTGAGCGAGACGATCAGGTTGCTGACGGTGCCGAAGGTCTGCCCGGGCGTCTTCGCCGCGCCGTCCACCGCCACGGCCGTACCGTGGCCGTCGATCGCCAGCACGCCGCCGAGCGACAGATCGCCGGGAGCGGGGCACGACGCGAAGCCGTAGCCGTGCTCCTCGAGCTCGGTGAGCAGCGCGGTCATCGTCACGCCGGTCTGCGCGGTCACGAGCGGACCGTGCTCGTCCGCGGAGATCGACACCGAGGTCAGATGCCCGGTCAGGTCGATCAGGATGCAGTCCCCGCCGCCGTCGGTGATCGTCAGCGGCGCCCAGCCGTGCCGCATTCCCGCCGGCCGCACCCGCAGGCCTCTGGCATGCGCCCAGTTGACCACCGAGACGACCTGCTCGACCGTCCGGGGCGAGCAGGTCGGCACGTCGTCCGCCTTGATCTCTCCCGACCAGTTGCGGTACGCCTGGGTATAGCAGTCCACATCCGGCGGCACGGCGGCATCGGCGGCGGCCGGTGTCCGGAAGGCGCTCTCCCAGCCGAGCGCGGCCAGACCCGATACGGCGGCGGCGCGCAGCACCGTGCGGCGCGGCATCTGGCCCATGATGTGAGGGTTCTGCGATGAGGGCAGCATGCATTCCAGGGTCGCGGCCCGGCTCCCGGCTCATCCCTGTTTCGGAGTTTCCTCACACGATCGGATGAATTTTCACCCGATCGGCGGCGCGTCCATTCGGGTTCGCAGCGGTTGGCACCCGTCCGGCGGCGGCCGAATGATGGTGGTGGCGCCCGGGATCCCCCGAGCGCAGCTCGATCCCAGGCGCGAAGGCGGACGGATGAACGACGAGACGACCACCGGCTACTGGACGGTCGCGCTCGGCGCGGCCACCGCCTCGGGCACCTGGGACGGCTTCCGCGTCAGCCCGCTGCGCCGCACCGCGGAGCTGCACGTCGACGGTGCGCTCACCGTCGGCGAGGAGCAGCGGGCCACCCCGGGCGACTACGCGCTCGTACTCTCCCGGCCCGGCCCGGCCGGCGACCGCGTGCTGGTCGCCGGCAAGGGCGGAACGGTCGAGTTCGGGCACGACGTCGTCGCCATGCTGGAGGGCGAAGGCGGCGGCGGTGCGCTGTGGCTCACCGACCTGTCGACCGGCGCGAAGAGCGAGCTCTGCCAGCTTCCGCAGGTTCCACGAACTCACTGAGGCGATTCACCGTGGTGCTCTCACTACCCGTTCTCGGCGTACTCGGCGGTCTGCTGTACTTCTTCCTGCGCAGCGACGGCCTCCGGGTCAGTCACCTGTTCATCGCACTGCTCCTCGGCGCCCAGGTCTCGAAGACCGGGATCTCCGGCGAGGTCAACGCCCTGTTCTCGGCGGCGAACCACCTGCTCAGCACGGTGTTCACCTAGACGAGCCGCGTTCACGCCGCCGCGAGAAAAGCCTCGACCTCGTCCGTGGACGGAGCGCAGGCACCGGCCCTCGTGCACGCGATCGCCGCGACGGCGACGGCGAAGCTCAGCGCCTCCTCGAGGTGCTCGCACACCGCGTCGAGGCCCGTCGCGGCGAGCCGTGCCAGCAACGCGCCCATCGCCGCGTCGCCGGCTCCGATGGTGTCGACGACCTCGACCTTCGGAGCCGGGACGTGCACGCGGCGTCCGTCGCGGGCGATCCCGACCGCCCCGTCGGCCCCGAGCGTGATCACGACCAGCGCCGGGGCGCCGAGCGAGCCGCCGGTCAGCCACCTGCGTGCGGTGTCTTCCGGCGCGACGTCCGGATGGGCCATGCGCAGGTCCTCGTCGCTGGCCTTCACGACGTCGGCCCGCTGCACGAGCCGTTCGAGCCGGGTGACGGCGTCGGGCTGGTGCTCGAGCACGATCGGCCGCAGGTTGACGTCGAGGGTCACCGGCCCCGGGCTCTTCTCCACCCAGCGCTCCGCCACGTCGGCCCCCGGCGGCCAATAAGCGCCCAGCGAGCCGATGTGCCGGATGTCGCGCGGGCCGACGTCCGGCAGCGCCGTCGCGGCGAAGTCGGCCGCCCCGGTGAGCCAGAAGTCGTAATCGGCCGAGCCGCTCGCGTCGATGCTCGTCAGGGCGAGCGCCGAGGGCGCATCGAGATCGGCGGCGTGGCTCAGGTCGACCCCGGCCGCGCTGAGCCGGCCGCGGAACGCCTGCCCGAACGCGTCGGACCCGAAGCGAGCCGCGAAACTCACCTCGGCGCCGAGCATGGCGGCGGCCACTGCGGTGTTCGCCGGCCCGCCGCCGAGCGCGGCGCGCAGCAGCCCGGCCTCGGCCGGAAGGAGGTCGGCCACGTTCTCCCCGGAGACGACGATCATCTCTCCGCCGCCGATGCGTCCACGGAGGTGGCCAGCCCCGCGAGCGTCTCGGCAACGCCGACCTCGTGAATACTCGCGGCGAGGCGCAGGTACTCCCGGGCGAACCGCTCGTCCTGCGCGAGATCCCCGAACAGCTGCGTCATCCGGACGAACGCGAGCGGATCCTCCGGGTACCGCCGCGCCGCCGCACCGACCTCGTCGGCCAGCCGGTCCACGACCTCGATCGTCCGCCCCTGCTCGTCCACGCCCTCCGCGTACCGCGCCCAGCTCGCCACGATCGCGGTCGCGTGCGAGATCGGCCCGCCGGTCGCGAGGTTCTGCCGGATCACCGGGAGCACCCACTTCGGGATCCGGTCCGAGCTCTCGGCGCACAGCCGGGCGACGGTGTCCCGGATACCCGGGTTTGCGAAGCGCTCCAGCAGTTCGGCCTTGTACGCCTCCAGGTCGACCCCCGGCACCGGAAGCAGCGTCGGCGTCGCCTCCGCGTCCATGTAGACGCGCGTGAACTCCTTGAGCCGCGGGTCGGTGGCCGCCTCGTGCGCGTACCGATGCCCGAGCAGGTGCCCGAAGTACGCGATCGCCTGGTGGCTCGCGTTGAGCAGCCGCAGCTTCATCAGCTCGTACGGCGCGACGTCGTCGACCAGTTGCACGCCGACGAGCTCCAGCGGCGGCCTGCCGAGGCTGAAATCGTCCTCCAGCACCCACTGGGTGAACGGCTCACAGATCACCGGCCAATTGTCGACGACGCCGAGCTCTTCACGCACCTGCTCGCGGTCGTCGTCCGTGGTCGCCGGCGTGATCCTGTCGACCATCGAATCGGGGAAGTGCACGTGCTCTGTGATCCACCGCGCCAGCTCCGGATCGCGCAACGCGGCGAACGCGGTGAACATCTCGCGCGCGACGTGCCCGTTGGACTGGATGTTGTCGCAGGACATCACCGTGAACGGCGCGATCCCGCCGCGCCGGCGGCGATCGAGCGCCTCGACGACGTACCCGAACACGGTCGACGGCGTGGCCCCCCGCACCAGGTCGGCCGCGACCTCGGGCTCGTCGGCGATGAACTCCCGCGTGACCTGGTTGAAGTTGTATCCGCCCTCGGTGATCGTGAGCGAGACGATCCGTGTCTGCTCCCGGGTGAGGACCCTGAGCACCCGCTCGGGATCGTCCGGCGCGTAGAGGTACTCGACGATCGACCCGATCACGCGCGGCTCGAGCTTGCCGTCCGGATGCTTGGTGACGAGCGTGTACCGGCACTGCTGCGGTACCAGCGCCCGGGCCATCGCCTCGTCGGCCGGCTTGACGCCCACGCCGCAGATCCCCCAGTCCATGGCCGTACCCTGTGCCATGAGCGAGTCGATGTACGCGGCCTGGTGCGCGCGGTGGAACCCGCCGACGCCGAAGTGGACGATGCCGACGCTCACGGCGGACCGGTCGTAGGTCGGGTACGAGGGCATGCCGAAATCTCCCTGTGGTTCGAGGGTTGAGAAGAAGATGTCTTTCGGGGACTCGCCGGACCCGCCTACTTCACGGCGCCCATGGACAGCCCGCGCACGAGCTTGTCCTGCGCGGCCCAGCCGGCGATGAGCACGGGTAGGCAGGCCACCGTAGCGGCGGCCGAGAGGTGGGCGAGGAACTCGCCTTCGGGGGCGACGAAGCCGACGAGGTAGATCGGCACGGTCGCGCCGTTCGTCGTGGTCAGGTTCACCGCGAGGAAGAACTCGTTCCAGCTGAAGATGAAGCACAGCAGCGCGGCCGCGGCCAGTCCCGGCATGATCAGCGGGATGACGACGGACCGCAGCTGCCGCGGCAGCCGCGCGCCGTCCACCTGCGCCGCCTCGATGACCGAGAGCGGGACTTCGAGCAGGAACGAGCGCAGCATCCAGACCGCGATCGGCAGGTTCATCGCCGTGTAAAGCAGGATCAGCAGCCGCTGGGTGTCCAGGATGTTCAGGTCGCGGGCGATGATGAACAGCGGGATGATCGCGCCGACGATCGGCAGCATCTTCGTCGAGATGAAGAAGAACAGCACGTCCCGCCACTTGCGGATCGGCCGGATGGCGAGGGCGTAGGCCGCGGGCAGCGCCAGCGCGATGACGATGACCGTGGAGCCGGCCGAGATCGCGATGGAGTGCTCGAGGTAGCCGCGCAGGCCGGCGGTGCCCGCCGTGCCGTACCAGACCGACTGGTACTCGTAGAGCGTGGGGGAGAAGACGAACTTCGGGGTCGGGGTGTTCGCGGCGGTCTCGGACTTGAACCCGGTCAACGCCATCCAGAGCACCGGGAAGAAGAACACCAGGACGATGAACCAGGTCAGCAGGCCGAGCCCGAGCTTCACGGAGAGCGGCGTGCGGCGCTCGGCGAGGGTCAGCGGAGTCTTCACGTCAGCCTCGGCTCAGGGTCTCGTCGCTGAAGATGGAGGAGATCGTGCGCAGCGCCAGGGTGGCGATCAGGATCGTGGCGACGACCACGACCACCGACATCGCCGAGGCGCGGCCGATGTCGTAGGCCTGGAACGCGACCTGGTAGATGTAGTACGGCAGGTTCGTCGTGTCCGTCGCCGGCCCGCCCTGCGTGATCAGGTAGATCGAGTCGAAGGCCTGCACGATGTAGATCGAGCCGAGCAGCACGCCGAGTTCGAGGTACATCCGCAGGTGCGGCAGCGTGAGCGCGCGGAAGATCCGCCACGGCCCCGCTCCGTCCACCCGCGCCGCCTCGAGGATCTCCTCGTTCTGGCTCTGCAGTCCGGCCAGGATGAGCAGCACCATGAACGGCGTCCACTGCCAGGTCAGGAAGGTCATGATCGTCAGCTGCGAGTGCACGCCGATCCAGTTCACGTCGTGCACGCCGAACGGCCGCAGCACGTAGTTCAGCACGCCGAACGTCGTGTCCAGGATCGAGTACTTCCAGATCAGCGCCGCCGCCGCGGACATCACCAGGAACGGGCTGATGATCAGCGTGCGCAGCAGGCCGCGGCCGAACACGCGGCGGTTGAGCAGGATCGCGATGCCGAGCCCGAGCAGGATCGAGCAGATCACCGGGACCGCCGTGAACTCCAGCGTGTTCAGTGCGGCGGTGCGGAAGATCGGGTCGGCGAACACGGCCCGGTAGTTCGCGACGGTCGGGAACTGCCGGGCTCGGTTCGGGTAGTTGAGGTTGTACTTCTGGAAGCTGTACCAGAGCGTGAGCAGGAACGGGATCTGGGTGACGACGACGGTGAAGACCATCGCCGGCATCAGCGGCAGCCGCTTGAGCCATGCGGCGCCGCGCCGTCGGGTCCGGGGTGGCGCCAGCGCGAACTCGCGCGGCGCGGTGGTCAGGGCAGTCACGTCAGCGGGCCTTTCGTCGAGGAAGGGGACCGGGCCGCGAGCGCCGGGCGGGCAGTGCGGACCCGCCCGGCGCCGCTCGGGTCAGCTCTTGTAGCCCGCGTTGATCACGGCCTGCTGCGCGATCTGCTGACTCGTCGTCAGTGCCTGCGACACCGACTCCTGCCCGTCGATCGCGGCGGTGATCTGCGCCGAGACCTGCTGCCCGAAGTCCTCGAACTCGGGGATGCCGACGTACTGCACGCCGGGCACCGGCTGCGGGGCCACGCCCGGCTGGTTGATGTTCACCGAGTCGATCTCCTGCAGCGTCAGGTTCGCGAACGCCCCGGCCGCCTTCTGGTACTCCGGGTTCTGGTACGTCGAGGTGCGCGTGCCGGGCGGGACCGCGGCCCAGCCGTTCTTCGACGCGTCGTACGCGATGTACTGCTTCGACGTGGCCCAGTTCATGAACTGCTCGGCCGCCGACTGGTGCTTCGACGAGCTCTCCAGCGCCAGCGCCCAGGTCCACAGCCAGCCCGAGGACTTCGTCTTGTCGACCGGCGCCGGTGCGAAGCCGACGTCACCCGCGATCGGGCTGCCGCTGGCGTCCACCGTCGAGGCGCCGACCGTCGCGTCGTACCACATGGCGGCCTGGCCCTGCTCGAAGATGTTCAGGCACTGGTTGAAGCTGTCGTTGCCCGCGCCCGGCTCGCCGTACTTCTTGACCAGGTTCACGTAGAAGTTCACCGCGGCCTCGGTGGCCGGCGAGGTCAGCTCCGCGTTCCAGTTCTTGTCGAACCAGGCGCCGCCCATCGTGTTGATGACCGTGTCCAGGCTGGCGAGGTTGTCGCCCCAGCCGGTCAGCCCGCGCAGGCAGATCCCGGCCACGTTCTTCGACGTGTCGTCCGCCTTCGCCGCGAGCTGCTCGATCTGCGCCCAGGTCGGAGCGGCCGGCATCGTCAGCCCGTCCGCCGCGAAGATCTTCTTGTTGTACATGATGAACGAGGACTCGCCGTAGAACGGAAGCGCGTACAGGTGGCCCTTCGAGCTCAGCGCGTCCTTGATCGGCGGAAGCAGGTCGCCGACGTCGTACGAGGTGTCCGCGGCGACCTCGGAGTCCAGCGAGTCGATCCAGCCGTTGGACGCCCAGCTCGCGATGTCGTTCGGGCCGATCATCACCACGTCGTACTGGCCGCCGTGCGCCGCGACGTCCTTCTCCACGTCGGCGCGCTCGGTGTTCTCGTCGTAGGTCACGAACTTGACCTTGATGTTCGGGTGGCCGGCCTCGAAGCCGCTCGCGGTCAGGTTCTCGATCGTGGTCATCAAAGGGTTCGCGGTGACGGCGACCGTGATGGTCTGCGCCCCGCTGCTCGAACCGGATGACGACGCATTGGGGTTCGAGCACGCACTCGCCGTGGCGGCCAGCAGCGCCGCGGCGGCTGCCGCCGCCGGCAGACCGCGACGGTGACGCGTCGTGCTTGTTAGACTCATGACCTGTATTCCTCCTGCTGTAGGTACCGCGCTGCGTGATTCGGGGCGTGCCGCGATCGGGAGGGCGCTCGCGCAGGCTCTTTGCCGGGACTGCGTTCGCGCGGATCGGGGCGGCCGGCCGGCCAGGGTCGGGCCGCCCCCGGTTCCTCCGTCAGGCTCTGGTGACGTCGATGCCGTGGTCGTGCAGGTGCACGGCCTGCTCGGCGGGCAGGCCGTCGTCGGTGATGAAGCGTTCGAAGTCCTGCAGGCGCGCGAACTGGACGAACGAGTCCACGCCGTACTTGGAGCTGTCCGCGATCAGGATCCTGCGGCGGGAGACGCGCATCGCGGTCGACTTGACCGCGGCGACCGCGCTCTCCGGCACCGTCACCCCGCGATCCAGGCTGATCCCGTTGCCGCCGATGAACGCGAGATCCAGCACCAGCGTCTCCAGCATCGAGACCGCCCAGTGGTCGACGGCACCGAGGGTCTTCGCCCGAACCCGCCCTCCGACGACCAGAACCGTCAGCTCCGGCCGCTCGACCAGCGCCTTGGCGGTGGCCAGCGACGGCGTCACCACCGTAAGCGGCCGATCCGGCGGCAGATGCTCGCCGATCAGCGAGGGCAGGAAGCCCTCGTCGATGTACACGGATTCCGCGGACTTCACATACGTCACCGCGGCCGCCGCGATCCGGTTCTTCTGCGCCTGATGCCGGGTCGAGCGCACCGAGAGCGCGCTCTCGAAGCTCAGCCGCTCCACGGCCACCGCGCCGCCGTAGACCCGCCGCAGCAGCCCCTGCCGCTCCAGGTCCTTCAGATCCCGCCGGATGGTCTCGGGGGCCAGCCCGAGCTCCTTGGAGGTCTGCGCGACGTCCACCCGCCCGGTCCGCCGCGCGTTCTCCAGCAGCATCTGACGACGTTCGATCACGTACATGCCGAGCGACGCTCCCTTCCTCGCGAGCGGGCACCGGGTCCGCGTGGGACGGCCCCGCGAGTGCGGTTTCCGTTCCGTTCCTGCCCGGATGAGGCGAGTTTCGTTCTCCGCACGAGCCGTCGCAATACGGCAGCGGTCTCGGTCGAATAACGGAAATGCCCGGTTCGGCCCGGTCCGGCCCGCACGCCGCCCAGGGAGCGCCCGTAATCAGAGCGTTGCCGATTGGGGCCTTACCCGGGTGTTGATTCGCGCGGTCCGCAGCCCGCGCCCTGCCGCCCCGTGGTCGGCGGAGCCGCTCTCGGCCGCTTGACCGGTGCATCGGTTCAGCGGTACGTTACTTGAGTAACTAACCGATGAGGTAAGGGTGAGGGTGGCGACGATGCCGGAGATGGCTGGGCTGGGCGACGGGGCTCCGCTGTTCGTCCAGGTTGCCGACAGGCTTGCGGGGGAGATCGCGGACGGCGGTGTGGGGGAGGGCGAGCGGGTGCCTTCGACGAACGAGCTCGCCGCGTTCTACCGGATCAACCCGGCGACCGCGGCCAAGGGGATCAACCTGCTGGCCGATGACGGGCTCCTGGAGAAGCGGCGGGGCATCGGGATGTTCGTCGCGGCCGGGGCGAGGGGGCGGCTGCTGGCCCGGCGCCGGGCGGAGTTCGCGCAGCGGTATGTCAGTCCGCTGGTGGCCGAGGCGGTCCGCCTCGGGATCGGCAGCGACGAGTTGATCGCGCTGGTCAAAGAGGCCGACCGTGAGCGGGAAGGCGCGTCGCTGTGACGCCGGCGATCTCGGTCAGCGGTCTGACGAGGAGGTATCGCGGGCACGCCGCGCTCGACGAGGTCGACATCGTGATCGAACCGGGGACGATCACCGGCCTGCTCGGGCGGAACGGCGCCGGCAAGACGACGTTGCTGCGCATTCTGGCCGGCCAGGAGTTCCCGTCGTCGGGAACCGCGCGGATCCACGGGGCGGCGCCGGCCGAGGACGAGCAGGTGCTTCGCCGTCTCGTGTTCGTTCGCGAGGACCAGGTCTACCCGGACATCAAAATCGGGCAGGCGCTGCGTGCCGCGTCCTGGTGCTGTCCGAACTGGGACGGCGAGTTCGCGTCCTCGCTCCTGGAGGACTTCGGCCTGCAGACGAACAAGCCGGTCAAGAGGCTCTCGCGCGGGCAGCGCTCGGCGCTCGGGATCGCGATCGGGCTGGCCGCCCGTGCCGAGGTGACGTTGTTCGACGAGCCGTACGCGGGCCTGGACGCGGTGGCGCGGCAACTGTTCTACGACCGGCTGCTCGCGGATTTCGCCGCGTTCCCGCGCACAGTGCTGCTGTCCACACATCTGATCGATGAGGCTGCCGCGCTCTTCGAGAACGTCGTCGTCATCGACCGGGGCCGGGTCGTCCTGAATGCGGCGGTCGACGAGTTGCGCGGTGCGGTCACCAGGGTGAGCGGTCCCTGTCTCGCCGTGGACGCGCTCGCCGAGGGGCGGGCGGTATGGGAGCGGCGGCGGCTCGGGTCGCAGGCTTCTGTCGTGCTGGCCGGCCCGATCGCTCCGGGCGACCGCGAGCAGGCGCGCCTGTCCGGTGTCGATCTGACCCCGTTGTCCCTGCAGCAGATCGCGGTGCAGGCGGCCGCGGGTGCGTTCGGCTCCGCGCCCCGGATCGGCCTCGAGAGCGGCTTCGCGACCGAAAGGACGTGCGCATGAGCACCTGGGTGAAGATGGCCCGCTACAACCTGCAGCGGCGGGAGAACTATCTCGTTCTGCCCTGGATACTCCCGTTCTGCTTCGCCATCGCCGTGGTCACGGTCGGCCGTCAGCCCGGCCGCAACGGGGCCGCGTACCTGGCCAGCTACTTCATCTACTTCTTCACCCTCGGCCTGCAAGCCGTCGGCCGTTCGCTGCCGTTCGCCCTCACGCTCGGCGCGAGCCGCCGGTCCTTCTATTCCGGGACGGCGCTGCTCGGAGCGGTACTCGCCATGCTGTCGGGTCTGATGCTGGCCGCGCTGCAATCGACCGAGCGCGCCACCGGCGGATGGGGGATGTCGATGCGCTTCTTCCGCGTGCCTTACCTGCTCGACGGCCCGTGGTACGACACGTGGCTGACCTCCGCGGTGGTCCTGTTCACGCTGTTCGTCTACGGGATCTGGTACGGAATCGTCCACAGCCGGTGGGGCCTGCTCGGCACCCTGACGTTCATCGCGGCGCAGACGCTTGTGATCGTCGCCGGGGTTCTGCTCGCCTCCTTCGAGCACTGGCGCTTCTGGTCCATCGGAAGCCCCACCTTCGCCGGCCTGACCACCGTGGGTCTGACCGGAGTCATCGCCGCCCTTGCAGGTTTGCTGGTCGTGGGCGGCCAGGCCACCATTCGCCGCGCCACGGTGTGAGGACGGCCGTTCGGCAGCGTCGCCCCGTGACACGGCCGCTTCTCGCGGTCGGCCGGCAGGAGTTCCCGCGCGTGCCGCCGCGGGGGTAACCTTCCGGCGGGCCGATCTCGGCTTACCTGAGTCGGATGGGCTGACCGGGAAGACCGGTCTCTCCGGGCCGAGCGGGCCCGCATCGAGCGAACGAGGAGCTGTGCCGTGGGCGACCGAATCCGTTGGGGCATCGCCGGGACCGGCGGGATCGCCGCGCGTTTCGCCGAGGATCTGGGCTTGCTGCCGGATGCCGAGGTGGTCGCGGTCGGCTCGCGGAGTCAGGCGTCGGCGGACGTCTTCGGCGACCGGTACGGCATTCGCAACCGGCACGTCGGCTACGAGGCGCTGGCCGCGGACGACGAGGTGGATGCGATCTACGTCGCGGTACCGCACTCAGGGCACTGTGAGGCGGCGCTCGCCGGGATCGCCGGGGGCAAGGCCGTGCTCGTGGAGAAGCCGTTCTCGGTGAACGCGGCCGAGGCCGAGCGGATGATCGACGCCGCGCGGGCGGCCGGGACGTTCCTGATGGAGGCCATGTGGGTGCGCTGGCTGCCGCACTTCCAGCAGGTCGGCTCGCTGCTCGCGGAGGGCGCGATCGGGCAGGTGCGCCAGGTCATCGCGGACCGCGGCGAGATCCTGAGCACCGACCCGCTGCACCGCATCAACAACCCGCTGCTGGCCGGCGGCGCGCTGCTCGACCTCGGGATCTACCCGGTCTCCTTCAACTCCTTCGCCGTCGGCGGCCGCGCGCCGGAGCACGTCGAGGCCGTGGGCCGGATGACGCAGACCGGGGTGGACGCGCAGACCTCGATGGTCTTCTCGTACGACGACGGCGCGCAGACGATCATCTCCACCTCGCTCGACGCCCGCAGCGGGAACCGGGCCGTGATCACCGGCAGCGAGGGCCGCATCGTGCTGAGCGAGCCGTGGGGGAGGATCTGCCCCGTCGAGGTGATCCGCAACGACGGCTCCGCGTACACGACCGTGGCTCCGCACGAGGGCAGCGGCCTGCGACACCAGGCGGCCGAGGTCGGCCTGCGGCTGCGCGCCGGCGAGTCGGAGAGCCCGGTGATGACGCTCGACGAGACGCTGACGATCATGCGCACGCTCGACCGGGTACGCGAGCGGATCGGCCTCGCGTACCCGGGGGAGTGACGGCACCTCTGAGGGGAGCGCCGGCACCTCTGGGGGGAGCGACGGCACCTCTGACCGCCCAGGCCTGCCGGGCTTCGGGCGCCGTGCGCTTGAGGCCTTCCGCGGCCCGGGACCCGGGCCGCTACCGCACTTCAGGCCTCCCGCGCTTCAGGCCTGCCGGGCTTCGCGCATCCCGCGCTTCCAGACCTTCCGCGGCCCGGGACGCGGGCCGCTTCCGCGCTTCAGGCCTGCCGCGCTTCAGGCCTGCCGGGCTTCACGCCTCCCGCGCTTCCGAGCCTTCCGCGGCCCGGGACCCGGGCCGCTTCCGCGCTTCAGACCTTCCGCGCTACAGGCCTGCCGGGCTTCGCGCCTCCCCGCGCTTCCGGGCCTTCCGTGGCCCGGGACGCGGGGCTGCCGAGGCCCGGTACGCGGGGGCTGCCGCGCCTTAAGAGACGCGCGGCTCCCGGCTCTCCAGCAGGCGGAGCCAGATCTCTGACACGGTCGGGTACGAGGGCACGGCGTGCCGTAGCAGTTCCAGCGGCACCTGGCCGATGACCGCGACCGTCGCCGCGTGCACCAGTTCGGCGACCTCGGGGCCGACGAACGTCGCGCCGACGAGCGTGTCCGCCTCGCGGTCGATGACCAGCTTCGCCCGGCCGCGGTAGTCCTGGCGCTGGATCGAGGTCGCGGCGATGGCTCCGAGGTCGTACTCGACGGTCTCCACGTCCACGCCCGCGGCCAGGGCCTCCCGCTCGCTCATGCCGACGGCGGCGACCTGCGGGTCGGTGAAGATGACCTGCGGCACGGCGCGCGAGTCGGCGAGGTCGCGGTAGCGGACGCTGTCCATCGGGCGGCCCTCGGCCCGCGCCGCGATCACGTCGCCGCACACCCGCGCCTGGTACTTGCCCATATGCGTGAGCAGAGCCAGGCCATTGACATCGCCGACGGCGTAGAGCCAGTCGCCCGGCACGTCGCGCACGGTCAGCTGCTCGTCCACCGGGATCGGCGCGTGGTTCTCGGCGAGCTTGCCGAGGCCGACGTTCTCCAGGCCGATATCGCCCGTCCCGAATACGCGCCCGGCGGCGACCAGCACCTCGTCGACCGCGAGCTCCTCGCCGTCGACGGTGACCGTCACCGGACCGCCGTGGATCCGCCCGACGCCCGCCTCGTTCACCGAGGGCCGCTCGACCCGCTCGACCTTCGCATTGGTCCGGATGCGCACTCCGGCCTCCTCGAGGCGCTTGGCGACGAGTTCGTGCGCGAAGGCCTCGGTGCGCGGCAGCAGGCGCGGCGCCTGCTGCAGGACGGTCACGCTCGACCCCAGCGAGCTCAGCCAAGTGGCCGCCTCGCAGCCGACCACGCCGCCGCCGATGACCGCCACGCGGCGCGGCACCTCGGCGAGGTTCGTGGCGTCCCGGGAGATCCACGGACGGGCCGCGGCGAGCCCCGGGACGTTCGGGATCGCCGCCGTGGTGCCGGTGGCCAGCACGACCGCCTGGCGGGCCTCAATGACGCGCACGGTGCCGTCGGGCTCCGTCACCTCCACGGTGCGCACGCCGGCGAGCCTGCCGCGGCCGCGGATCACGTCGATCCCGGCGCCGTTCGCCCACTCGACCTGGCCCGAGTCGTCGCGGTTGCCGATGACCGCGTCCCGGCGTTTCAGGATGCCCGCGGGATCCAGGCGGGTGCCCAGCACGCCCGGGAGGGCGTGCGCGGCGGAGAGGACCTCGATGGGCCGCAGGAGCGCCTTGCTCGGCATGCACGCCCAGTACGAGCACTCGCCGCCGACCAGCTCGGCCTCGATCAGCACGGCGGTCCGGCCGCTGCCCTGGATGGCGTACTGCGCCGCGTTCTCCCCGACCGGACCGGCGCCGATGACGATCACGTCCCACGTATCGGTGTCCTGCGCCTGGAGTTCGTTCATAGGTCGCGCCTCCTTGGGGTCAATCTAATGGAAATCGGGATTTTCCGTCACCGGGCGACGGCGGGCTGGTCTCGACGCCCTCAGACAGTCCTTAGAATGCCTCGGACACTGATAAGCGGTGTCCGTGGACGAGGACGAAGGACGGACGGCTCGTGAGCGGCGACCCCTGGCGACCCGGAACCGGGTCCGACGACAGCGACGCGTGGATCGTTCAGCAGCCGACCGAGTACCCCGGGGGTGACGTCCAGCAGCCGACCCAGTACCTCGGCAGCTTCCAGCAGCCCGGTTGGCCCGGCGCGCCGGGTGCGTCCGGAGCTCCGGGACAGTCCGGAGTCCCAGCCCAGCCAGGTGTGCCGGGACACCCCGGAGCGTCGGGACCGTCCGCAGCGTCGGGGCCGTCCGGGGCTTCGGGACCGTCCGTGGCGCCCGCGCAGGCCGCCGCGCCGAACCAGCCGACGCAGTACCTCCCCGGCGTCCAGCAGCCGACCCAGTATCTCGGCAGCTTCCCACAGCCCGGCCAGCAGCCCACCCAGCTGGTGCCGCCCGTCGTCCCGCAGCAGCCGTTCCTGCAGCAGCCGACGCAGCTGATCGGTCAGCAGCAGCCCACACAACTGATCGGCCAGCAGCAGCCCACACAACTGATCGGTCAGCAGCAGCCGACGCAGTCCATCGGTCAGCAGCAGCCCACGCAGCTGATCGGCCAGCAGCAGCCGACGCAGGTGGTGCCGCCGGCCGTGCCGCAGCAGCAGCTCCAGCAGCAGCCCACGCAGTACATCCCGCCACAGGCTCCTTCTCCCGCGTCGAACTGGGGTACACCCGGCCGGGGCTATGAGCCGACCTCCGTCATGCAGCCCGTCTCCGGCCCGCGCGACGTTCCCGGCTCACCAGCCCCCACACAGTACTTCCCCTCCGCAAACCAACCCCAGGCCCAGTACCCGTCTCCCGACGAATACGACCCCTACGAAGGCCCGCGCCGCGGCGGCCCCGGCGGCGGGTCGGGCGGCGGGGACTCGCGGCTGCCGGCGTTCGTGCGCGAGCACCCCGCTGAGCTCGGTCTCGGCGCGGCGGCCGTGGTCGCGGCGCTGGTGGTCGGCGTGCTGCTCTCGCTCGGCGGGAACAGCGGCGGCTCGGCGAACGCCGCGAGCGCGGGTACCGCCTCGGCGCAGGGGTCTGCCGACGCCTCGTCGTCGGCCTCCGCGGGCGCGTCGGCGTCCTCGAACACGATCAGCATTCCGACGACCGCCGGCACCACCTCGGCGAGCGCCACCGCGTCCGCCTCGGCCTCCGCGTCGGCCACGCAGACCATCGGGATAGGAGTGCCCGGCGAGGTGGTGGGCCAGTCGTCAGGGCTCTGCCTCACCAGCAGCGACGGCTCGTTCAGCGACGGCGCCCAGGTCCAGACCGACTCGTGCACCGCCGATCCCACCCAGGAGTGGACGCTGACCAGCGGCGGCCAGATCACCATCAACAACGGCGCCGACTGCCTCGACGACTACGGCTTCGGCACCACCGCGGGCACCGAGGTGGACGTCTGGACGTGCAACGGCGGCACCAACCAGGAGTGGACCGTGCAGTCCAACGGCATGATCGTCAGCAAGAACTCGGGCCTGTGCGTCGACGTCGCCGGCGGCACCGCGGCGCAGGGCGCGGACGTCCAGCTGCAGAACTGCGGCAGCGACGGGACCCAGCTCTGGGACTGAGCCGCCGGCCGGGCAGGCCATTCGTCACCGGCTAGGCGACCCGTCACCGGCGGACCGGCGGACCGGCGGTCCGCCGACACGTCGCCAGCCGGCAACGCCAACCCGTCCGGCGGACGGTGTACCGACCGACGTCGTCACCGGTCGGCCGCAGACCTCACCGGCCGGAAACCTCGCCAGCCGAAGGCCTCACCAGCCGAGGACCTCGCCGGCCGAGGAGCAGGCCTCACCGGCGGAAGACCAGACCTAACCGGCTGAAGACCAGCCCTAACCGGCCGAGGACCTCGCCAGCCGACGACCTCGCCGGCCGAAGACCAGTCCTCACCGGCTGAAGACCAGACCTCACCGGCCGCAGACCAGACCTCACCGGCTGAAGACGAGGTGCGTGACGCCGCTGGGCGTGGTCGTCGACTCGATCTCGAAGCGCTCCTCGAGGCCCTCGAGGCCGTCCCACAGCCGCTCTCCGCGGCCGAGCACGATGGGCACGACGACCACGTGCAGGTGGTCGACCAGGTCCGCGGCGAGGAACTGCCGGACCGTGCGCGGGCCGCCGCCGATGCGCACGTCCAGGCCGTTCGCGGCCTCGCGCGCCTGGCGCAGCGCCTCCTCGGGCGCGGCGTCGATGAAGTGGAACGTCGTGCCGCCCGCCATCTCCAGTGACGGCCGGGGGTGGTGGGTGAGCACGAAGACCGGCGTGTGGAACGGCGGCTCGTCACCCCACCAGCCCTTCCACTCGTGGTCCTGCCACGGGCCGCGCTGCGGGCCGAACTTGTTGCGGCCCATGATCTCGGCGCCGATGCCCGGAGCCCACTGGCTCGCGATCGCGTCGTCGATCCCGGTACGTCCGCTTCCGGCGCCGTGCATGCTCTGGAAGCTGTTCGTGGCCAAGAACCACTGCATGAGCCGCTGGCCCGCGTGCCCGAACGGATCCTCCAGGCTCTGGCCTTCGCCGGTGGCGAAGCCGTCGAGCGATACCGCGAGATTGTGCACCCTGACCCGGGACATGTCATCACCTCGCCGCCCAGCGTAGCGGCGCCTCCCGACAACCGCCGGGAAGACGCGGGCGGACCACGCGGCCGCCGGGCGAAAAACAAGCAAGCACGCTTGATTTTTTCTCGGACCGGTGGAAGCGTGGGCACGGGCGGGGTCCGCGGAGCGAGGAGACGGGTCTGATGGCGGATCAGGATGCTGGGCACGCGGTCGGAGCTTCCGGCGCCGCGCACGCGGGTGCTGCCGGCCCGCTGCGGATCGGCAACGCCTCCGGCTTCTACGGCGACCGGCTCGCGGCCGTCCGCGAGCAGCTGGAAGGCGGCCCGCTCGACGTGCTGACCGGCGACTACCTCGCCGAGCTGACCATGGCGATCCTCGCCGCGGACCGGCGCAAGGACCCGGCGCTCGGCTACGCGAAGACGTTCCTGCGCCAGATGGGCGACTGCCTCGGCATCGCCGCGGCCCGCGGCGTCACGCTCGTCACCAACGCCGGCGGCCTCAACCCGGCCGGCCTCGCCGACGAGCTGCGCAAGCTCGCCGCCCGGCTCGGCGTCGAGGTGCAGATCGCGCACGTGCAGGGCGACGACCTGTTCCCGCGCGCGGCCGAGCTGGGATTCGCCGAGCGTCCCGGGCTGCTCGCGGCGAACGCGTACCTCGGCGCGTTCGGGATCGCCGAGGCGCTGCGGGCGGGCGCGAACGTGGTCGTCGCCGGCCGGGTCACGGACGCCTCGCTCGTCGTCGGGCCGGCGATCGCACGATTCGGCTGGACGAGTGACGACCTCGACGCGCTGGCTGGCGCCACCGTCGCCGGCCACGTCCTGGAGTGCGGCACGCAGGCGACCGGCGGCAACTTCTCCTTCTTCGCCGAGATCGACGCGCGCCATCCCGGCTTCCCGATCGCCGAGCTGCGGTCCGACGGCAGCAGTGTGATCACGAAGCATCCCGGCACCGGCGGCGCGGTGACCGTCGAGACCGTCACCGCGCAGCTGCTCTACGAGACGTCGGGCGCGCGGTATGCGGGCCCTGACGTGACCACGCGGCTGGACACGCTTCGGCTGCGCGAGGCCGGCCCGAACCGGGTCGAGATCACGGGGGTGAAGGGCGAGGCGCCGCCGCCGACGCTCAAGGTCGGGCTCAACCGCGTCGGCGGCTTCCGCAACCAGGTCGAGTTCGTGCTGACCGGGCTGGAGATCGAGGCGAAGGCCGGACTCGTCCGCGAGCAGATGGAGGCCGCGTTCACCGATCGCCGGCCGGCCGAGGTCCGCTGGACGCTTGTGCACACCGATCGGCCGGACGCGCCGAGCGAGGAGCAGGCCAGCGCGGTGCTGCGACTCGTGGTCCGGGACGCGGACGCGCGCCTCGTCGGGCGCGCCGTGAGCAGCGCGGCGGTCGAGTTGGCGCTTGCCGGGTACCCGGGCTTCCACGTGACGGCGCCGCCTGCCGATGCGTCGCCGTACGGTGTCTTCGAGGCCGAATTCGTCAGTGCGGCAGAGGTCGACCACGCCGTCGTGCTGCCGGATGGACGGCGCCTGCCGGTGCGGCCGCCGGTGGTCACCCGGGAGCTGGAGCCGGTCGCGGAGCCCGGGGTACCCTTCGGCAAGATAACAGGCCCAACGCGGCACGCGCCCCTGGGTCTGGTCGCGGGGGCACGCAGCGGCGACAAGGGCGGCGACGCCAACATCGGCCTGTGGGCGCGGTCGGCGGACGCGTGGCCGTGGCTGGCGCACACGCTCACCGTCGGCATGCTGCGCGAACTGCTGCCGGAGGTCGCCCGTCTGCCGGTCACGCGGCATGTGCTGCCGAATCTGCGGGCCGTGAACTTCGTCGTCCAGGGGCTGCTCGGCGAGGGCGTGGGCGCGCAGGTGCGCTTCGATCCCCAGGCCAAGGCTGTGGGGGAGTGGCTGCGTTCTCGGCACCTCGACATCCCCGTCGCACTGCTGGGACGTGCGCGATGACGATCCTCGCCACGCGGCTGGACCCTTCGAGCGAGTCGTACCAGGCGAATCGCCTCGACATGCTCGCCAAGCTCGAGGCCCTCGACGCCGAGCACGGCAAGGCGCTCGACGGCGGCGGACCGAAATACGTCGAGCGGCACCGCAAGCGCGGCAAGCTCCTGGCGCGAGAGCGGATCGAGCTGCTGATCGACCCTGACAGCGCGTTCCTCGAACTCTCGCCGCTGGCGGCGTGGGGCACCGAGTACCCGGTCGGCGCGGCGCTCGTCAGCGGCATCGGCGTCGTCGAAGGCGTCGAGTGCGTCATCACGGCCAGCGACCCGACCGTGCGCGGCGGCGCCAGCAATCCGTGGACGTTGCGGAAGGCCTTGCGCGCCAACGAGATCGCGCGCGTCAACCGCCTGCCGCTGGTCAACCTCGTCGAGTCGGCCGGGGCCGACCTGCCCAGCCAGAAAGAGGTCTTCATCCCCGGCGGCGCGGTCTTCCGCGACCTGACCAGGCTCTCGGCCGCCGGGATCCCGACCGTGGCCGTGGTCTTCGGCAACTCCACCGCGGGCGGCGCCTACATCCCGGGCATGTCAGACCACGTGGTCATGGTCAAGGAGCGCTCGAAGGTGTTCCTCGGCGGACCGCCGCTGGTCAAGATGGCCACGGGGGAGGAGTCCGACGACGAGTCGCTGGGCGGCGCCGAGATGCACGCGCGCGTCTCCGGGCTAGCCGACTACTTCGCGGTCGACGAGCTCGACGCGATCCGGGCCGCTCGCCGCATCGTCAGCCGGCTGAACTGGACGAAGTCCGGTCCGGGTCCCCTCGCGTCGGGGAGCGCCCCCGCTCCCGAGCACGACGAGGACGAGCTGCTCGGCATCGTCCCCGGCGACCTGAAGGCCCCGTTCGATCCGCGCGAGGTGATCGCCCGGACCGTCGACGGATCGGACTTCGACGAGTTCAAGCCGCTCTACGGCCCGAGCCTCGCAACGGGCTGGGCCACCGTCCACGGCTACCCCGTCGGCATCCTCGCCAACGCGCGCGGCGTGCTGTTCAGCGAGGAGTCGCAGAAGTCCGCGCAGTTCATCCAGCTCGCGAACCAGCGCGACATCCCGCTGCTCTTCCTGCACAACACGACCGGCTACATGGTAGGCCGCGAATACGAGCAGGGCGGCATGATCAAGCACGGCTCCGCGATGATCAACGCGGTCTCGAACAGCAGGGTTCCGCACATCTCCGTCCTGATCGGCGCGTCCTACGGAGCGGGCCACTACGGGATGTGCGGCCGCGCGTTCGAACCCAGATTCCTGTTCGCCTGGCCCAGCGCCAAGTGCGCCGTCATGGGCCCGCAGCAGCTCGCCGGGGTGCTCTCGATCGTCTCGCGGCAATCGGCGGCGGCGAGCGGGCGCCCGTTCGACGAGGAGGGCGACGCCGCGATGCGCGCGCTGGTCGAGCAGCAGATCGAGTCCGAGTCGCTGCCCGCGTTCCTCTCCGGCCGCCTGTACGACGACGGCGTCATCGACCCGCGCGACACGCGGACCGTCCTCGGCCTGTGCCTGTCCGCGGCGCACAACGCCCCGATCGAAGGCGCCCGCGGCTACGGCGTCTTCCGGATGTGAGCCATGTCGCTGCATCACGTCGCCGTCCACGATCGGATACGGCTGCGTCTTCCAAAAGAGGTGAGGCTGCGGTGATCACGTCGCTCCTGGTCGCCAACCGCGGTGAGATCGCGCGCCGGATCTTTCGCACGTGCCGTGAACTCGGCATCGCGACGGTCGCCGTGTACTCAGACGCAGATGCGCACGCGCCGCACGTCCGCGAGGCCGACCTCGCGGTCCGGCTGCCAGGCAAAGCCTCGTCCGAGACGTACCTTCGCGGCGACCTGATCGTCCGCGCCGCGCTCGACGCCGGCGCCGACGCAGTCCACCCCGGCTACGGCTTTCTCTCCGAGAACGCCGGCTTCGCGCAGGCGGTCCTCGACGCGGGCCTCGCCTGGATCGGCCCGCCGCCGGCGGTCATCGCGGACATGGGCTCGAAGACGCGCGCCAAGAAGCTGATGGCCGCCGCCGGAGTCCCGATTCTCTCGGCCGTGGCACCCGAGTCGGCCACGTCCGCCGACCTTCCGTTGCTGATCAAGGCGGCGTCCGGCGGCGGCGGACGCGGAATGCGGATCGTCCGCGACCTCGGCGCCGTGCCGGAGGCGCTGGCCGGAGCCCGAGCCGAAGCGGCGGCGTCGTTCGGCTCCGATGAAGTGTTCTGCGAGCCGTACGTCGAGCGCGGCCGGCACGTCGAACTCCAGATCCTCGCGGACACCCACGGCACCGTCTGGACGCTCGGCGAGCGCGACTGCTCGCTCCAACGCCGCCACCAGAAGGTCATCGAGGAGGCTCCGGCACCGGGCCTGACCGACGAGACACGTCGCGCCCTGGCTGACGCGGCCTCGTCCGGGGCGAAGGCGATCGGCTACGTCGGAGCCGGCACGGCGGAGTTCCTGCTCGCCCCCGACGGCCGGTTCTACTTCCTCGAGATGAACACGCGCCTCCAGGTCGAGCACGCGGTGACGGAGTTCGTGACCGGCCTCGACCTCGTCGCCTGGCAGCTGCGCATCGCCGAGGGCCGCGCCCTGCCGCCCGAGCCGCCGACGCCCCGAGGCCACGCGATCGAAGCCCGCCTCTACGCCGAGGACCCCGCCCGCGACTGGCGGCCCTGTACCGGGACCGTGCGCCGCTTCGAGATCCCTTCTGCGCCTGGAATCCGCGTGGACAGCGGGGTCGAGGCCGGGACCGTCGTCGGTGTCGAGTACGACCCGATGCTCGCCAAGGTCATCGCGTGGGCGGAGACCCGCGACGAGGCCGCGCGCCTGCTCGCGCACTCGCTCGCCGCCGCGCGCATCCACGGCCTCACGACGAACCGGGACCTGCTCGCCAGAGCCCTCACCCACCCCGCGTTCCTCGCGGGCGAAGTGCACACCGCCTTCCTCGCCGACCACGCCGTCGACCTGTTCGCCGCGAGCACCGTCAGCCCGCTGGCACCGCTCGCCGCAGCCCTTGCCGAAGCCGCGTCGTACACCGGCCCGCAGCCGGTCGCAGTCCCGGCCGGCTGGCGCAATCTCGCCGCGCAACCGCAGGTGAAACGCTATCTCGACGGCGACGGAACCGAGCACGAGGTCCGCTACCGGCTGACCCGCGACGGTCTGCGCGCCGACGGGCTCGCCGACGTCCACCTCATCTCCAGCGCGCCGGACAGCGTCGTCCTCGACGAGCGCGGCATCCGCCGTACGTTCCGCGTCGCAACGTACGACGACGCCTCCATCCACATCGACGCACCCGGCATGAGCGTCGCGCTCAGCCCCGTGTCCCGCTTCCCGGATACGTCGGCCAAGCCCGGCCCCGGGTCGTTGCTCGCTCCCATGCCCGGCACCGTCGCGCGCGTCGCGGCGGCCGAAGGCGGCGTCGTATCCGCCGGCCAGCCGCTGCTGTGGCTGGAGGCGATGAAGATGGAGCACCTCGTCGCCGCGCCGACCGACGGGGTACTCGCCAAGGTGCACGTCACGGCAGGCCAGCAGGTATCCGTCGGCGCGATTCTCGCTGTTGTGGAACCCAAGGAGGGCCCGCAGTCATGACCGAGTTCCCGTTCGAGAGCGAGGAACGCCGCGCGCTGCGGAGCGCCGTCGCGGCGCTGGGCAAGCGCTACGGCTCGGCGTACATGCAAGGGAAGGGTCGCGCCGGGGAGGACTCGAACGAGCTGTGGCTGGAGGCCGGGAAGCTCGGCTACCTCGGCGTCAGCCTGCCGGAGCAGTACGGCGGCGGGGGAGGGGGCATCGCGGACCTCGTCATCGTGCAGGAGGAGCTCGGCGCGGCCGGCTGCCCGCTGCTGCTGCTCGTCGTCACCCCGGCGATCTGCGGCAGCATCATCGCGCGCTTCGGCACGCAGGCGCAGAAGCAGCGCTTCCTGCCCGGCTTCGCCGACGGAACCGAGCGGATGGCCTTCGGGATCACCGAGCCGGACGCCGGCTCCAACTCGCACGCCATCACCACGACCGCTCGCCGCGACGGGGCCGACTGGATCCTGAAGGGCCGCAAGGTCTTCATCTCGGGCGTGGACAACTGCGCGACCACGATGATCGTCTCGCGCACCGAGGACGCCAGGACGGGCAAGCTCAAGCCGGCGCTCTTCATCGTCCCGCGCGAGGCGCCGGGCTTCGAGTACCGGGCCATCCCGATGGAGCTGATCTCGCCCGACCGGCAGTTCGAGCTCTACCTCGACGACGTCCGGCTGCCCGCCGACGCGCTCGTCGGCGACGAGGACGCGGGAATCGCCCAGGTGTTCGCCGGCCTCAACCCGGAGCGGATCATGGTCGCGGCCCTCGCGAACGGCATCGCCCGGCACGCGCTGGACAAGGCGGTCGCGTACGCCAGGGAGCGGACCGTCTTCCGCGGCCCGATCGGCTCGCATCAGGGCATCGCGCACCCGCTCGCGCAAGCCAAGATCGAGGTCGAGCTCGCCCGGCTGATGACGCAGAAGGCCGCGCTGCTCAACGACGCCGGCGACGACCTCGGCGCGGGCGAGGCCGCGAACATGGCCAAGTACGCGGCCGCCGAGGCGGTCACCCACGCGGTCGACCAGGCCGTGCAGACGCTCGGCGGCAACGGCCTCACGCAGGAGTATGGTTTAGCTGCGTTGATCAACTTCGCACGTGTCACGCGAGTGGCGCCGGTAAGCCGGGAGATGATCCTCAACTTCGTCGCCCAGCACACGCTGGGGCTGCCGAAGTCGTACTAGACGCGAGCCGCGTCGTTAGCGCGCTGAAGGAAAGGTGCAACGGAGCTCATGTCCGAACAGCAGGAACCGCTGGTCCGCCGGAGCCTGGACCGCGGCGTCGTCACCCTGACGCTCGACTCCCCGGCCAATCGCAACGCCCTGTCCACCCGCCTCGTCGCCGAGCTCTCCGAGGGCCTCGCGCAGGCCGACGGCGACAAGGATGTGCGAGCGGTCGTTCTGACGCACACCGGCTCGGTCTTCTGCGCGGGAGCGGACCTCAAGGAGGTCACCGGCAGCGACCCGGCCAGCGGGCCCCGCAACCTGGTCGCGCTGATGCGCACGATCGTCGAGCTCGGCAAGCCGGTCGTCGCGAGGATCAACGGCCACGTGCGCGCCGGCGGGCTCGGCCTGGCCGGCGCGTGCGACATCGCGGTCTCCGGCCCCAAGTCCACGTTCGCGTTCACCGAGGTCAAACTCGGCCTCGCCCCCGCGGTCATCTCGCTGCCGCTGCTTGTGCGCCTGGACCCGCGCGCGGCGTCCGCCTGGTACCTGACCGGCGGCGTCTTCGACGCGCACGAAGCGGCGCGGATCGGCCTGATCACCTACGCCGCCGCCGAGGACGACAGCCTCGACGCCGCCTGCGACGAGTACCTCGACAGCATGCGCAAGGCCTCGCCGCAGGGACTCGCCGAGACCAAGCGCCTGGTCACCACCGACGTCCTCGCCGCCTTCGACCGGTACGGCGACGCGATGGTCGAGACGTCCTCGCGCCTGTTCGGCTCCGCCGAGGCGCAGGAGGGCATGCGCGCGTTCCTCGAGCGCCGGCCCCCATCCTGGGCGCAGTAGTGACGACACAGTGGCACGAGTTCAGAAGTAGCGAGCGATGACGACGAACGTGGACGCGGCGCCGACCCGGGCGCCGCAGCAGGACCGCAGCCGCGCGACCCGGCAGCGGCTGCTCGAAGCGGCGATCGAATGCCTCGCCGAACTCGGCTGGACGGGCAGCACGGTCGCCGTCGTGGCCGAGCGCGCCGGCGTGACCCGAGGAGCGCTCCAGCACCACTTCCCGACCCGGGAGGACCTGTTCACAGCCGCGATCGAGCACGTCGCCGACGAGCGCATCGCCTTCCTGCGCGGCCGGCAGGCGGCCCTGCCCGCCCACGGCCCGGCCCGCACCGAGGCCGTCGTGGACCTGCTCGTGCGGATGTACATGGACCAGTCCTTCAAGGCCGCGCTGCACCTGTGGGTCGCCGCGGCCACCGAGGAGCCGCTGCGCGAGCGCGTCGTAGCCCTGGAGAACCGCGTCGGCCGTGAGGCGCACCGGACCGCCGTGGCCTTCCTCGGTGTGGACGAGCACGCCTCCGGCACCCGCGAGGCCGTCCAGGCCACCCTCGACATGGCCCGCGGCCTGGGCCTGGCCAACCTGCTCACCGACGACTCCGCCCGCCGCGCCCGCGTAGTGCGTCGCTGGTCCGCCATCCTCGACGCCGCCCTCGCAGAAGGCTGACAGTTCCCGTCCAACGCGGTGAGCGACCGCCGCCACCGCAGCACGCCGCCGATCACCGCGCTGACCACCACGCCGCAGCGACTCCGCGTCAGGTGATCCGGCGTCACGACGGTGGCGGTGACGGCAACCCGGCTCCCCTCGTCCCCTGTCCGAGAGGAACCGCGATGTGCCTCGTCAGCCGAGTAAGCTATCGGCGCGCACCGACGAAAACGGGGAGTACACGCCGCTCGGCCCTGGGAACTTTCGAGGGTTCTAGGCCAGCTCGGCCGCGACCTGACGGTTGAACAGTTCGACGCCGGAGCGGTCGTACGCGATCTCCGGGAAGTAGAGAATCGCGTACGACATGCCGAGCTTCCGCAGCTCGGCGAGCCTCTCCGCGACCTGCTCCACCGTGCCGACCAGCGGGCCGTCGGTGTAGCCCTGGAACCGGCTCTCCAGCACGTCCGCGGGCAGCAGCGGCTCGAGGTGCGAGCGGTACCAGGCGATCTTGTCCCGCACGTCCTTCTCGGTCTCGCCGATGATGACGTTGTAGTTCGCCGAGCGCACGATCGCGTCGTAGTCCGTGCCCACCTCGCGGCAGTGCTCGGCGAGCAGCTCCGACTTCCGCGCGAATCCCTCGGGCGAGCCGTCGAAGTTCGTGTACGACGCGTACTGCGCCGCGATCCGCAGCGTCTTGCGCTCGCCGCCGCCCGCGATCCACAGCGGGATGCCGCCCTCCTGCAGCGGCAGCGGACGACAGATCGCGCCGTCCACCTGGTACTGCTTGCCGTTCAGCGTCGCCACGCCCTCGGTCCACAGCTGGCGCATGATCTGCACGCCCTCGTCGAGCTGCTGCAGCCGCTCGCCGGCGCGGGGGAATCCGTATCCGTACGCCCGCCACTCGTGCTCGTACCAGCCCGCGCCGATACCCATCTCGACGCGCCCGCCGGACACGATGTCCACGGTCGCCGCGACCTTCGCGAGGTAAGCCGGGTTCCGGTACCCCATGCACGTGCACATCTGGCCGAGCCGCACCCGCGAGGTCGCCGCGCCGAACGCGGCCATCAGGGTCCACGCCTCGTGCGTGGCCTCGTCCGTCGGCGTGGGGGTGGTGTGGAAGTGGTCGTAGACCCAGATCGACTCGTAGGGACCGGATTCGGCGAAGCGGGCCACGTCCAGCATCGTCGACCAGTGGTCCGCGGGGGCGATGCCGGCCAGGTCGAGCCGCCAGCCCTGGGGAATGAACAATCCGAAGCGCATGGCCCCCAGCTTAGTTCCATGGTCAACTACCTCGGCCGCGATAATCCGGTGATCGATCCGGATCGCGCGGCTACGATCCCCGGGTGACCTCTCGCACCTTCCGCATCACCGTCCGCGGCACCTTCGCCGACCTCGGCGCCGACCAGCGCGCCGCGCTTCTCGCCGACGCCGCGGCCCACGACATCCTCGAGGCGACGTACACCCGCGAGGGCCACCTCACATACGACATCGCCGCGCGCCCGGCCTTCACCTTCCGCTTCGAGGACTCCGGCGAGGACGAGGCCGACATCCTGCTCGCCGCCGAGCGCGCCGAGCAGTCCGCGCAGGCCTGGCTCGAGCAGCACGGCTACGCCTACAAGAACCTCAAGTCCCAGGCCGAGGACCTCTCGCAGGCCGCCCTCGGCAAGCGGCAGAAGCAGCAGATCCGCAAGACGCAGGCGTAGGCGCGCCCCGCGGACCCGCCGTCGGACGACGCGCGGAGCCGCCGAACCGCCGTCGGGCGATGCGTGACGCCGCGGACCCGCCGTCGGGCGATGCGTGACGCCGCTGACCCGCCGTCGGACGACGCGCGGAGCCGCGGGCTAAGCCGGTCCCGGGCCCTGCTGGCAGCGCGGGCACCAGTACGTGACGCGCTTCTCGCCGGCCGGGCCCTGGTCGGCGGAGCGGACGGGGGTGCCGCAGCGCAGGCACTCGCCGCGCTTGCGGCCGTAGACCCAGAGGTTGCGGCCGGGGCGGGTCTCGCCGGTGGTGATGCGCATCGGGCGGTCGCGGTTGGCGACGAGGAGGCGGTGGGCGCGGTCGACCAGGCGCGCCAAGTCGGGGACCTCGGCGACCCGGGTCCACGGGGTGACGCCGCTGAGGAAGCAGAGCTCTGACTTGTAGACGTTCCCTATCCCGGCCAGGTTGCGCTGGTCGAGCAGCGCCTCGCCGACCGGGCGCTCCGGGGCCGCCCGCAGCCGGTGGACCGCCTCGTCGGCGAGCGGGCCGCTCCAGGCGGGGTCGAGCAGGTCGGGTCCGAGGTGGCCGATGGCGCGGTGCTCCTCCGCCGTCCGCAGCATTTCGAGGACCTGGAGGCGGTATCCGACGGCCGTTCGGGCGGCGGTGCCGAGGATGGCGCGGATCTGGTGGGAGGGCCCGCCGCGCCACGGCTCGCCGGCCTCGAAGATGCGCCAGGAGCCCTCCATCCGCAGGTGCGAGTGCAGGGTCCAGCCGTTGTCCAGCCGCATCAGCAGGTGCTTTCCGCGCGACTGGACGGTTTCGACGACGTCGCCGGTGAGGTCGACCGTCGCGAGCCTCGGCACCCGCAGGTCACTGCGCGTCAGTTCGCGTCCTGCCAGCGCATCGTCGAGGCGCGCCGCCGTCTGATAGACCGTGTCTCCCTCGGGCACGTCCCCATCATTTCACCTGCGCGGCGTGCACTTGCACCAGAAGCGCCGCGGCGGCCGGGCTCGGCGGGTCGGCGGTGACGCTGACCGTCTCCCACGCAGGGACTTCGCCGTCGAGGGGGATGAAGCGCACCCGGCTGTTCTTGACGGAGAACGAGCTCGGGACGAGTGCGACGCCGAGGGCGCAGGCGACGAGGTCGAGCAGCGAGTGCACGTCCGTGACCTCCAGCGAGACCCGCCGCTCGACGCCCGCCGCCGAGAGCACCCGGTCCGCGAGGTCGCGCGTGCCCCAGGTGGGCGGGAAGTCGACGAACTGCTCGTCCATCAGGTCCTGCAGCTTGGCCCGCGGCTTCGCGGCGGCCGGGTGCCCGGGCGCGCAGGCCAGGACGAGGTTCTCGCTGTCGAGGGCGCTGACGAGCACGTTCTCGGGGTCGCGCGCGGGCCGCGAGACGAAGGCGATGTCCAGGCGTCCGGTGCGCACGTGCTCGATCAGTTCCTCGGAGCCGCCCTGGCGCAGCCGGATCTCGAGGCCCGGGTGGTCGCTGAGGAAGCCGGTGAGCAGCGTCGGCAGGTGGACGGCGTGCAGGCACTGGAGCGAGCCGATCGAGAGCGAGCCGCGCAGCAGCCCCTGGACCGCGGCGACGGCCTCCTTCGCCGCGCTGCTCGCCGACAGCGCGCGCAGCGCCTCGACGAGCAGCGCCTGGCCCGCGGCCGTGAGCTGCACCTGCCGCGTGCTGCGCAGGAACAGCGTGGCTCCCAGCTCCTTCTCGAGCGATCGGATCGAGGCCGAGAGACCCGATTGGGCGATGTGCAGACGCTGCGCCGCACGGGTGAAGTGGCACTCCTGCGCCACGGCGACGAAGTGCTCGAGCTGCCTCAGTTCCACGGTTCACGGACCTATCAGTGCGAGTGCTCAGTGGGATCATTATTTTCTGTTGGACAGACTAATCCCCGAACCGCGAGTCTTGATGAGGGAATTCGTACGACCTTGGAGGAGTCAACCCATCATGCAGACTCGCTGGATCGGTGACCGGGAAGTCAGCGCGATCGGGCTCGGCGGCATGCCGATGTCGATCGAGGGGCGGCCGGACGAGCAGCGGTCCGTGGCCACGATCCACGCGGCGCTCGACGCGGGCGTCACGCTGATCGACACCGCGGACTCGTACCACCGCGACGCCAACGAGGTCGGGCACAACGAGAGCCTGATCGCCGGCGCCCTCGCGAGCTACGGCGGCGACACCTCGGGCGTGCTGATCGCCACCAAGGGCGGCCACCTGCGCCCGGGCGACGGCTCCTGGACCCAGAACGGCGACCCGGCGTACGTCAAGCAGGCCTGCGAGGCCTCGCTCAAGCGCCTCGGCGTCGAGGCGATCGGGCTCTACCAGTTCCACCGGCCCGACCCGCGCGTGCCGTTCGCCGACTCCGTCGGCGCGCTGCGCGAACTGCTCGACGAGGGCAAGATCGTGCGCGCCGGCATCTCCAACGCGAACCCGGCGCAGATCAGGCAGGCGCGCGAGATCCTCGGCGAGGACCTGGTCAGCGTGCAGAACCAGTTCTCGCCCGCGTTCCGCTCCAGCGAGCCGGAACTCGAGCTGTGCAACGAGCTCGGCCTCGCCTTCCTGCCCTGGAGCCCGCTCGGCGGCATCTCCCGCGCCGCCGGCCTCGGCGACCGTTTCGCCGTGTACGCGGAGATCGGAGCCGCGCACGGGGTGAGCCCGCAGCAGGTCTGCCTTGCCTGGATGCTGGCCAAGGCGCCGGCCGTCGTCCCGATCCCCGGCTCCTCGCGGCCCGAGACGATCCGCGACTCGGTCGCCGCCGCGTCGCTCACGCTCGGCGCCGAGGAGCTCGGCCGCCTCGACGCCGCGTAGAGGGCCGCCTTCGCCGCCGCTTGAAATCAGAGACGTTAAGTCCACAGCGGGAATAGCCGGGCTCGCCGTTCGCGCTGTTCCGGAGGGTGACAGCGCTGTCGCCGACTCTCACCTGAAACTGCCGTCCTCACGGAAAGTTGGCCAGCGCAATGCTCACCGGCGACGTCCGCCGTGCCCTGCTCGCCCTCGCCGTCGGCGGATTCGCCATCGGCACCGGCGAATTCGTCATGATGGGCCTCCTGCCGCAGGTGGCCTCCGACCTGTCCGTCTCGATCCCGCGGGCCGGGCAGCTGATCTCGGTCTACGCGCTCGGCGTGGTGGTCGGCGCCCCGCTGCTGACCGCCGCGTCGGTGCGCTTCCGGCGCAAGACCGTGCTGCTGGTGCTGATGAGCTGGTTCGCGGCGGGCAACCTGCTCTCCGCCGCCGCCCCGACCTTCGGCCTGGTGATGCTCGGCCGCTTCGTCTCAGGCCTGCCGCACGGCGCGTTCTTCGGCGCTGGCGCGGTCGTCGCCGGGTCACTCGTCGAGAAGAATCGCAAGAACAGCGCGATGGCCGTGATGTTCGCCGGGCTCACCGTCGCGAACATCGTCGGCGTGCCGCTGACCACGATCCTGGGCCAGCACACCGGCTGGCGCGCGGTCTACGCGATCGTCGGCGTGATCGGCCTGCTGGCCGTCGCCGCCATCGCCGTCGCAGTGCCCGGCGACGCGGCCCCGGCCGACCCGGAGCACGAGGTCTCGATCGTGCACGAGCTGCGGGCCTTCGCGAAGGCGGAGGTCTGGCTCGTCCTCGGCATCGCGATGCTCGGCGGCGGCGGGCTGTTCGCCACCTTCAGCTACATCACGCCGATGATGACGAACGTGACGGGATACGCGGACTCCAGCATCACCTGGCTGCTCGTCCTGTTCGGCCTCGGCATGACGGTCGGCAACCTGGCCGGCGCCCGAATAGCCGACCGGTTCCCGACCCGGACCCTGCTGCTCTCGCTGGTGGCGGAGATCGTCGTCGCGTTCGCCTTCCTCGGCGCCGACCACAACCGCGTCACGGCGGCCATCGCCATCTTCCTGTTCCCGCTCACGTCGCTCGCGGGCCTGCCCACGATGCAGGGCCGCATCATCGCGCTCGCCGGCGGCGCCCCGAACCTGGCCGCCGCCTCGATCCAGGCGGCCTTCAACATCGCCAACTCCCTCGGCGCGTACCTGGCGGGCCTGGCCATCTCCGCAGGCTACGGATACAGCTCGCCCAACTTCGTCGCCGGGATCCTCGTCGTCATCGGCCTCGGCCTGGCCGTCGCCGCCACCTTCGTCGAGCGCCGGCACGGACGCGAGTCCGTGCTCCTGCCGGAGGCTCGTGATAGCGACCAGCTTGCCAAGGTGAACTGACCGGCCACGGGCTCCGGGCGGATCGACTTCGACGCCTGATCGGACGACAGCCGTCTACCGGCCGCCCGTCTACCGTCCGCCGGTCACCGTCTACGCGAGGCCGACGCTCGGCCGCTTCACGTGGTGGCCGTTGTTCGCGCGCGCTTGCGGCGGCTTGGGCTCCTGCGCCGGACCGAACTCGCTGACGGCCTTCGCCAGCGGCAGCGGCTTCGAGTACAGATAGCCCTGGCCGTAGTGGCACGACGCTTCCCTGAGCAGTTGCGCCTGCTCGCGCGTCTCGATGCCCTCGGCCACCACGCGCATGCCCACGGCGGCCGCCATGCCGACGATGCCCCGCACGATCTCGGCCCGCGCCGTGGACGTGTTGATCGTGTCGATGAACGATTTGTCCACCTTCAGCACGTCGAACGGCATGTCCGGCAGGTAGCTGAGCGCCGAGTGCCCGGTGCCGAAGTCGTCGATCGCGAGGGAGACGCCCATCGACTTCAGATCGCGCAGCGCCTCCAGCGTCCGGCCGGTGCCGTCGATCACCGAGCTCTCCGTGATCTCCAGGCACAGCGACGCGGGCGCCATCCCGCTCGACTCCAGCACGGCCGCGACGTCAGCCGTGAAGTCCGGCTCCGCGAGCTGCAGCGCCGATACGTTCACCGCGACCCGCAGCAAGCGGCACGGCGGCGTGGCCAGCTGCCGCAGGTGCTCGAAGTCGGCGACCGCCTGCCGCAGCGCCCAGCGTCCGAGCGGCACGATCAGGCCCGTCTCCTCGGCCAGCGGCACGAAGGAGTCCGGCGGGATCGCGCCCTGCAGCGGGTGCTGCCAGCGCGAGAGCGCCTCGAACGCGACCACGCCGCCCGTCTTCATGTCGACGACCGGCTGGTAGTGCAGGCTCAGCGCGTTCCCGGCGAGCGCGGTCGACAGGTCGTTGCGCAGCGCGAACCGGCTCACGGCCCGCTCCGACATCGACTGCTGATAGGCGCGCCAGGGCCGCCGGAGGTCGTTCTTCGCCTCGGCCATCGCCAGCCCGGCCCGGCTGATCGCGTCGTGCGCGCTGCCGATCGCGACCAGCGGCACCGTGCCGACGATCACCTCGGGCGTGACCAGGTCGGCGTCCATCTCGATCGGCCGCGACAGCTCCATCTGCAGGCGCCTGGCCAGCGACTCGGCGTCGTGGCAGCCGCACTCGTCGGGCACCACGAGCGCGCCGAACACGGCCCCGGTGATCCGGGCGGGAGCGCCGGTCAGCGCCTCGAGCCGCCGGGCCACCGCGACCGTCACCTTGTTCAGTATGTCCAGGCCGCGCAGGTTGTTGATGTCCCAGAGGTTGTTGATCTGCAGCATCGCCACGACCGGGGCCGAACCGGGCGCCGAGGAGCGCGGCTGCGCGAGCGCCGCGTCGAGCTGCGCGACGAAGCGGTGGCTGTTGCCGATGTCGGTGAGTGAGTCGTGGAACGCGAGGTACTCCAGCTCCCGCTGCAGCCGCTTCTGCTCGGTGACGTCCCTTATGGTCAGCACGATGCCGCGCACGGTCGGATCCTGGCGCAGGTCCGCGAACCGCACCTCGAGCTCCAGTGCGTCCTTGCCGCGCTCGACGGTCCAGTACTCGGGGACCTGCTCGTCGGACTCGTCGTAGGGGAGTGTGAAGCGGTGCCGCACGGCCCGCGCGTTGACCTCGCCGAACACGTCCTCGGCCCAGGCCCGCGAGGGGTCGAACTCACCGAATAGCTCGCGCGCCGAGGTGCTGGCGAAGCGCACCGCCCCGCTGCCGGTGACGATCATGATCACGTCCGCGGCGTTGCGCACCAGCGTCTGGAACTGCGCCTCGCCGGCCCGGCGGGAGCGCTCGGCGGTCAGCCGGACCCGGTCGAGGGCGTGGCTCGCCTGCGCGGCGAGCAGCTCCAGCGGCGCGCGGCCGGCACCGAGCGCGGAGACCTCGCCCACCACGCCGATCGCCAGCTGGGCCATGTCAGAGGGCTGGCCCGGCGGGACGACGGTGATGTGCGGGCGCCCGGCGAGCACCCGGCCGATCCGCGCGACCGGCCGCGCGTCGTCCGTGGCGCGTTCGGCGGCCGCCTGGTCCGCCGCCAGCGTGGCCGTGGCGGCCGGACCCTCGGGGCCGTTCGCGCACACCACGATCCCGCCGTGCCGCCGCGTCGCCGGGCACGCCGCGACGGCCGACATCGTGGACGCCAGCACGTGCGCCGTGTCCGGAGCCCCGGCCAGCGCGACGGCGATCTCGCGGATCGTCTCGTCGGTCTTCGCGCGGCGCCGCGCGTCGCGCAGCAGCAGCGCGACCACGACGATCAGCAGCAGCATCACGAAGCCCGCGATGTCGGGCTCGGCGATCTCCAGCGGCGGCCCGAGCAGCACGACGAACAGCAGCGTCGCGGTCGCGGCCGTCGGCCGGGCGATCGGGGCCGAGGTGAAGGTCGCGGACCACGCCGCGGGCGCCGCGTCCCGGCTCGGCTCGGCGGCGGCCGGGGCGGGGATGATCGCGAAGCCGCCGACCAGTCCCAGGCCGGTCAGCCAGATCAGGCGCATCGCCGTGGACCAGTAGTCCGGCAGGTGGACGCCGCCGTGGTGCGTGATCAGGAACCCGATCACCGCCAGCAGCATCATCTGCGCGCCGGCCACGAGCGCCCAGACGCGCAGCGGGGCGGGCAGCTCGCGGCGCAGCTCCCGGCGCAGCGCGGCCAGCACGATCACGTCGACCGCCGCGTACGCGGCCATGATCGCGATCCACGAGCCGGTGTTCGCCGAGTCATGGGTGAGCAGCAGGACGAGCTGCGTCCAGATCAGCGCCGTGAGCGTGACGAGCAGGACCAGCAGGTCCACCTCGCCGAGCCAGGTCGAGCGGCGGATCCGCCCGGTGATCGTCAGCATCACCGCGATCCCCGTCACCAGATAGGCCAGGATGACCTTTCCGGTGGCGAATGATCCGTTATAGACGGAATGTCCGTGATTGACGACCGCGGTGATGATCCACGCGGCGTTGACCGCCAGCAGGACGGCCGTGGTCCACCACGCGCGGCGCCGGGCGGAGCGGTTCACCGCCGGGCCCACGCAGACCGCGGACAGCGCGAGGAGCGCCGCGGCCGGCCAGGTCGCCAGGCGGGCGGACGAGGAGAGCGCCCCTGCGAGCAGGAGCGCTGTGAGGCAGATCCCGTACCGGATGATCCGGTGCAGCGTTCGGTCCTCGATGCGGGACAAGGCGGATCAGCCTCCCAAGCACAGCGAGTTCAGATATTCACCCTATGTCCGGAGGTCAGGCCCGAGTGACTATACCAGTACATAATGTAGTGTCCAGAATTCATGAGAAGTCCGTGAGGTAACGATTTGGCCTGGTCGCTCCGCGTCCACCGCTTCCAGGCGGCCAGGGTCGCCGCCGCGCGCCGGCCGCGGACTCGGCGGCCGCAAACTGGGCGGCCGCAAACTGGTCGGCCGCGGACCCCGACCACTTCGGCCTCGCGCCGGTCCCGACGCAGATCCGGCACGCGGCGAGGGGGAGCCGCCCCGTTCGAGGCAGCTCCCTTACCCCTTCGAGCTCATCCCCCGTCAGGGGCTCAGCCGCGTGATGTCGCGCGGGAAGAGCGTCGCGAGCCGAACGTTCTCCGCGCCGACCAACCGAGCCACCCAGCGTTCGAGCCCCATAGCGAACCCGCCGTGCGGCGGCATCCCGCGCCGGAACGCCTGCAGGTAGCCTTCGTACGCCTCGACGCCCTCGCCGCGCTCCGCGAGCGCCGCGACGTAGTCCTCGTACTTGTGCAGCCGCTGCCCGCCGGTGACGATCTCCAGCCCGCGGAACAGCAGGTCGAAGCTGTTCGAGTACTCGGGCCGGCCCGGCTCCGCGTGCGTGTAGAACGGCCGCTTGCGCATCGGGTAGCCGGTCACGAACAGGAACTCGCTGCCGTGCTCGCGCGCCGCCCACTCGCACAGCCAGCGCTCGTGCGCCGGAGCGAGGTCGGGCTCGCCGCGCGGGTCCTGCGCCGTGTGCGCGGCCAGCAGCTCCTGCGCCTGCGCGAAATGGATCTCCGGGATCCGCGCTGGAACCTCGGGCAGCCGCGCTCCGAGCAGTTCGCACTCCTCCTGCGCCCGCTCGCGGACCGCGGAGAGCATGCCGTCCACGGCCTCGCGCAGCACCTCCATCACGTCGCGGTGGTCGTCGATGAACCCCAATTCGGCGTCCAGCGACGTGTATTGCGCCAGGTGACGCGCCGTGTCACTCGGCTCCGCGCGGAAGACCGGGCCGGTCTCGTAGACGCGTTCGAAGACGCCGACCATCATCTGCTTGAAGAACTGCGGGGACTGCGCCAGGTATGCGCGCGTGCCGAAGTAGTCGACCTCGAAGACGTTCGCGCCGGACTCGGTCGATGACCCGACGATCTTCGGCGTGTGGATCTCGGTGAACCCGAGCCCGTCCAACGCCGCCCGATAGCCGGCCACGGAGGCGGCCGCGATCACGTGCGGCGCACGAAGTCGCGGATGCCGCAGGGTGACCGGGGAGTGGTCGAGGATCGTCGGCAGCGTCGCGGGAACGGTCGGCCGATACAGGTCGAACGGGGCCGGCTCGGTGCTGCCGGAGAGCACGGCCACGTGCGGCTCGATCAGTTCGATTCCGCCCGGAGCCTGCCTGTTCGCCTTAACGATCCCGCTGACCCGCAGCACGCTCTCCTCGGTCAGATGCTCGAGGGCGCTCGCATGCGGCTCGCGCAGCACGGCCTGGACGAGACCGGTCCGGTCGCGCAGGACGAGAAAGGTGACCGTCTTCAGCGTGCGCCGCCGGTGCAGCCAGCCCTCGACGGACACCGGCCGGTCCGCGCACGCGGGCAGTTCGCTGATCAGGACCCGCTCCGCGGAGCCGGTGGATGGGATGGAGATCATCACAGTGCCTTCACATGTGTGGTGATCCCTTGGGGGTGCGGGCGAGAAGGGGACTCGCGGTACCACCGCACCTTCGCCGCCGCTGCCGTACGACGGCGGCGGCCTCGAAATCGGCCCGATGACGGGGGCCGGCCGGCGGGGCATGGGGAGCCGCGCGGCACGGCGGCTCCGTTCCTCCCCGCACTCGGGAGGGTCTTCGCCGACCGAGGCAGTGCCGGGCCCTCTCAGCCTGGGGGCGGCTCTCTCCTACTGCCTGAACCGGTGCGGCTACTCGTCTCCGTCAGCGCGTTGCGACGAGGCTAGATCCTCGGCGCCTCGTCCCGCAACCGCATTTCGCGGGGCCACCTTCGCGGCCGCCTTCCTGGCGGTGAACTTGAGCTTCTCGTCCAGGACCACCGTGATCTGCGCGAACCCGAGCATCTGAAGCCGGGTCAGCACCGTGGCAGGAGCGGCCGTCGACCGTGTGGCCAGGCGGGTCGGGTATGAGTCGGCCAGCGCCCTCGTCGCCGCATTCCGCCGGGAGACCGGGCAGCCGCCGATGGCGTATTTTTTCAGATCATGATGGCGAACCAGGTCCCGGTGCTGCTCGTGTGCGGCGTGTCCGGCAGCGGCAAGACGACGATAGGCACCCTTCTCGCGAAGCGCCTCGACTGGGTGTACGCCGAGGCCGACGCCTTCCACCCGCCCGCCAACGTCGCCAAGATGGCCTCCGGCCTGCCCCTCACCGACGCCGACCGCGAGCCCTGGCTCAGGGCCATCGGCGCCTTCATCGACGAGGCGACCGCCGAAGAGCACCCCGCGGTGGTCACGTGCTCCGCACTCAAGCGCGCCTACCGCGACGAGCTCCGCACGGGCCGGCCGAACGTCCGCTTCGTGTTCCTGGACGCCCCGGCCGACCTCGTCGGCGCCCGGCTGGCCAGGCGCGCAGGCCACTTCTTCCCAGCCGACCTGCTGGCGAGTCAGTACCGTGACCTGGAAGCGCCCGACCCCGACGAGCACGTGCTGGACGTCCCGATCACCGCCGACTCCACCCCCGACGACGTCGTAGCCGACATCCTCGCCGCCCTCGGCTGAGCGGCACCCCTGACCCGGCCTGACCCGGCCTGACCGCGCCGCCGCGCCCGCCTCGCCGGCTATCCCTCGCTGCTGCGGCGGGAGCGGCGCAGCTCCAACGCCAGCGGAATCAGCGAGATGACGACGATGACCGCGATGATCGGCAGCAGATACTTGTCGATGTTCGGAATGCTGGAGCCGAGCGCGTACCCGGCGAGTGTGACGCCGACGACCCAGACCACGCCGCCGATCGACTGCCAGAGCACGAACGTGCGCGTGGGCACCTCGAGGATGCCCGCGAGCGGGTTGAGCACCGTGCGCACGACCGGAATGAAGCGAGCCAGCACAATCGCCTTGCCCTGCCCGTAGCGCTCCAGGATCTCCTCGGCTCGCTCGATCCCGCGCTGCAGATGCTTGTTCTCACTCCGCGCGAGCAACGGCCGCCCGCCCCGCTTCCCGATCACATACCCGACCTGCGCCCCGAGCAGCGCCCCCGCGATCGCCGCCGGGATCACCGCCGCGAGGCTCAGATGCACACTGCTCCCGCCCGCCGACGTCGTGCACAGCAATCCGGCCGTGAACAGCAGCGAATCCCCCGGCAGGAAGAACCCGACAAGCAGCCCCGTCTCGGCGAAGAGCACAAGGAACACCCCGAACGCGCCGAGGCTGGAGAGATAGCCGTTCGCGCTGAGCGGGTCGAACGCCAGATAGTGCATGGAGTGGGCCCTCCGGCCGGTTCGAGATCAAATCTACGCCGCTGTAGAACTTTTACAGCAGTGTAGAGGATTGCGTGCTTCAACGGCGACGCCCGGCTGGGGAGAAGCTGGAGAGAAACGGTGTGCCCCAGCCCGGGTCGACCTCCGCGTGCGCGGCCGCGGACCAGCCCAGGCCCAGAACTCGGTCTAGTCCCGGTCTAGCCCCGGTCTACGGTCGCGTGGGCGAAAGAGAGAAGATCCTGCAGGTGGTCGGCTGCCACCAGGGCGCAGACGGTCACGGCCCCGAGGAACAGGAGGCTTGCCGCGAGCGTGGCCAGACCGCCGCGCGACGTGGGCGCCGGTGCGAGCAATGCCGCCACTCGCCGGGGAACCGGCCCAGCGCCGGCGAGCCGCTGATCGCGGCCCGCCAACCAGGCGAACGGCCGCCGTCCTCCGACGCTGAACTGCGCGATCTGCCCACGCCCGCTCGCCCTCGCGCAGATTCCCGAGCCGAGGGCCCCGAGGGCGCCGCCCATTGCGGATGCGGCGCGGGTGGCCTTCGCCGCCATCGCTGCGCTGGCGATCGCTCGCGCCACGAGCTGCCGATCGCCGACCTCCGCAGCGGCCGCCTCGTCCGCCCAACGCTCGACGGCGTACTCAACTGCCGACGCAAGGGGCCTGACCAGTGGATTCGCCGCAGCCGACAGGCGCGCAACCGCCGTGAACCAGTGATGGTGGTTCTTCAGGTGCGCACGTTCGTGCGCGAGCAACGCGGCCCGCCCACGATCGTCGAGCGCGCCGAGCATCCCCTCCGACACGACGATCCGCCCGGGCCACCCCGGCACCGCATACGCGTCCGCCGCCGCGTCCCCGGTCACCACGAGCTCGCCGTGCCCCGGCAGCGATTGGGCGTGCCTCCAAGCGTCGGCCAGCGCCCGCCCCCGCCGAACCGCGAACGCCACCGCCGCGAGCACCGCGGCCCCCAGCGCCACCGC
>NZ_JAGSOH010000329.1 GCF_018139625.1 Actinospica acidithermotolerans | reverse complement strand
GGTGAAGATGAGGTCTCCAGGTTTCAGGTCGGCAGCGGCTGCGGGTCGCGCGGCTCGTGCGAGGGCTGCGTGGATCCGGGCGTGGATCCTGGGGTGGATCCGGGCGTGGATCCGGGCAGCGTCCTACTGCTGATCGCGTCCATTGTGTCGGGCTACCCGGTCGCGCCGGGTTCATTCCTGCCTGTTCCCGGCGGTCCGCGGTCCGCGGTCCGCCGGTCCCTCGGTCCGCCGGGTCCGCCGGGTCCGCTGGTCCGCCCGCTTGCGCCGCGGGGCGGCTGCGCGCGCGATCCCTCAGGCCGCCGGTCCGCCAGGTCCGTCGCTCCGCCCGCTTGCGCCGCGGGCAATTGCGCGCGCGGTCCCTCGGCCTGCCAGTCCACCGGCCTCGGTCTGCCAGTCCGCCGGCCCTCGGCCTGCCGGTCCACCGGTCCATCCCTCGGTCCGCCAGGCCCGCTGGTCCGCTCGCTTGGGCCGCAGGGCGGTTGCGCGCGCGATCCCTCGGTCCACCGGTCCAACGGCCCGCTCACCGGTTACCTGTCCG
>NZ_JAGSOH010000328.1 GCF_018139625.1 Actinospica acidithermotolerans | reverse complement strand
GCGCGGTCTCGTGCGGTGTGGGAGGGGTTGGTGCGTCCGTTGCCGGGTTCGGATCCGTCGTTGGAGGTGTGGGTGGCGGCGTGGCGGCTCGGTTTGAATGTGCGGGGGACGACGTGGGCGAGGTACGAGTCGCATCTGCGGATCTATATCCTGCCTCGGTTCGGACGGAATCGGCTGTCGGAGATCAGCCGGGTGGAGATCCGGGCGTGGGCGCTTTCGCTGGCTGGACAGGGGTTGCGCGGGTCGTCGGTGTGCTCGATCGTCGCGCTACTCTCGGGGATCTTGGCGGAGTCGGTGCGCGAAGGGCTGATGGGGTTCAATCCGGCGGTGAAGCTCCGGGCGGTCTCTGATCGCCCGGGCGAGCGGGTGGTGGGCAGCATGGGGTGATGGTGGTGACAACGGCGTATACGGGGATGCGGTGGGGGGAGTTGGCCGGGCTGCACCGGGACAACGTCATCCTCGGGCCTTCCTCGCGCCGTGAGGAGGCCGGATTCGTCCCGCACATCCGGGTCGACGGACGAGTCGGGGCGCTGCACGAG
>NZ_JAGSOH010000327.1 GCF_018139625.1 Actinospica acidithermotolerans | reverse complement strand
ACGATCAGCTGACCGTTCTCGTCGGCGTTGTGGCCGAACGCGGCGGTGCGGGACTTGACCTCTCGGAGCTCGTAGAAGGTGTTGCGGAGTTCGAGTGGTTCGAGGACGAGAGTCTGGACGGCGCGCTCGAAGGTCAGGCCGGTGACCTTCTCGATGATCCGCGCCACGATGCTGAACCCGACCTGGCTGTACGACGCGCGGCCGCCGGGGGCGCCGATCTGCTCCAGGTCGGCGAGGCGCGCGATGAACTCGGCGAGCGCGTCGTCGGCGTCGCCGGTGTCGGCGATCAGGCGCCAGTCGA
>NZ_JAGSOH010000326.1 GCF_018139625.1 Actinospica acidithermotolerans | reverse complement strand
CTGCGTCCGTTGGGAAAAGCTGGAGCGAAGTAGAGCGTGAGGAGAAGGCTCGATTGGTAGAACTAGTGAAGCTAAACAGGAGCAAGCGATGAAGGATGTTGAGATATTCCCTGCGGTGTATCACGATACAGGAGTTTCTCGCTTTGCAGGCAATCCGTTCATTGAGGCAATGCCGCCTCTGGAGCAAAGCAAAAGTGACTTTTTGACTAACCTCGCGCACTACCCAGCGAAGCCATCGGCAACGCTACGCAGGAGTAGTGAGGTCGTTAGACTGATGGAGCTGTCCACCATCAACGACATCGTCTACCCTTTCCCAGAATATCAAAAGGCTGGCTTCACCCTGGCCAAGATGGCCCGCGACACTTATGTAGCGCGCCACCCTTTGACTGCGATGGACCGGCAGAGGAGGCACGCAATTGCCACCACCGGAACCAATGGTCTACCAATGCCTGCTGACTGGAAACCTTCGGCTAAAGGCTACTTTATGATGTCTGTTAGCGGGCAAGGCAAGACTACTTTCGCAGCTGCAGCTTTACTGAGATACAAGCAGGTTATTTGCCACTCTAATTA
>NZ_JAGSOH010000325.1 GCF_018139625.1 Actinospica acidithermotolerans | reverse complement strand
GACCCCAAGCGCCAACAACACACCCCACACTCCCCCTCCAGTGGGCGCGGCAAGAGGCTGCGAGGCGAAATCCCGCATCGAGCCGACGAACCACAAGCACGCGGAACCCTGACAGACGAGCACCATGCGCACAATCCCGCCGAGCTAGCAGTGTTCCCCTCGACGCGAAGTGAAATTCCCCATCGGCCCAGCGAACCACGACAACACCAGACCACGCCCGACCAGGACAAGCGACACGCACACACACCCACCAAAGCCGCGCCGCTCATACTCACAACGAGGTGAAATTTCACATCGAGCCAACGACCCACGACAACACCAGACCACGCCCGACCAGGACAAGCGGCCCGCACACACCCACCAAAGCCGCGCCGCTCATACTCGCGACCAAGTGAAATTTCGCATCGAGACAGCGGACTGCGCCGACCGGCGCGCCACGCCAGGCCGAACGGCGCGCACACACACGCACACACCTCCGCCGAGGTCGTGGTGCTCTCCTCGCCTGGCAGGCGCAGCCCAACCAGGGTTCCGGCGGGGGCACAAGCGGCGCAGCGAAAAAACGCACCAACCAACACCACCGCCG
>NZ_JAGSOH010000324.1 GCF_018139625.1 Actinospica acidithermotolerans | reverse complement strand
GATCCGAGGAGGCGCAGGTGAGCGCGAAGCTGGGGTTCGCGGCGGGACTGGCTGTGGGATTGTTGGTGGGCAGCCGCGCCGGACGAGGGCTTTACGATCGGTCGATGGCGACGGCGTCCGCGGTGGTGCACGACCCCCGGGTGCGCAGCGGGGCGACGTCGGCGGTGCACAAGGCCGGGAGTGCCGGGTCGTCGGTTGCGGGGGCGGCGGCACGCAAGGTGAAGAACCGTGCGAAGTCGGACGGTGACGGGGACGCGGCCGACGGCAACGACGGCGAACGAGCGCCGGCGGCGCTGCGTGGGCGGACGAAGCGGCTGATCGGGGGAGTGCGCAAGCACGGCGTGCGGGTGAACGGGCACGGCAGCGGCGTGAAGATCTCGCGGCCGCACATTCATCGGTGGAGCCACGCCGATCATGCGCACAACGGCTCGCGCCACGCGGGAATGACGGCGCCGTACGTGCAGCCCAAGCCGAAGAACGGCGGCGACGAGGACGATTGGCAGGACGGCGATTAAGGAGGAGGGAGAGGTGTCTGGGGGCGGCGCGACTACGGAAAGCGTCTGGGGGCGGCGAGCTACGGAAGAAGT
>NZ_JAGSOH010000323.1 GCF_018139625.1 Actinospica acidithermotolerans | reverse complement strand
GGTTTCCGCTGCGCCGCGTGCACCCCCGGCAGAACCCTGGTAGGGCTGCGCCTGCCAGGCGAGGAGAGCACCACGACCTCGGCGGGAGTGCGCGCGTCGCGCTCGACCCGGCCGGGGCCGGTGTGCTCACTGCCCGCTGTCCCGATGCGAAATTGCACCCCGCGGCCCGCTCGCGGCCCCGGGGTCCGGCGGGTTCCGGTGCGAAAGGCCGCCTCGCTTCCCGCGCAGGGCCATTGAGGTCCGGCTGGTTCCGGTGCGAAATTCCGCCTCGCGTCCAGTTCACTGTCCGGGGTCCGGCGGTGTTCCGATGCGAAATCCCGCCCGCGTCCCGCTCAGGGCCGTCGGGGTCCGGCTTGTTCCGGTGCGAGATTCCGCCTCGCGTCCGGTTCACTGTCCGGGGTCCGGCGGGCTTGGGGGGGGCGATATTCCGCCTCGTCCCGGGCGGTCCCGGGTTCGGGTGCGATATTCCGCCTCGTGTCCCGCTTGCGATCCGGGTTCCGGCGGGTTCCGGTGTGGGATTTCGCCTCCTCTGCCGTGCCTGGATCGGTCGATACCGGTTGTCTCGTGTCGCGTGTCCCGGTGCGGTGCGGTGCGGTGG
>NZ_JAGSOH010000322.1 GCF_018139625.1 Actinospica acidithermotolerans | reverse complement strand
TTACAAATACTATAAATAAAAATGAAGCATAACGTTTATTTTGGAAAAATGATTTGTTTACTAATGGACGTTGAGCATTTTTAATATATAGCGCAAAAACGATAATCGCAATTAAGGCACCAATCATATATAACCAATTAAAGTTCGTAATAAACAGCATGACTGTTGTAGCGATAGTTGCCACTAGAATTAAGCCAACAAAATCTAAATGAGCTTTATTTGTATTATTTTCTTTTGGTAATAATTTAAATAGGAATGGCAACGTAAATACTACGATTAATGCAATTAAAAACATATTTGTCCAGTGTAAATACGTAGAAATAAATCCACCTGATAATGTACCGATAACTAATGACAAGGAATAACTGCTCGTACTTAAGCCAAGGTAAGTCTTCTGGTCCTCTTTAGAAAGATACTTTGCAACATATATCACATATAATGTCTCTGCAGCAGCTAAACCTGCAGTTTGAATAATACGTCCAACTAAAAGTAATGCGAATTGATGTTGGAAAATGTAACCAATAATTGATCCGATAATGATTAATATCACGCCATAAATAAATAGTGTGCGTATACTAATGGCATCAGATAATGAAGCGTATACT
>NZ_JAGSOH010000321.1 GCF_018139625.1 Actinospica acidithermotolerans | reverse complement strand
CCATGACCCTCCTCGACGACGCCCCGAACCTCGCCCACCTGTTCGCCCACGCCCGCCTAGGCTCCGACCTGACCCCCGAGCAGCACGAAGCCTGGAACCACGCCCTCGACGCCCTCCGCGCCCACGCCCTCAGCGAACCGGCAGAGACAGCCACCAACACCGAACCCGAACCCGAAGACCCGCAACCGACAACCGACCCCGACCCCGTCTCCGAGGGCAGCGCACCGCCAACCGGCGCACCCGAGGACGCCGCACCGGAGCCCGAGGCACCCGAGGAGGCGCCGGGCGAGGACCGGGAACCCAACGGCGAGCCGGAGGATGCGGAAGACGAGCCCGAGCCGGACAGTACGGCGACGCCCGTGATCCCGGGCAGCAGTGGGAGCCTCGCCGGCCTGGGGCCTGCACGGCCGGGGGAGCTGCAGGACAAGGTCGCGGTATTCCTCGCCGACCACGTCGGGACCGAGTACACCGTGACCGAGGTCGCCAAGGAGCTCGGGCATTCCGGGGGAGCGGTCGGGAACGCGATGAAGACCCTCGCCTCCGACGGAAGGATCATCGAGACCTCCGCCAGCCCACGCAAGTACACCGCCCGCACCCCCGACCCGTACCGCCC
>NZ_JAGSOH010000320.1 GCF_018139625.1 Actinospica acidithermotolerans | reverse complement strand
GCACCCACCCCGCGCGCCGCCAAGCCCGCCGATCCAGACTCCGTGCTCGCGGACCTCGACGCCTTCGCCCAGGGCACCGCCGACGCACTCAGCGGCCTGCAGCACCCGGGACAGCCCCAGCCCGCGCAGCAGCAGCCGTCCGCGCAGTCGCAGCAGCAGTCGCGGCAGCCGTGGCAGTCACAGGCACCGCAGTCGGATCTACCGCAGCTGAAGGTTGCCCAGCAGCAGGCACAGTCGCCCCAATCACAGCAGCAGCCGTGGCAGTCACAGGCACCGCAGCCCGAACCGGCACGGCAATCACCCGCGCAACCGCAGCAGCCGTCGCAGGCGCAGCCGTGGCAATCGCAGTCACCGCAGCAGGAAGCACCGCAGCCGCAGCCGTCGTGGCAATCGCAGTCGGGGCAGCTGTATCAGCCGGAAACGCCGCAGTCGCACCAGCCGGAACCGCCGCAGCCGTCGCCGTCGTCGTACCAGGCTCAGCAGTTCCAGCCGACGCCCGCTCAGCAGCCGCAGCAGCAGCGCCCCCAGTTGCCGCAGCGTCAACCGCACCAGTCGCGGACTCAGGCCGAGCCTCAGCAGGCCGCGCAGCCGCCCCAGCAGCCGCCGTTCCAGCC
>NZ_JAGSOH010000031.1 GCF_018139625.1 Actinospica acidithermotolerans | reverse complement strand
TCCGGCTCCCGGGGCGGCCTGTTCCGCTCCCTCCGGAACCGCAACTACCGGCTGTTCACCGCCGGCCAGGTCGTGTCCAACACCGGCACCTGGATGCAGCGCATCGCCCAGGACTGGCTCGTTCTGACGATCACCCACAGCGGCACCGCCCTCGGCATCGTCACCGCCCTGCAGTTCCTGCCGATCCTGCTGTTCTCCGTCTGGGGCGGAGTGCTCGCCGACCGCTTCCCGAAGCGGACCATGCTGATGCTCACCCAGAGCACGATGGGCGTGCTCGCCGCGATCCTCGGCGTGCTGACCGTCACCGGGCACATCACCGAGTGGCAGATCTACGCGTTCGCGCTGCTGCTGGGCACGGTGACCGCCGCCGACACCCCGGCCCGGCAGAGCTTCGTGGTCGAGATGGTAGGCCCGGAGGACCTGCAGAACGCCGTCGCGCTCAACTCGGCCAACTTCAACCTGGCCCGCGTGCTCGGCCCCGCCGTCGCCGGGCTGATGATCGGCGCGTTCGCCTCCGAGGTCGTCGGCAGCGGCTGGGTGTTCCTGATCAACGCCGTCTCGTACGTCGCGGTCGTCAGCGGCCTCGCGATGATCGACAAGCGCTCGCTGCACTCCGACAAGCGGGCCCGGCGCGGAGGTGGCGGCCAGCGCGAGGCCTTCCGCTACCTGCGCACCCGTCCCGACCTGCTCGCCGTCATGTGCATCATCGCCGTGTTCGGCACCTTCGGCCTCAACTTCCCGGTGCTGCTGCCGCTCTTCACCACAGAGGTCTTCCACGCCGGCGCCTCGGCCTACGGCGTGATCTCGGCGGTCATGGCCGTCGGCTCGCTGCTCGGCGCCCTGCTCGCCGCACGCCGCGGCGAGGCCAGGATCCGCCTCGTGGTCGGCGGCGCCCTGCTGTTCGGCATCGGCGAGGCCGCGGCGGCCGTGATGCCGGACATCGTGTCCTACTCCCTGCTGCTCGCGCTCACCGGAACCTGCGGGCTGACCACCGCCACCACCGCCAACGCGATCATGCAGACCACCGTCGCGCCGGAACTGCGCGGCCGGGTGACCGGCGTGTACGTACTCGTGTTCATGGGCGGCACGCCGCTCGGGTCGCCGATCGTCGGCTGGCTCGCGGGCCAGATCGGCGTGCGCTGGACCCAGTCCCTGTGCGGCGCGCTCACCGCCGCGGCCGCGCTGGGCGCGGCATACTGGCTGGCGAGGACCACCGATCGGCAGATCCGGACCCGCCTGCTGGCCCGCCCGCACATCGCAGTGGTCGCCCGCCCTGCATGATGATGAGTTGACACTCATCAATCAGCTCCCTAGGGAGGTGTGCGCGATGCGCCTTTTCGTCGCGGTGGTACCGCCGCGGCCCGTCCTACTCGAACTGCGCGCGGCGTTGAGCACGCTGCCGCACACGGACGGGAACCTGCGGTGGCGCCACCCCGAGAGCTGGCACATCACGCTCGCGTTCCTCGGCGACGTGCCGCGGGAGACGCTCCCCGAACTCACCGAGCGGCTGGCTCGGGCCGCGTCCCGGGCCACGCCCATGGAACTGTCCGTGGCCGGCGGCGGCCAGTTCGACTCCCGCGTCCTGTGGGCGGGCGTCCAGGGCGACCGCGACCGGCTGGGCCGCCTGTCCGAGACGGTCGCCGCCGCCGCCCGCCGCTGCCGCCTCAAGATCGACGACCGCCCCTACCGCCCGCACGTCACCCTCGCCCGGGTCCGCAACGACTTCCCCGAAGGCGCCGAGGCGGCGGTGGCCCCGCCGCAGACCGACCTGCAGCCCTACGTCGATCGGATGGCCGCCTTCCGCACCCCGCGCTGGCTGGTCAAGGAGATGGAGCTGTTCGAGTCCGTCAAGCCCGCGACGGCGGGCCGGGCCAACATCTACCTCAGCCGCGGCCGCTGGCCGCTGACCGGCCGCTGAGCAGGTCGCCGGCCGATGGCTGACGGCCCCGGGGCAGCTCGCCGAGGAGGGGCCGAGGGGGTTTTCGGGCCGGTGGAGCCGCCCGGCACGATCAACACACCGCGGGCGCGCCTATGCTGTTGAGGTGGACCCGCGCATCCGTACCCGAATCGTCACCGCGACCCTGCTGGCGCTCTTCGCCCTCGTGCTCGTCGGCACGCTGCTCAAGCACATCCACTGAGGGTCCCCGTCCGGCTCTTTCCTCTCGTCGCCGATGAGGCGCCTGCCAGCGCGGATCCGGTGTGCAGCGCCGCGGGCTACCGGCGCTCGACGCTCCCGTTTCCGCCGGCATTGCCAGCCGCACGCGTCCCCGTCACCGCTCGCGACGTCGTTACCGTCACCGGCGCCGGGGCGTGGTCGCTGACGACCTTGACCGACCTCGTCGACGTGCCCCGCGCCGTGTCTGCGGAGCGGCTCGGGCCGACGAGGGCCATGGCGAGGGCCACCGTCACCAGTACTGCGGTGCCGATGACCAACGCCATGCCCGAGGCGGTCGAGAGCAGCGAGCTCATCCTGAGTATGCGCGGCATGATCGCGAAGCTAGGCGAACATCTATAAGGAAACTTCAGGACCGCGTTACACCGAGATGAGAGTTGCCGCCGCTCAGCCTTACTGCCGTCCGATCAGCCGTTGATGCGCTCGACGACGTAGTCGATGCAGGCGGTGAGCGCCTCGACGTCGTCCGGCTCGATGGCCGGGAACATCGCGATGCGCAGCTGGTTGCGACCGAGCTTGCGGTACGAGTCGGTGTCGACGATGCCGTTGGCGCGCAGCGCCTTGGAGACGGCTACGGCGTCGATACCGTCGGCGAGGTCGATCGTGCCGACGACCTGGGAGCGCTGGGCGGGGTCGGCGACGAAGGGCGTCGTGTAGGAGGTCTTCTCGGCCCAGGCGTACAGGCGGGACGAGGAATCGGCCGTACGGGCGACGGCCCAGTCGAGGCCGCCGTTGCCGTTGAGCCAGTCGAGCTGATCGGCCATCAGGAACAGGGTGGCGACGGACGGGGTGTTGTACGTCTGGTCCTTCGCCGAGTTGTCGATGGCGGTGGGCAGGTCGAAGAAGGTCGGGATGTACCTGCCCGAGCCGGAGATCTCGGCGACGCGCTCGAGGGCGCGGGGGGAGAACACGCCGATCCACAGGCCGCCGTCGGAGGCGAAGACCTTCTGCGGGGCGAAGTAGTAGACGTCCGCCTGGGTGATGTCGACCGGCAGGCCGCCGGCGCCGGAGGTGGCGTCGACCAGGACCAGGGCGTCCCCGTTCGCGCCGGCCGGGCGCTGGATCGGCATCGCGACGCCGGTCGAGGTCTCGTTGTGGGTCAGCGCGTAGACGTCCACGTCGGCGGCGGCCTCGGGCAGCGGGTGCGTGCCCGGCTCGGCCTTGATGACCTGCGGCTCGGCCAGCCACGGGGCGGCCTTGGCGGCGGCGGCGAACTTGCTGGAGAACTCGCCGAAGTGCAGGTGCTGCGACTTCTCCCGGATCAGACCGAACGCCGCGATGTCCCAGAACGCGGTGGAGCCGCCGTTGCCGAGCACCACCTGGTAGCCCTCGGGCAGCGAGAAAAGCTGGTCCACGCCTTCGCGGACCCGCTTGACCAGGTTCTTCACCGGCGCCTGGCGGTGCGAGGTGCCGAGCAGCTGCGAGCCCTGGGCGGCCAGCGCGGCCACGGCCTCGGGGCGGACCTTCGAGGGACCGCAGCCGAATCGGCCGTCCGACGGAAGGAGGTCAGCGGGGATCTTGATTGCGGGGGTGTCCGACACGATGCGTGCCTCCGGCGTTCGAGAGGGGACCGCCGGCACGGCCGCGCCGGCGGGAGAAGACCCCGGCTCAGTGCCGTCAACGCACTGATGAGTCCGGCGGAGCCGGGCCTTCTTGGGCGTCGTCGTCCGAGAACGTGAAGGAGAGGTTACCGGAATACACGACGCCCCACACCCCCCGGAGCGGGGAATGCGGGGCGTTCGGCCAGCCGTCTTGCCTAGTGGACGATCATGGTGTCGAAGCCCTCGACGTCCTGGATCTTCCGGGTGCCCGGGCCGATGTAGCGCGCGGACGGGCGCACCAGGCGGCCGGTGCGCTTCTGCTCCAGGATGTGCGCGGCCCAGCCGGCGGTGCGGGCGCAGGTGAACATCGAGGTGAACATGTTCGCCGGGACCTCGGCGAAGTCCAGCACGATGGCGGCCCAGAACTCGACGTTGGTCTCGAGCACGCGGTCGGGGCGCCGGGCGCGCAGCTCCTCGAGCGCGGCGTCCTCGAGCGCCTTCGCGACCTCGTAGCGCGGGGCGTCGAGGTCCTTCGCCGTACGGCGAAGCACGCGGGCGCGCGGGTCCTCGGCGCGGTAGACGCGGTGGCCGAAGCCCATCAGCCGCTCGCCGCGGTCCAGGATGTCCTTGACGTACTTCTTGGCATCGCCGCTGCGCTCGATCTCCTCGATCATGTGCAGCACGCGGGAGGGGGCGCCGCCGTGCAGCGGGCCGGACATCGCGCCGACCGCGCCGGAGAGCGAGGCGGCCACGTCGGCGCCGGTGGAGGCGATGACCCGCGCGGTGAACGTCGAGGCGTTCATGCCGTGCTCGGCGGCGGAGGTCCAGTACGCGTCCACGGCCTTGACGTGCTTGGGGTCCGGCTCGCCGCGCCAGCGGATCATGAAGCGCTCGACGATGGTCTCGGCCTTGTCGATCTCGCGCTGCGGGACCATCGGGTGGTCTATACCGCGGGCGGACTGGGCGACGAAGCTGAGCGCCATGACGGCGGCGCGGGCCAGGTTGTCCCGGGCCTCGTCGTCGCTGATGTCGAGCAGCGGCTTCAGGCCCCAGATCGGCGCGAGCGTGGCCAGTGCGGACTGCACGTCCACCCGGATGTCGCCGGAGTGGATGGCGAGCGGGAAGGGCTCGGCCGGCGGCAGGCCCGGGTTGAACTTTCCGTCGACGAGCAGGCCCCACACGTTCCCGTAGGTGACGTGCCCGACCAGGTCCTCGATGTCGACGCCGCGGTATCGGAGCGAGCCGCCATCCTTGTCAGGTTCGGCGATCTCCGTCTCGAAGGCGACGACGCCTTCGAGGCCGGGTACGAAGTCGGGCATCCTACGGCTCCCTTGCTGTGGCAAATGTCCTTCGTGAGGTTCTCTCCGGCGCCGCGAGCGGGGTCCGCGTGCGGATCGCGGCGCCGTCGAGCGCTGTATGAACGGGCGGCACGCCCTTGGAGGTTCCCGCCAAGTGCGGCCAGCTACCTATATTGGACCGCTACAACGGCCGGATGGAAATCCAGGGGGCCGAAAGATCTGGGAGGCGAGCACATGTCCGCTGAGCAGCCGGAACTCTCCAGGTTGCGCCGAGATTACGCTGAACGGGCGATTGAGGTGACTGAGCTCACAAGCGCACCGGAGCCCCTGTTCGCCCGCTGGTTCGCTGAAGTCGACGCCGTTGCACGAAAATCGGACGCCTCCTGGTTCGAAGCCAACGCAATGGTCCTGACCACTGCCGACGCCGAGGCTCACCCGTCCAGCCGAACGGTGCTGCTCAAAGGGTACGGACCGGAAGGATTCACGTTCTACACGAACCTCCGCTCCCGAAAGGGACGGCAGATCGCGGCCAATCCGAACGTCAGCCTGCTGTTCCCGTGGTACCCGTTGCAGCGTCAGGTCGCCGTGCAGGGCGCCGTGGCGCCGGTGCCGGACGCGGAGAGCGACGGCTACTTCGCGAGCCGTCCCCGCGGCGCCCAGCTCGGCGCCTGGGCGAGTGAGCAGTCGGAGACGATCCCGGACCGGGCCTGGCTGGACCGGCGGCTGGCCGAGTTCGACGCCAGATTCCCGGACGTGGTGCCGCGTCCCGCCCACTGGGGCGGCCTGCGGGTGCGTCCGGATTCCGTGGAGTTCTGGCAGGGCCGTCCAGACCGGCTGCACGACCGGATCCTGTACGTCCGGGACGCCGCGGCGCCGCACGGCTGGCGGGTCGAGCGGCTCAGCCCTTGAGCGGGTGCGACCACGGTCCGCACGGTGCGCCACAATGGGCTTTGACTGTATTGACCGGGCCTGAAGAGGTGGGCCGAGACCGGCGGGAGCCGCTCCCATGAGCGATCTGATCGACACCACGGAGATGTACCTGCGCACGATCTTCGAGCTCGAGGAGGAGGGCATCGTCCCGCTGCGCGCCCGGATCGCCGAGCGGCTCGGGCAGAGCGGGCCGACCGTCAGCCAGACCGTGGCCAGGATGGCGCGGGACGGGCTGCTGACCGTGGAGGGCGACCGCCACCTGCAGCTGACCGACAACGGCCGGCAGCTGGCCACCCGGGTGATGCGCAAGCACCGGCTGGCCGAGCGGCTGCTGGTGGACGTGATCGGGCTGCCCTGGGACGAGGTGCACGAGGAGGCCTGCCGCTGGGAGCACGTGATCAGCGAGCAGGTGGAGCTGAAGCTGCTTGAGCTGCTCGGCAGCCCGACGGTCTCGCCCTACGGCAATCCGATCCCGGGCCTGGAGGAGCTCGACGCCGGCCTGCACTCGACCGGCTTCCGGGACGGCGACCTGGTCACGCTGCGGGACTTCGCGCACACGCTGCCGGCCGGCGAGCACGGCGTGGCGGTCATCCGGCGGATCGGCGAGCCGCTCCAGTCGGACCTGGACGTAATGCACCGGCTGCGCCGCGCCGGGGTGCGCCCGGGCAACGCGGTGCAGGTGACGCCGACCGAGGGCGGGGTGCTGCTGAGCGCCGCCAAGGAGTCGACCGAGCTCGACCTCGAACTCGCCGCGCACGTGTTCGCGGACCGGGGCTGACCGGACCGCCGGGCTGAACGGCCGGCTGAAGGCGGGGGAACCTCGACTGCGCTGTTCCGCGGAACGTTAAGTTGAACGTTCCGCGGAACGTTGCGCGCGCTATATAAGGAGTCGGCCGCGAGCGGCGCCCCCGGCGCCTGCGCCTGCGCGCGCCGAACCCGCACGTCAGCGGGGGAAGCCGGCGACGCGGTCGCGGTGCAGGCCGCAGGCGTAGGCCAGCGGCGCCAGCACCTCCTCCGGATCCGGCAGCCAGCGCGCCGAGTCCGCCGGGCCGCGCACCCACTGCACCTGGCCGCGGGTGCCCATCCGGGACGGCGGCGCGACGATGTAGTCGCCGGCGCTGCGGCAGTTCAGGTCCAGCGCCGTGCGCCCCCAGCCGAGCTCGGCCAGCGCCTTCGCGACCTTCGTGCGCGAATTCGGCAGGATGAAGAAGTACAGGCGCCGGGTCGGCGTCGCGGCCACCGGCCCCGGGTTCGCCCCGGAGCGCTCCAGGCGCGCCAGCGCCAGCAGCCCGGCCTCCTCGGAGCATTCGAGTACGTCGAAGGCCCGGCCGGTGGGCAGGATGATCGAACCCTGCGGATTGGCCGCCCACCACTCGTGCGCCTTGCTCGGCTGGCCGCTGATCCGCTTCTGCCAGTCGCGCATCGCAGGGTGCGAACCGATCATCGCGCACCCCCTGTCCCCGCAGGAGCAGAAGCAGAACCCGTCCTCCCGGATCACACTCGTCCCAAGAACCACATCCCAGTGCCGATCCTCGATATATTCGAGAGCGGCGTCGAGCAGACCGAGCCGGTCCTCCGGATTGGTCCGGTCGGCGCCCGCCTTGCGGGGCGTCCCCGTCGCGATAGTTGTCTCCACACGCTGGAAACCGGGCTCCGGTGGTCCTGGTTACGGCGCGTCCCCCGGCGTGGCGAATAAATCACCTGCCCGTGGGGTAACGACGAATTCTGTCCGAGCGATTACGCTGGGCTACCGCTCGGAGCGATTCGCCGCTACTCTTCGCGACATATGCGCATGCAGTACCCGGAGGCTCGCGTGGGCCGCGAGGCCGGGCGCGCGTTGGCCGTACTCGTGCTCAACGCCTGTGGACCGAGGGAGATAGGGGAGGCCCGATGGCCGTACGCACCGCGGGACCGCGGCAGCCGAACCAACGGCTCGCCGCGCTGATCCAGGAGGCGGCGAGCTCGAACGCGGGGTTGGCCAGGCGCGTCAACATGGTCGGCGCAGAGCACGGACTCGACCTGCGCTACGACAAGACCTCCGTCGCCCGCTGGCTGCGCGGACAGCAGCCGCGCGGCATGGCCCCGACGCTGATCGCCGAGGCGCTCGGCCGCAAGCTGGGCCGCCCGGTCACCGTCGAGGAGATCGGCATGGCGGACGGGCGCAACGGCTCGTCCAGCGTCGGCCTGCACTTCGCGCCGTCCACCGCCGCGGCGATCGAGGAGGTGACGGAGCTGTGGCGCGCGGATGTGAGCCACCGTGAGTTCCTGCTCGGGTCCTCGTTCGCCGTCGCCGCGCTGATCGCGCCGAGCCGGGACTGGCTGATCACCCCGCCGGACGCGGAGGTCGCCAGGCCGCCGTCGCTGGCCGGGCGCGGCCCGCGGATCGGCCCCTCCGATGTCTACGCGCTGCGCGCCGCGGCGCGGGTCTTCCGCGACCTCGACCACCAGTTCGGCTCGGGCTACGTGCGCTCCATCGTCGTGCACTACCTCGACGACGTGGTCGCCGAGATGCTGACGGGCACTTACCCGGAGCGCACCGGGCGCGCGCTGTTCTCGGCGGCGGCCCAGATCACCGAGCTGGCGGGCTACATGGCCGTGGACACCGGCCGGCACGGGCTCGCCCAGCGGTACTACATCCAGGCTCTGCGACTGTCCCAGGCCGCCGGGGACCGGGCGTACGGCGGCTACGTGCTGGCCGCCGGCATGAGCCACCTGGCGGGACAGCTCGGCTCGCCCCGCGAGATAACCCAGCTCGCCCGCGCGGCCAGCGAGGGGGCCAGGGAGCAGGCGACGCCGACCGTGCGCGCCATGTTCCACTCGGCGGAGGCGCGCGGGCACGCGGTGCTCGGCGACGTGCGCGCCTGCGAGGCGGCCCTGTCCAAGGCCGCGGCCGAGATGGAGAAGTCGAACCCGCAGGAGGATCCGGACTGGATCCGGCACTTCACGCCCGCGTACCTGGCGGACGAGTTCGCGCACTGCTACCGGGACCTGGACAAGCCGCGGCAGGCCAGGGACCACGCGCAGCGGGCGCTGGCCGAGCATCAGCCGGGCCACGTGCGGCGCCGGGTGGTGGACACCGTGCTGGTGGCCACCGCGTACGCGCAGGAACGCGAGGTGGAGGCGGCCTGCGCCGCCGGCTCCCAGGCCATCGAGATGCTCAGCCAGCTGCGATCGCACCGCGGCATCGAGTACCTGCACGACCTGGACCGCAGGCTCGATCCGTACCAGGACAGCGCGTCCGTGCGCGGCTTCCGGGAGCGGCTGGGCAGGCTCGCGGTGCGCCAAAGCGCGCTCCCGCTGGTGCTGGCGCCCGCGATTCCGCGCTGAGCAGGCGGTTCCGCGGCCGGCTGGGTTCTTCGTTCGGTAGAAACGCGTTGCAGTTTCGTGACGAAGGCTCATGCGGGCGTGGCATGGCGTGCCGGGGCGAGTAGCGTCTATCCGGTCGCCGTGGCACGGTGCTCGATGCTGCCGTGGCGCCGGAGAGTTCGCCTATTTTGCGAGGAAGACGCACTGTGTCCCAGATGCCCGAAGTCGCGGGGAGCTGGCCGGAAGAGGGTACGCAGTACGTGCCCGGTGCGCCGATGGAACCGGTGCAGCAGGCATACCCGCAGCAAGCGCCGTACCAAACGCAGCAGCCGTACCAGCAGCAGGGCTACCCGGAGGCGCAGTACCACCAGCCCCAGCCTCAGCACCAACCGCAGCCGCAGCAGTACGCTCAGCAGCAGTACCAGCCCGAGCAGACGGTGCCGCAGCAGGCGGTGTTCGCCGAGGAGGAACAGGCCTCGCTGCCCAGCGAGTTCGACCACCTCTTCCGCGACTCCTCCCCGGAGGACCGCCGCGCGATATCGGGCCGGCAGCCGATGGTCTCCGGACCCGGCGCCACGCCCTCGCCGGGCTTCGCGCAGAGCCAGCAGCGGGCCCCGCAGGCGATGCAGGCCACCCAGGCCGCGCCGCAGGCCCAGGCCCAGGCCCAGGCCACGGCCATGTACAACCAGCAGCAGCCGTACGACGCGGCGCCGGCCGGCCAGTCGCCCGACTACGGCAACGGGCCCTTCAGCTACGAAGGACCGCCCGGCGGCGGCGCCGGCGGCAACCGCCGCACCCCGCTGGTCGTCGGCGCCGTGGTGGCCGTGATCGCGGTCGTCGGGCTCTACCTCGGCCTGTCCGGCGGCGGCGGTTCCGGCAAGGCCGGCGCGACCGGCGCGACCGGCACCGCCACCGCGAGCGCCGCGTCGAACGAGACCGCGCAGCAGCAGGCGGACGCCGTCTACCAGCTGGTGAAGCAGGCCAAGCAGTTGCGCGAGGACATCACCAACGAGGTCGTCAAGCTCGACGAGTGCGACATCTCGGCCGTGCAAAGCGAGATCAACGCGAGCGCGCAGGCCAGGCAGAGCGCCGCGACCAAGGTCGCCAAGCTCCCGGTGGACAAGATCAGCGGTGGAGCGAGCCTCATCAGCGCCCTGCAGAAAGCCTGGCAGGACTCGGCCGACTCGGACAACGACTACGCGAAGGCCGCGAGCGACTTCGCGAACGGCGGCTGCAGCAAGAGCGCCCTGAAAAACGACGCCAACTACCAGGCTGCGAGCTCCGGCAACACCAACCAGGACAAGCAGGCCGCCGCCACGCTGTGGAACTCGGTCATGGCCAACTACGAGCCCTCCATCACCAAGTACGACCTGTAGCGGCCGCCGAAGCCGACGGGCAGCGGTAGCGGGTCTTACCGGCGCACAACGATCCGGCAACACTGCGGAAACGCCGGGCGGCGAAGGTTGGTGCCATGGCACCGGCAGAGACGCTTGACCACCACACCGTCATCGCAGCCAGGGGCGCAGAACCGGGCACCGTCTTCGACGCCCGCCCGCTGACCGGCAGCGTGATCGCGATCACCGCGGACCGCCGTCGTGAGGAACTGGCCGCCCTGCTGCAAGAACGGGGAGCGCGGACCGTGGAGACCCCGACGGTCCGGCTCGCCCCCGGCGACGAAGGCGTGGTCGCGCGGCGCGCCGGCGACCGCGCCGCCGCATCCCGCTTCGTCGAGACCGTACTGCGGCGCGACGTGCACGCGGTCACCTTCACCACCGCGCCCGGGGTGACCGGGCTGCTCGAGGCCGCGGCCGTATCCGGCTCACTCGACCAGCTGCTCGCCGCGCTGCGCGGCGACGTGATGCCGGTCTGCCTCGGCCCGGCCTGCGCCCGCCCGCTGGAGGCGGTCGGCGTGCCCGCGCTCAGCCCGGACAAGCCGCGCTTCTCGGCGCTCGCGGACGTGCTGTGCGAGCAGCTGCCGCCGCGGATCCGGCGCGAGGTCCGGGTGGACGCGGCGCGCACGCTGGTGATGCAGGGTTTCAGCGCGGCGATCGGCGACTACTCGGTGACCCTGCCGCCGCTGCCCGCCGCCGTGCTGGCCGAGCTCGCCCGGCGCCCCGGCTGGGTGGTCTCCCGCGCCGAGCTGCTGCGCCGGGTGTGGGACGGCCGCGACGTGCGCGGCGGGGCGGGGCGCGACGAGCACGCGGTGGAGGCCACGGTGGCCCGGCTGCGCACGGCTCTCGGGCCGGCCTCAGGCCTCGTGAAGACCGTGACCAAGCGGGGATACCGGCTGGCCGTCGAACCGTAACCCGGCCATCGCAGACTGTTCCGACCGCATACGAGCACGTCGCCGGAGAGGGAAGCACCCATGGCCGTCCAGAACGTCGCGTCGCTCAGCCCCTCCTTCCTGCCGCCCGCGCGGGACGACGTGCCCATGGTCGCGGTCGCCCACGGCACCACCCACCTGCCGGGGCTGCTCACCCTCGACGCGATCATGGAGCGGGTCAGATTCCTGCGGCCCGGGATGCCGGTCAGCCTCAGCTTCGTCTCCAACGCGGAGCCGCGCCCGCTCGACGTGCTGGCCGAGCTGTCCGGCCAGGGGCACCGGGAGGCCGTGGTGCTGCCGATGTTCCTGACCACCGGCTACCACGTGCGGCACGACATCGCCGAGGCCGTGCGCGCCACCGAGGGCCGCGGCTTCCGGGTGCACACGGCCCGCGCGCTAGGTCCGGACCCGATGCTCGCCCACGTGCTCTCGGACCGGCTCGCCGCGGTCACCGGACGCGTCTTCGGCACGGAGGTCGTGCTGGCGGCGGCCGGCTCCAAGGACCGCCGGGCCAATGCGGACGCCGTGGTGATGGCGGGTTTTCTCGCGGAACGGCTCGGCATGCCGGTGCGCACCGCGTACCTGAGCGCGACGGAGCCGACCGTGGAGTCGCTGCTGACCAGGCTCTCCCGGCGCGGGAGGCCGGTGGCCGTGGCGAGCTACCTGCTGGCCGAGGGCGGCTACACCCAGCGGCTCGGCGACATCGCGGCCCTCGCCGGCCTGGAGCAGGAGGCCGTGCGCACCCCGCGCGTCGCCGGCCCCCTCGGCGCCCACGAACTGGTCGCCCGGCTGCTCGTCCGCCGCTATGACCAGGCGCTGTACCTGAAGTAGCGGCCCGGCGTGGCGCGCGCGCCCGTTTCGCCTGGCGGTCGAGCGCTGCGGCGCAGGTGACGCGTCCTTTACCCTGTGCGCATGACCGAGGAGCCCCGCGCCGACTACATCCTGACCCTGTCCTGTCCCGACCAGCGCGGCATCGTGCACGCGGTGGCCAGCTTCCTGCTCGTCACGGGATGCTCGATCGTGGACAGCCAGCAGTACGGAGATCCGGACACCGGGGTGTTCTTCATGCGGGTGCACTTCCGGGCGCAGGAGCCGGGCGTCGACCTGACGGCGCTGACCAACGGCTTCGCGGCCACCGGCGCGTCCTTCCGCATGCAGTGGCAGATCCACGCGGCCGAGACCCGGATGCCGACGATGATCATGGTCTCGAAGTTCGGCCACTGCCTCAACGACCTGCTCTTCCGGCACGCCAGCGGCGCGCTGCCGGTGGAGATCCCGCTCGTCGTCTCGAACCACCAGGACTTCCGCCAGATGGTCGAGGGCTACGGCATCCCGTTCGTGCACCTGCCGGTCGCGCCGGACAAGTCGGACAAGGCGGCCCAGGAGGCCCGGCTGCTGGAGCTGGTGCGCGAGCACGAGATCGAGCTGGTCGTCCTCGCGCGCTACATGCAGGTGCTCTCGGACGAGGTCTGCAAGGCGCTGGAGGGGCGGATCATCAACATCCACCACAGCTTCCTGCCGTCGTTCAAGGGCGCCAAGCCCTACCACCAGGCGCACGACCGCGGCGTGAAGCTGATCGGCGCCACGGCCCACTACGTGACGGCGGACCTGGACGAGGGGCCGATCATCGAGCAGGACGTGGTCCGGGTGGGCCACGGCATGACGCCCGATCAGTTCGTCGCGGCGGGACGGGACGTGGAGTCGCGGGTGCTCTCCCGCGCCGTCGCCTGGCACGCGGAGCACCGCGTCCTGATGGGCTCCAAGCGCACGGTCGTCTTCCCCTGATTCGGCGGTCCACGCTGAGCGCTGAAGGGGTTCACGTCCCGCGGCACGTCGTCGCCTCAAGCTAACGATGCCGGAGAACGGACGTCCAGATCAGTGCACGACATTATCCGCACGTCACCCGTGACCTGGGCGGACCCGAGTTTTCCACAGGCGAGGGGTGGGTTATCCCCAGTCGCTGGCATTTCGTTACGCCGGACTGGGGACAGGCCGCCGGGTTATCCACAGGATTTATCCCCATCGTGGACAAGATCTGTGGATCCTGGGGATAACCTCCCCAGGTCTGTGGATAACTCGGCGGTTCCTGTGTAGAAGGCCGTCAGCCGGTGTTGCGCAGGCCGGCGGCGACGCCGTTGACCGTGAGCAGCAGGGCCCGGCTCAGCTGCGGGTCCGGCGTCTCGCCGGCGGCGAGCGCCTCACGGTGCCGCTTGAGCAGCGCGACCTGGAGGTAGGAGATCGGGTCCAGGTAGCGGTCGCGGATCTGCAGCGTGCGGGCCAGCACCGGGTCGTGGCCGAGCAGCTCCGTCTGCCCGGTGACCTTCAGCACCTGCGCCACCGTCAGGTCGTGCTCCTCGACGATCGTGTCGAAGATGCGCTTGAGCTCGTCCGGCACCAGCTGCTCGACGTAGAGCCGGGCGATCCGCAGGTCCGTCTTGGCCAGCGTCATCGCGACGTTGGACAGGAAGTTGCGGAAGAAGTGCCAGTCCGCGTACATCTCGGCGAGCACGTCCTCGTGGCCCGCCGCGTAGGCCGCGGCGAGGCCGGTGCCGACGCCGAACCAGCCGGGCACGATCTGCCGGGACTGGGTCCAGCCGAACACCCACGGGATCGCGCGCAGGCCGTCGAGGCTCGCGCCCGAGTCAGGCCGGCGCGAGGGGCGCGAGCCGAGGTGCAGGTCGCCGAGCTGGTCCACCGGGGTCGAGGCGAGGAAGTAGCGCGGCAGGTCCGGGTCGTCGGCCAGCGTCCGGTACCGGGCGTAGGCCGCGTCCGAGATCCCGGCCATCGCCGCGCTCCACCGGGCCAGCGCGTCGGCGCTCTGCCGCGGGCCGATGTGCAGCACCGAGGCCTCCAGCGTGGCGGCCACGGTCAGCTCCAGGTTCTCCCTGGCCAGGCTCGGCAGCGCGTACTTGTCCGAGATCACCTCGCCCTGCTCGGTGACCTTGATCTCGCCCTCGAGGGTGCCCCAGGGCTGGGCGAGCACCGCCTCGTGGGTCGGGCCGCCGCCGCGGCCGACCGTGCCGCCGCGGCCGTGGAACAGCCGCAGCCGCACGCCGTGCCGGTGCGCCACGTCGCGCAGCTTGCGCTGGGCCAGGTGGATCTCCCACTGGCTGGTCGCGATGCCCGCGTCCTTGTTCGAGTCGCTGTAGCCGAGCATGATCTCCTGCACGTCGCCGCGCAGCCGGACCAGCTTCCGGTAGGAGGGGTCGCTCAGCAGCTCGTCCAGGATCGCGTCGGCCTGGCGCAGCTCGGCGACCTGCTCGAGCAGCGGCACGAAGCCGATCTGGGCCCGGCCGCCGCGCAGGTCGATCAGCCCGGCCTCGCGGGCCAGCAGCGCCGCCGCGTACACGTCGTCCACGCCGCGGCACATCGAGATGATGTAGGACTCGATGACGTCCGGGCCGAATCGCTCGATCGTCTCGCGGATCGCGGTGAACACGCCGAAGGTCTTCGCCGCGGCCGGGTCGAGCAGCGGGGCCGCGCCGCCCCAGGCGTCGAAGCCCTCGACGCCGTCCCGGTGGATCTTCTCCGGCAGCTTGGCCAGCGGCCGGCGCGAGCGCAGCTCCTTGGCCAGCAGCCCGGCGCGGTACTCGCGCGGCATGTCCTCGTAACGCCAGGACTCGATGCCGAGGCGGTCGATCAGCTGGCCGATCGCGTGGTGGTGCGCGTCGGCGTGCTCGCGCACGTCCAGCGTGGCGAGCTGCAGGCCGAAGGCCGAGACCGTGCGGATCACCTGGTCCAGGCTGCCGCGGGCGATCAGCTCGCCGCGGTCGGCCAGCAGCGAGTCGCGCATCAGCAGCAGGTCGGCGACCAGCTCCTCGCCGTTCAGGTAGTCCTGGCCGGGCACGTGCGCCCGGCCCTTGCCGATCCGCTTCCTCGTGTTCAGCAGCTTCTGCCGCACGCAGGTGGCCTTGAGCCGGTAGGGCTCCTCCTGGTTGAGCCGCTTGTACCTGGCCGGGATGTCGGGCAGCGCCGCGAGGTCCTTGGCGAGCGATTCCTCGAGCTCCGGGGTGATCGAGGCGATCCGGTTCGAGGTGGACAGGCTGTTGCGCAGCCCCTCGACGATCTTGAGCGCGTCGTCCACCGCGCGCTCGTGCTGCAGCGCCAGGATCTCCAGGGTGAGCAGCGGGGTGACGTTCGGGTTGCCGTCCCGGTCGCCGCCGATCCAGCTGCCGAAGGTCAGCGGCCGGGCGTCCACCGGCAGCCGCACGCCGATCCGCTCGAGCTCGGCGGCGAGCTCGTCGAGCACGTCGGGCACGGCGCTGCCGTGCAGCTCGTCGAGGTAGTAGAGGGCGTTGCGCGCCTCGTCGGTCGGCTCGGGCCTGGCCACCCGCAGCTCGTCGGTCTGCCACAGCGACTCGACCAGCTCCTGCAGCCGCCGCTCGGCCCGCCGCTGCGCCACCGGGTCGGCCGCGGTGCCGGGCTGCGGGAAGGGGTTGGCGTCGAGCAGCTGCGCGATCAGCCGCAGCTTGCCGAGGATCGTGCGGCGGGCGGCCTCGGTCGGGTGCGCGGTGAACACCGGGCGCGCGGAGAGCCGGTTGACGACCTCCTCGACCCAGTCCCGGGTGACCTTGGACTCCGGGTCCTCGATCGCGGCGCCGATCCGGTCCACCGCGCGCGAAAGCCAGGAGCCGCTGGTGGCCCGCTCGGCGTGCAGCTCGCGGGCGCGGTGCACCTGCTCGGTGACGTTCGCCAGGTAGAAGTAGCTGGAGAAGGCGCGCACCAGCCGGATCGCGGTGGACAGGTCCAGCTCGGCGAGCCGCGCCTGCGCCTCGTCCCCGGCGCCGGGCTCCGCCGAACGCGTCAGCGCCCTGATCTGCTCGACGAGGTCGAGCAGCTGCTGCCCCTCCTGGCGCACCAGCGTCTGCCCGAGCAGTTCGCCGAGGGCTTTGATGTCGCCGCGCAGAGCGGCGTCGGGCGCGGGGGTCTCCGGTGCAGAGGTGGATACGGCGTCGGTGTCGGCCACTGCGGCACACTCCTCGATAAGCGGGCGAGCTGAACTCGAGGACGCCGTTGTCCTAGCTCAGGACTTCGCCAGCATCGTATGCGGCGTGCGTCACACCGGCGACACCTGGCCAGAACCTGAGACGTGGCTCAACGCCGGTGGAACGCCAGGTGCGGCGGGAGCGCCGAGCCGAGGTAGTCCACGTCGGTCACCAGGCTCGCGAAGCCCTGCTGCACGGCCGCCTCGGAGATCTCCTGGATCTGCTGCGGCAGCGCCACCAGGTGCCGGGCGAAGTCGTCGAAGTCGTTGCCGACCCGGATCAGCAGCTCGTTGCACACCGAGGCCGCGTCCCGGGAGTCCCGGTCGCGCACGTCGTCGTCGTCGAAGTACCAGACCGAGCCGGTGTCGTGGCCGCGGATCTTGAGCACGAGCATGCCGCCGCGCACGTAGCCGACCGCGAGGAACTCCTCGGTGAAACGGTCGAACAGCGCCTGGTTCGCGTAGACGAGCTCCTGGTGCGGGTCCGAGCGGCGCACGCCGAACAGCCAGCCGTCGGCCACGAAGCCGCACTGCAGGTTGACCGCCGGGCCCAGCGGCCGGCCGCCGTCCGTGCCGGCCAGGAAGCGCCGGTAGGAGACGGGCAGCTGGAAGCCGAGCTGCGACTCGAGCTGCAGCATCGCGTCCTCGGGCACCGAGCCGGAGCGCTCGAAGGCCACCGGGTCGAGCATGCCCTCGTGCCACAGGCCGGACTTGCCCCGGTCGAGCTGGAGCGTGGCCACCCCGCCGTGGTGCCGGAAGGAGCCGTTGAGCTCCGCCGGGACCAGGAACAGCCGCCGGCTGCGCGCCTCGTGCGTCCAGGTCCAGCCCTCCGGCGTGGCCGTCGGGGGACGGCCCTGCTGGTAGAGCGGGTCGCCGGTGCCGGAGGCGAGCAGGTTCGCCGCGATCACGTCGGTGACCCGGACCTCGTCCACGGACAGCTCCGGCGGCGGGTCGGCGATCTGCACGGCCTGCCGGGCGTACACCGAGAAGTCCGGGTAGCCGTGGAAGTTCAGATAGACCCCGCGCGGGTACTTGCGATCCAGTTCGACATCGCTGAACTCGATGAGGCGCCCCGCGAACTGACCGTTGGGTATTCCGGCCGCGTTCGTCGGAAGGCCCGTGCCCGTTCCCTGCGTCATCGTTCTCCAGTCCCTTGCCATCGCCTCGCGCGGGCCGGGCCCGTGGGTGGCCCGGCACACTGGTTGCTCACGACGACGGTACCCGGAGCCGGTGGTCCGGCGATAGGCGGGAGTGCCGTCCGAGGGTGCCGATTTCTTGACGCGCGCCCGATTTGCGGTGTTTTGCAGCCCGCCCGACGGCAGGCCGCCGATCATGTAAATCACACGCGGGACGGCGTTGTCGGCGGGAGTGCGTACCCTGGAGGTACACGAAACCCCCTGCCCCCCTGCGGGCTGTCCGGGGTTACTCGGCGTGCCTACGGAAGGTGCACATGACCCTCTCCGGTCTCCTCGAACCCCTGCGGCGCGACCCCGCGCTGCGTGCCGCCGCCGAGGCGGCGGCGCTCGGCGCCCGCCCCCGGCTCGACCTCACCGCCGTCGGCGGCCTGCGCGCCCCGGCCATCGCCGCGATCGCCGGCACCGGGCGGACGGTGCTCGCGGTCACCGCGACCGGCCGGGAGACCGAGGACCTCGCCGCCGCGCTGCGCTCGCTGCTCGGCGACTCGGCGGTCGCCGAGTTCCCGTCCTGGGAGACGCTGCCGCACGAACGCCTCTCGCCGCGCTCCGACACCGTGGGCCGCCGCCTGGCCGTACTGCGCCGCCTGGCCCATCCGGGCGACGGGAACCGACTCAGCGTCGTCGTGGCGCCGATCCGCTCGGTCCTGCAGCCGCAGGTGGCCGGGCTCGGCGACCTCGAACCGGTGCGGGTGGTCGCGGGCGCCGAGCTGGAGCTCGAAGAGGTGACGCGCCGGCTGGCCGACGCCGCCTACCTGCGCACCGACCTCGTGGAAAAGCGCGGCGACTTCGCGGTGCGCGGCGGCATCCTGGACGTCTTCCCGCCGACCGAGGAGCACCCGCTGCGGCTGGAGTTCTGGGGCGACACGGTCGAGGAGATCCGCTACTTCAAGGTCGCCGACCAGCGCTCGCTGGAAATCGCGCAGGGCGGGCTGTGGGCGCCGCCGTGCCGCGAGCTGCTGCTGACCGAGACCGTCCGCAAGCGGGCGCACGGCTACGCCTCCGAGTACCCGGAGCTCGCGGACGTCTTCGGCAAGATCGCCGAGGGCATCGCGGTCGAGGGCATGGAGTCGCTGGCGCCGGTGCTGGTCGACAAGATGGAGCTGCTGGCCGACGTCGTGCCGGAGGGCACCCACGTCGTGGTGTGCGACCCGGAGCGGGTGCGCACCCGGGCCGCCGACCTGGTCAGCACCTCGCAGGAGTTCCTTGAGGCCTCCTGGGCCGCGGCCGCCCTCGGCGGCAAGAGCCCGCTGGACCTCGGCGCGGCCTCGCTCTGGTCGCTCGCCGACCTGCGCGACCACGTGCGCTCCCGCGGCCTGCCCTGGTGGTCGATCACCCCCTTCGTCGCGGACGCCGGCCTGGCCGAGTTCGCGGCGGACGGCGAGTCCGTCGAGACCGACGACACCGAGATCTCCCCGGCCGCGGAGGCGCCCGACTACCGGGGCGAGGGCGCGACGATGCTGGCCGACGTGCGCCGCTGGCTGCGGGAGGGCTGGCACGTCGTGCTGACCACGGAGGGCCACGGCCCGGCCGAGCGGCTCGCCGAGGTGCTGCGCGGCGCCGACCTCGGCGTGCGCCTGGTGCCGGACCTGGACGCACCGATGGAGACCGGGATCGCGTACGTCACCTGCGCGTCCTTCGGCCGCGGCTTCGTGGACGAGGCGGCGAGGCTGGTGCTGCTGACCGAGACCGACATCTCCGGCCAGCGCTCGTCGACCAAGGACATGAACCGGATGCCCTCGCGGCGCCGCAACATGGTCGATCCGCTGCAGCTCAAGACGGGGGACTACGTCGTGCACGAGCAGCACGGCGTCGGGCGGTACATCGAGATGGTGCAGCGCACCGTCGCCGGGGCCACCCGCGAGTACCTGGTGATCGAGTACGCGAGCTCGAAGCGCGGCCAGCCCGGCGACCGGCTCTACGTGCCGACCGACCAGCTCGAGCAGGTCACGAAGTACGTCGGCGGCGAGTCGCCCTCGATGCACCGGCTCGGCGGCGCCGACTGGCAGAAGGCGAAGTCGCGGGCCCGCAAGGCGGTGCGCGACATCGCCGGCGACCTGATCCGGCTCTACTCGGCCCGGCAGGCCGCGCCGGGCCACGCCTTCGCCGGGGACACGCCCTGGCAGCGCGAACTCGAGGACGCCTTCCCGTACACCGAGACCCCGGACCAGCTCGCGTGCATCGACGAGGTCAAGGGCGACATGGAGAAGACGGTCCCGATGGACCGGCTCATCTGCGGCGACGTGGGCTACGGCAAGACCGAGATCGCGGTGCGCGCGGCCTTCAAGGCGGTGCAGGACGGCAAGCAGGTCGCCGTGCTGGTGCCGACCACGCTGCTCGTGCAGCAGCACTTCTCCACCTTCGCCGAGCGCTACGCGCAGTTCCCGGTGACGATCAAGGCCCTCTCGCGCTTCCAGAGCGACAAGGAGTCGGCCGAGGTGCTGCGCGGCCTGGCCGAGGGCTCGGTGGACGTCGTGATCGGCACCCACCGGCTGTTCGCCAAGGACACCAGGTTCAAGGACCTCGGCCTGGTGATCGTGGACGAGGAGCAGCGCTTCGGCGTCGAGCACAAGGAGCACCTCAAGCAGATGCGGGCGAACGTGGACGTGCTGACCATGTCCGCGACCCCGATCCCGCGCACGCTCGAGATGGCGGTCACCGGCATCCGCGAGATGTCCACGATCCAGACCCCGCCGGAGGAGCGGCACCCGGTGCTCACCTTCGTCGGCGCGTACGAGGAGAAGCAGATCGGCGCGGCGATCCGGCGCGAGCTGCTGCGCGAGGGCCAGGTCTTCTACATCCACAACCGGGTCGAGTCGATCGACCGGGCCGCGGCGCGGCTGCGCCAGCTGGTGCCGGAGGCCCGGGTGGCCACGGCGCACGGCCAGATGAACGAGCACGCGCTGGAGAAGCTGATCGTCGACTTCTGGAACCGCGAGTACGACGTGCTGGTGTGCACGACGATCGTCGAGTCGGGCATCGACATCGCGAACGCCAACACCCTGATCGTCGAGCGCGCCGACAACTTCGGCCTGAGCCAGCTGCACCAGCTGCGCGGCCGGGTCGGCCGCGGCCGCGAGCGCGCGTACGCGTACTTCCTGTATCCGCCGGAGAAGCCGCTGACCGAGACCGCGCACGAGCGGCTGGCCACCATCGCCCAGCACACCGACCTCGGGGCCGGCATGTACGTGGCGATGAAGGACCTGGAGATCCGCGGCGCGGGCAACCTGCTCGGCGGCGAGCAGTCCGGGCACATCGAAGGGGTCGGATTCGACCTGTACGTGCGGATGGTCGGCGAGGCGGTCAAGGAGTTCAAGGAGCAGGCGGCGGGCCTCAGCAGCCCGGACGAGGCCCCGGACATGCGGGTGGACCTCCCGGTGGACGCGCACATCCCGCACGAGTGGGTGCCCGGCGAACGGCTGCGTCTTGAGGCTTACCGCCGGATCGCGTCCATCGCCAGGGAGGAGGACGTCGTCGCCGTGCACGACGAGCTCGTGGACCGCTACGGGAAGCTGCCCGAGCCGGTCGGCAACCTGCTGGCCGTGGCGCTGTTCCGCGCCCACGCCCGGGAGGCGGGCCTCGCCGAGATCGTGCTGCAGGGCAACTTCGTGAAGTTCAGCCAGGTCTACCTGCGCGAGTCCCAGGAGATGCGGCTCAAGCGGGTCTTCCCCGGCTCGATCGTGAAGAAGCAGTCCGACCACATCCTGGTGCCGCGGCCGAAGACCTCCGGCTTCCCCGCCGAGCCGGTCACCGGCCTGCCGCTGCTCGAGTGGTGCCGCTCGCTGATCGACGGCGTCATCCGGATGGGCGCGTGACCTGACGATGGATAAGGTGAGCGCCGTGACCGGACGGATCATCCTCGTGCCCTTCTCTCCCCGGGTCGCCCCCGGGCTGCTCTCGGCCGCCGCCTGGAAGGCGGTGACGGGCGCCGGGGCGCGGGTGCACGCGGGCAGCGCGGAGCACCCGATCCTGGAGTACCTGGACGACCAGGACGTCGAGATCGAGCTGATCGAGGGCGAGACGGCCGAGGTGGCCGACGAGCTGCTCAAGGAGGCCGCGGCAGGCGAGACGGTGGTCTGGCTGGCCGATCCCTCGGGCGAGGACCAGCCGCTGGTGCTCGCGCTCGGCGAGCGGCTGACCGGCGGCTCGGCGGACGAGGCGGAGATCGAGCTCGAACTCACCCCCGGCAGCTACGACGTGCCCGGCGCCCGCCTGCTCGACCTGGTCGCCGTGATGGACCGGCTGCGCTCCCCGGGCGGCTGCCCGTGGGACGCCCAGCAGACGCACCGGTCGCTGGTGAAATTCCTGCTGGAAGAGGCCTACGAGACCGTCGAGACGATCGAGGACGGCGATCCGGACACCCCCGGGGAGGGCCGGGACGCGCTGCGCGAGGAGCTCGGCGACGTGCTGCTCCAGGTCGCCTTCCACTCCCGGATCGCCCGGGAGCACCCCGAGGACCCGTTCGACATCGACGACGTGGCGCAGGGCATCGTGACGAAGCTCATCAACCGCCATCCGCACGTCTTCGCCGACGTCGCCGCCGGGACCGCGGCCGACGTCGAGGCCAACTGGGAGCAGATCAAGGCGGCGGAGAAGGGCCGCACCTCGGTCGTCGAGGGCGTGCCGCTCAACCAGCCGGCTCTCTCATTAGCAGAGAAGCTACTCAAACGGTCGAAGAACGCGGGTATGGATGTAACGATTCCGCTACTTCCCCAGACGCTTCGTGCACCTGCGGATAATTCGGACGCAGATGCGCAGGCGCAGGTCGGGGCGCTGCTGATGGCGGTCGTGGGGCTGGCCCGGGAGCTGGGCGTGGATCCGGAGGCGGCGCTGCGCGCCGAGGCCAGGCGGCTGCGGGACGAGATTCTTAACCAGGAGGCCTCCCGGTCGTCGGGCAAGTGCGGTTAGTCTGGTCAGTGCACCGGCGCCGGAACCCCCACCAACGGTGCGGCACACGGCTACGGCAACTGATCATTAGGAGTGCGGAACCATGTTTCGTGGCGGACTTGAGCCCTGGCACGTCATCGTCATTCTCGCCCTTATCGTGCTGCTGTTCGGCTCGCGCAAGCTGCCGGACGCCGCGCGGTCGGTCGGCCAGTCCCTGCGCATCTTCAAGTCGGAGATGAAGGCCGCCAAGGACGACGGCGCGAGCGCGCCGGCCCAGCCGCAGGCGGCGCCGCAGGCCGTCGAGAGCTCGGTCGTCCCGCCGGCCCAGCCGGTCACCGACTCCGTCCCGTCGCACGACGCCGCCCAGCGCTGACGTACCGCGCCCGAGGCGCGTCGCCGCCGATCCCGTTCCGAAAGCGAGCCGCGTGCCCGCCGGAACGGGATCTCGCCGTCTCCGGGCCCGCGGACCGCGCCTGCCCGGCCACGGTCCGCCCGGGCGCCGTCCGCCCGGTCGCGATCAGCCCGGTGAGACCACTGGTCTAGGCCATTCACTCGTATCGGTGACTCTGCGGGACAGGGGTTCTCAACCCGCCCCGCGGTCCTATATTTTCCCGCGCGTGGACATGGCACTTGCGCTCACCGACAGCCAGACCGAACGCCTGCGCAAAGTCGCCGAGTACGAACAGGCGACGACGTACGAGGTCGTCTTCCTGGCCCTCGAGGAGTACCTGGCGGACAAGGAGCAGCAGCAGCGCCGCAGCGCCGCTCCGCGGGCGGCCGAGCGGCGCCGGGAGCTGCTGCGCAGCTTCGCCGGGATCGACCACGGCTGACCTGTCCGCGCCGCCGGCGGGCGGCGTGTGACGATGGAGCGGTGACCGAGCAGCCCGCCTCCGCCCCGACCGCGTCCCCGGACGCGCCGCAGCTCTTCGATCGCGCGTTCATCGACGATCCGTACCCGGCCTACGCCTGGCTGCGCGAGCACGCGCCGGTGCACCGGGCGAAGCTGCCGAACGGCGTCGAGGCCTACCTGGTCACCCGGTACGACGACGTGAAGTCCGTGCTCGCCGATCCGCGGCTGTCGAAGAACGCCGCGGCCTCGTTCCCCGGCTGGCAGCCCGGCCGCACCGGCATCCCCGGCGAGCACCGCTCCGGCATCGCCGCGCACCTGCTCAATCTCGACCCGCCGGACCACACCCGGCTGCGGCGGCTGGTCTCGAAGGCCTTCACGCCGCGCCGGATCGCCGACTTCGAGCCCTCCATCGCCCGGATCGCGGACGAGCTGCTGGACGCCTGCGAGAAGACGGCGCGGGACGGCGACGGCACCGTCGACCTGATCCGCGGCTACGCGTGCCCGCTGCCGGTCGCCGTCATCCTGGAGATGCTCGGCGTGCCGCCGGAGGACCAGGCGATCTTCCACGAGTGGGCGTTCGGCGTCGTGGACCGCGGCAGCGTGCGCGGGGGCGTCGGACGGTCCGTCAAGCGCATCCGCGGCTATCTGCGCACCCTCATTCACAAGAAGCGGCTCAACCCCGGCGAGGACCTGCTGACCGCCCTCGTGCGCGCCTCGGACCACGGCGAGCACCTGAGCGAGGACGAGGCCGCCTCGATGGCGTTCATCCTCCTCTTCGCCGGTTTCGAGACCACGATCAACCTGATCGGGAACGGCACGCTCGCGTTGCTGACCCATCCGGAGCAGCGCGCCCGGCTCCAGGCGAACCCGGCCCTGCTGGACGGCGCGGTCGAGGAGCTGCTGCGCTACGACGGCCCGGTCGAGTTCGCCACCTGGCGTTTCACCACCGCGCCCATCACCGTGGGCGGCGTCGGGATCCCGGCCGGGGAACCGGTGCTCGCCGTCCTCGCCGCGGCCGACCGCGATCCGCGGCGTTTCGCCGATCCCGACACGCTCGACCTCGGCCGGCCGGCGCCCGGGCACCTCGCGCTCGGCCACGGCATCCACTTCTGCATCGGCGCGCCGCTGGCCAGGCTGGAGGGTCGGATCGGCTTCGAGCGGCTGCTCGCGCGCCACCCCGAGATCGCGCTCGCCGCGCCCGCCGAATCGTTGCGCTGGCATTCCGGGCTGATCATGCGCGGGGTCCACGAGCTGCCGGTCCGGCTCAGCCCCGAGGGGCGACGGCGCATCGGGTGACGAGGGACGGACGGCCCGTGCGTGGCCGAGTGCCGGTGAACTAGGCTGCCCCACGACGAGATATGACAGCTTGACGAAGGAGTACGCACGTGGCGTCCATCGAAGCAGTCGGCGCGCGGGAGATCCTCGACTCCCGCGGGAACCCCACGGTCGAGGTCGAGGTCGCGCTCGACGACGGCGTGATCGCCCGCGCGGCGGTCCCCTCCGGCGCGTCCACCGGTGCCTTCGAGGCTGTGGAACTGCGCGACGGTGACCAGGAGCGCTACAACGGCAAGGGCGTGACCAAGGCCGTGCTCGCCGTCCTCGACGAGATCGGCCCGGCGCTGATCGGGTTCGACGCGCACGAGCAGCGCCTGGTCGACCAAGAGCTCAAGGACCTGGACGGCACCCCGAACAAGAGCCGGATCGGCGCCAACGCCATCCTCGGCGTTTCGCTGGCCGTCGCCAAGGCCGCCGCCGAGTCGGCCGGCCTGCCGCTGTTCCGCTACCTCGGCGGCCCGAACGCGCACCTGCTCCCGGTGCCGATGATGAACATCCTCAACGGCGGCGCGCACGCGGACTCCAACGTCGACATCCAGGAGTTCATGATCGCGCCGATCGGCGCGGAGACCTACGGCGAGGCGCTGCGCTGGGGCGTGGAGACCTACCACGCGCTCAAGTCCGTGCTCAAGGGCCGCGGCCTGGCCACCGGCCTCGGCGACGAGGGCGGCTTCGCCCCGAACCTGGACTCCAACCGGGCCGCGCTCGACCTGATCCTCGAGGCCATCGAGAAGGCCGGCTACCGCCCGGGCGAGGACATCGCGCTCGCGCTCGACGTCGCGGCGACCGAGCTGTACAAGGACGGCGTCTACGAGTTCGAGGGCTCCAAGCTCTCCGGCGCCGACCTGTCCGCGTACTACGGCGAGCTGGTCGCCAACTACCCGCTGGTCTCCATCGAGGACTCGCACAGCGAGGAGGACTGGGACGGCTGGAAGTCGGTCACCGAGCTGCTCGGCGGCAAGGTGCAGCTGGTCGGCGACGACCTGTTCGTCACCAACCCGGAGCGCCTGGCCCGCGGCATCAAGGGCGGCCAGGCCAACGCGCTGCTGGTGAAGGTGAACCAGATCGGCTCGCTGTCCGAGACCTTCGACGCGGTCACCCTGGCGCACCGCTCCGGCTACGCCACGATGATGTCGCACCGCTCCGGCGAGACCGAGGACACCACGATCGCCGACCTGGCCGTCGCGGTCGAGTCCGGCCAGATCAAGACCGGCGCCCCGGCCCGGTCCGAGCGGGTCGCCAAGTACAACCAGCTGCTGCGCATCGAGGAGGAGCTCGACGACGCCGCCCGCTACGCGGGCCGTTCGGCCTTCCCGCGCTTCAACGCGTAACCGCAATACGATGGTGGCGCGTCCCGCTCGGGGCGCGCCGCTTTCCGTTTGACGAGGGGGTGTCAGGCCGCATGGCGCACGAGCGAACCGAGGGCGCCAAGCCCCCGGCCGAGCCCGCGGCGCGGAAGACCGCGAGGCCGGCGAGGGCCGCGAAGCCGGAGAAGGCTGCGAAGCCAGAGAACTCGGCGAGGCCGGAGACGGTTGCGAAGCCGGAGAAGGCTGCGAAGCCGGAGAAGTCGGCGAGGCCGGAGAAGTCGGCGAGGCCGGAGACGGTTGCGAAGCCGGAGAAGTCGGCGAGGCCGGAGAAGTCGGCGAGGCCGGAGAAGGCCGGTCGGTCCGCCAGGTCCGCGCTCGGCCTGGTGCCGCCCGCGCGCGCCGCCGACAAGACCGGTGCCGCCGACAAGACCGGTACCGCGGACAAGGCCGGCGCCGGGACCCACCCGCGCGCTCTTCGTCCCCGCCTCCGCCCCGGTTCGCCGCGTCCGCGCCTCCGGCTCACCCGGCGGGCCACGATCCTGCTGCTGGCCGTCTGCGCGGTCGTGTGCACCATCGCGTACCCGTTGCAGGAGTATCTGGCCCAGCGCTCCCAGCTGGAGTCGATCGACGCGCAGAACGCCGCGCTGAGCAGCAAGGTGACGAGCCTTCAGGCGCAGATCTCGCTCTGGCGCGACCCCGGCTACGTGGCGATCCAGGCCCGCTCCCAGCTGCACTACGTGCTGCCCGGCGAGGAGGGCTTCACGCTGCCCGGAACGGCGATCGGCAGCGAGCCGCTCGGCATGCCGACGCCCAGCGCGTCGCCCTGGTACGACACGCTGTGGGGCACGGTGAAGTCGCCGACCGCCACGCAGAGCGGCCAGTAGACCGCCGCGGAGCGCATACGAGCGCCCCGCGGCAGGTGGGCCACCACGGACCGGACGCGAGCGCCGAGCGGCAGGTGGGCCGCCGCGGAGCGGACGCGAGCGCCGAGCCGCTGGTAAGCCACCACGGACCGGACGCGGGCGCCGAGCGGCAGGTGGGCCGCTGCGGAGCGCATACGAGCGCTCCGCAGCAGGTAAGCCACCACGGACTGGACGCGAGCACCGAGCGGCAGGTGGGCCGCTGCGGCCCGGACGCGAGCGCCGCGCGGGCGGCGGCTCGACCGGCCGGTAGTACCGTAGACCGGTGAACAGCGTGCACAGCGCGGCCGCAGACGCCGTGGATCCGAAGGACGCCGCCGCCGTCGAGGCCCAGCTCGGCCGGGCGCCGCGCGGGCTGCGGGCGGTCGCGCACCGGTGCCCCTGCGGAAACCCGGACGTCGTGGAGACCGCGCCGCGGATCAAGACCGAGCGCAATCCGGACGGCGAGCCCTTCCCCACCCTCTACTACCTGACCTGCCCGAAGGCCGCCTCCGCGATCGGCACGCTGGAGGGCGGCGGCCTGATGGCCGAGATGACCGAGCGGCTCGGCACCGACCCCGAGCTCGCCGCGAAGTACCGGGCCGCGCACGAGGACTACATCCGGCGGCGGGACGCGATCGAGATCCTGGCCGGCTTCCCCAGCGCCGGCGGCATGCCCGACCGGGTCAAGTGCCTGCACGTGCTGGTCGCGCACTCGCTCGCGGCCGGCCCCGGCGTGAACCCGCTCGGCGACGAGGCGCTCGCGCTGCTGCCGGAGTGGTGGCGCAACGGCGCCTGCGTGAACCTCGATCCGGAGACCCCGGACGACTCGGACGACGTAGATGACTCGCACGACGTCGATGACTCGGCCGACTCGCACGACCCGGCCGGCTCGGATGACTCGAATGACTCGGATGACTCGGATGTGGAGGCGGGCCGTTGAGCGGCAGGCGTGTGGCGGCGGTCGACTGCGGCACCAACTCGATCCGCCTGCTCGTGGCGGACCTCGATCCGGAGACCGGCGCGGAGACCGAGCTTGACCGCAGGATGCTGATCGTGCGCCTCGGCCAGGGCGTGGACGCCACCGGCCGGTTCGCCGACGAGGCGCTCGAGCGGACCTTCGCCGCGTGCGACGAGTACGCGCGGGTCATCGCCGAGTACGGTGTCAGCGAGCTGCGTTTCGTGGCCACCAGCGCGACCCGGGACGCGAGCAACCGCGAGGAGTTCTTCGCCGGGGTGCGCGCTCGGCTGGGCGTCGACCCCGAGGTGATCAGCGGAGACGAGGAGGCGAGCCTCTCCTTCCGTGGCGCGACCCGCGCCCTCGCCGACGACGGCTCCGACCACCCGACCCCGTATCTCGTGGTCGACATCGGCGGCGGCTCGACCGAGTTCGTACTCGGTGCCGAGGACGTCGTGGCGGCACGGTCCGTCGACGTGGGCTGCGTCCGGATGACGGAGCGTCACTTCAAGTCCGACCCGCCGACCTCCGCGCAGATCGCCGCCGCCCGGCGGGACATCGACGCGGCGATCGACCTCGCCGCCGAGACCGTGGACCTCGCCCAGGCCAAGACGCTCGTCGGCCTCGCGGGCTCGGTGACCACGCTCGCCGCCATCGCCCTCGGGCTCAGCGAGTACGACCGCTCGCGGGTGCACCTCGCGCGCATCCCGGCCGAGGTCGTCCGGCAGACGTCCGCCGACCTGCTCGCCATGTCCCACGAGCAGCGCGCGGCCATCCCGGTCATCCACCCCGGCCGGGTGGACGTGATCGGCGCCGGCGGACTGGTCCTGACCCAGATCATGGACCGGCTCGGGCTGCCCGAGGTCGTCGTCTCCGAGCACGACATCCTCGACGGCATCGCGTACAGCGTCTTGGACTAGCCGGCCCACTGCCCGCTGAAGTAGAGCAGCGTCACCCCGACCATCAGGGCGCCGCTCACGCTCAGGACGGCGACGGTGGCCCAGCGGCGCGCCGCGAGCCAGATCGCGGCGCCGACCCAGAGGGGCCACCAGAGCAGCATCTCGCGCGGGATCGACTGGTAGTACGTGGACGTGGCCAGCGTGAACACGGAGATGCCGACGTAGGTGAGCTCCGCCCACCGCCGCCGCCAGCCGAGCCAGAGCACGGTCGCCACGCCGACGAGCACGGCGAGCAGTTCCAGCCGGAAGGCCCAGGCGTCGAAGCTGCCGACGCCCGCCAGGGAGCCGTGGCCGGCTCCTGTCCCGGTGCCGGATCCGGTGCTCGACTGCGGGATCGACTGCGCCGACCCGCCGCCGAAGCCCTGCCGCCCGCCGCTCGTGCCGCTGCTTCCGGTGGTCCCGCTCGTGCCGCTGCTTCCCGTGGTGCCGCCCGAACCGCTGCCGGGGAAGCCGCCGCCGTTCCCGGGGAGGCCGCCCTGGCCGCCGGAGCCGCCGCCCGGGAAGCCGCCGTTCCCGCCGCTGCGCCCGCCGGTGTTCCCGCCGTTCCCGCCGGCTCCGCCAGCGCCCAGGCCGCCGCCGAAGCCCGAGCCGAAGGCGTTGTTCCAGGACGTCTTCCAGGCGGAGATCGGGTCGGTGAACGAGCGCGACCAGCCGCGCTTCTCCGCGTGCAGCCACTCCAGCCAGTCGCCGGTGATGTCCTTCAGGTACGCCGCGTACGCACCCGCCGAGGCGAGCGGCAGCAGCAGCGCGGGGGACCGGACCCAGTCCCGCCTCGTCGGCCGCGAGGCCAGGAACATGACCCCGATGCCGGCCAGCACGAAGAGGCCGTTGATCCGGATCGTGCAGGCGAAGGCGAGCAGGATCCCCGCGCGCACCCACTGCCCGCGCCGCGCCGCCAGCCAGGCCGGGACGGCGAAGGCCAGGAACAGCGCCTCGGTGTAGCCGACCGCGAGGAAGACCGCGGCCGGGGCGCAGACCAGCAGGAGAACGGCCGTGCGCGCGGCCCGGCCGGTCTGCTCCTCGGTCGCCTCGGGGTGCCGGCGCAGGTACTCGAACTCGGTCAGCCGGGCCAGCGCCACCACCGCGACCCCGCCGGCCACGAGCGAGATCAGCAGGCCGGAGACGGCCCAGTCGCGCACGATGAGATGGACGAACCGCAGCGTGAGCGGGTAGCCGGGCAGGAAGGCGGTGATGTTCTCGTCGTACGCCGGCCCCTTGCCGCTCGTGTACCCGTACTCGGCGACGGTCAGGTAGCGGTACCAGTCCCAGTGTTGGAACAGGCCCAGCCACGACTCGGAGGCGCCGCTCGAGGTGGCGTAGCGCGAGTAGAGGCTCAGCAGCAGCATCGCCGCCCTGGTGACCAGCCAGACGCCGAGCGCCGTCAGGTCCACCCGTCGCGGGCGCGGCAGCCGACGGCGCGGCTCGGGGCCGGGCAGGGCCGGCGCGGAGCCGCTGGGAGCGGGGGTGCTTGTCTGAAATGCCACGTCCGCGACGATAAGCGGCATGCATGAGCGTGCTCTGAGAAGCTTCCGGCGGATGCGGTGAGAGCAGCCGCGGGACCTGCCCGGTCGCGAACCCGGCGATCTTCGCCCGGCCCCCGGCCCCCCGAACCTCCTTACTGTGCGCTAAGAGAATGGGGCGCGCACTGTCTTCCACCGGCCCCGGTCGCTTACGATGACATATCGACCGGTCGACGCCGGTCGGCTCAGGCTGCGCCCGGCACCACCACCGCCGGGCCGCGGTCGCCGTCCGCATTTGTCTCGCAAGGAGCCGTTCCCAAAGTGCCTGCCCTCTTCGACAAGGTCCTGCGCGCCGGCGAAGGGAAGATCCTTCGCAAGCTGGCCAAGACGGCCGAGCTGATCAACTCGATCGAAGACGACTTCGTCGACCTCACGGACGAGGAACTGCGCGCCCTCACGGACGAGTACAAGCAGCGCTACCAGGACGGCGAGACCCTGGACCAGCTGCTGCCCGAGGCGTTCGCCACCGTGCGCGAGGCGGCCAAGCGGTCCATCGGCCAGCGCCACTACGACGTGCAGCTGATGGGCGGCGCCGCGCTGCACATGGGCAACATCGCCGAGGCGCGCACCGGTGAGGGCAAGACCCTCATGGGCACGCTGCCGGCGTACCTGAACGCGCTGGCCGGCCAGGGTGTGCACATCGTCACGACGAACGACTACCTGGCCGAGCGCGACTCGGAGTGGATGGGCCGGATCCACCGCTTCCTCGGCCTGAGCGTCGGCTGCATCCTGGCGAACATGACGCCCGAGCAGCGGCGCGAGGCGTACAACTGCGACATCACCTACGGCACGAACAACGAGTTCGGCTTCGACTACCTGCGCGACAACATGGCCTGGGACAAGGCCGACCTGGTCCAGCGCGGGCACTTCTACGCGTGCGTCGACGAGGTGGACTCGATCCTGATCGACGAGGCCCGCACCCCGCTGATCATCTCGGGCCCGGCCGACCAGGCCACCAAGTGGTACGTGGACTTCGCCCGGATCGCCAACCGGCTCGCCAAGGACACCGACTACGAGGTCGACGAGAAGAAGAAGACCGTCGGCATCCTGGAGCGCGGCGTCGAGCGGGTCGAGGACCTGCTGGGCATCGAGAACCTCTACGAGTCGGTGAACACCCCGCTGGTCGGCTACCTCAACAACGCGATCAAGGCCAAGGAGCTGTTCAAGAAGGACCGCGACTACGTGGTCATGAACAACGAGGTCATGATCGTCGACGAGCACACCGGCCGCATCCTGGCCGGCCGCCGCTACAACGAGGGCATGCACCAGGCGATCGAGGCCAAGGAGGGGGTGGAGATCCAGAACGAGAACCAGACGCTGGCCACCATCACCCTGCAGAACTACTTCCGCCTCTACGACAAGCTGGCCGGCATGACCGGTACCGCGCTGACCGAGGCGGCGGAGTTCCACCAGATCTACAAGCTCGGCGTGGTCCCGATCCCGACGAACAAGCCGATGATCCGCGCGGACCGCCAGGACCTCATCTACATGACCGAAGAGGCCAAGTTCAAGGCCGTGGTCAAGGACATCGAGGCGCGGCACGCCGAGGGCCAGCCGGTGCTGATCGGCACCGTCTCGGTGGAGAAGTCGGAGTACCTCTCGCAGCAGCTGCGCAAGGCCGGCATCCCGCACGAGGTGCTGAACGCGAAGTACCACGAGCGCGAGGCGCAGATCGTCGCGCAGGCCGGGCGCAAGGGCGCGGTCACCGTGGCCACCAACATGGCCGGCCGCGGTACCGACATCAAGCTCGGCGGCAACGACGAGGCGCTGGCCGAGGCCGAGCTGCAGCAGCGCGGCCTGACCCGCACCGACACGCCCGAGGAGTTCGAGGCGGCGTGGCCCGAGGCGCTGGAGAAGGCCAAGAAGGCCGTCGCGCTCGAGCAGGACGAGGTCGTCGAGGCCGGCGGCCTGTACGTGCTCGGCACCGAGCGGCACGAGTCGCGCCGGATCGACAACCAGCTGCGCGGCCGCGCCGGCCGGCAGGGCGACCCGGGCGAGTCCCGGTTCTACCTCTCCCTCGGCGACGACCTGATGCGGCTGTTCAAGGCGCAGATCGTCGAGCGGGTGCTGGCGGCGGCGAACGTGGCCGACGACGTGCCGATCGAGTCCAAGATGGTCACCCGCGCGATCCAGTCGGCGCAGAGCCAGCTCGAGCAGCAGAACTTCGAGATCCGCAAGAACGTCCTGAAGTACGACGACGTCATCAACAAGCAGCGCACGGTGATCTACGCCGAGCGGCTGCGCGTGCTCGAGGGCGAGGACCTGCGCGAGCACGTCCGGCACATGATGGAGGACACGGTCGCCAGCTACGTCGACGCGGCCACCTCCGAGGGCTTCGCCGAGGACTGGGACCTGGACAAGCTCTGGACGGCGCTGCGCACGCTGTACCCGGTCTCGATCACGCTGGACGAGGTCGAGGAGTCGGTCGGCAGCCGCTCCGGCATCACCTCCCAGGTGCTCACCGAGGAGCTCACCGCCGACATCCTCGCCGCGTACGACCGGCGCGAGGCGACCCTGAGCGAGGCCATCACCCGCGAGCTCGAGCGCCGCGTGGTCCTCTCGGTGCTCGACCGCAAGTGGCGCGAGCACCTCTACGAGATGGACTACCTGCAGGAGGGCATCGGCCTGCGCGCCATGGCCCAGCGCGACCCGCTGGTCGAGTACCAGCGCGAGGGCTTCGACATGTTCAACGCGATGATGGACGCGATCAAGGAGGAGTCGGTCGGCTACCTGTTCAACCTGGAGGTCCAGGTCGAGGCGGCCAGCGACGACCCCGAGGACCAGGCCCGCGCCGACGCCGCGACCGCGCACCTGAACGCCAAGGGCCTCGACGCTCCGCAGCAGCCGGCCAAGCTGAACTACTCGGCGCCCGGCGAGACCGGCGAGGCCGAGGAGCGCACCGTGGTCAACGAGGGCGCGCCGCAGGACGCCAAGCCGGAGCCGAAGCGCTCCCAGGGCCGCCGCCGCAAGAAGTAGCCGGCAAGCCCGCGCATCCGCGTGATCGCGACGCCCCGTCAGGCCCCCCGGCCCGGCGGGGCGTCCGGCGTTTTCGGCGCTCCCGCGCGCCGCGCTCCGGGTCGCGCCGGGTCCGCGCCGGGGTCGCGCCATCTGCCGACCGGCCCAGCGCGGCTCACCGTATCGGGTGATCTTCACGTACGCAGGGCAACGGTTCGCCCCGCTCGTCGGTCCTACGTGGCATCCCAGTCTTGAGGGTCTCGAGGAGAACGGGGCGTAAAAGATGCGCGAGGACGACGTTTACCTCATCACGGAGGTCAACATCTCGGACAGCGGCCTGCAGCGCGTGGCCGGCGCGCTGGCCGACCACGGCGGCGCCGGCGGGACGGTGCCCGGCCAGCGCGGCTGGCTGAGGTCCTGGGTGACCGGCTGGACGCACCGGCTCGAGGTCGATCCGCTCGGCCTGCCGCAGCCCGAGCCGATCGCCGGGGTGGGCCGGTTGGCCGAGGCCGTGGTCGACGTGCTCCTCGAGCGCCGGCCGCTGGAGCAGATGCGCCGCTGGCTCTCCCGCGACGTGGCCGGACAGCTGACCCCGCAGGCCGCCGGGCGCGTCGGCTACGGCTTCGAGGCCGCCGCGGAAGCCCTCGCCGTCGCCCCGGCGGACCGCCGCGCCTCGCGGTTCGCCGCCCGTTCGATGATCCGTTCGGTCCGGCTGCACCAGCCGGCCGCCGGGATCGTCGAGTCGACCGTCATCGTTCAGGACGGTCCGCGGGTGCGCGCCGTGGCCCTCCGCTTCGAGCAGGCCGCGCCCGCCGCGCCCGGCCGGCACGGTACACCGCAGCCGCGCGGCTTCGACTGGCTGTGCACCGCGCTGCAGTTCAACTGACGGTCTGACGGCCGGCGCGGGCGGCGGCCGGTCCGCCGCGGCTCAGTGCCGCACGGCCCGGTGCGCCTCGACCGGCGCCGGTCCCTTGAGCGGCTCGAAGCCCGGGTCGCCCGCGGTGACGGCGCGGCCGGTGCGGCGGCGGTCGTAGGGGAGGGCGAACTCCAGGCCAAAGGCCGCGACGGCGAAACGGGGCAGGTCGAACCAGGAGCCGATGTAGACGGCGCGCGGGTTCCAGCCGGGCTGGAACTTGTCGTTGAAGCGGTAGAGCGAGTCCACCTGGATCAGCGGGTCGAGCAGGCCGATGGCCCGGATCGTGGCGCGCTCGGCTCCGGTCAGCGACTCGGGGCTGGAGCGCGCCCGGGCCAGCAGCGGGCGGAAGGCGGCGAAGTTGAGCGAGATCCTCGGGTAGCCGTGGCTGCGGGCGTAGTCGATCATGTCGACGATCAGCCGCTCGTTGACGCCGTTCGGGGACAGCGGCGTGCGCGGCATCACGTCCAGCGAGAGGGCCGCGTTCCGTCCGGCGTGCGCGGCGGGGAAGTAGCGCTGGAAGGCGACGGCGTAGCCCTCGGGGGCCATCGCGACCGCGACCAGCGCGTCGGGGTGCACCCCGCGCGCCATCGCGTCGAGGTTCATCGCGAAGCCGTGCTCGCGGCCGGCGGCGCCGAGCCATTCGCGGTGGATCCGGCGCAGCTGGCCGGCCAGGCCGGGATCGAGCTGCCGCTCCGGAATGACCTCGGTGACCAGGCCCGCGCGCTCGGTGCGGTGGACGGCCTGGCGGACGTTGCGCATCGAGCGGCCGTGCAGGGTGAAGGCCCCGGTGTCGACGATCACCTCGTCGCCGATGCCGATGGAGCGCATGCCGCGCTCCTCCCACAGCAGCCGCGCGTCCGGGCCCGCGCCGAGTACGGCGGGACGCCAGCCGCTGCGCTCCACCAGCGTGCAGTACTCCTCGACCGCGCCGGGCCAGGACTCGCGCGCGCCGACCGGATCGCCGCCCGCCACGGCCATGCCCGCGAGCACGCGGTAGGAGACGGCGGCGCGGCCGTCCGCGGAGAAGACGTAGCTCTTGTCGTAGCGCATCGCGAAGGGGGCGAGGGTCTCGGAGTCCGGGTGCGAGACCATCGCGCGCACGATCGCGCGCTGCGCCCGGCCGGCCGGGCGCGGGGCCGGGGCGGAGGCGAGCAGCCAGCCGGTCACCACGATGACCAGCCCGCCGCTGAGCAGCGCGATGCCGTTGATCTGCCAGGCCGGCCCGTCGAACGCGGCCGGGCCCGGGTTCGCCGCGGCCATCGAGACGACCGTGCGCCCGATGTCCGGCGCGGAGACCGGGGTCTCGAAGTGCGAGCGCTCCATGAACAGGCCGCCGCCGCCGACGACGAGGATCGCGGTGACGGAGAACGCGCTGATCTCGGCCGCCTGCTTGAGCCGGGTGGCGTTGAGCGGGACCCGGAAGCGGCTGCGGCCGTGCCACAGGCCGATGATCGCGAAGCCGAGCGGGGCCAGCCGCCAGGGCGCGGCGGGGCTCGGCGCGAGGGCGGCCTCGAGCTCGGCGGCCGCGCTCCAGGCCAGCAGGCACAGCGCCAGCGCCCAGGCCGTCTGCCTGCCGCGGGCCATGCCCCAGGCCAGCATCAGCAGCACGCCGGCCAGCAGCACGGCGTGCGGTGCGGTCGGGTTGGTGCCGCACACGGTCAGCGTCAGCCCGGTCAGCCACCCCGGCTGGGCGAGCAGCGCGTAGCCGAGCATGACGAGGCCGGCCGCGGCCACCAGCGCCGCGAACGGCCACACGGTCCGCTCATGCCGATCGCCGCCGGCCCGGCGGCTCGCCTCGGCCCGGCGGACAGACATCACATTCATCGCCACCTCCCCGCAATAGTGCAACTACCCGCAGTGCGGACGGATTCCCCTTTCGCGCCGGAGTTGTCGAGTCGTTATGGAGGTGCTCGGGCACAGGGTGACGCACGGCCCACGCGGCGCTCGCGCCCCTACTATCCCGCCGATACCGCGCTCCCCCCGCCCGGCGCGCCCACCGCCGCGTCAGCCGCCCGGCCCCCTCGGACTGGCTCATCCGGGGGAAACCCGCGACCGCGCCACCCGCCGCGTGCCCGCGCCGGCGTTATGAGATGGTGATGAACGTGTTGGAGAACGTGAGGGCGCGCGGCGTGCACCCGCCCGCGGTCCGCCGCGGCCTGGTGCTGGGCGGGGGAGGCACGCTCGGCGCGGCCTGGATGATCGGCGCGCTGCGGGCGATCGAGCAGCGCTCTGGCCTGGACCTGCGCGACGCGCAGCTGATCGTCGGCACCTCCGCCGGCTCCATTCTCGCCGCGCTGCTCGGCGCGGGCGCGTCGGCCGAGGACCTGTGGCGGCACCAGCGGGGCGAGCCGGTCGAGCTCGGGCCCTTGGCCGGGCACATCTTCGACTACGACATGGCCGCGGGCGGCGCCGCCCCGCCGATGCCGATCCCCGGCCTGCTCGGCTCGCCGCGGCTGATCGCCCGCTCGGTGCGCCACCCGCGCCGCTACCCGGGCACGGCCGTGCTCTCCGCGTTCATGCCGCCCGGCCGCGGCTCGCTCGGCGACATCGGGCAGATGGTGGAGGACGTCATCCCCTCCGGCACGTGGTCCCCGCACCCCGGGATCCGGATCGTCGCGATGGACTACGACTCGGGCGAGCGCGTCGTGTTCGGCCGGGCCGGCTCTCCCCCGATCGGCTTGGCCGAGGCCGTCGTCGCGTCCTGCTCGATCCCGGGCTGGTTCCCGCCCGCGCGCCTCGGCGAGCGCCGCTTCGTGGACGGCGGCACCGTCTCCACCACGAACCTCGACGTGGTCGGCGCCGACGAGCTGCCGGCCGGCCGGGCGCTCGACGAGGTGTACGTGCTGGCCCCCTCGGCGGCCCGCGGCTACGACAAGCCCTCCGGCGTGCTCGGCAGGCTGGAGCGCAGCTTCCGGCACCTGGTCACCCGGCAGATGCTGCACGAGGTCATCCAGATCAGGCGGGAGGGGACCCGGGTGCACGTGCTGTGCCCAGGCCCCGAGGACCTCGAGGTGATCGGCGCCAACCTGATGGACCCCAGCCGCCGGGTCGAGGTGCTGGACACGGCCATGCGCACGGTGACCGCGAGCCTGGCCGCCGACCACGAGCTCCAGCCCGAGGTCGATCCGGCCCCCAGGCGTTAACCTCGTCCCATGCGCGTCTACCTGCCTGCCACGATGCCCCTGCTCGCACGGCTCTCCGCGGACGGCGAGCTGCACCTGACGGACGGATTCGCGGTCACCGAGTCGCTGCGCGACTGGTACGCCGAGGGCGACGAGGAGGAGCTGGAGTACGCCGCGCTGACCGCCGCCGCCCGCGCCTCGCTGCGCCGGCTGGCCGGCGAGCCGGATGCCGCGCGCCGCCGGGTGGTGATCGCCTCCGACATCAACGACGCGCGGGTCTCCCTCCCGGCCGACGGCGCCGGGCCCGCGGAGCCCGGTGTGATCAAGATCACAGGCTCCGTGCGTTTGGTCGACATCGCTTCCCTGCACGTGGACGAGGCGGGCGCACAGGAGTACGTCACGGCGGCCGCGCGCGCCCTGTCCGCCGCCGACGAGGGTGACGCCGACGCGCTGTTCACCGTGGACGCCGTCGAGGACTACGACCTGCTCTGGTTCGCCGCGCAGGAACTCGGCGACCTGCTCTAGCCGGGGGGATCTTCGCTCCTGTGTTCCCCTGTTCGGTCCACACTGTAGGAATCCACAACTCAGACGTAACAACGTGATCGGACAGCCGCATCCCGGCGTTCCACTTTGCCGGGTAGCCTTTCAGGCGTACCCGAGGCCGGGAACCGCCCCGGCCTAAGACTCGTTGCCGTGCAAGGGCGCACGGCTGGTATGGAGCGAGCGCTCATGGTGACGCAACTGGACTCGGCTAAGAACGCGCTGCTCGGGGAGGCGGCCGCCCTGGCCGGATCCGGCGGGCAGGATGCGGGCGCGACGGTCGGCGAGGCGGTGATCAACCGCTACTACCGGCACGTCGCCCTCGACGACCTCGCCGACCGCGGACCCGCCGACCTGTACGGCGCCGCCGCCTCCAGCCTCGAGCTCGCCGCCCACCGCCCGCAGGGCACCGCCAAGATCAGGGTCCTGACCCCGGCGGCCGAGGACGGCTGGGGCACCGGCCGCAACCGCCGCAGCGTCGTCGAGATCGTCACGGACGACATGCCCTTCCTCGTCGACTCGGTCACCGCCGAGCTCACCCGCAGCGGGCAGGGCATCCACCTCGTCGTGCACCCGGTGCTCGCGGTGGACCGCGACGTCGCCGGCGACCTGCGCCAGGTGTACGACGTCGACCCGGAGTCCGCCCCCGAGGGCGCCAGCGTCGAGTCCTGGATGCACATCGAGATCGACCGGCAGGCCGACGACCCGGCCCGGATCGCCGCCCTCGAGGCCGACCTGCGCCGCGTGCTGCGGGACGTGCGCGAGGCCGTCGAGGACTGGCCGAAGATGAAGAACGCCACCCTCGCCGCGGCCGAGGCGCTCGACGGCGCGCAGGGCGAGGCCGCGCAGGCCGCGGGCCTCGACTTCGAGGAGCTCTCGGCCGGCCAGGAGCTGCTGCGCTGGCTGGTGGACGGCCACTTCACCTTCCTCGGCTACCGCGAGTACGAGCTGATCACCGAGGACGGCGACGACCGGCTGCGCGCCGTGCCGGGCACCGGTCTCGGCATCCTGCGCTCCGACCAGCCGCAGAACGCGCCGAGCACCTTCTCCAAGCTGCCGCCGGAGGTGCGCACCAAGGCCCGCGAACCGCGGCTGCTGGTGCTCACCAAGGCCAACTCGCGCGCCACGGTGCACCGCCCCGGCTACCTCGACTACATCGGCGTGAAGGTCTTCAACGCCGCCGGCGAGGTCGTCGGCGAGCGCCGCATCCTCGGCCTGTTCTCCGCCGCCGCGTACTCCGAGTCCGTGCAGCACATCCCGGTCGTCAGGCAGAAGGTCCGTCAGGTCCTCGACGTGCACGGATACACGCTCAACTCGCACTCCGGCAAGGACCTGCTGCAGATCCTCGAGTCCTACCCGCGCGACGAGCTGTTCCAGATCCCGGTGGGCGAGCTCGCCGAGATCTCCGGCGCGGTGCAGCACCTGCAGGAGCGGCGCCGGGTGCGGCTGTTCCTGCGCAAGGACGTCTACGGGCGCTACTTCTCCGCGCTGGTCTACGTCCCGCGCGACCTCTACGACACGGCGAACCGGCTCAAGCTGCAGGAGATCCTGCTCAGGGATCTGCACGGCAAGGCCATCGACTACACGGTGCGCTCCACCGAGTCGGTGCTCACCCGGCTGCACTTCGTCATCCGGATGGCGAACGGCGAGCGGCTGCCGGAGGTGGACGCCGAGCAGATCGAGCGCAAGCTCGCCCGCGCGCTGCGCAGCTGGAACGACGCGCTCGAGGACCTGCTCGAGGAGCAGCTCGGCGAGGACCGCGCCGCCAGCCTGATCGCCGAGTTCAAGAACGCCTTCCCGGAGGGCTACAAGGCGGACTTCGCGCCGGAGCGCGCCGCGCAGGACCTGGCCAGGATCGAGGCCATCCACGCCGACGACACCACCGACTCCTCGCTCGCCGTCTACCGCAGGGCGGGATCGAGCCCGGACGAGTACCGGCTCAAGATCTTCCGCGTCGGCCGGATGATCACGCTGGCCGAGGTGCTGCCGATCCTGCAGCGCTTCGGCGTCGAGGTCCTCGAGGAGCAGCCGTACGAGCTGCTCCGGGCCGGCGGCGACAGCGCCTGGATCCTGGACTTCGGCCTGCGGGTGAGCGACCCCGAGTCGCTGCTCGACGTGGGCGCGCGGGACCGGTTCACCGCGGCGTTCGGCGCCGTGTGGTCCGGGATGGCGGAGAACGACGGCTTCAACACCCTGGTCCTCGGCTCCGGCCTGAGCTGGCGCCAGGCCTCGATCCTGCGCGCGTACGTCAAGTACCTGCGGCAGGGCGGCATGACCTTCAGCCAGGGCCTGGTCGAGAAGGTGCTCGGCGCCAACACCCGGATCGTCCGGCTGCTGGTCCGGCTGTTCGAGGCCTCCTTCGACCCCGCGCACGCCGACGCCGGCCACGAGCTGATCGACGGCATGGTCGAGGAGATCGAGGGAGCGCTCGACACCGTCGCCTCGCTGGACGAGGACCGCATCCTGCGCTCGCTGCTCGGCGTGATCCGGGCGACGCTGCGCACGAACCTCTACCAGCCCGCCGAGGACGGCTCCCCCAAGCCGTACATCTCCTTCAAGATCAACGCTCCGGCCGTGCAGGACCTGCCGATGCCCAGGCCCAGGTTCGAGATCTGGGTCTACTCGCCCCGGGTCGAGGGCGTGCACCTGCGCTTCGGCAAGGTCGCGCGCGGCGGACTGCGCTGGTCGGACCGGCGCGAGGACTTCCGCACCGAGATCCTCGGCCTGGCCAAGGCGCAGATGGTCAAGAACGTCGTCATCGTGCCGGTCGGCGCGAAGGGCGGCTTCGTGGTCAAGAACCCGGTGGACCCGTCCAACCGCGAGGCCTTCATGGCCGAGGGCATCGCGTGCTACCAGATGTTCATCAGGGGCCTGCTGGACATCACCGACAACCTGGTCGACGGCGTCATCGTGCCGCCGAAGAACGTCGTGCGCTACGACGGCGACGACCACTACCTCGTCGTCGCCGCCGACAAGGGCACCGCGACGTTCTCGGACATCGCCAACGCGGTCTCCGCCGAGTACAACTTCTGGCTCGGCGACGCGTTCGCCTCCGGCGGCTCGGTCGGCTACGACCACAAGGCGATGGGCATCACCTCGCGCGGCGCGTGGGAGTCGGTCAAGCGCCACTTCCGCGAGCTCGGCGTCGACACCCAGACGCAGGAGTTCACCGTCGTCGGCATCGGCGACATGTCCGGGGACGTCTTCGGCAACGGCCTGCTGCGCTCGGAGCACGCGAAGCTGATCGCCGCGTTCGACCACCGGCACATCTTCATCGACCCGGACCCGGACCCGGCCGCCTCGTACGCCGAGCGCCGGCGGCTGTTCGACCTGCCGCGCTCCAGCTGGGCCGACTACGACACGAAGCTGATCTCCGACGGCGGCGGCGTCTTCCCGCGCAGCGCCAAGTCGATCCCGGTCACCCCGCAGGTGCGCCGCGCGCTCGGGCTGCCCGAGGGCGTGACCCGCACGACGCCGGCCGAGCTGATGAAGGCGATCCTGCAGGCGCCGGTCGACCTGCTGTGGAACGGCGGCATCGGCACGTACGTGAAGTCGGCCGGCGAGTCGCACGCCGACGTCGGCGACAAGGCCAACGACGCGATCCGGGTCAACGGCTCCCAGCTGCGGGTCAAGGTCGTCGGCGAGGGCGGCAACCTCGGCTGCACGCAGCTGGGCCGCATCGAGTACGCGCTGCAGGGCGGCCCGTCGGGCGAGGGCGGCCGGATCAACACCGACGCCATCGACAACTCCGCGGGCGTGGACACCTCCGACCACGAGGTCAACATCAAGATCCTGGTCGACCAGGCGGTGAAGTCCGGCGTGCTCGAGGCCGAGGAGCGCACCCCGCTGCTCGCCTCGATGACCGACGAGATCGCCGACCTCGTCCTGGCCGACAACTACGGCCAGAACGTCGCGCTCGCCTCGGCCGTGGCCCAGGCGCCCGCGCTGCTGCACGTCCACGCGCGCTACATGCGCCAGCTCACCTCGGACGGCCACCTGAACCGGGACCTCGAGTTCCTGCCCCGGGACCGGGTCATCCAGGAGCGCCGCTCCGCGGGCCAGGGGCTGACGCAGCCCGAGCTCGCCGTGCTGCTGGCCTACACCAAGATCGTGCTGAACGAGGAGCTGCTGGCCAGCGAGCTCCTGGACGACCAGTACCTCGAGGCGGACCTGTTCCGCTACTTCCCCAGCGCCGTCCGCGAGCGGCTGCACGACCTGATCGCCGCCCACCCGCTGCGCCGGGAGATCATCGCCACCCAGGTGGTGAACAACCTGGTGAACAACGCGGGCATCAGCTTCCTGTTCCGGATGCGCGAGGAGACGGGCGCGAGCGCGGAGGAGATCTCCCGGGCGCACACCGTGGCCCGCGAGGTCTTCGGCCTGGACAGCTTCTGGAAGGCGATCGACGAGCTGGACAACAGGGTCCCGGCCGAGATCCAGACCCGCATGCGGCTGGCCGGCCGCCGGCTGACCGAGCGCGGCGCCCGCTGGTTCCTGCTCAATCGCAAGCACCCGATCGACATCACCGAGCAGGTCGAGGCCTTCTCCGCGGGCGTCACGGAGGTCTGCGCCCAGCTGCCCAAGCTGCTCAAGGGCACCGACGCCCAGCAACTGGCCTCCGCCACCGCCGAACTCGTCGAGTACGGCGTCCCGGAGGAGCTCGCCGCCCGCGTCGCGGTGGCCGGCTCGGCGTATTCCGCGCTGGACATCGTCGAGGTCGCCAAGGAGACCGGCCGCGGCCCCGGCGAGGTCGCCGAGGGCTACTTCGACCTCGTCGACCGCCTCGGCATCGGAGCCCTGCGCGACCGCATCACCGCCCTCCCGCGCACCGACCGCTGGGAGACCATGGCCCGCGCCGCCGTCCGGGAGGAGCTCTACGCCGCCCAGGCCGCGCTGACCTTCGACGTCCTGGCCGCCGCCCCCGGCGAGACCGACCCCGACGTCCGCTTCTCCGTCTGGGTCAACAAGAACCAGGCCGCCGTCGAGCGCGCAAGGGCCGTGCTCACCGAGATCTCCTCGGCCGACTCGTTCGACCTGGCGATCCTCTCGGTGGCCCTGCGCACGATCAGGACCCTGCTGCGCGCGAACGCGATGTAGGGAGCGGGAGACGAGCGGCGGGAGCAGCGAGGGTAGCGAGAACCGCCGGCAAGCGGCCGCGCGCCTGTGGAAAACAGGTGCGCGGCCGCTTCGCTTCGCCGGTGGAGGTGGACGTGCAGAAGCCCGAGAGACCGGTCTGGCGGCGGCGAACGGCGTAGCCCTGCCCTGAGCCGGCTCGCGTCACCGATCCGCGAGCCGCCGACGCCTCGTCAGATGCCGCGCGAGCGGAAGGCCGGTCAGGCCGACCGAAGCATCGGCGACCATCCCGCCTACCGGCTGCTGGCCGCCGCCGTTCGACTCGGCGCCATCGCCGCCCGGGTCGCGCTCTCGACGAGGAGCGCGAGGTCCGTCGGGGTGCCGGGCTGCAGGGGGAGCGCGCCGGTGCCGCCCAGGGCGCGGTTGGGCAGTTGGTCGCCGAGGCGGCGCCAGTCGTCGACGGCCACGTGGGCGCGGGCGGTGGCGCTGGAGGCCATACGGCCGCTGACGCGGGGAACCTGGACCGGCAGGACCCTGCCGTCGGGCAGGGCCAGCCAGCCGCGGCCGGGCAGGCTGGGGCGGATGGCCGCCGCGTCCGGCAGCGAGATCAGCCTTCTGGATTCCTCGGGGCCGTAGGTCCGCAGCGCCAGGCGCAGGTCGAGCTCCTCGCAGAGCTCGCCGTCGAGCAGCCGGCGCGCGGGGCCGTCGTCGAGGGTGATGCCGAGCAGCAGATGGACGCCGTGCGGGCGCCCCTCCTGGGCCAGCTCCGTCAGCTCCTTCACGAACCAGGGGTGGCGCACGGCGATCCGATCGAGTCCGTCGACGCCGAGCAGCAGCCTTTCGGAGGGCCGGTCCGGCTCGAGCGCCCCGAGCACGGAGCGCACGTCCCCGTTCCCGCGCGCATCGCCCGTCCCGCGCGCGCCGTGCACCTCGCTCGTTCCCCGTACCCCGCGCACTTCGCGTGCGCCGCGCTCCTCGTAGAACTCGCGCGCCGTGGCGAGCAGGTGGCGAAGCTCGGCCTCGTTCGTCGCGTCCGCGGCGTGCAGGGCCACGTGCGGAAGGCGGGTGGTCTCGCCCCAGGACGCGCCGTTGCCGCCGGAGACGAGCAGCACGCGCAGCCGCTCGGGCGGGGTCGGGAGCGCGGCGGAGCACAGGATGGAGCGCAGCGCCTCGGAGATGCCGGAGCCCGACGCTCCGCCGACCAGGATGTGGTGCCCCGTCAGTTCCGCCCGTACCGCCCCGTGGCTGTCCGCGCCCAACACGACCGGCAATCCCGCGCCGCCTGCCGCTGCCGCCTGTTCGTACCCGCCGATGCTCCGCCGTGCCGTCCGCGGCTGTTCTCGAACCGCCTGTTCCCGTGCCGCCTGTTCTCGGGCCGCCGACTCCCTGACCGCCGCCCACCGCGCCGAGAGCTTCGTCGGGGTGAGCAGGTCCAGCTCCAGCAGCGGCAGCAGCCTGGCCTCCTCGGGCAGCTGGCGCTGGTTCGTGCCGTGTATGCCCTGGACGCCGCCCTCGCGCGAGTCCCGCAGCGGGGCGAGGGCGTGCGCGAATCTGATGGCCCACTGGGGCGACGTCAGATCGGCGAGTATGCCCTCCATGGTCAGCTTCCCGGGCTGCTCCAGCCGCAGCCGGGTGTGCACCTCCCCGCCGACGGCGGCGATCGCGGCGACGCCCTCGGGCAGCTCCTCGCGGCGGTCGGCCACGACGATGGCGTGCATGCCGACGCGCGGGCCCTCGGCCAGCAGGCGCAGCAGCTCCGGCGGGTACGGCGCCTTCGCGGCCGACTCCCCGCGGTCCAGCACGAGCACGGTACGGCGCCCCGGCCACGGCTCGTCGCTGCCGCGCAGCGCGCCCTGGCGGGCCTCCAGACGGACCGTCAGCTCGGCCAGCCGGGCGGCCAGCTGGCCCGCGTCGAAGGCGACCATCGCGCGGCAGTTCTGACCGTCCTGCGGGGCGCAGTGCGGCAGCCAGGTCGTCCAGCGCCAGCGTTCGGCGCCGTTGGTGCACAGCACGACCAGGTCGACGTCCAGGGGGGAGCAGAGGGCGGCGAGCTGGGCGACGAGGCTGCGGGCCAGGGCGCGCACCGAGTACGAGCCCGAGGTCCCGGCGCCGGTGTGCTCGCTGCCGAGCAGGTCGTAGGGCGGCAGCTCGAGATCCTCGCCGCCCTCGGGGCCCTCCGCCGCCACCAGGCCGAGCACGCCGACCCCGGACAGGTCCACGGTGACCGGCGCGGCCGGGACGCGCGGGCGGAAGCTGCGCGGGCCCTGGGTGACCGTCACGGAGGAGGGCAGCCGCGCCGTGCCGAGCCGCAGCTCCAGCAGTTCGGGCTGGTCCCGGCCGCGGCTCCACAGGCCGAGCCCGGGGCGCAGCGCCGTGGTCAGCAGCGCGGCCGGGTCCGGGTGCCGGGTACGGCGCAGGCCCGACTCGACCGCGAGGGCCGCGGAGATCTTCGCCTCGGTGGCCGCCTTCGCCTGCTCGAAGGCCGCCTGCATGCGGCGCCTTGCGGCGGGCAGGCCGCGCGCGCCGGGGGGCGTCGGCAGCTCGAAGCGGGGGGCCGGCACGGCCGGGTTGCTGCGCGGCACGACGCGTACCAGCACCCTGCCGAGCCGGTCCGGGTCCACCTCCAGGGACTCCTCGCCGTGCCGCAGCAGCAGCGTCGTCTCGCCGAGCCGCACCGGGGTCTGCGGCGCGAGCAGCACCGGCTCCTCGCCGATGCGGCTGCCGCCGAGCACCGTGCCGTTGGTCGAGCCGCAGTCCGCCAGGCGCACCCAGTCGGTGCTCACCGTCAGCACCGCGTGCCGCCGGGACAGGTCAGGGTCCTCGATCCGGATGTCCGCCTCGGCGCCGCGGCCGATCGTCAGCCGCAGCGCGGCCAGGCCCGGCGGGGGCGGCGTCAGCAGGTGCACCCCGCCGGCGTCCGGGCCGCCGATCACGTGCAGCTCCAGATTCCCGGGCGGGGGCAGCGCCGCGTCCGGCTGATCCGCCGTCAGAACCGCGCCGTCCACGAGCGGGGGCACGCCGAGCGGATGGTCGTCCGCGAGCCGCCGGGCGCCCACGTGGAAGACCGGCTCGGCCAGCCCCGCGAGGTTCGCCAGCTGCCCGGCCGCCGCGCGCAGCGGCGTCCCCGCCGGGGCCGTGACCAGCACGTCCAGCAGGGAGTTCGGGTTCGCGCCGCCGGCCGTGGCCCGGCCCGGGGCACGGGCTGGCCCGGTCGGCACACTGACGGACAGTCGCAGCTGCATGGGAGTACGCGGTCCTTGGAGCGGCGGGACGGGGAGAGCTACCAAAGATACGTTAGCCGAGACTTCTGACAGTCCCGGCTCGCCAACCGGGACGCGATCTTCGGGCGCCCCGGATCCGCCGTGCCGCGCGCCGCGCCCCGGAAGCCCTTCCGCCGGATTACCGGGTGGAATTAAGGTAGCGATTGGGGTACAAACCGCCATCCCAGACGCCGGGGAGTTCCCCGCTCGCACTACGCTGGCCTGGCACCACCGCGACACCACCACAGGCGCACCACCGCCACCACCGCACCGCTTGCACCACCGTACGCCGCGAGGCCGGGGAGGAAAGGGTTTCACGTGGGCCAGCCGATCGGCAGCCGCTATGAGCTGGAGACGCAACTGGGGCGCGGGGCCTTCGGCGCGGTCTGGCGGGGCCGGGTCCGCGACACCGGGGAGGCCGTCGCGATCAAGGTCCTCCTGGAGGAGCTGGCCAACGACGCCGACGTGGTCACCCGGTTCCTGCGCGAGCGCACCGCCCTGGTGTCCATGCGGCACCGCTCGCTCGTCTCGGTGCGCGACCTCGTCGTCGAGGGCGATGTGCTCGCCCTGGTCATGCAGCTGGTCGAGGGGCCGGACCTGCGCGCCTACGTGCGCAGCCGCGGCACCCTGGGGGCGACCGAGTCCGCGCTGCTGGTCGCCGACGTCGCCGAGGCCCTCGCCGTGGCCCACGCCGCCAAGATCATCCACCGCGACGTCAAGCCGGCCAACGTGCTGCTGCAGCCGGACGACGGCGGCTACCGGCCGCTGCTGACCGACTTCGGCATCGCACGGCTCGCCGACGCCCCCTCGGTGACCCGCACCAGCCAGGTCGTCGGCACCCCCTACTACCTGGCCCCCGAGGTCATCTCGGGCCAGCAGCCCACGCCGGCGGTCGACGTCTACGCCAGCGGCATCATGTTCTTCGAGCTGATGACCGGCCGCCCGCCGTTCCGCGGCAGCGACGCCATGGAGGTCTTCCAGGCCCACCAGACGCAGCCGCCGCCGCGCCCGGACGGCATCTCCGACCCGCTCTGGTCGGTCATCGCCTCCGCGCTCGCCAAGGACCCGGCCCGGCGCCCGGACGCCGGGCAGCTCGCGGTCCGGCTGCGCGCCGCCGTCGGCTCCGGGCAGCCCGGCGGGGACGGCCGGCTGCCGGTGCACCCGCGCGAGGGCACCGTGGTGCTGCCGAAGCTCTCAGAGGCCGAACTCGCGCCGCCGAAGGCCGCGCCGCCGAGCCGGACCCCGGCCGCCGCGGGCGTGGCCGCCGGCGCCGCCGCGGCCGCCGCGCCCACCCGGAAGATCAGCGCCTACTCCGCGAACGCGGCCGCGCCCTCCCCGGTGGTGCCCTCGGCGCGCCCGGCCCAGCAGCCCGGCGGCTATCCGGCGCAGCCGGTCTTCCCTGGACCCGCCGCGCCGCGCACCCCGCGCGACGCGATGCCGCCGCGCAACGCCGGCTACGCCCCGCAGTCCCAGCAGGCCGCCTACCGGCCGCCGCAGCAGCGCGTCGCCGCGCCGGTGCAGCCCCAGCTCCCTCAGCGCCCCGTCGGTCCGGCCCCGCTGCGCCAGGCGCCGCGCCAGCCGCGTCCGGCCGCCGCGTACGACCCGGTGCCCAAGAGCGGCGTCGGCTGCCTCGGCCGGATCGCGATCCTGCTCATCGTGCTGGCGCTGGCCGCGCTGATCGGGGTGGAGATCGGCAACCGGATCGCCAAGGACCGCGGCGAGTCGTCGATCACCCACAGACTCGGTTTCTCGGTGAGTCGTCAGATCAGCTGATTCCGTGGGTCTGCACGCCGAACGCTCCGTGCGCCGCTAGGGTGATGCCGTTTCGACAACGGCCCCAGTGGAGCGAGCTGTGACGCGCAGAATCGGTAGCCGGTACACGGTGACGCGGGTGATCGGACGCGGCACGTGCGGGACCGTGTGGTCCGGCGAAGGCCCCGAGGGCCCGGTCGCCATCAAGCTGCTGCACGAAGACCTGACGGCCGATCAGACGCTGATCGCGCGCTTCGTCCAGGAGCGCACCGTGCTCACCGGGCTGCGCCATCCGCGGATCGTCGGGGTGCGCGACCTCGTCGTGGACGGCAACGACCTCGCGCTGGTGATGGACCTGCTCAACGGGCCGGACCTGCGCGGCCGGCTCGACCGCGAGGGGCCGATGCCGCCGGAGCAGGCCGCGGGCGTGTGCGCGGACATCGCCGAGGCGCTCGCCGCCGCGCACGAGAAGGGCATCGTGCACCGCGACGTGAAGCCGGAGAACGTGCTGGTCGACGCCGTGGGCCGGGGCCGGCTGACCGACTTCGGCATCGCCCGGCTGGTCGACGGTCCGCGCCGCAGCCGCGCCACCCGCATCGTCGGCACGCCCGACTACCTCGCCCCCGAGGTCATCGAGGGCTGCCCGCCAGGCCCGGCCGTGGACGTCTACGCGCTCGCCACCGTGCTGTTCGAGCTGACGACCGGTTGGACGCCGTTCGGCGGCGGCCATCCCGGCGCCGTCCTGCGCCGGCACGTCACCGAGCCCGCGCCCCGGGTGCCCGGAATGCCCGAGCGGCTCACCGAACTGATGGACCGTTGCCTGGCGAAGAGCCCGGCGGCCCGGCTGTCAGCCGCCGAATTCGCCGCCGCGCTGCGCGAATGCCGCCCCGCGCTCGCCGGGCTCCCGGCGCTGCGGGTCGCCTCGCCGCGCGGGAACGGCTCCTACCCGACCGGATCGGCGGTCCACGCGGGCGCCGTGCCGCTGGTGCAGGCCGCGACCGACCCGCTCTCCGACGACTCCCGCTCGACGCACATCAACCAGATGAAGCCGATCAAGGAGCCGATCGACCCGGACGAGGAGGCCGAGCGGCCCCGCGGCGGCGCGCCCCGCCAGAAGCGCCGCCGCCCCCGCTGGCTGCCCGCGGCGATCGGCCTCGGCCTGATCCTGCTGTCCGTGCTCGGATTCGCCTTCAGCGGCGGCTCGGGCTCCGCCGGGAACTCCGACCCGGCGGCCGACGCGGCGCGCGCCACGGCCGCCACGGAGGCCTCCGCGGCCGCCTCCGCGACCCCGACGGGGCTGACCGCGCTGCCCGAGTCCGGCGGCTTCGGCTTCGCCGCGTACTCCAGCCTGCCCGCCCCCTCCTCGCCCGTCGTCGGGGCGGTCCAGCTCGCCTACTTCGACGGCTTCCTGTACGCGGCGGCCACCGGCACCGACGGCAACGTACGCGTCGCGTCCGTCCCGGCCGGCACCAGCACGACGAGCGCGAACTGGACGATCGTGCCCGGCGTGGCCAGCACCGTGCAGCCCGCCCTAGACGGCGCGAGCAGCGGCCTCGAGCTCTACGCGACCGCGCAGGGCGGCAACGTCATGCGGGCCGTGCTCACCACCCCCGGCAACGGCTGGTCCGGCTGGACCCGGCTGGGCACCGTGCACGCGGCCGGGGCTCCCGCCGCGGCCGCCGACGGCGGCCGGACCGTCGTCGTGGTCGCCACCCCCGACAAGCACCTCGTCGAAGGCACCGTCGCGGCCGACGGCGAGTTCACCGCCTGGCAGCAGCTGCCGCAGGCGGGCCTGATCGACTATCAGGTCGCCGTCGCCGCGCACGGCGGTGCCGTCGCGGTGTACGTCGTACGGGCTTCAGACGGCGCCACGATGCGCGTCTACAACGACGGGAAGGGCTGGCAGTACGCCTGGCCCACCGGCGCCACGGGCCAGCCCGCCACGGCGTACGCCGCCGACGGCCACCCCGACCTGTTCGTGCTCTCCGCCTCGGCCGGCCTGCAGGTGTTCGAATTCTCCGGCGCGGAGCTGCACGGCACGATGACCTGGGCCTCGGCCGGCGTCGCGGCCGTCAACCCGCCCGGCGTGACCAGCGTGCCGGGCGGCGGAGTCGCCCTGGCGGCGGTCAACTCGGACGGATCCGTCTCGGTTTACACGACCAGCCGCTGAAGGAGCGGTAAACCGAGGCGAACACGGCGCCCCGCGTCGCGTAGTCTTAAGAGCTGTGTCGGTAGACCTTGCTGAAGACCTCAAAAACCTCAAGTCCACCATGGCGTCGATCGAGGCCGTCGTGGACCTCGACGCGCTGCGCGCGGAGATCAAGCGGCTGAACGAGGAGGCCGCGGCGCCGGACCTGTGGGACGACCAGGCCAAGGCGCAGCAGGTGACGAGCCGGCTGTCCAACCTCCAGGGCGAGCTGTCCCGGGTGGAGGGCCTGCGCCGGCGCCTCGACGACCTCGAGACCCTCTACGAGCTCGGCCTCGCGGAGGACGACGCGGACACCGTGAACGAGGCGGCCGACGAGCTGCCCGGCGTGACCAAGGCGGTCTCCGAGATGGAGGTGCGCACGCTGCTCAACGGCGAGTACGACTCCCGCGAGGCGCTGGTCACCATCCGCTCGGAGGCGGGCGGCGTGGACGCGGCGGACTTCGCCGAGATGCTGCTGCGGATGTACCTGCGCTACTGCGAGCGGCACGGCTACCCGACCGAGGTCTACGACACCTCGTACGCGGAGGAGGCGGGCATCAAGTCCGCGACCTTCCAGGTCAAGGCGCCGTACGCGTACGGCACGCTCTCCGTCGAGCAGGGCACCCACCGCCTGGTGCGCATCTCGCCCTTCGACAACCAGGGCCGCCGGCAGACCTCGTTCGCGGGCGTGGAGGTGCTCCCGGTCGTCGAGCAGACCGACCACATCGACATCCCCGAGGACGAGCTGCGGGTGGACGTCTACCGCTCCTCGGGCCCCGGCGGCCAGGGCGTGAACACCACCGACTCGGCGGTGCGCCTGACGCACATCCCGACCGGCATCGTGGTCTCCTGCCAGAACGAGCGCTCTCAGCTGCAGAACAAGGCCTCGGCCATGGCGGTCCTGCAGGCCAAGCTGCTCGACGTGAAGCGGCAGGAGGAGCAGGCCAAGATGGACGCGCTCAAGGGCGACTCCGGCGGCTCCTGGGGCAACCAGATGCGCTCCTACGTGCTGCACCCGTACCAGATGGTCAAGGACCTGCGCACGGAGTTCGAGACCGGCAACACCTCGGCCGTGCTGGACGGCGAGATCGACGGATTCATCGAGGCCGCGATCCGCTGGCGGCGGCAGCGCTAAGCGTGGCGGCAGCCCTGAGCGTGGCGGAAACGCTGACCGTGGCGGACACGCTGACCGTGGCGGAGATCGACGGGTGGTGGTTAATCCAGGCCGCGATCCGCTGGCGGCGGCAGCGCTAAGCGTGGCGGCAGCCCCGAGCGTGGCGGAAACGCTGAGCGTGGCGGAGATCGACGGGCGGTGGATAATCCAGGCCGCGATCCGCTGGCGACGGCGGCGCTAAGTCCGCTCCGCCGTGCGGACACTACGAAGCCGGCGCCCTCGGGAAGGTTCCCGACAGGGCGCCGGTTCTGCTTATGCGTACGGTAATCGGACGGTAATCCCGCGCACATGCGGGGTTTAAGCTGCAAATGTGACCGGAGCCACATTCGAGTCACGCAAATCGGACGTCCAGCGCCACGGCGGCTATCAGCGCGGCCACCACGGCGAGCAGCATCCACCACGTGGCGTTAAGTCCGTTCCGCCCGTATCCGTACTGGTCACGCGCGGCACGGCAGACCGGGCAGCGCCCCTCGGACACCCGCCCCGCGCAGTGGGCGCACACCAGGTCGTCTCGTCGCATCGGTTCCTCCTCGTTACGAAGTAGAACGCCCCGGCGCCGCCATCCGTTCCCTCCTACCCGTCCCCGGCGTCCTACACTCCAGTGAAGTTCGCGCAACTCCCCCCGGCGGGGGCGGCGCACTCTCACTACACTGCCGGACGTGATGCAACCGTGATTAGCTTCGAGAACGTCAGCAAGACGTACCCGGGCCAGGAACGCCCCGCCCTGAGCGAGATGTCCCTGGAGGTCGAGCGCGGAGAGTTCGTCTTCGTGATCGGTTCCTCCGGCTCCGGCAAGTCGACCTTCATGCGGCTGATCCTGCGCGAGGAGCGGCCCACCACCGGCCGGGTCATCGTGGCCGGCAAGGACCTGTCCAAGCTGTCCAACTGGAAGCTGCCGCACCACCGCAGGCTGATCGGCACCGTCTTCCAGGATTTCCGGCTGCTGCCGAACAAGACCGTGCACCAGAACGTGTCCTTCGCGCTCGAGGTGATCGGCAAGCCCAAGAGCCACATCAACAAGGTGGTTCCCGAGGTCCTCGACCTCGTCGGCCTCGACGGCAAGGAGGACCGGCTCCCGAGCGAGCTGTCCGGCGGCGAGCAGCAGCGGGTCGCGGTGGCGCGCGCGTTCGTGAACCGGCCGATGATCCTCATCGCGGACGAGCCGACCGGTAACCTCGACCCGGAGACCAGCGTCGGCATCATGAAGCTGCTCGACCGGATCAACCGCACCGGGACGACCGTGGTCATGGTCACCCACGACCAGGCCATCGTGAACCAGATGCGCAAGCGGGTGCTCGAGCTCGACCAGGGCAACCTCGTGCGCGACCAGGCCCGCGGCGTGTACGGCTACGTGCGCTAACCCGCACGCGGCCGCCGCCGCGGCCCACGTCCCCCACCACGAGAAGACTTCTGCAGGGAATCGACCGATATGCGGATCCAGTACGTACTCCAGGAAATCGGCCACGGCCTGCGACGCAACCTGACGATGGTGATCGCCGTCATCGTCTCCACCGCCGTCGCGCTGACCATGCTCGGCGCGGGTCTGCTCATGTGGCAGCAGACGAAGGCGATGGAGGGCTACTGGTACGGCAAGGTCCAGGTCGCCGTCTACATGTGCAACCAGAACGACGTCGGTAACTCGGCGAACTGCACCAGCGCGGTGACCGCCGCGGAGAGCGACGCGATCAAGGCCAAGCTGGAGATCACGCCCTACGTGGCGCCCGGCGGCGTCATCTACGAGTCGCAGCAGGAGGCCTACCAGCACTACGAGGAGGAGTACGGCAAGACCGCGCTCGGGCAGAACGCGACGCCGAGCTTCCTCGAGTCCGACTACCGGGTGAAGCTGACCGACCCGTCGAAGTACCAGATCGTCGAGGGCGCGGTCGGCGGCATGCCGGGCGTCTCGTCGGTGGTCGACGAGCAGCAGCTGCTCTCACCGCTGTTCACCTTCATCCACATCGCCGAGTACACGGCCGTCGGCGTCGCCGGCGTCATGCTGGTGCTCGCGTTCCTGCTGATCTTCAACACGGTCCGGCTCTCGGCGTTCAGCCGACGGCGGGAGACCGGCATCATGCGGCTGGTCGGCGCGTCGAACTTCTACATCCAGATGCCGTTCCTGCTCGAGGGCGCCGTCGCCGGCCTGTTCGGCGGCGTGCTGGCCTCGGGCGTGCTGATCGGGATCAAGGCCTTCTTCATCGACGGGATCGTGGCCCCGCACCTGACCTCGATCCAGTTCATCGGCTGGGGTCCGTTCGTGTTCATCGTGCCGGTGCTGCTCGGCGCGGGCATCCTGATGGCGGTGGTCGCATCCGCGTTCACGCTGCGTAAGTACTTGCGCGTCTGAGCGATAATCGAACCATGGTCAAGGAGCAGGGTCAGAAGACGATCGCCCGGAACAAGAAGGCGCGGCACGAGTACTTCATCGAGGACACCTGGGAGGCCGGCATCGTGCTGACCGGGACCGAGGTGAAGTCGCTCCGCGAGGGCCGCGCCTCCCTGGTCGACGGATTCGCCCAGATCCGCGACGGCGAGCTGTGGATGTACAACGTGCACATCCCCGAGTACAACCAGGGCACCTGGAACAACCACGCGCCGCGCCGGCTGCGCAAGCTGCTGCTGCACAAGGCGGAGATCCAGAAGCTGATCGGCAAGACCAAGGAGTCGGGCCTGACGCTGATCCCGCTGGAGCTGTACTTCAAGGACGGCAAGGCGAAGGTCGAGCTCGGACTCGCCCGGGGCAAGAAGGACTACGACAAGCGCCAGACGATCATGGAGCGCACCATGAAGCGCGAGGCAGAGCGGGCGATGTCCTCGGCCCGGCGGCGGCAGCGGGCCTGAGCGAAGCGGCGCGGTACGGCGCGGTACGGTCTAGCGGCGCGGCGCCACTGTTCGCTGATCGCAAACAAGTGGCTGCGGCGCCGCGCCACCCGCTATCCTTGAAGGAGCTTCAGCCGCGTCGCCTGGACGTCGGCCGTTGTTTGAGAACTGCACACGTACGCTCTTCTGCGCTCGCCGCGTGCGAGCCGTGCCCGTGTGTGGTTCCACCACCCGGGGGTGAACGGTTTCGACATTGGACGTCGACGCAGGGGAAGCGGGCCGAGGAAGCCGTGATGATCTCGTTAACCACGAAACACGGCAAAAAAACAAATGCCAACCAGAAGACGGTTGCCCGGAACACGATGGCCCTCGCTGCCTGATCTAGCTTCTCGCTAGTCCAGCAGTAAGGTTTCACCGCAGTTCCTTTGTCGCTCCAGGATCGCCCCCGACCTGGCCGCGGCATCATCTAGGGGGCAAAACCTCACGAACAGGCCACGGGTGAGTGAGGGAACTTACGTGGCTGGGCTTGTCGGTGACCCGTCCCGGGGATCGCCGGAGCCGAGAAAAGCGTTCGGGAATACGCCCGTAGAAGCCCTGCAGAGCCGCCGATGGACCCGGGTTCGATTCCCGGCACCTCCACCGTGACCTGGATTGCCCAGGTATGGCCCGATCAGGCCGCATCATCCTGCTGTGGATGGTGCGGCCTTCATCGTCTGCGCACGGCTTTCGGCGTGGCCGGGCGGTTCCGGCGGTCACGACCGCCGGTAGGTCAGGTGGGCTTCCAAGCGGTGCGCCGTCGACCGGTCGACGGCGCACCTCGGCACCGGCAGGCTCAGCTCGCTGCCACGGTGAACTGCAGCGGGCCACCGGGCATCGGCTGAGAGTTGGAAGAAGCGGAGGGCGCGTAGCCGTACGCGGTCGAGAGTCCGCCGTTGTCGATGAGTGTGAACGCGACTGTGTAAGTGCCGGGTGCGACTCCCGACAGGTTGATTCCCCACTTGAGCGTGCCGCTGGTAGTCCAGGTCACACCGCCGTACTGGTAATAGGCGGAGGTGCCTGTCGTACTGTCGTAGACCTCGACGTCCATCTCTCCGACGCCGGCGAAGGAGGACACATCGACGCTGAGCAATTCGCCCTGGGTGGACGTCGTGGTCGGTGAGCTCAAGGACGCCGAGAGAGCGACCGGGGCACTGGTGTCGGGAATCTGGTTCGCGACAAGGTTGAGCGCCGGGCCGTCGAAGGTGCTGCCGTAGACGGCGACGTCCCCCGCGCCGTCTACGACGGCGATCCCGGTGACCGAGCACTGCTTCTGGTAGATCGGCGGCATGCTTATGGAGACCGTCAAGCTGCCGTCGGCCGAGACGGCGGGGGATTGCGTGGTAGATCCGCCGCACCCCGGATTCGTATCGACGACGACGGTCGAGATGCCGCCGGTAGCTCCGGTCGGGGTCAGCGAGAGGGCGATCTTCTGTACGCTCGACCAGTTGTTCACGCTCGTGGGGTTGAGCGAGAAGTCGCCGGCTTGCAGCTTACTGTCATCCGTCACCTGGACGGGCAGCTCACCGAGGTGGGAGTACTTTGCCTTGGCCCCCGCCGTGTCCGTGAGCTGAACGCTGTCCAGCGTCCAGGTACCCGCGGGTGAGCCGGCTGGGATGCTCACGACCACGTCGCACATCACATCGCTCGCGCCCCAGTTGACCCCGGCATCCGGCCCGTTGCCGCAACTGGTGGAGCCGTCGAAGCCGTACTGCAGGCTGAAGGCGGCATCGAGAGTCCGGCCAGCCGTGTTGCGCAGGTGCAACTCTCCGTGCCAGAATCCCGCGTCCGCCGACGTCACCTCGATTAGATAGCCGACAGTCGGTGAGACACCCACGTCGTAGAGGTAGGTCGGCTGGTCGGCGTTGTCGAAACTCACGTTCGCGATCTTCGGAACGCTCGCGTCTTGGAGTTCGGTCGCTGTGACCGAACTGGCGAACCTGTTCAGGGTCGCGGAGCCGGCGTCAAGGCTGTCCGACTGATCGTCCGAGGCGGTCACGCGCTCAACCGCCCAGACGGCCGCGGTTCCCGCAACGTATTGGGGAACCTGGAAGGTGTATGAATAGCTCGACGACTGCGCGGTGGCCGGGTAGTTGGCCGAGACGTCGCCCGTCGCCGTCTGGGTAAGCCCGAACGGCACGTCGTAGGCCGGCCCGGTGAACTCCCCGTCGGCGGCGCGCTGGCGGATTTCGACCGTGCCTTGAACGGTGCTCGCGCTCGCGTTCGAATCGGTGATCGTCCATGTGAGGTTCGCCGTGGCCGAGCCCGTGCTCGCATCGACTGTCGCTGGTGAGAGGTCGAGTGCCGATAGGCGGATGTCGCCGTCCGCGCTGCCGGCGAAGGCCACGGCGGGGACACCCGCGGTGAGCGCGACGGCTACCGCCAAGGCCGTCGTGACACGTAGAGCGCGTTGTCGTAGCAGCATGTTTGCCACTGATTCCACTCCATTGTATTGGATTGTGATGCTGGGCCTAGGGCCCGGTGTGGAGTGTGTCATGTCAGCATGTTCAATGCCTCTGGATTTCTCTCCCTCCATGAGCAGTACCTACATCCTCTGGCTGACCTGAATGCACTGCAGCCAGGCCGCATCGTCCCCATCGAGGGCGGTGCGGCCTTCGTCGTGCCCGGGGGGCTCTTCCGGTTGATTTCCAGTGCTTTGCCCGATACGCGTCCGCGGTCGGCGGACCGCACGCCTGAAGCATGCGGGCATTCCGCATATCGAAAGCCCCGCACCCCTTGTCTACCCGGCGGTCCGCCTTTATAAATGGGCTGTCTGTCCGAATGAGGGTACGAACATGCCGATATTCGGACATTAAGTGCATCTCTCCACCATGGAAGGGAACTGCGCACCATGAGTTCAGCCGTACAACGGCGACGCGGGCGAATTGCAGCAGCGACGGCGATCTCCGTCGTGTTGGCCGCCCTCTCGGCCGGAGTCGCAGCCGCGGCACCGGCGAGTGCCGTTCAGAGTGCCCACACCCTGTCCGGTAGCAGCCCGAGCTATGCGACCGCCGCCGCCGACCAAGGCCAGACGGCGGGCGCCACGCAGTTGTCCGTCCGCGTCTACCTCGCGGGCCGGAACGCGGCGGGCCTGGCCGCCTACGCCAAGAACGTCTCGGATCCGACCAGTTCGCTCTACCGGCACTACCTCAGCGCGGCCGCCGCCCGGGCGGACTTCGGGGCGACGTCGCAGCAGATCTCGGCGGTCACGTCCTGGCTCACGGGGGCCGGATTCACCGTCACCTCGACGACGGACCACTGGATCGACGTCAAGGGCCCGGCGGCCGACGTCCCCAAGGCGTTTGACACGACGCTGCACAACTACAAGACCGCGCACGGCACGCTGCACGCGCCGCAGCACAACGCGGTGATCCCGGCCGGCGTGGCGAGCGCGGTCTCCGGGGTCTCGGGGCTGGCGCAGGCGACGACCCACGCCGTGACCATGTCCACGACGACGGGCTCGGCCACGACGGCCTCGGACCCGTCGTGCTCGGCCTACTACGGCCAGAAGACGGCGCCGGCGACGCTGCCCGCGGTCCCGGCCGGCTACTCCAACCCGTCCACGCTCGCGCAGTGCTCGCTGTACCCGAGCGAGCTGCGCAAGGCGTACGGGGTCACCCAGACCGGGCTGACCGGTAAGGGCTCGACCATCGCGATCGTCAACTGGTACGGCTCCTCCACCATGGAGGCCGACGCCGACCAGTACTCGATCAACCACGGCGACAAGCCCTTCAAGCCCGGCCAGTACTCCGAGGTGAGCACGCCGTCGCAGTGGACGAACGAGGACGTGTGCGGCTACGGGGACAACTCCGAGGAGGCGCTGGACGTCGAGATGGCGCACGGCTTCGCGCCGGACGCCAAGATCGTCACCGTCGCGGCGAACTCCTGCTACGACAGCGACCTGATCGCCGCCGAAGCCGAGATCGTCGACAACCACCTCGCCGACATCGTGTCCAACTCGTGGGGCGAGTCGATCTTCTCGACCCTCGGCGACCTGGACCCGGCGACGATGGCCGCCTACGACCAGATCTTCGAACTGGGCGCCACCGAGGGCATCGCCTTCGACTTCTCCACCGGCGACTGCATGAACAACGACGCCTACTCCGTCGCCAGCGGCCTGAACTGCGACCCGACCGTCAGCCGCGCGTCGGTCGACTGGCCGACCTCGTCCACCTGGGTCACCGCCGTCGGCGGCACCGCCCTGGGGCTCAACAAGCAGGGCGGCTACGCCTTCGAGACCGCCATGGGCGACAACCGTAGCGGCCGCACCGCGGCCGGCGCGACCTCGTGGGCCGCGGCCGCGGGCACCTTCGGCGGCGGCGGCGGCGTCAGCGAGACGGAGGCACAGCCCTGGTACCAGAGCTGGGTCGTCCCGAAGAAGCTGTCCACCACACTGATGGACGGCACGAAGACGACGCCGAAGCGGACCATCCCCGACATCTCGCTCAACGGCGACCTGTACTTCAGCAGCACGCTCGTCGGCCAGACGACCGGCGGCGTCTACTCGGAGGCGGGCTACGGCGGCACGTCGGTCTCGGCGCCGTCCTGGGCAGGCATCCTCGCCGACGCCCAGCAGGCGCAGCACGGCATCCCGGTCGGCTTCGCCAACCCGGCGATCTACTTCCGGGCCTCGCTGGCCACCGACGTCACCGGCAGCCCGCGCCAGATCGGCAGCACCCCGGTCGACTCGGTGATCTTCGAGTACCCGTCGGACAGCCCCTACTCGGGCTACTACCGCCTGGTGCAGTACAACGCCGACGAGGGCCTGCCCGCGACCCGCGGCTACGACCTCGCCACCGGCGTCGGCTCACCGAACGCCGCGTTCCTCAGGTCGTTCGGCTTCGGCTTCTAGGATCCACCCGGCTCTCAAGCCCGGCCGTCACGGTCGCTCGAAGAACTGCAGCACGCCCCCGATCAGGAAGCACGCCGCTCCCGCGAAGGTCCCCCAGTTGCTGATGTCGACGTTGATCGCGCTCCCGGTGTCCGGGCGCGTGAACGCGGCCAGCGCGGAGACCATGAAGAGCACGGAACCCAGCTGGTTGACCGCGACGATCCACCAGCTGAGCTCATGCGGTTTCAGGCGCGGCCGGCCGTGGCACACCTCGACGATCGCGAGGTGGCCAGAGAGCAGGAACAGCACGCACCCGACGATGTCCGGCGCCCAGATGAGCCGGTTCACCTGCTGGACCGTGAGCCCCTGCAGGAACGAGTCGAGCAGGTTCACGCCGAAGACGAGCGTCCCCGCGAACAGCAGGAACGTGCTCAACCACCCGATCCGCGAAGGCTCGTAGCTCCACCACCGCCACCGGCCGGTGAGCAGCGAGGCGGCGTCCGGCCCTTGCCGAGGCGCGTTGATCGCCTGCAACAGCGAGGCGTATCCGCCGGTGTTGAAGAACAGTCCGCCCGCGAAGTAGATCGACGCGCTGGCCGTAGCCCCGACGCTCCCGAGCTGCGTCAGCGCCGCGCCCAGGGCGAAAAGCCCTCCGCCCACCGTGAACGCCGTGGCCGCGACGACGTTGAGCCTCCCCAGCCGCTTGAGCGAGACACTGTCCGCTGTGCGCAAGCTCTCCGCCGTGCGCAAGTTCTCCGCCGTACGCAGGCTGCCGCCCGGCGTGCCTGCGTCCGACCGGTCCGCGGAGCTGATTTTCAGCGCCCCCCGCTTCCGCGCCACCCGCGACTCCCACGTCGCGACGACTCCGCCCGCCAGCCGGCGCCTCACGCGCGTCGTGAACGGCCCGGCGCCTTCCACGTGTTCCTCGGGACGATCCACCCTCCCAGCGTCACGGAGCCGCCCACCTCCGACGACCCGTACATGACAGCCATCCGCCATTCAGCTCATCCAGCTCATCTCGTTCAGTCCGGTTCGCCCGACGCGATCGAAGTTCCGTATGCGGACTCTTGGGGCAGATTCACCCCATGAGCGCATCGGTCACCGGTCCCGCCGTCGGCACGGGGGTGCGGTATGGGAGGGCCGATGGGCGGTGGGTGCTGGTCGCGACGGTGCTCGGGTCGGGGATGGCGTTTCTCGACGCGACGGTGGTCAACATCGCGCTGCCGCATATCGGCGCGCAGTTTCATGCGGGGGCGGCTTCGCTGCAGTGGGTGGTGAACGGGTACACGCTCAGCTTGGCGTCGTTGATCCTGCTCGGCGGGTCGTTGGGCGATCGGTTCGGGCGGCGGCGGGTGTTCGTGATCGGGGTGGCCTGGTTCGCGACGGCTTCGCTGCTGTGCGGCGTGGCGCCGAACGTGGACATGCTGATCGCGGCGCGGGTGTTGCAGGGCATGGGAGGTGCGCTGCTGGCGCCGGGCTCGTTGGCGATCATCGAGGCGTCGTTCCATCCGGACGACCGGGCGCGGGCGATCGGGGCGTGGTCGGGGC
>NZ_JAGSOH010000319.1 GCF_018139625.1 Actinospica acidithermotolerans | reverse complement strand
GCTCCCCCGACCGCCACGCGGTCGAACGGCACCACGGCGTCGGCATTCCCGTCGTGCTCCGCCCCCAACACCCACGCCGCCGCGGCAGCAGACCACTGCGCCACGTCCACGACGGCCTCGCCGTTGACATCGACGTCGAATTCAGCGGATTCGTCCTCAACCGCCACCGCGGCGTCCACCCATACAAACCATGCGTCGACCCACACCCACACCGCGTCCCCGCACAACACCGCAGCACGCTGACGGACGACGGAAAGCGCCCCTCCACCAGCGCCGGTAACACTTTCGGCGGCCCCTGCGCCTTTACCTGTGGAGCCCGCTGGTGTCCTGGGCTCGTGTGCCGCCGCGTAGGCCTCGACCCCTTCGCGTAGCCCGCGCGGCGGCGCACCCGCCGACGGAGAGCACGAGAGCGCCACCGCATGCCAGAGATCGAGCCCGAGGAGACGACGCTGCTGCTGCCCGTGGCACGCGCCGCCGGCCCCGGGACGGCCCCCATACCGGCCGTCGAGGACGCCGACGGCCGTCCCCGCGTGGTCCGGGGCCGCCGGCTCGTCCTGGGCACGGGCCTCGCCGCGGCGGCATCGGCCGTGATCTGGATGGTGCTGAGTGCTTCGTCG
>NZ_JAGSOH010000318.1 GCF_018139625.1 Actinospica acidithermotolerans | reverse complement strand
AGTGCCGCCGAGCCCAGGTGGCCCGCGCTCAGCTACCTGGCCCGCTTCGAATGGGCCGCCGCCGCCCGCCCCCGCGACCTGCGCCGCAACGCCCTCGCCAAGCGGCGCGGACTCGCCATCGCTGGGGGAGTGGTGCTGCCCCTGCTGATCGGCGTCTTCACCCGCCAGACCGCCGACGGCGTATTCGCCGCCCTCGGCGCCCTGCTCGCCGGGCTCGCCTCCTTCCAGGGCGTCACCCGCACCCGCCTGTCCGCGGTCGCAGTGGCCGGAGTCGGCACCGCCGTCTCCACCTTCGCCGGCGCCACCGTCGCTCACGCGCAGCCCTGGGCACTGATCCCGGTGATCGCCGTATGGGGGTACATAGCCGGACTCACCGTCAGCCTCGGCCAGCGCCGCGCAGCAGTCGCCGCTCTCTGGCCGGCGGCCCTGCTCATCGCCATCGGCACCCCACAGGACCCGGCCCACGCCGCCGTACGCGCAGGCCTCGTCCTCGCCGGCGCCGCGCTTCAGGCCGTGGTCGTGACCCTGTCCTGGGCCGCCCGCCGCGGAGCCCACGAGCGCGCCGCCCTGGCCACCTCGTACCGCGACCTGGCCGCATATGCCAACCGCATCGCCCTCGGCCACGCTCAAGCC
>NZ_JAGSOH010000317.1 GCF_018139625.1 Actinospica acidithermotolerans | reverse complement strand
GCGACATCGAGGTGGCGAACAGCCGCTGGATCGCGAGGTCGTGCAGGTCGCGGCCGATCCGGTCGCGGTCGGCGTACAGGGAGAGCAGTTCGCTGTCACGGCGGCGGTCGGCGAGTTCGAGCACGACCGCCGCCTGCACCGCGAGGTCCGACACGAGCTGCAGAACCTTGTCGTCGAACGCGACGGCGCCCGCCGCGCGGGCAACGGCCAGCACCCCGCGGACGTGCCCGGCGTCGCCGAGCGGCACCAGGATCGCGGGTCCGAGCGGGGTGTCCGGCGCGATGCCGGACTTGGACCGCGGATCGGCGGCCGCGTCCTCGATCCGCTCCAACTGGCCGGACTTGAACACGGAGCCGAGCAGCGAGTCGTCGATGTCCAGCGCAACCCAGCGGATCTGCTGCTCGCCGATGCCGTCCGCCGCGACGACCACCAGGTCCTCGCGCTCGGAGTCCGGCAGGGCGACCACGGTCAGATCGGCCGAGGTCATCGCGCCCACCCGGCGCGCGAAGGCGCCCAGCGCGGCATCGACCTTGCTGCCGGAGAGCAGGCTGCGGGTCAGCTCGTTGGTCGCCTCCAGCCACGCCTGGCGCCGGCGCGCCTCGTCGTAGAGCCGGGCGTTGTCGATCGCCACACCCGCCGCCGCGGCCAACGCGGCCAAC
>NZ_JAGSOH010000316.1 GCF_018139625.1 Actinospica acidithermotolerans | reverse complement strand
ACACGGTGTAGTCCATCGCGATCGCGAAGATCATCGCGAAGAAGAACACCGGAGCCCAGCCGTCCAGGAAGCCCTGCGAGGTGAAGCCGAGCAGGTTCGCGCCGTGGCCCTCCTGGAATATCAGCCGGCTCACCCCGAACGCCGCACCGGTCGAGAGCAGGCTGGCGAGGGTCCCGGCGAGGGCCGCGAGCGGCGCGCGCAGCGCGGCGAGCAGCAGCAGGAACCCGAGCGACATCACCACGCCGATCACCAGCGGCGTCTTGGCGGTCAGGGCGGACTGCAGGTCGAGGTTCTCCACCGCCGCTCCGCCGACCATCGCGTGCGCGGGCAGCTCGGCCCGCAGGTGGTCGACGGTCGCACCGAGCGCCGGGTTGGACGGGTCGACCCTCGGCACGGCCTGGATCAGGCTCCAGCCGGAGCCGTCCGCGGCAGCCTGGGCCGCGGCGACGGCGGCGATCCCGGCGGTGTGCCCGGCGGCCGCGGCCGCGGCGGCGGCCTCGCTGCTCGGCGCGAGGATCTGCAGGGTGCCGGGCATCCCGGCGCCGAAGGCCTGCTGGACGGCGGCGTACCCGGCGCGGGAGGACGAGTCGGCGGGCACGACGGTGATCGAGGGCATCGCGGTACGCAGGCCGAGCACCGGGGAGGCGAGCGCGAGCAGGATCA
>NZ_JAGSOH010000315.1 GCF_018139625.1 Actinospica acidithermotolerans | reverse complement strand
CCGACGCCTGCACGGTGAGATAGGACACGTCCCACCCGTCGAGTACGAAACAGCCTTCTACCTCAGCCAGCCAAACCTGCAGCTGGAAGCCCAACCCTAGAGTCTGGCGGGAAGCCGGAGCGGTTCACCTCCTAGACTTCACCAGAGTGCCGGGCCGAAGTCTGCTCAAGACTCTTCTTGAAACCGGCCGGGTCGCCGCAACCTTGCACGGTGTATCGCCGGCGCGCGGCCGACTGGTGGTCGAGCCGGTACACGGGGAACCCGCCCCCGCGCCATTGGGCGTGTACGCCGACAGCACGTTGGTCGGTACCGTCACAGCGCAGGATCACGCTGAGGTCTCCGCGCTCCTAGACACCGGGCTAGACCTCACCCTCTACCTGGATGAGGGATCAAGCAGCCTCATAATTCTGCTGCCCTTGGAAGCCCGATGACCCCGCTGGTTTGCGGCGCGTGCCTGCCAAGCCACCTTTACTTCCTCATCCTGTGGGACTGTCAGCACAGCGGGAGCCGACCGTCTGCACTCCGTCCTACCCATCGGCCAACAACTCTCTAATGCCGCGTCAGGCTACGTTTGCCCGGTCGACGATGCGGCGTAGTTCGCGGTTCTCGGCGTTCCGGTTCCTCCAGGCGATGTAGCGGCGGATCATGCTGCCTTGTTCTTGGTGGGTGCGGTGGTCGGT
>NZ_JAGSOH010000314.1 GCF_018139625.1 Actinospica acidithermotolerans | reverse complement strand
GGACCGGCTCGCCGGCCAGGTGCTCGGCACCGCCGCCGCGGGGACCTGGTCCAAGCCCACCCCGATGCCGATGGACGCCTACCGGGACGGCGAGACGTACGTGGTCTGCTTCGACCTTCCCGGCATCGACCCGTCCGCCATCGAGCTGCAGGTCGAGCGCAACGTGCTGACCGTCAAGGCCGAGCGCCGCCCGGTGCACACGGGCGAGAAGTTCGAGATGCAGGTCAACGAGCGGCCGCTCGGCGTGTTCTCCCGCCAGCTGTTCCTCGGCGAGACGCTGGACGCCGATCGCATCGACGCGGACTACAGCGCGGGCGTGCTCACCCTGCGCATCCCGATCGCCGAGAAGGCCAAGCCCCGCAGGATCGAGATCAACGCCGCCGAGCACCGGGAGATCAGCGCCTAGACCACGCCTAGACCGAACGCGCGGTCT
>NZ_JAGSOH010000313.1 GCF_018139625.1 Actinospica acidithermotolerans | reverse complement strand
CCGATGTGCCTGGGGATGGCGCGGGTGAACAGGAACGTGTTGGTGACGGCGATGGCGACGGCGAGCGCGAGGACCCAGGAAAGCAGGATTCCGGCCTGGGCGGCGATGAGGACCGGCAGGGCGAGCGCGGCGATCTTGATGGCGGCGAAGACGGCGTTCTCGAGGACGACCCAGTCGGGGCGGCGCAGTCCGGTCAGGACGCCGTCCTGCATGATGAACAGCCCGTATCCGGCGGTGGCTGCGATGAAGCAGAGGGCGAGCACGGGGTGGCGCAGGAAGCTGAGCTGGGGTGCGAGCTCGGGGGTGAGTAGGACGAAGCCGGTGGCGAGCAGCGTGATGGCGGCGATGGCGGCGGCGTAGGCGCGGGCGACGAGGGTGCGGGTACGGGCTCCGGCCGAGGGGATGAAGCGGACCAGGACGTTGGTGAGGTTGAGCTGGCCGATGCCGGCGAACAGCATCATCGCGGAGATGGCGGAGTAGTTGCGGCCGAGGGTGGCGGGGTTGTAGAGGCGGGTGGCGAGCGTCCAGTAGCCGGCGCCGAGGACGGAGGTGAGCAGGGAGCTGACGGACAGGAGGTGTCCGTTGTGCAGGAGGGGTTCGCGGGAGGCGAGGGCGCGGCGGACGGCGGCGGGCCACGGGAGGCGGCCCGCGCCGAGGGCTGCGGGGGCCGTGCTCACCGGGACCAGCCGTCCGGCCGGGAGCTGCGG
>NZ_JAGSOH010000312.1 GCF_018139625.1 Actinospica acidithermotolerans | reverse complement strand
GTAAGGGGCTGGGGCGGCGTCGTGCGGACGCTTGGAAGGCCCCTGCGGTTAACCTGGTGCCGTGAACGCCGAACCAGCCGACTTCGCCCAGGGCGACCCAGCCGCGGCGGAGCCGCAGGAGATCGCCCGGCTCCGGGTGGCCATCGGCCGCCTGCACCGCCGGATGGTCCAGCGCACGTCCGGGAACCTCACCTTCTCCCAGACCTCCGCGCTCGTCGCCGTCGAGAAGATGGGCCCGATCCGCCTCGGCGAGCTCGCCGCCCGCGAGCGCGTCGCCGCCCCCTCGATGACCCGCACCGTCTCCGGCCTGGTCGAGGCGGGGCTGCTGCACCGCGCCGCCGACCCGCAGGACGGCCGCTCCTTCCTGCTCAGCATCACCGACCTGGGCCGCCAGTTCATCGAGGGCCTGCGCACCGAGCGCAACGCCGCCCTCGCCGAGGGCGTCGCCCAGCTCACCCGCGAGGAGTACGCGGCCCTGCGTGCCGCCTTGCCGGTCCTCGAGCACCTGGCGGAGCAGGAGACCTAGGCTCGCCGAGCAGCGGCCTTGGGTCCCGGCGCTGGCCCTGGCACCTGTCTTGGCGCCGGCCCTGGTCCTGGCCTGGCACGTGTCTTGGCGCCGGCCCTGGCGCGGGCCTCGACCCCGGCACCGACCCCGACCCCGGCCCTGCCGCCCCATCGACAACGACGACGACCTGCCCCGCCGCCTGCAC
>NZ_JAGSOH010000311.1 GCF_018139625.1 Actinospica acidithermotolerans | reverse complement strand
GACTACCTGTGTCGGTTTGCGGTACGGGCACCTATTTTCTATCTAGAGGCTTTTCTCGGCAGTGTGAAATCAACGACTCGAAGACACAATGTCTTCTCCCCATCACAGCTCAGCCTTAACGAGTACCGGATTTGCCTAATACTCAGCCTTACTGCTTAGACGTGCAATCCAATCGCACGCTTCGCCTATCCTACTGCGTCCCCCCATCGATTAAAACGATTATAGGTGGTACAGGAATATCAACCTGTTATCCATCGCCTACGCCTTTCGGCCTCGGCTTAGGTCCCGACTAACCCTGAGCGGACGAGCCTTCCTCAGGAAACCTTAGGCATTCGGTGGAGGGGATTCTCACCCCTCTTTCGCTACTCATACCGGCATTCTCACTTCTAAGCGCTCCACCAGTCCTTCCGGTCTGGCTTCACAGCCCTTAGAACGCTCTCCTACCACTGTTCGAAGAACAGTCCGCAGCTTCGGTGATACGTTTAGCCCCGGTACATTTTCGGCGCAGTGTCACTCGACTAGTGAGCTATTACGCACTCTTTAAATGATGGCTGCTTCTAAGCCAACATCCTAGTTGTCTGGGCAACGCCACATCCTTTTCCACTTAACATATATTTTGGGACCTTAGCTGGTGGTCTGGGCTGTTTCCCTTTCGAACACGGACCTTATCACCCATGTTCTGACTCCCAAGTTAAATTAATTGGCATTCGGAGTTTGTCTGAATTCGGTAACCCGAGAGG
>NZ_JAGSOH010000310.1 GCF_018139625.1 Actinospica acidithermotolerans | reverse complement strand
AGGCCGCCGACGACCACGATGATCGCGGTCACGTACAGGTAGCGGCGCAGGCCGTCGAGTGCCACCAGGAACGTCGTGACCGCGAGCGGCACGGTGTTGCTCTCGATGTGCTCGACCGACACGTGCAGGAAAGGCACCGCGACGATGTGCGGCAGGCTGCCGAGGCTGCGCGCCGTGAGGCCGAACTCGCCGTCCAGGCGGTAGCCGTCCGCCGCGTTGAAGCCCTGGACCAGCCAGATCGCCACGATCGCGAGCACGGTGACCAGCACCGCCGTGCGCACGCTGAAGAAGACGGACCTACTTCGGACCGCCATGTTCGAGGACATCGCCTCCGACACCTCCGCTCGCGCCGCCGACCCGTCAACCCCACTGCTCCTTCTTGGCACGATAGCGCTCCGCCCCCGGCCGTGGCGTGTCTTGTCAGGTTTGCACAAAAGCGCGCCGTACCCGCAGGCGTGGTCCCCACGCGCGGGGTGTCGCGGACCTTGCCTACACTCAAGGAGTCTTCGACGAGCTGGGATAGGGAGCCTCACGTGCGCAAGGTGCTGATTGCGAACCGTGGTGAGATCGCTGTGCGGGTTGCCCGGGCGTGTAGGGATGCCGGGATCGGGAGTGTGGCGGTGTACGCGGACGGGGATCGGGACGCGTTGCATGTGCGGGTGGCGGATGAGGCGTATGCGTTGGGTGGGGAGGGTTCGGCGGAGACGTATCTGGCTGTGGGGAAGCTGTTGGAGGTGGCGC
>NZ_JAGSOH010000030.1 GCF_018139625.1 Actinospica acidithermotolerans | reverse complement strand
CGGTGTGCCCGTCCGCGCTGACCGTGAGCCCGGGGCGCGGCTGGATCACCTCGGCCACGCTCCGGTTCGCCTGAAGCAGGCCCGTCGCCTTCGCGAGCACCGCGCGCGCCGCCGGGTCGGCGACCGATCCGTCGGCGTGCACCACGACCTGGATCGCGGTGGACCCGGTCCCGCCGAAGTGCCGGTCGACCAGGTCGCGCACCTGGACGGACTGCGATCCGGACGCCTGCCATCCCGCTCCGGCGAGCACGCTGGTCACCTGCGGCGCCAGCGCGCCGAGCCCGGCCACCAGCACCAGCCACAGCAGCACCGTGGTCCGGAAGCGGCGGGCCGCGAGCAGCCCGATCCGCCCCAGCACGCCCGGCGGCGGCTCCTGCCCCCGCTCCATCCCGACCTGATCGTGGACGCCCGCGACCGTCATCCCGCTCTCCTCACACAGAAGGAACGATACCCCTGGGGGTATGTCTCGGAGGATCTTAACCCGAGGCCACCGGGGTAGCGCAAATACCCCATGGGGTATCCTGGGGTGCAGCGGACCGGAGGTAACCGCCGGTGCAGATCGAGACCGAGACCGTGCCACGAGCGTCGCGAAGATGGAAAAGCTCTTCCTCCCCCTCGCCTGAGCTACGACCGCGGCCTGCCAGGGCTCGCGACTCCGCGCGACGCAGCGGACGCCGCGCGCCTTCCGTTCGCCGGTGAACACCTCACACGAGAACCGGAAGTGCTTGCCGCGCAGGCGGAATTCACGATCGCCGTCGCGTGAGACGAAAGCGCTACGGCTGGAAGCGGTAGCCCATGCCGGGTTCGGTGATGAGCTGGCGCGGGCGGGAGGGCTCGGGTTCGAGCTTCTGGCGGAGTCTGGAGAGGTGGAAGCGAAGGTGGCTGGCCTGGTTTTCCTGGGCGGGTCCCCAGACCTGCCGGTGTAGCTCGTCGCCCGGCACCAGGCGGCCGGCGTTGCTGACCAGGACCTCGAGGATCGCCCATTCGGTCCTGGTCAGGTGGACCTGCTGAGCCGGCTTTCCGGGCGCGTCGACCTGCTTGTCCACGGTCTTCGCCGTGAAGTCGACGCTGTAGTGGCCGATCGGCACGACCAGCGCGTCCTCGAGCGCGTCGAGGCCGGCGGCGCGGCGTTGCAGAGCTCGCAGCCGGGCCAGGAGCACCTCGGGGATGAACGGCTTGGTCACGTAGTCATCCGCGCCCGCGTCCAAAGCGTTGACCATGTCGTCGGGCTCGGAGCGGCCGGACAGGACCAGCACCGGCGCCCTGGACCAGGCGCGCAGGCCCGCGAGGACCTCGGTACCGTCCATATCAGGCAGCGCGAGGTCGAGGATGACCAGGTCCGGCACGTGGCGCGCGGCCGCATCCAGGCCGGCCGCGCCGTCGACGGCGACCACGACCTCGTACTGGCGGGCCGAGAGCATGATCCGCAGAGTGCGCAGCAGTTCCGGCGCGTCGTCCACTACCAGAACCCGTGTCACCCTTCCCCTTCCGGTCCCCCGCCTCGGTCCTTCAGGGATCGGGTCCGCATGCGGATGTGATCCATGGGATCCACCGCCTCGCACACACGTCGCGGCGGAATCGGAGAGACCGAGTCGGTTCAACAGGTCACTCCTCCTCGTCGCCGTCGTGCTCGCGCGGGAGCAGGCGGTAGGACGGGTTGGTCATCGCGAGGTAGCCCTCGGTCTCGCCGACCATGCCCTCGACCCGGATCTTGGCGCCGGGCTCGATGCCGGGAATGGAGCGGCGGCCGAGGAAGACGAGGGTGATGCCGCCGGTCTCGTCGTAGAGCTCGGCCTCCAGCGCCGGGGAGCCGGAGACGGGGCCGACGTAGACGCTGCGGATCCGGCCCTCGAGCGTCGCCCGGTTGCGCCAGCGCACGTCGCGGACCGGGATCGGCGGCCGGACCTCGGTGTGCGCACCGGTGGCCGGCTGATCCTCGTCGATCACGCATTCGGCGTCCAGGAGCATCTTCTTGGTGCGCCGCGCCGGGTGTCCCGGGCCGCCGACCGGGGCCCTGCCGTCCACGGCGGGCCTGGCCCCGACGGCGGTCGCCTTGTCCAGCGCGTCCTTGCCGTGCATCTCGCCGATCGCCTCGACCACGTCGAAGGGCACGATCATCGCGGCGACGTGCGGCAGCCGCGAGACGACCCCGGCGATCTTGTCGGCGGTGTGGTCGTGCAGGAACCGGCTGGTGATGTGGAAGGCGCGGCGCGGCAGCATGATGGTGACCTCTGTGCCGGTCTCCTCGTGCGTGCGGGCCGCGAGCTCGGCGGCCGCCCGGCGCAGCCGCCGGTCCGGCACTTCGATGACTTCCAGCGGCACGTCGGCGGCGGTCGAGGCGTCCCAGCGCTTGCGCAGCTGCTCGGCGTGCTTCGAGTCGATCATCAGGTGCACAGCGCGCAGCTCGACCGGCCGCAGCGAGCGCGCGTAACGCAGCGCCTTGATGACGGCCAGGTCCACCGAGTCCACCAGCACCAGCACGGTGGAGCGGGTCAGCGTCGGCACGCTGGCCGACGCCGGGGCCTCGGCTAGGGCGGCGGCCTCCCTGCGGTACCTCTCGTTCAGCTTGATGAGGGCGAACACGCCGATCGGGAAGATGACCACGACGATCCAGGCGCCCTCGGTGAACTTGAAGATGGCGAAGACCAGCACCACCAGGGTCGAGGCGATGCAGGCGGCGCCGTTGATGACCAGCTTGAGCGTGCGGCGTTCCTCCGAGCGGCGCAGGTGGTAGCGGAACATGCCGGCCGAGGCCATCACGAAGCCGGTGAACACACCGATCGCGTACAACGCGACCAGCCGGGTCAGGTTGCCGTCCATCACGATGATCAGCGCCAGGGACAGGCCGGTGAGCACGATGATGCCGTTGGAGTACGCCAGCCGGTGTCCGCGCTGGGTGAACTGGCGAGGCAGGAACGAGTCGGAGGCGACGAACGAGGTCAGGAACGGGAAGCCGGAGAACGAGGTGTTGCCGCCGGTGTAGAGGATCAGCGCGGTGGCGATCTGCACCAGGATGAACAGGAAGTTGCCGAACCCGGAGTGCCCCCACACCAGGTGGGTCAGCTGCGCCAGCACCGTCGGACTGCCGTTGTTGTAAGGCATCGTCTGCGCCTGCCAGGCCAGGATCGACACGCCAAGCACCAGCGAGCCGAGCGCCGCGACCGTATACGTCAGGGTGATCCGGGCGTTCTTGGCCACCGGCTTCTTGAACACCGACACGCCGTTGGAGATCGCCTCGAGACCGGTCAGCGAGGAGCCGCCGTTGGCGAAGCCGCGCAGCATCGCGGAGATCGCCGCGAAGCTGACCAGCCACTGCGTGTGCGTGCCGAGGGCGACCACGCCGCCGTAGCTGGTGTCGTGCAGGTTGTTCGCGTGGCTCAGGTTGCCGGTGGCCAACTCCCCCAGGCCGACGAGCAGCGTGGCACCGACCAGCAGAAGGTAGACATAGGCGGGCATGGCGAACACCCGCCCGGCCTCGCGCACACCGCGCAGGTTCATGAACGCCATCAGAACGATGACCCCGACCGAGATCCACAGCGTCGCGCTGGTGATGTCGATGTTGTAGCTGAGCGCGAGAAGCGAGGCGATCGCATCCGTGCCGGAGGAGACCTGCACCGCCACTGTCACCACGTAGTCGATCAACAACGCGACCGCGGCGATTTGCGCGATCTTGGGGCCGAACTGCTCGCGCGCGACCACGTAGGAGCCGCCCGCCTTGGTGTACACGCTCAGCACGTCGCGGTAGCACAGTAGCAGCAGGAACGCGAGACCCAGGATCACGCCGGTGATCGGCATGATCAGCATGAACGCCAGCGTGCCGAAGTAGGGCAGCAACTGGGTGAGCATCTGCTCCGAGCCGTAGGCCGAGGAGGAGATCATGTCGATGCCCATGGTGCCCAGGGCGATCTTCTTGCTCAGCCGCTCCGTGCTCAGGGCCTCGGTCACCAGCGGCTTGCCCAGCACCGCGCGTTTGACCCGATAGCCCAGGCTCTCCGGTATCTCCCAACCCGCGGCCGAGAGCACCGGCGGCTGATCAGGCGACTCAATTGCCTCGTGCGCCGCTCCTGCTGTCGAGGTACTCATCGTTGCCCGTGGCCCTTTGCTCGTGGGAGTGATTCGGGCCGCGAGCCCGCCAAAGCAGCAGCACGCGAAGACCTCGACGAGCGCCTACGAGCCGCATACGGCGCTCACTTGGCCCTCACACCGCTACCAGCCTCGTTCCTATCACCGCGTCAAGGCAGCCATCCACAGTCCGCAGCCCGGACCGCAGTTTGAACTTCGAGAAAAGAAATGAGTAGCGCTCAGCTCCAGTGGGCGCTCCGATGTCGCCTCCCACCCGGCGCGACGGTGCCCGGCAAAGGCGGCACAGGTAGTAGCCATCGCCGCCCCGACTGAAGATGGCGGCGAAGTACACGTACTGAGCGCTCCCCCTCGACAGGCCGCGTGAGAGCCAATCGGCGATGAGTACGCCAGGTACGCAGGTCGTGCCCGCTCAGCTCACTCATCGTGGTACCGAAGGCGGAGACGTTCCCGGCCAGGGCATCGGGTTCAGCGCAACGTCTGTAAGTTTCACGGTTACGGGACGGCGCCGAGCCGCCGCGACCCCGGCGGAAGCGGGCGCTGACCTGCGCCGTCCGCCGGGGCGCCGAACCGCCCCGGCCCCCTCGGCGTGGTCGGCCCTTGAGCCGCGGCGAAGGCGTTGGCACCTTCCCGAGCGATGCGGTCTCTCGAAGGGATGAACTCAACGATGGCTCGAAGACTCCTCCGGCTGCGCGCGCTCGCGACGGCGCTGACGCTCGCCTTCGCGGTGACGCTGCCCGCCGCCGTCGCCGCGCCGGCCGCGCAGGCGGACACCTCCACGTGCTCCGCCACCGGCACGATCGCGGCCGGCGACTACACGATCCAGGCCAACGAGTGGAACTCCACCGCTCAGCAGTGCATCACGTACACCGGCGGGACCGGCTGGAACGTGTCGACGGCGAACTTCAACCTGGGCACCAACGGCGCGCCGGCCACCTACCCATCCATATACAAGGGCTGCCACTGGGGGTCGTGCACCGGGAACAGCGGCCTGCCGATCCAGATGAGCAACCTGGGCAGCACCGTCTCCTCGTGGAGCACCACGCAGCCCGCCTCCGGGGCGTACGACGTCGCCTACGACATCTGGTTCAACTCCACGCCCACCACCACGGGCCAGCCCGACGGCACCGAGGTGATGGTCTGGATCAACAGCCGCGGCGGTGTGCAGCCGTTTGGCTCGCAGACCGGCACCGCGAGCCTCGACGGCATGAACTGGAACGTGTGGACCGGGCAGCAAACCTCGTGGAAGATCATCTCCTACGTGCTGAATCCGGGCACGACGTCCGTCAGCAACCTCGATCTCAAGGCCCTGTTCGAGGACGCGGTGGCGCGCGGATCGATCAACCCCTCGAACTACCTGATCGACGTGGAGGCGGGCTTCGAGATCTGGCAGGGTGGCCAGGGCCTGGGCACCAACAGCTTCTCGGTCACCGCGACGGCCAACGGCGGCGGCGGTGACACGACTCCGCCCTCGACTCCGGCGAACCTCGCGGTCACCGGTGTGACCAGTTCCTCGGCGTCGCTGTCCTGGTCGCCGTCCACGGACAACGTCGGTGTGGCCGGGTACCGGGTGTACCGCAACGGCGTCCAGGTCGGCACGAGCACCGGCACCACCTTCACCGACACCGGCCTGTCGGCGTCGACGCAGTACACGTATACCGTGGCCGCCTACGACGCGGCGGGCAACGTCTCCGCCCAATCCGCCGGCGTGACCGCGACGACGTCCGCCGGCAGCGGCGGCGGCGGCGGATGCGTCGCCGGCTACGCGGTGACCAGCCAGTGGGGCAACGGGTTCACCGCGACGGTGACCGTGACGAACAACGGCTCCGCGAGCAGCAACGGCTGGAAGGTGACCTGGAACTGGGGTGGCAACCAGCAGATCACCAACCTCTGGAACGGTGTGGAGAGCCACAGCGGGCAGAGTGAGACCGTCACGAACGCGAGTTTCAACGGCTCCGTCGCGCCCGGCGGTAACACCTCGTTCGGCTTCCAGGCGAACTACTCCGGCACCAATGCGGCTCCGACGCTCAGTTGCACCCTGAACTGAGCGCCGCGGCGTGCGTCCACCCGCTCGGGAACCGTCTCCGAGCGGGCGGACGCACGTCAGCCGAAGGCGGTCCAGTGGATGTGGACCTGGAAGTTCTGCCCCGGGTTCTCCGTGGTGATCTCCCAGGTGGTGACGTAGCCGACGCACCAGCCGAGCGGTCCGACATTGTGCACGTCGGGACCGGAGGACACGTACGACAGCGAGTTGATGCTTCGGTCGACATCGCTTCCCTTTTGCACGGCAATACGTGGGTAGTTGCCTGCTGCCGCCCCGACACCGTCGGGGCGGCAGGAGTAGTGCACTCAGGTCGTCATGCGAGTGTCCATTGCTGGTTGCTGCCGCCGTTGCAGGTCCAGAGTTCGGCGAGGGCTCCGTCTGCGGTGGACGCCCCGGTCACGTCGAGGCAGAGTCCTGATTGGACTCCGGTGACGGTGCCGTTGGAGTTGATGTTCCATTGCTGGTTGGTCTGTCCGTTGCAGGGCCAGATGATGACCTTGGTTCCGGGGCTGGTGCCCTGGCCGTTGGCGTCGAGGCAGTCGGTGGTGCCACCCACGGTCAAGCTCAGCTCGTTGGACGAGTTGTGGGTCCAGGTCTGGTTCGCCTGGCCGCTGCAGTCCCAGATCTGCTGCTGGGTGCCCGCGGTGGTCGTCGAGTTCGGATCGTCCAGGCACTTGCCCGCACCCACCGCGTGCAACGGACCGGTGGTGCCGCCAGTGGAGCCGCCGGAGCCGTAGCCGGCGGCGACGATGTTGGCCTGGACGGCGGCCTCCGTGGAGGCGGAGGCGTAGCCGGTGGTCATGACGCCTTCGTAGAAGGTGCCGTCGACCCCGTCGCTGTTGTCGCCGCCGATGCCGAGGATGATCGCGCCCTGCTTGTGCATCGGGTTGTAGCCGGAGACGTTGGGCCGCGGCCCGCTGTAGAACGTGGACACGCCGCCGGACTGGGCGTTGCCGCCGAGGATGGCCCACTGGTTGGCGCCGCCCTCGATCATCGCGGTGGTGTAGCGGTAGTCGATGGTCGGGTCGTTGGCGTTGTAGCCCGCGTTCACGCCGGAGTACAGGCCGTTCTCCATGTCGGCCATGATCCAGGGGCCGTTGCCGGTGCCGTATCCCCAGACCTTGATGTTGCCGAAGTAGATGGCCTCCATGGTGCCGTTGCCGTCGTCGTTGTTGTTCGTCTCGGCGTTGCCGTAGTCGAAGCAGCAGCCGCCGTTGTAGTGAGTGCCGTCGAAGATGGCGTACTCGCTCTCCGGGTTGTCGCCGGTCGCGATGCCGTTGGTGGTGTCGTCGCGGTAGCCGGTGCCGGGCACGACGTAGACCCCGTATGCCTCGTGCCCGTTGAGCGTGGTGGGGGCGGCGGTGGCGATCGCGAGGTTGTCCGGTCCCGGCTGCGCCCCGCCGGCCGGGGCGTCGGTCAGGTTGTTGCCGCGTCCGGACTGGTCGTAGATGATCGTGATGACGCAGGTGGTGCCGGCGCAGAAGCTGTCCTGCGCGGCGGCGTTCGCGTAGCCGCCGGCCGAGGTGACGCCGATGTTCAAGGTGGCGTTGTCCGAGGAGCGCCGCACCTGGTACAGGTTGCCGTTGTAGGACCCGTACAGGGCCCGGGTGGTGGAGTGCGCGGCCACGCACGGGGTGCCGCCCGCGGCGTAGATGTCGCACGGGCCCTGCGTCGCGGCGTGCGCCGGGGCGGCGGTGGCCGCGTAGCCGGTCAGCGCTGCGGCGGCGAGCGCGACCGCGGCGAGCACGCGACCGGGGTTGGAGGTGAGGTTCTTTCTCACCGGGTGCCTCCTGTGATTGAAACCGATGGACATCAAGGATCGACACAACACTGTTAGCGCTAACATTTCGAGCCCCGGATGCGGCGGGTGGATCTGGATGGGGGCCCGAGGTGATGCGGGGGGAGACGTTGCACCCGGCGCGCCCGGATGTCAAACCTTTCCTTGAGTTCCGGGCGTCAGGCCACGGACGTGCGTGCGTATCGCGCATGGGGTCGTGAAAGTTTCAGCGGCACTTGACGTCCCGGCCTCGCGCGGGTTTTCTGCATCGCACAGCCCGGGTCCTCGCCGGCCGTGTGCCGGCCCGCCTTCGCCCGCGGCTGCCCGCGCCGGGCGGCGACGGCGCGTCTTGCCCACCCTTCCGTGCAGCATGGCCTGCGAAGGATTTCACGATGCATTCTCCGAGAACATCGATACTGGCGCTCGCCGCCACGGGCGCCCTGATCGCCGCGGTCGCCACCGGGGCGGCGCCCGCCGCCGCGGCGAGCGCCACCACGCTCAAGGCGGCCGCGACGGCGGACGGGCGGTACTTCGGCACCGCCCTGACCGACGGCAACCTCGGCGACTCGACGCTGCTGGGCGTCGCGGACGCCCAATTCGACATGGTGACCCCGGGCAACGAGATGAAGTGGGACACCACCGAGCCGTCGAACGGCTCGTACAACTTCGGGCCCGGCGACCAGATCGTCTCCTATGCGTCCGGGCACGGCATGCGGGTGCGCGGCCACAACCTGGTCTGGCAGAACCAGCTGCCCTCCTGGGTCTCGAGCCTGCCGTCCAACCAGGTCCAGGGCGCGATGGAGGCGCACATCACGGCCGAGGTCACCCACTACAAGGGCGAGGTCTATTCCTGGGACGTGGTGAACGAGCCGTTCAACGGGGACGGCTCGTTCGTCGCGGACGCGTTCTACAACGCGATGGGCTCCGGCTACATCGCCGACGCGCTGCGCACCGCGCACGCCGCCGACCCGAACGCGAAGCTGTACCTGAACGACTACAACATCGAGGGCGAGAACGCCAAGAGCGACGCGATGTACAACCTCGCCCAATCGCTGCTCGCCCAGGGCGTGCCGCTCGGCGGCATCGGATTCGAGAGCCACTTCATCGTCGGCCAGGTGCCCTCGGACATGCAGGCCAACATGCAGCGCTTCGCCAACCTGGGCTTGGACGTGGCGGTGACCGAGCTCGACGACCGGATCCAGCTGCCCGCGTCCAGCGCCGCGCTCCAGCAGCAGGCCACTGACTACGGCAACGTCGTCAAGGACTGCCTGGCCGTCTCCCGCTGTGTGGGTGTCTCGCAGTGGGGGGTGGGCGACCCCGATTCGTGGATTCCCGGCACCTTCCCGGGGTGGGGCGCGGCCACGATGTTCGACCAGAACTACCAGCCCAAGCCCTCGTTCTACGCGGCGCTCGCCGCACTCGGCGGTTCCAGCAGCGGTGGCGGTGGCGGTACGACGGGAGCGTTGCACGCGGTGGGTGCGGGCAAGTGCCTGGACGATCCGAACTCGACGACCACCGCGGGCACCCAGATGCAGATCTGGGACTGCAGCGGCCAGCCGAACCAGACCTGGACCCACAACTCGTCCAACGAGCTGACCCTCACCGTGGGCGGCACCACCGACTGCCTCGACGCCAACGCCCAGGGCACCAGCCCCGGAACCAAGGTCATCATCTGGCCCTGCAACGGCCAGGCCAACCAGCAATGGAACATCAACTCCAACGGCACCGTCACCGGAGTCCAATCAGGACTCTGCCTCGACGTGACCGGGGCCTCCACCGCCGACGGAGCCCTCGCCGAACTCTGGACCTGCAACGGCGGCAGCAACCAGCAGTGGACGCTCAACTGAAGATTTCACGCGGGGACTAGGTCGATTGAGGCAATCGATTCGATCCCTTCCATCCGACGAGCGACTGCCGCAGAGTGCTGTTGACGTCCGTCTGTACCGCCTCTAGCATCCCGGTCGAACCGACTGCCCGAATCGATTCGCGCAATCGGTTCGACTGGGTGCGGCCGGCCGCCGCCCCTTCGCGTCGCCCCAACGCAGTGGCCGCAACCGCAGGAGGAATCCGCATGCGTACGCGAACCCGATCCATCCGCCTGGTGCTCGCCGCCCTCGCCGCGGCTCTCGCGCTGGCCCTGACGGGCCTGGTGCCGACCGCCGGCCATGCCGCCGCCGCTGCCGCCACGGCGGGAGAGTCGCTCAGCGTGGACCTGTCCGCCGCCCGCGGCGCGTCGACCGGCGTCGGCGAGGGATTCCTCTACGGCATCAGCTCGGACGGCACGCAGCCCAGCGACCAGTACCTGCAGCCGCTGAACATCACCGCGTTCCGCGGCGGAGGCTGGTTCTCCGGGGGCTGGGTCAAGGACAACTACAGCTTCGGGTCGGCGACTCAGGCCGATATCAACTCCATCGTCGCCGAGGCCAAGCGGCTGACCCAAGCCCCGTACCACGCGCAGTACGAGATGCTGCTGAGCGACCTGTACGGCCTCAACGGAGGTCAGCCCTCGGATACGGTCTACCCCTGCGACAACGGTGATTGCTCGAACTGGGTCACGTTCATCGACGACACCGTGGGCGCGTTGCAGGCCACCGGCCTGAAGTTCGCCTACGACATCTACAACGAGCCCGACATCTCGATCTTCTGGCCGCGCGGCGTGGACACGACTCAGTACTTCCAGATGTGGGATACCGCCTACAGGGAGATCCGCCGCATCGCCCCGAACGCGCAGATCGTCGGCCCGGACTTCGCCTACACGCCGCAGCGGAACCAGGGCGAGTGGCAGACGTGGCTGGCGCACGTCAAGAGCGCGGGCACGGTGCCGGACATGATCACCAACCACGACGAGGGCGACGTCGACGATCCGGTCACCGTCTCCCAGGCGATCGACTCCGACGTGTCCGCGGCGGGCATCGGACAGGTGCCGCTGTCAGCCAACGAATACCAGCCGGCGGATCGGCAGACGGCGGGGGTCACGGCGTGGTACCTGGCCCGCTTCGCGCAGTCCGGTTATACCAACGCGATGCGCGGCAACTGGGTCTGCTGCGTCACCCCGAACCTCACCGGCGTGCTCACGCAGGTGAACGGCACGTGGGAGCCGACCGGCAACTGGTGGGCGATGCGAGACTACGCGGACATGACCGGCACGCTCGTCACCACCTCGGGCCAGGTCGGAAGCACGGCGATCTCGGCGTCGGAGGACAGCGCCGCCAAGCGCGCTGTGGCCATCGTCGGGGACTCCAACGGCTACACCGGCACCGCGTCGGTCACCTTCAGCGGGCTTTCCGCCGTACCGTGGCTGGCCGGCGGCGGCGCGGTGAACGTCACCGTCGAGCGGATTCCCGATCAGGCACCCCTGACCGCGCCGCTCACCGTCTCCAGCCAGAACGTGAGCACGTCCGGCGGCTCGATCACCGTGCCGTTCACGTTCCAGGCCTCGCACGACGCGTTCGCGATCTACCTGACGCCCGCGGGTGCGACGACCGGATACCCGTCCGGTTACCACCAGCTTGTCGTCGGCAACGACAGCCTGTGCGCGGATGTCTACGGCGCTTCGAGCAGCGCGGGCGCGGCGATCGACCAGTGGACGTGCAACGGCCAGACCAACCAGCAGTTCCAGTTCGTCCCCGCCTCGGGCGGCTACGGCGAACTGCAGGCTGAGAACTCCGGCGAGTTTGTCACTGTCGCGGGCGGCTCCACGGCCCAGGGCACGCCGGACATCGTCCAGGACTCGGCGAGCGGAGCGGCGGACGCCCTGTGGCAGCCGATCCAGCAGTCCGACGGCAGCTACGAGTTCCGCAACCAGAACAGCGGGCTGTGCCTCGACGTGTACGGCGCCGGTTCCAACCTCGGCCAGCAGCTCGATCAGTGGCCGTGCAAGAACGCACCGGGAACGAACCAGGATTTCAGTCCCCGGTGACGTCGCAGGTGACGTAGCGGGTACAGCGCGGCGACGGCCCGGTGCACAGCCGGAGCCGCCGCCGCGTCGCGTGCGCCATACTTCTCGTGAAGCTCGCCGGACGAGCAGGTGGCAGGCGCGCACAACGACGACTACCGGCGCGAGATCCAGCGTCGGGTCTTCGGCTGAATACGACGCTGCCGGAGCGGTGGGTGCTGCCGCCCCGGCAGGGTGACTTCAGACGACGTCGGTTCCTACCCGAGGCTCCATTGCTGGTTGCTGCCGCCGTTGCAGGTCCAGAGTTCGGCGAGGGCTCCGTCTGCGGTGGACGCCCCGGTCACGTCGAGGCAGAGTCCTGATTGGACTCCGGTGACGGTGCCGTTGGAGTTGATGTTCCATTGCTGGTTGGCCTGGCCGTTGCAGGGCCAGATGATGACCTTGGTTCCGGGGCTGGTGCCCTGGCCGTTGGCGTCGAGGCAGTCGGTGGTGCCACCGACGGTGAGGGTCAGCTCGTTGGACGAGTTGTGGGTCCAAGTCTGGTTCGCCTGGCCGCTGCAGTCCCAGATCTGCTGCTGGGTGCCCGCGGTGGTCGTCGAGTTCGGATCGTCCAGGCACTTGCCCGCACCCACCGCGTGCAACGGACCGGTGGTGCCGCCAGTGGAGCCGCCGAACGCGTAGCCCGCCGCGGCCACGCTGGCCTGGACGGCCGCCTCGGTGGCATCGGACGGGTACCCGGCGGTGACGGCCCCCTCGAAGAACTCGCCGACTCCGCTGTTGCTGTTGTCGCCGCCGGTGCCGAGCAGGATCGAGGAGTCGGTCTTCATCGGCGAATAGCCGCTGGGCAGCGGGCCCGAGAAGCCGGTGGTCAGTCCGCCGCTGTCCGCGTTCGCGTATTCGAGGGTGAAGTTACTCGTCCCGTTGTTCTTCTCCACCGCGGTCACGAACGGGAAGTTCATGCCCTGATAGCTCGGCTGGTTCGGGCCGGTGTTCGAGCTGTACATGCCGTTCTCCAGGTCGGCCTCGACCCACGGGCCGCTGCCGGAGCAGCCGCCGAACCAGCACGCGGTGCCCCACTCGATCGCGTTCATGGTCGCGTTTCCGGTGTCGGTATGCGTGTTCTCACCGCTGCCGTAGTCGAAGCAGCAGTACTGGTCCACGAAAGTCGACGAGGTGACCATGTACACGCCCTCGGGCGCGGAGCCGGTCGGCACGTTCTTGGCGTTGTCGACGCGGTATCCCACGCCCTGAGTGACCTTGACGCCATAGGCCGGTTGGCCCCCGACGGTCAGCGGCAGCGCCATGGCGTTCGCGCCGATGTCCGCGCCGTTCGGTCCCGGTCCCTTCCAGTAGCCGCCCCAGGAGATCGGCAGATCGTTGTGATTGGCGGTCTGGTCGTAGATCTTGGTGATGGTGCACGTGGTGCCCGCGCAGAACGAGACCTGCGGCGCCGTCGCGGCCACACCGCCCGCCGCCGTCAATCCGACGTTCAGGTAGCTGCCGTCCGAGGCGCGCTGGATCTGGTAGAGCGGACCGTCGTAGGCAGCGAACAGAGCCCGGGTGGTGCTGTGCGCGGTCTCGCACGGCGTGCCGCCCGCGGCGTAGATGTCGCACGGGAGCGACGTCGCCGCACTGGCGGTCGTCGCGATCCCGGCCGTGATCGACATGGCGATCAGCGCCGCGGTCAGGGAGGCGACGAGCAGTCTGACTCGCCGTCGGAGCGGAGTGGATATCAGTGGCATGAAGCCCTCCGTATTCGCAGATGCTTCGTAGTCGAATGGGAGAAGGTTCAGACTCATCATTGGCCGCCCACGCCGCGCTCGATGCGTCGAACCGATTCAGCACACGAGGATCGAGCGGGATCGTACGACCGCACTCACAGTCGGTCAATCGCCGAGCGGCGGTGGCGAATCGATTCCGTGGCGCGGCCTGAAAAAAATTTCAGAATCAGTCACACTCATCCGACCAGCTCGGCTCGGCCCGGAATCGGGCGGCCTCCGCCGCGACCCTTGACAGGGGCGCCTTCCGGCAGTTTCCTGCGACTCGACCCACACTCACAAAGGTCGTACACATTCGGCACGTCATTCCTTGGGAAGAAGGACTCTGACGATGACGTCGCACCCACCCACCCGGGCCCGCCACGGCCTGCCGGCGAGAGCAGCGCTCGTCGCGGCGCTGGCTCTGGCCGGCGCAGTGGCCGCGCCCGCCATCTCGTACGCGGCCACGACGACCAGACTCTTCAGCCGCCTGCGCGCCTCCACGGCCGCACTCGTCGGCGTGGTCCTGGTAGCGACCGGAATCGTCGCCACCGCCTCCACGCCGGCCCAGGCCGCGACCTCGATCACGATCAACGGCGCATCCGGCGGACGGACCTTCGACGGCGTCGGCGCGATCAGCGGTGGCGGCGGCAACAGCAGGCTCCTGATCGACTACCCGGAGCCCGAGCGCAGCCAGGTCCTGGACTACCTGTTCAAGCCGGACTACGGCGCCTCCGCCCAGATCCTCAAAATCGAGATCGGCGGCGACACCAACTCCACCTCGGGGGCCGAGCCCAGCATCGAACACGTGCGCGGCACGGTGAACTGCGATGTCGGCTACGAGTTCTGGCTTGCCGAGCAGGCCAAGGCCCGCAACCCGAACATCAAGCTCTACGGCCTGGCGTGGGGAGCGCCCGGCTGGATCGGTGGCGGGAACTTCTGGTCCACCGACATGATCAACTATCTCGTCTCCTGGCTCGGCTGCGCCAAGTCGCACGGCTTGACCATCGACTACCTCGGCGGCTGGAACGAGCGCGGCTACAACATCTCCTGGTACGAGCAGCTCCGCAGCACCCTGAACGCCGACGGCTACTCCGGGGTGACGATCGTCGGCGCGGACTCGGACTGGTCGATCGCGAACGACGTCGACGGCAACTCGGCGTTCGCGGCCTCGGTGGGCATTCTCGGCGCGCACTACCCGTGCGGCTACCGATCCTCGCAGTCCACGTGCACCGTGCCATCGGCCGCTACCTCGTCTGGAAAGCCTTTGTGGGCAAGCGAGAACGGCTCGGACGACTACAACGGCGGCGCGCAGGCGATGGCCCGCGGCATCAACCGCGGTTACATCGACGGCGGTATGACGGCCTACATAAACTGGCCGATCGTCGCAGCGATCACGCCCAACCTGCCGTACCCCACGATGGGCCTGGCGCTCGCACCGCAGCCGTGGTCCGGCTACTACTCGATCGGCAAGAACGCCTGGGTGATGGCCCAGACCACCCAGTTCACGTCGCCCGGCTGGCAGTACCTCGACTCCGCCAGCGGGTACATCGGCGGCGACCGGAGCAACGGAAGCTACGTGTCGCTCAAGTCCCCGAACAACAGCGACTACTCCACCATCATCGAGACGATGGACGCGACCAGCGCCCAGACGCTCAACTTCAACCTCAGCGGCGGACTGTCCACGGGGCAGGTGCACGTCTGGGCAACCAACGTGAACTCCAACAATCCGGCCGACTACTTCGTGCACACCGCCGATATCACACCCTCCGGCGGCAGCTTCAGCCTGACCGTGCAGCCCGGCTACGTCTACTCGCTGACGACCACGACCGGGCAGGGGAAGGGAACCGCGGCCGGCCCCGGCCAGGGCACGCTGAGCCTGCCGTACAGCGACTCGTTCGATGGCGACACCGTCGGCAGCGAAGCCAAGTACCTGATGGACTGGCAGGGTTCGTTCGAGATCGTCAACTGCGGCGGCGGACGCAGCGGCCAGTGCGTGCGGCAGATGAGCGCGCAGGCACCGATCACCTGGGACACGCTCTCCGATCCGCATACCCTGCTCGGCGACCTGAGCTGGAGCAATTACACCGTCAGCTCGGACGTCATGCTCGAAGAACCTGGATACGCCGAGCTGATCGGCCGCGCCGACTCGCAGTCGTACAGCGGTTCGGCCGGGCTGGACGCCTATCATCTGCGGGTCAGCGACACCGGCGCGTGGTCGATCCTGAATTCGAACACGAACGGGAACGTCACGACCCTCGCCAGCGGAACGACCGCCGCGCTGGGTACCGGCCGCTGGCACAGCCTCGCCCTCACCTTCTCGGGCAGCACCATCACGGCGTCCGTGGACGGTACGACCGTCGGCTCCGCGAACGACTACACGTGGGGCGCGGGCCAGATCGGCTACGCCACCAGCCAGGGTGAGACCGCGCAGTTCGACAACCTGTCGATCACGCCCAGCACCGGCGGAACCGGCGGCGGCACGAGCACGATCGTAGGCTCCGCGTCAGGACGCTGTGTCGACGTGCCCGGCGCCAGCCAGACCGCGGGCACGCAGGTGGAGCTGTGGGACTGCAACGGCGGCGCGAACCAGCAGTGGACCTACACCTCCGCCGACGAGCTCCGCGTGTACGGCGGCGACTGCCTGGACGCCAACGGCCAGGGCACCAGCCCGGGGACGAAGGTCGTCATCTGGACCTGCAACGGCGGAAGCAACCAGAAGTGGACATTCAACTCCGACGGCACCATCACCGGCACGCAATCGGGTCTGTGCCTGGACGCGACCGGAGCCGGAACGGCCAATGGCACCCTGCTCGAGCTGTGGACCTGCAACGGCGGCGGCAACCAGAAGTGGACACGCGGCTGACCGGCTGACCCCGGCTCATCCGCGCGCCGCACAGACGCGGTCCGGGCTCCCCCGCCGCGGGAGCCCGGACCGTCACCGTTTGCCGCCCCGCCGCTAGTGCTGTGCGAACTGCAGTTGCGTCGGCTGCACCACGTTCGGTTCGATCGAGATGCCGGACGCCGTCAATTGCTGGCCGTAGATGTCGGTGATTCTGATCTCGCCGCCGCAGCCCGCGCCATGCGCGGATTGGAAGTAGTCGTAGCTGGTGCGGGGCAGCCGGATCCATCCGCTGCTCGTGTGCACTTCGAGTTCTGCGACGGGGTTGCGCTGGCCGATGGTCTGGATGTCGCACCACCACTGGCTCGATCCGGTCTGGTACCGGAACGAGATGCTGCCGGCGTCGCTCGGGCTGAGCAGTTGCCAGGTGACGGAGATGCGTCCGGCCGACCGGTTAGCGATCTTCGCGAAGGCCTGCTGGCTCAGGTCGAGTTGGCCGGGTGCGCAGGGCAGCGGGCACTCGTTGGTGATCAGGACGGTGATCTCGGCGCCGTCGGAGGCGCGTACGAGGATGTGGTCGCCGCAGGCCTTGGAGTTCTCGTAGTCGGTGTAGTTCATCGCCGCGATCATCATCGTGGCGGCCGGGCCGTACAGGCATGCGCCATTGCCGTCTCCGGCGGCGTACTCGGTCGCGACGCCGTTGTAGGTGACGCCGGGCTGAATCCGTCCGGCCGACGAGGTCGAGCCGGAGCCGGAGGTCGAGCCTTGCGACGAGGTCTTCGAGACCGACGCGCTCGGCTTCGTACTGGTGGTGGTCGCGAGCGGTGCGCTCGAAGCTGTCGCCGTCGTGGGCGCGCCGGCTGACGCGTCGCCGGGAAGAACCGCATTCGCACTCGTGCCGCCGCTCGTGCTTGCCGCAGCGTATCCGGTCACCACATGCCGCTGCGGGGTCGAGCCCAGCGCCATGCTCGCGATCACACCCACGGCGACCGTCGCGACGGCCACGGAGCCGATCAGCCATTTTCCGCGGCGTCCGCGGTCCCCCGGGCCCCGATGGGTCGCACTCACGCCTCGTCCTCTCGCCGCAGTTCGTTCGTCCATCCCTCTAGTGGCCTCGAGGGCGCCGAAAAGTTGCCGGCAACTTTTTCGGAGGCTCCAGGGCACTACAGGTGTCAGGCCAACCGTTTAGGCCATCGAAGGTGATCTTGAAGCTGATGGTTGATGAGCCAGTAACCCGCCCCTGCTATATTCCGCCGGTGATCGATGCGGAAGGCGGGGGCGGGCGTCGCCGTCCGAGCGGGGTCGATGCCGATTTCGCGGCGTTCTTCGCCGAGCACTACAACGAGCTGGCGCGTTTCGCCCTGCTGTTGGTCGGCGAGCATGCGGCGGCCGACGATGTGGCGGCGGAGGCGCTGGCCGAGGCGTGGAAGGGCTGGGCCAGGGTGTCGACGGCGGATCGGCCGCTGGCCTACGTGCGCCGTATCGTGGCGAACATCGCGGCGCAGCGCACCGATCGGATCGTGCGCGAGCGCCGCGGCTGGCGCTTGTGGAGCGGCGGCCGGAGCGAGCAGGCGCCGGGCCGGGACAGTGACGCGTCGGTCGATCTGCAGGCGCGCTGTTGCGGTTGCCGGCCCGCAAACGCGCCTGCATAGTGCTGCGCTACTACTATGACCTCTCCGAGCGCGAGACGGCCTCGACGCTCGGGATCAGCGTGGGCACGGTGAAAAGCCAGAGCTCTCGGGGACTGGAGGAACTCGCAGCGCAGCTGCGCGGTTCGCGCGCCGAGTCGGTCGCGGTCGGTGGCGGGCGCAGGTCGGCGGCGAAGGGAGCGAATCGATGAAGCGCGCAGACGGCGGCTCGCATGACGACGGCGCGTGGCTCTCGGACGCGCTCCGCGACCGGACACGGGGCCACGAGGCGGATCTCGAGCGGATCACGGCGAGGTTCGAGCAGTTGACGACCGGGCAAGCGGCACCCCGCGCACAGCGTCGCCGCCCCCTCGGTCCGATGCGGATGCGGCTGCTCGGGATTCCGCTCGGCATCGCGGCGGCGCTGGCCTCGGCGACGGTGGCTGTGGCGGTCTCGGTCGGCATCGCGGTCTCCGCCTCGCCGCACCCGCGCGCGGTGGTGCCCGTCACCTCGCCGAAGACCTCCGCCCTATCGACGACGGCGGCGCCGAGCTCGCCGAGCACGAGTTCGGCACCGACCGAAGGGGCCACCACGCCCGCCACGACCCGGGCGACCGGAAACGGCGGCGTGACCGGCCGGTTGGCGACGGCGGCGTCGGTGGATGCACACAGCACCGAGTACTGGGTTCAGGAGAACCTCACGGTCACGCCCGCCAGCACTATCAGGAGCCTGCGTATCACCGTCACCGTCTCGGGTGGTTCAGGTGTGGCCTCGACCGGCATCTGGACGACCATCCCGTCCGCGAACCTGGTGACGACGGTGACCCGCGCGTCGGGCGGCCTCGTGTACGAAGTCGCGCTCAAGTCCGGCCAGTCGTTGGGGCCGACCGTCTACCGATTCGGCTTCCAGTTCAACCGCCCGGCGAGCGGCCACGACTTCGCACTCGACACCTACAGCGTCACCGCGACCGCCGCCGACGGAGAGTCGCTGAGCGGGTCCGGAGCCTTCTAGACCGGCACGATCTCCTCGAAGAAGAACTCGTGCTTGAGGAAGGACCGCTCGCACCCATCACGATCACCGTCACCGTCACCGGAACCAAGAACCAAGAACCAAGACCCAAGAACAGCGCTGGCAGCAACGACATCATCGCTCTCGACTCAGCGACCGTGTCGTAGCCAGAGGGAACAGTCGTTAGTCGCGCTCGAGTGTTCGGGCGCGGCTGACGCTGTCCCGCAGCGAGATCGGCGGGGAGAGTAGCAGGTGCTTGGGGGCCGCGGCGCGGTCGGCGATGTACTCGGTCAGCAGCTGGACGGCCTCGGCGCCCATCTGCACGGCGGGCACGTCGGCGGAGGTGAGCGGCGGCTGGAACTCCTCGGCCCAGTGCTGCGCGGCCACGCCGATCAGCGAGAAGTCGGCGGGAACCCGCAGACCCGCTCGCTGCAGCGCGCGCTGGAAGCCGGGCAGCGCCGACTCGTTCACCGTGACCGCGGCGGTCACCTCGGGGTGTTCGTTCAGGATCCGCTCCACGCACGCGTCGCCGGCCGGGGCGTCGTCGGCGCAGGGGTACTCGAATCCGGTCAAGCCGTACTGCGCGACGGCCTGCGCGAAGCCCTGCTGCGCGCGCAGTCCGGGCCCGTAGCCGTCGGCCAGCATCTCGGCGGACCGGTTGATCAGCGCGACGTCGCGGTGGCCGAGGTCGGCGAGATGCTTGACGCAGCGGCCGACGAGGCCCTGGTAGTCGACGTCGACCCACCAGACGCCCTCGGGGTGCGCGGTGTGGCCGATGGTGACGAACGGCATGCCCGCCTTGCGCAGCTGGTCGACGCGCGGGTCCTGCAGCCGGATCTCCATCAGGATCACGCCGTCCACCCGCCGGCCGTCGATCAGCCTGCTGAACGCGGGCGCGTGCGTGTCGCCCGACGGGGAGAGCAGAACGTCCAGGTCGGCCTGCGAGGCCGCCTCGAGCACGCTCGCGACGAACTCCAGCTGCATGTACGTCAGACGGCGCACCGGCGGCGGGATGACCAGGCCGATCGTGCGCGTCCTGCCCTCCTTCAGGGCGCGCGCCGCCGCGTTCGGCCGGTAGTCGAGTTCGTCGATCACCTGCTGGATGCGCGCCTTGGTCTCCGGCGAGACGTGCCGCTTCCCGCTGAGGGCGTAGGAGACGGTGCTGCGCGAGACCCCCGCGCGCTTGGCGATCTCGCCGATGTTCATGCGGCCCTCCCGTGCGCGGCGCGCCCCCGGCCCGTCGCGGCGGGGCGAATCGATTCGGATCAGTGTAGGCAGCCTGGTCGCGGCGGTCAACGAAACGGTGCGCTCGCCCCTGGTGTTGACGGGCCGCGTTGTGCGTCTTATCGTCTGTCGAACCGATTCGCCAAATCGGTTCGATAAGCCGCCCGATCCACGTTCACCCGACGAACTCGAGGATGCGCCGTGGACAACCGCTCGACCCTCTCCGCCGTTCCTGCAGCTCGGCTTCCTGGGCAGCGTCGGCGGGCTGATCGTCGCGGACCCGTCGTCGCCTCGGTCCCCGCCACGATCCTGCTTGTCCCCGCCCAGAAATTCGTCTCCGCCGATGTCACCGCCGGCGCGGTCAAAGACTGACGGACACACGGAAAGCCCCCTGATGAACCACGCCACACCGCCCGCGTTCGATCTGCGCGACATCCCGTTCAGCTACTACGGATCCTGGTTCGCCCTGTCCCCGGTCGTCGGAAATGCGCGCCGCGCGGAAGACGTCCACCTCGTCTCGCATCAGCAGGGCATGCACCCGATCCTCGCCCTGCGTTGCGCGGGCGCACGGGTCGAGGCCACGGCATCCCGGCTGAGCTGGATCACCGACGCAGGGCGCATCGACGCCGCGTACGAGTCCGCTGACACCCTGCGACTGTGCGGCGCCAACCTGAGCCTCGAGATCGCGGCGGCGGCGCCGGAGCTCACCCCATTCAGCGGCACCTACCTCTACCGCGATCCCGTGGACGGCTCGCACGTCTTCACCAGCTACGAGACCGGCAGGCGCTACCGGATCACGCTGCTCGACGGCTCGATCGCGACCGAGACCGGCGACCAGGCCCTCGGCGCCGCGGCACGCGCGTTGACGACGTCCATGGATTGGGAGATCGCCATCGAGGAGTATCAAGCGGGCCGCCCCGCCTACACTCCGACCGACGCGTTCCCGGTCGTCGAGAAGCGCGTGGCAACGGAGTTCGCCGCGTTCGCCGACCGGGTCGCGCCGTGGCGAGGCGAAAACACGCCGGCCGGCGAGCTCGCCGCCTACGTCCTGTGGTCCGCGACCGTCGCTCCGGCCGGGTTCCTCGCCCGGCCCGCGGTCCTGATGTCGAAGCACTGGATGGACAAGGTCTGGAGCTGGGACCACTGCTTCAACGCGATCGCCCTGGCCGAAGGCGAACCCGAACTTGCCTGGCATCAGTTCAGCCTCCCGTTCGACCACCAGGATCCGGCCGGCGCGCTGCCCGACTCCGTCACCCACTCCGAGGTGCTCTACAACTACGTCAAGCCTCCTATCCACGGCTGGGCGCTGGGCCTGCTCCGCGAACGCCTCGGCAGCGGCGCGGAGACCGCGTCCGAAGAGACCTACCGGCGCCTCGAACAGTGGACGACTTACTGGCTCGGCCGTCGAGCGCCGGGTTCGCCATTCCCGCACTACCACCACGGGAATGACAGCGGGTGGGACAACGCCACCTCGTTCGATCCGGCGCGCGTGATCGAGAGCGCCGACCTCTCGGCGTTCCTCATCCTGCAGATGCGCGAACTGGCCACGCTCGCCGTCGACCTCGGCCGCACTCAAGCCGCCGCGCACTGGACCGCCGAAGCAGCCACGCTTCTCAAGGCCCTGCTCGACCTGCTGTGGACCGGCGACCGATTCAGTGCACGTATCGTCGAGAACGGCGAAGCGCACACCAGCGACAGCCTGCTCGACGCGATGCCGATCATCCTCGGCGAACTCCTGCCCGAGCACGTCGCGTCGGCGCTCGCCAGCCGGATCGAGCGCCACGTGACCGAATTCGGCCCGGCCACCGAACCGGCCGACTCCCCGCACTACGCCGCGGACGGCTACTGGCGCGGCCCGATCTGGGCGCCGTCGACACTGCTGATCGAGAACGGCCTGCGCCGCGCCGGCCACATCGGCCTCGCCGACCGGATCAGCCTCCGCTTCCGTCGCCTGTGCGAGACCTCCGGCTTCGCAGAGAACTTCGACGCCGAGACCGGCGCCGGACAACGCGACCTCGCCTACACCTGGACCGCCAGCGCCTACCTCATCCTCGCCCGCGACGCGCAGCGGCGTGGCACCCAGTCACCGCTGTGATCGACAGCAGCTACCTCCGCCACATACATAGAGGGTGACTTCCGCCGCAAAGCCCGCAGGTGCCCGCCCCATGCTCGGGCGGGCACCTGTCTGCCTATCGGTCGGTCAGCCGCTACACCGGACGCCGTTGAGGGCGTACCAGGTTGGTTGGGCGACGTTCTTGCCGGAGCCGGCGGTGACGAAGCCGAAGGGCAGGGTGCCTCCCGCGGCGATGGTCTTGTCGTAGCTCACGGCCTGGGCGGTGACGGTGGTGCCGTCCTGGCTGTGGGTCAGGTTCCAGCTGTTGACGACGTGGGCATTGGCCGGGAGACCGAAGGTGATCTTCCAGTTGCTGGTCGCGGGACCGTTGTTCGTGATCCTGACGTTCTCGGTGTAGCCGCCGTACCAGGACGCTGCGGGGCCGGCGGTCACGGTGCACGACGGGTTGGGAGCTGCGCCGGAGGCGGAGAGCTTCAGGATCGTGATGGAGTAAGCGGGCAAGGTCAGTCCGTTCGCGTTCAGCCCGTTGACCGGCTGAAGCTTCTTGCTCGCATCGCTGAACTGCTCGGCGGAGGTGACGCCGGCCGGGTTGAACCCCGCGTAGGAGATGCTGACCGGCTCGCTGGTCTGGGCGCTGTGGTTGACGAGCATGAGGTTCAGGCCGGTAGCGGTCTTGACCGCGTAAGACGTGACCGCGGAGTTCGAGCTCGTAGTACCGACCATTTGAGCGCCGGGCGTGGCGAAACCGCCCAAGGCCTGAAGTCCGTAGTAGGCGGGGAACGGGGTGTTGGCTGCGGGTTCGCACACACCGCCGGAGCAGCCACCGCTGGAGAGGAGGCCTCCGTCGCCGTATTCGGTGAGGCCGTCGGGCAGCCTGCTACTGGTCGAGCCGGGTCCGTTGTGCAGGTCCCACCAGTCAATGTTGTCGACGCCGTTCTCCAGGAACGTCATGTAGGTGTCGGCGGCGTAGAGGGCAGCCGGGACGGAGTCGTACTCGTAGCTTGAGTCCGTCTCGGTAATCATGATCTGGACGTTCGCCGCGTTGCTGCCCGCATACTGGTTGATCTCGGCGCGGGTGTGCGAGACGAGCGAGGCGATGTTCTTGTACTGGCCCAGCAGGTCCGCCTCGGACTTCGAGGTCGGGTAGTAGTGGATGATGACGAAGTCGAGCTTTGATCCGTCCCTCTTCAGGACCGTGCTGTTCCAGTCCGCGGTGTCGCCGTACTGGGTGGCGATCAGGCCGTCCGGCCAGCTGTTGTAGGTCGTCAGCACGGCGCCGACCTTGATGCTCGGGTCGACGGCCTTCATCTGAGTGATGTAGTCGGCGATGTTGTTCGCGTAGGTGGTGGCGCCCTTGGGCTTGGTGTTGTGCTCCCACTGGGTGCCGTAGGTTCCGTCGCCGGGGATCTCGTTGCCGAGTTCCCAGTACTTGATCCCGTAGTGCTTGGTGACGTTGGCGTACTTGACCCAGGCAGCCGCCTCGGCCGCGGTGCCGGAGCCGTAGTTGACGGTGATGATCGGGCTCGCGCCGGTCTTCTGCGCAATGCGCATGAAGTCGTCGAACCCGTTGGACGGATTCGCGTAGCCCAGGCCGTCGACGGTCGTGTTCGTCTTCCAGTGATAGGCGTCCGCGGTGGAGCCGCCGGGGTAGCGCAGCGCATCGACGCCCGCGCCGGTGATCGCCGGGATCACCGCGCTGTCGTTGAGGTGACCGTCGAAGGTGGCCGTGTTCAGGCCGTTCGCGACGCTCGAGACGGTGCCCAGATGCTGGGCCGCGTTCACATCGATCGCGATCGTGCTACTCGCCTTCGCGCCCTGGGCGAGCAGGAAGCCGCCCGCGGTCAGTGCGAGCACGGCGGGTACGCCGGCGGCCACGGCGAATCGGCGTCGGGATATACGGGGCATGGATTCTGCGGGACCTTCCGTCCGGATGAGGATGAGCGTCGCCCGGTGGACGCGCACCCCCTAGTGGGCCGCAGCCCGTCGAAAGGTTGCCGTCTTCAGTTCCTGGGCATCGCGGGGCGGATCCAGCGTGAGGTACAAGACTCGGCCTGCCTTCAGCGGGCGAGGGGAAGGTGGATACGCAGGCCGTTTTCGCCGCCGACTACGACCCCTTGATGGGCGCGGAGAATCTGGGTGGCCGTCCCGGTCGGGTCGCCGTTGCCGAGATTTCGGTTGTAGTAGGGGTGGGCGCCGCTGGACACCAGGAGACGGATGCGGTGGCCGGCCGCGAAGCGATGACCGACGGGGCCGAGATAGACTTCGCCGGGCACGCCGTCGGTGAGGCCGGGATCTGTGATGCGAAGGATGCCGTCAGCCACGCTCTGCACCTGCCCATCTTCATGGACATCCAGGACCCGTAGGAACAGGGTCGTCCAGCAGTTCGGCGAAGTTCAGGGGCTGCCAGTGGGGGTCGGCGCCGTCGTGGGCGAGGCGCTCTTGGTAGAAGTCGAGGGTTTTGCCGGTCGCGGCGATGTCCGCCTGGTTCAGCGGTAGGTGGTTGTACAGGTTCTCGCTGACCGCGGCGCCGTTGGCCTGCTGAATAGCGGTCCAGCTCAGGGCCAGTTCGAGGCCGAAGCCGCCGCCGGGGTACCAGGAGCTGATCCGGTCGGTGCTGTACATCGCGGTGGAGATCGCCTTCAGGCTGGCGGGCCGCGTGGAAGCGGTGGCCCAGGAGGTGAAGGCGTGATAGCTGGCGCCGTTTAGGCCGAGGCGTCCGTCGAACCACGGCTGCTGCTCGATCCAGCGGACGGTGGCGGCGCCGTCGGCGGCTTCGTCGAAGTACGAGGTGCTGGCACGGGTGGTCTGAAGAAGGCATGCCTATCCATGGGACGCCCAGGCGATTACCTCACCCATGTAGAAAGCGGCGACCTCGGGCGGGAATGAGGCGGGGTTGTAGGGCGTGCGCATGAGGACGGCCGGCACCGTGCCAGCGCCTGCCGGAAAGGCGAGGGTGCCGGTGAGTTCGAAGCCGTCATCGCCGGTGACGATCAGTTGGTCGGTGAGCTCGACACCATACGGGCCGAGCGGGCCGTAGTGCTGCTCGATCGCCCGCAGCCGCTCTTGGTCAACGGTCGTGGTGCCCATGAGGTTCTCCTCATGGAGGCCCAGCGGGCCGCTGGAGGGCCGCCCGGCCGGCGCAGCCGGGTCCGGCCGGTTGGTTCATCGTGGCGTGATGATCAGCTTCCCCCGCTTGGCCGCACCGCCTTGTTCGAGCTCGGTGAGCGCCGGGATGGCCTGCGACAGCGGGACGGTGCGGGAGATCGGCAGCCGCAGCGTGCCCTGGCCGGCGGCCTGCGCGACCTGTTCGAGGTCTTCGGTGACCGGCTTGGCCGCGAAGGCGTGGAACGGCCCGGGCAGGGCAGTTCTCAGGAGGTTCGCCGGCGAGGGCAGGACACTGACGATGCGGCCGCCGGGCTTGAGCAACGTGCGTGCGGCCTTGACCGGTAGCGAGTGGACGCCGCCGGCGTCGAGGACCAGGTCGAAGCGTCTAGGCAGCGAGGCGGGATCGAAGTCGAAATCGACGACGGGGTCGACGCCGAGGTCACGCGCTTCCGGCCGGGCGGAATCTCGGCAGCTGCCGGCGACCGTGGCCCCATGCGCCATAGCCATCTGCACGGCGGAGCGGCCGACCCCGCCGAGACAGCTGTGCACGAACACGGCCTGGCCCGCGCGCAGGTTTCCGTGCTTGACCAGGGCCTGCAGGGCGGTGATCCCTACCGTCGGGAGTGCGGCGGCGTCCTCGAACGAGAGGTCCGCGGGCTTGTGCACGACGTCCTGCTGCCGGGCGACGACCACCTCGGCGAACGCGCCCGCGGACTTCAGTCGCATCCCGCCGAGCACTTCGTCACCGACGTGCACTCGGGTGACACGGTCGCCGATCGCTTCGACGACGCCCGCGAAGTCATAACCCATCGCGCGCGGAAAGCGCCGGCCGGTCACGGCCTTCATGCGGCCGGCGCGGATGCCGAAGTCCATGGGGTTGGCCCCGGCGGCGTGCACCCGGACCAGGACCTCGTCGGCACCGGGCGGGGCCGGCTCGAAGTCTTCGAGCCGCATGACTTCCGGGCCGCCGTACTGGTGGTATTGGATCCGCTTCATCGTCGTCCTCCATCTATTCGTGCTTTTATATTAGGAAGCTTGCTGGCTTCGGTCACAGCGTGACCACGACCTTGCCGTGCACGTGGCGTCCGGCCTGGAGCGTGACGGCGTCGCGGATCTGCTCGACCGGGTAGCGCGCGGCGATCGGGACGCTGAGCCGGCCGGCCAGGATCGCGTCGGTGACCTGCTGGACGGCGTCCGGCGCCGCGTCGAAGCCGCCGGTGGCACGGACGCCGCCGGGAGGGTTGGGGCCGGCGGCGATCGTCGCAATGCGCTCGGGGGCCACACCGAGGGCCAGCGCGGCCTCCACGGTCTCCGTGCCGAACAGGTCGGCCGCCGCCGTCACCCCGCCGGGAGCCAGCGCCCGCACCCGATCGGCCAGCCCGGAACCGTAGGCCACGGGCTCGGCGCCCAGCTTGCGCAGGGCGTCGAAGCTGCCCGGCGAGGCGGTGCCGATCACCTTCGCGCCGGCGAGGACCGCCAGTTGCACGACGAACACGCCCACGCCGCCGGCCGCGCCGCCGACCAGGACGGTATCGCCGGAGCGCACGCCGATCGCCGTCAAGGCGGCGACCGCGGTGAGGCCCGCCACCCCGAGCGTGCTCGCCACCACGTCGCCGATGCCCTCCGGTGTATGCCACAGCGAGCCGGCGGCAGGCTGGACCACCACGAAGTCGGCAACCGCCTTGCCGAGGGCGCCGCCGTAGACGCGGTCGCCCACGGCGAACCCCGTGACGCCTTCGCCAGCCTGGTCGATCACCCCGGCGAAGTCGGAGCCGAAGCCGGACGGCACCGTGATGCCGAACCGCGCCGCCGCCTCCGGTCGTGCCGCGATGCCCCAGTCCATCGGGTTCAGCCCGGCGGCCGTCACCCGGACCCGGACCTCCCCCGGGCCGGCGTGCGGCTCCGGAACCTCCCGCACCTCCAACACTTCGGGACCCCCGAACTTCTCGAAGATGACAGCTCGGCTCATGCGGACCTCCCACGGAACAGTGACGGGACTTGGTTCCCTCACCGCTCACGCTAGCACAAGTGACGGAACTTGGTTCTCTCACTGCCTCAAACGAGGGAACCAAGTCCTGTAAACTGCGCTCATGGCTCGCTGGGAACCGAACGCCCCCGAACGGCTCGCTCAAGCCGCCCTCGACCTGTTCACCGAGCGCGGCTACGAGAACACCACCGTCATCGACATCGCGCAGCGCGCGGGGCTCGGGAAGACCACCTTCTTCCGGTACTTCCAGGACAAGCGGGAAGTACTCTTCGGCCGCGGCGCGGTGAACGAACTAATCACCAACGCGATCGCCGCGGCGCCGGACGACGCCACTCCGCTCGAAGCGGTCGCCCACGCACTCGACGCGGTCGGCAGGGAAGTCTTCACGCCCGCCCGCCGCGAATTCACGGCCCGCAGACGGGCGGTAATCGCCGCGCATTCCGAGCTGAGAGAACGCGAAGCGCTCAAGAACCTCGGCCTCATCGCATCGATGACCACTGCGCTCGAGCAGCGCGGCGTACCCGACCTGACCGCTCGTGTAGCCGCGAACCTCGGCGCCCTCGCCTCCGCGATCGCCGATGAACGCTGGGCCCAGGCGACCGACGGCGACGACTTCAGCAAGCTCGCCCGGCAAGCACTCGACGACGTGCAGGCATCCACATCCCTCTGCTGACGCCGCGTCCGCCTTGCACAGGACGGGCATGGCTGCAACGACCGTCGGACCCGACTGCACGACCGGGCGCGACGCCATCGGCGTCCCGGCCCGAGACGGCGAGGTGCCCGGTGCGATGAAGTTCATCTACGCCGACTTCAGGCCCGTCCACGGGCACCCTCGTCGCCGGATCGGGCGACGTGACGCACGAGGCTCCTCGCTTGTTGTTCGTCCGCCATGAAGAACGCAAGCCGAGGAGCCTCGATGGTCACCTATCGCACCCAGTATTCCGACAACGCGGTCGCCCTGGCGGCCGGGTGGGTCATGGTCGAGCCGGGCGCGCGCGGGCACGACCTGGTGAACTCGCACGGGGACTACGACGGGGTCGCGCCGGCCGCGATCGTGGACTTGAAGGCCGCGACCCGCTACCTGAAGTTCAACGCGGGCCGCGTTCCCGGCAACACCGAGCAGATCGTGGTGACCGGCCTCAGCGCGGGCGGGGCGCTGGCGGCGCTGCAGGGCGCGTCCGGGGACGTCGCCGCGTACGACCCCTACCTCGAGGCGATCGGGGCGGCTCCGGCGAGCGACTCCGTATGGGGTGTGGCGTCCTACTGCCCGATCACCGACCTCGACCACGCCGACCGCCCCTACGAATACTGCTTCGGCACCCTGCCGGTGGGCGGCAGCACCGGCGACGAGGTCGACCAGACCCTCTCGGCCGAACTCATCGAACTGTTCCGCCAGTACCAGGACGGGCTGAATCTGAGCTACCGGGGCTTCGGCGCGCTGAGCGCCGACAACTACAGCGAGTTCCTGCTCAAGCAGTTCCTGCTGCCCGCGGCGACTCGGTACCTGTCCTCGCTGACCGACGCCGAGGTCGAGGCCTACCTGGCCGCCAACCCCGGCATCAGCTACGCGAACGGGCAGGCGCAACCCCAATCGGGCGCGCAACTGGTTCCTGCGCGTCGGCACCATCGACACCAACACCTCCCCGGTGATCATGGCGAACCTCGCGGCGATCACCCAGGGCCTGGGCGACACCGTGAACTCCTCCATGTACTGGGACGCCAACCACGCCTCCAACTACGACGGGCCCGAGTGCATCCAGTGGTTCTCAGACCTCGCCCACCACCAGCCTCCGGCCGTCTGGCGCCGCAAGTTCTAACACATCGACGCCGTGGCTTTCACTCACCTCATCCGAGATCGCGAGGCGAAGCGCGTAACGGGCTGGAAATAAAATGCTACGCCGCGCCCTGATCCAATTCCCGGGCATGTCATTACTTTGCGCAAGCAGAAGGTCACTGCGAAATCCGTAGCCCAAGGGCGCTCCGCTGACGATTCCACAGGAACGTGGCAGGGCGCCGAACCTTCGTAAGGGCTGGAGCACGGGCCCAGTGGCCAGCACGATGAGCGCTGCTAGCGACCCGCCCCGGCGGCTCGCCGGCAGGCTTCGGATTTCGTCGAATAGCGCGTGAGTTTATCTCGTCATCTTTTTGCGTCCTCAGGACAGTGAGACGAGTTCCAGTAAATTTTAATCAAAACACGATGATGTGACTCCTCGGTTCTATTGTGAGCGCTCCCAGGGTGCGTTTATGCTCCCCTCAACTTCGGGTCGGCGGCCCGTCTATGAGCGCGGTCCGCCCTACCCGGGATTCGTTATGATCTGCCCACCGATTGCAAGGAGTTCATTTCGTGCTGTCCTTTTCGGGCACTCGCCGCTTCACGCGATTACCGCTGCGAGCGTTCCTCATCGCAGCGCTGGCCTTCGCGCTGTCCTGCGCCGCACTCGACACGACCGCTCCCCGGCAGAACACGGCCGCGCCCCGGATCTCGGTCGCCCAGCTCTGCGACCAGTCCGTAACGGCGGTCGCTGCCGCCTACCGCACCCGGGCCGAGTCCACGTCGACCGGGGCTGACGTCCAGCCTGCCGCCTACACCTCCACCACTCGGCAGACGAACACGCTGAACGCCGCGCGCCGGCAGGCGAGCGCGAACTGCGAGCGCAGACTCAACGCGCTGCAGACCGGCTGGTCGTACCTCTCGGCCCGCGCCGTGGAGATCGCCGTGGACGCGGTCGTGACCATTCTGGCCGCGACGACGATCTGCTACTTCGCCCCCGCCTACTGCGGATGGGGGGTGCGCTTCGCCAGCTTCGCCGGCGGCTTCCTCGGGTCGATGGCCTTCCAGTACCTGACCGACGGAACCCTCAACTGGAAGAGCGTCGGCTACGCCTTCCTGGACGCGGCCGTCTCGATGCTCTCCTTCTCCGGTCTGGACAAGCTCTCGGAAAGCTACATCGAAAAGGGCGTGACGAGCACGTTCCGCCAGGCGGGCGGGGCCGTCGCCTCCGTGGCGAACCGGATCGGCGGCCTGGGCTCCGGCTTCATCAGCTACATCCAGAACGCGGCGGACTGGATCAACACCAACGTCCTGGTCGCGGCCGGATGGGCGGGCCCGGTCCCCGTCGCCTACCACGGCGGCGCATCGATCGTCCCCGCCGCCGTCGCCACGAAGAGCGCCACCGACGTGGAGATCCGGGCCGTCGCGGACAACTGGAGCTCCGATACCGGCATCGACCACCAGGACCTGCACTCCGGCAGCGGCACCAGCGAGTACTACACCTGGACCATCACGAAACTGGGCGGCACCAACAGCGACGGTGCCATCGGCTACGCGATATCCCAGGGCAACCAATGCCTCACCCCCTCCGGCGGCAACTACAGCAAGGTCAACCTCGCCGCCTGTGACTGGAGCAGGAACTCCAGCCAGTGGTGGTACTTCGACGGCAGCGAGATCATGTCCACCAACGGCGAATGCCTGGCCGAAGGACAGGACGGCAACCGGTGGCTGTCCAACTGCGACGGGCTGAACTACGTCGTCAACGCGAACAGCGGCGCCAACGACGACCAGTTCCTCGTCACACCCTCCACCCACGGCACCCCGTACCACGACACCGTCGCCGCCGAGACGGCCGACTGGAAGACCTACGCCACCGACTGAGTACCCCTCCGCGACACGAGCACAATCCTGGGCCGGTGGCACGCATCACCGGCCCAGGGCCGAACTGTGTCAGGCCCCGGCCAGGCGTCGGCGGGCGCGGTTCAGCAGGGTTGTGAGCAGAACTGCTTCCTCGCTGCCGAGTGCGGAGAAGATGCTGTCCTGTTCGTGCTCGACCACTGCCGTCCAACGGCTCAGGGCCTCGGTACCGCGCTTCGATGCGAACACGAGAACGCGCCGCCGGTCCTCGTCGTCCACCCGGCGCAGGACGAGGTTGAGGGACACCATGCGATCGACCACCTTGGTCAGGGTGGGCGGCGAGAGCAGGGCGAATTCGGCGATCTCGGTCATCGCGCGCCCGCTGCCGTCGCCGAGGAACGACAGTACGCGCCACTCCTCAAGTGTGGCGCCCTGGGCTTTGAGTGCCTCGCCGAGCCTCGCCACCACGCTGCGCTCCACGAGCGTAAGCGTCCGCGCGAAGTCGAGTTCGGACACGGCCGTCGCCGAAGTCGTCGTCATCACCCTGCCCAAGGATCGTCGGTGCCGTTGCGTCCCCGGTCGCGGCACGCCGCGGGTGGGGTGCCGAGCCACTTTGCAGGGAGTGGCTCCACGATAGCGCGATTTCCTTTCGCTGCGAAATGTTGTCGTAGCAAGCAATGGCTATCTTGGGTACCTATGATCGAGAAGGCCCCCTTCCGGCTCCGCGTCCCGGCAGCCTCCCGGACCGGTGACGAGCTGACCGTCGCCGTCGTGATTCCGCTGCAGGGGCCCGCCGGCATCTTCGGCCCGTCGTGCGAGTGCTGCGCCCAGCTCGCCGCCGAGGAGGTCAACGCGCAGTCCGGCGTGCTGGGCAGGGAGCTGCGGCTGGTGCTCGTCGACGGCGGCGCGCCGCCCGCGCAGGTCGCGGCCGAGGTCGACGCGCTGATCTCCGGCGGCGTGGTCGACGCGGTGGCCGGATGGCACATCTCGGCCGTCCGCGAGGTCGTCGCCCCGCGCATCGACGGCCGGGTGCCGTATGTCTACACCGCGCTGTATGAGGGCGGCGAGCGCTCTCCGGGCGTGTTCCTGACCGGCGAGACCCCGAACCGCCAGCTGCGGCCGGCGCTGCGCTGGTTCGCGCGCGAGCTCGGTATCCGGCGTTGGACGATCGTCGGCGACGACTACGTCTGGCCCCGCACCTCCGCCCGCGCCGCTCACCGCTACCTGCGCGAACTCGGCGGCGAGGTGTGCGACGAGATGTACGTGCCGCTCGGTACCACGGACTTCGGCCCGGCGCTGGCCCGGGTCGCGGCCAGTGACTGCGAGGCCGTCCTCATGCTGTTGATCGGGGATGACGCCGTGCTGTTCAACCGCGCGTTCACCGGCGCCGGACTCGACCGCGACCGCCTTCGGTTCAGTTCTCTCATCGAGGAGAACGTCCTGCTGGCGACCGGGCCGGAGAACACCAGGGGCCTGATGACGGCGGCCGGCTACTTCGAGGACCTGCCCACCAGGTCCAGCCTGGACTTCGCCGCGGCCTACGGCCGCCGCTTCGGGCCGCGGGCACCGGTGCTCAACAGCCTCGGCGAGTCCTGCTACGAGGGCGTTCGCCTGCTCACCGAACTGCTGCGCAGAGCGGGCTCCACGGATGTGCCCCGCATCCAGGCGACCGCTGAGGGCCTGGAGTACGAGGGTCCGCGCGGCACGGTCCAGGTGCGCGACCGCCATCTGGCGCAGCCTGTCTTCCTCGCCGCCGCGGACGGACTGAGCTGGGACGTGCTCCAGCAGCTGTCGTAGTCGCACCGCGGGATGGACGTTTCGTAACCGGCACTTAACCCGCCACCCCCTTGCCCAGAAGCTTCGAGAGAAAATACTTTCTTCTCGAAGCTTCTGGAGGTCGATCAGCCATGGCGATATATCAGTACCAGTGCACCGACTGCGGGCCCTTCGACGTGTCCCGTCCGATCGGCCAGGCCCTGTCCGAGGAACCGTGCGAGGCGTGCGCGGAGCCGGCCCGCCGGGTCTTCACCGCTCCGATGCTCACCCGCACGTCCGCCGCGCTGGCTCGCGCCCTGGGTGCCCAGGAGGCCAGCGCGCACGAACCGCGCGTCGTGACCGAGGTGCCGCCGGCCCGCCGGGGTCGCAGTCCGGCCTCGGATCCGCGGCACGCCCGCCTGCCCAGACCTTGAACCCCCGAATGTACGGAGGCAGTCCCATGCCCGAAGTCGTATTCAGCGTCGACCAGGCCATGTCCATGCGCGACCAGAAGGTGCCCGGCCACAACCGCTGGCATCCCGACATCCCGCCCGCCGTCACCGTGAAGCCGGGCTCCGAGTTCCGCATCGAGTGCCGGGACTGGACCGACAATCAGATCGGCAACAACGACTCGGCCAACGACGTCCGGGACGTCGATCTCACCCACGCGCACATGCTCAGCGGACCGATCGCCGTGGAGGGGGCCGAACCCGGCGACCTGCTCGTCGTCGACATCCTCGACCTCGGCCCCGTACCGCAGTCGACCGGTGAGGGATCGGGCCAGGGCTGGGGCTACACCGGCGTCTTCGCCCGCGAGAACGGCGGCGGCTTCCTCACCGACCGCTTCCCCGACTCGTACAAGGCCGTCTGGGACTTCCACGGGCAGCAGGCGACCTCCCGTCACATCCCCGGCGTCAGCTACACCGGCATCACCCACCCGGGCCTGTTCGGCACGGCTCCCTCGGCCGACCTGCTGGCCCGCTGGAACGCCCGCGAACAGGCGCTCATCGACACCGACCCGCACCGGGTGCCCGCGCTCGCCCTCCCGCCGCTCGCCGACAACGCCCTGGCCGGCACCGCTGTCGGCGCGACCGCCGCCCGGATCGCCGCCGAAGGCGCCCGTACCGTCCCGGCCCGTGAGAACGGCGGCAACCACGACATCAAGAACTTCACTCGCGGTTCGCGCGTCTTCTACCCCGTTCTGGTGCCCGGCGCCCTTCTGTCGGGCGGCGACCTGCACTTCAGCCAGGGCGACGGGGAGATCACCTTCTGCGGCGCCATCGAGATGGGCGGCTTCATCGACCTGCACGTCGATCTGATCAAGGGCGGCATGGAGAAGTACGGGGTGACCACGAACCCGATCTTCATGCCCGGCAACGTCGCGCCGCAGTACAGCGAGTTCATCTCGTTCGTCGGCATCTCCGTCGACCACGCCACCGACACCAACCACTACCTCGACGCGACGATGGCCTACCGCAACGCCTGCCTCAACGCCGTCGACTACCTCACCTCCTTCGGCTACACCGGCGAACAGGCCTACCTGCTGCTCGGCTCGGCGCCAATCGAGGGCCGCATCAGCGGCGTCGTGGACATCCCCAACGCGTGCAGCACCCTCTACCTCCCCACCGCGATCTTCGACTTCGACATCCGGCCGACCGCCCAGGGCCCGAGAAAGGCCGACCGCGGCCAGTGCGCCGTCACCTCCTGACCAACCCGCGACTCCAGACCTCACGAAAGGCATCAGCATGCGCGACCATCTGACCTTCCAGCTGGGCGACTTCACCACTCAGCACGGCGCGACCCTGCGCGGAGCCCACCTCGCCTACACGACATACGGCGAGCTCAACGCCGACAAGTCCAACGCCATCGTCTACCCCACCTGGTACTCCGGGCGGCACTGGGACAACGAGTGGCTCATCGGCCCCGGAATGGCTCTCGACCCGGAGCACTACTTCATCATCGTCCCCAACATGCTCGGCAACGGGCTCTCCACCTCACCGAGCAACACCCCGCCGCCCTACGACCGCGCCCGGTTCCCGCACATCACCGTCTACGACCAGGTCGCCGCCCAGCACCGCCTCGTCACCGAGCAGTTCGGCATCGAGCGGATCGCGCTGGTGACCGGCTGGTCGATGGGCGCCGGACAGACCTACCAGTGGGCGGTGAGCCACCCGGAGATGGTCGAACGGATCGCTCCGTTCTGCGGCTCCCCGCGGACGAGTCTCCACAACAAGGTCTTCCTGGAAGGCGTCAAGGCCGCGCTCACCGCGGACGGGACGTTCAACGGCGGCTGGTACGGCGAGACGTGGCCGACCACCGGCCTGCGGGCCCTCGCCCGGGTCTACGCGGGATGGGGCTTCTCGCAGGCGTTCTACTGGGAGAAGGAATACGAGAAACTCGGCTACACCTCCCTGGAGGACTTCCTCGTCGGCTTCTGGGAGGGCTTCTTCCTCGACGGCCGCGACCCCAACAACCTGCTCACCATGCTCTGGACCTGGCAGAACGGCGACATCGGGCTCACCCCCGGATTCAACGGGGACACGGAGGCGGCGCTCGGCTCCATCCGGGCGACCACGCTCGACATGCCCGCCGAGAAGGACCTCTACTTCCCCCCGGAGGACGAGGCCTGGGCCGTCAGCCTGATACCGGGCGCGGAACTGCGCGTGATCCCCGGGATCTGGGGGCACTTCGCCGGCCACGGCAGCAACCCGACCGACACCGAGTTCATCGACACGGGCCTGAAGCAACTGCTGGCCAAGCCGGGCGGGTTGGCCTAGCCATGCGGATCCGCCTGCCGCACGAGGTGAGCGCCTCGATCGTCGCCTTCGCCACCGTCTTCCTGCTGATGAAGCCGCTTGATATGCCGACCTGGGCGATCTTCATCACCTGGGCCGGCACGTTCCTGCAGGGCGGCCCCAGCCGGCCCAACGCCGTAGCCATGATCACCGCCACCACCACCGGGGCGGGTTTCGGGGTGCTGGCCGTAGTACTCAACCGGGAGACGGGCACGATGCTCGGCGCCGCACCACTCTCCCGCACCCTGGCACTGGCCGTAGTGATCTTCGCCGTCAACGGCACACTGCTGACGCTCGGCCGCCTCAAGCCCTTCGCCCTGATCCCCGGCATGTTCTTCGGCTTCGCCGCGCTCTTCGCCACGTACTTCGGCGGATCCGGCTACGACGCCGGCAACCTCGGCGCCGCCTTCGTCAGCGCCGCCGCGATGTGCGCCCTCGGCCCCCTCTGCGCCACCTTGGGACTCCGGCTCACGTTCGCCCCGTCTGCCGCCGCGCCCGAGATGCGCGAAAAAACCGGGGACGCGACACCCCCGGCCGGCGAGGCACTCGCCTGAGGCCCATGCCTGTCCGTCCCGGCCGCGCGCGGGTGCCCACAAGGCGCCTGCGCGCGGCCTCGCCCATCGACCGGGCCGGTCGACGGGCGCTTCTCGAGCAGCAGGTCAGAGTCGTCGTGCGAGCGCAGACAATCGGGAGTACTCAGTTCGCAGTAGTCCGTCGGGCGAGCTGCGCCTGCTCGTCGCGAAAGACGATGACGCGTGGCGCGGGCGCGCGTTCGTCGTCGATGGTCCTGACGCCGGGTTCGAGCGTGCCGCTGCCCAGGACGGTCCCGGTCCGGGGATCGACGACGTGGTAGGTGCGGGGCAGCTCCTCCGGACGGACGATCTGCAGCGTGCCGCCGAATTCCTGGTAGGCGATGTAGAGGCGTCCGGGCACGCTCAGGCCGCGGGAGCACATGGCCAGGTCCCAGTCGGGCCGCATGTCGGTGGTCGGCAGTCCGTCGAGGATCTTCCCGACCAGGCCCACGTACGTCGAGCCTTCGAAGTCCAGCGCGGTGCGCCAGTCGCCGTCCGGCGCGAGGAAGACTTCCGGGTGGCCGGGCTCGTCGGGGTGCAGCTTCCACTGCCACAGGTTCGCCGCGCCGTAGACGACGCCCATGGTCGCCCCCGCGCACAGGTTGCTCCACGCCTCGTGTCCCTGCCACCAGCCCGCGCCGCGCCACGCGTCGGCGGTGCGCTCATAGGTCGGCTCGCCGTTGGCCACGGCGCGTGCGGGGGTGTTGCGCCACATGTCGGCGACCCGTTCCGGGACGTGCTCGCCGTGGTGGCCGGTCTGGCACCACTGGAAATCCAGCCAGACAGCGTCCTGATGGGCGTTGTTGCTCCCGTGCGGACGGTAGTGGATCCCGGTCGGCTGGCCGTAGCAGTCGCAGGCGTGGATCTCGGCCCCGCCCGCCGCGACCTGCGGTTCCTGGCCGGATCCGTCGGCGCCGACGAGGTAGATCGCGGGCCGCGCGCCGTAGCGTGCGACGAGGTAGCGGCAGTAGCGCGCGTACTGCTCGGGCGGCACGACCGCGCCGGCCGCGCCCAGGCCCTTCCAGCCGTAGCCCTGGAACACCGGTTGCAGCACGGGGACTATGCCGTGCTCCAGCAGGATCCCGGTCAACCGGTCGAGGTACTGGAAATAGGCCGGGTTCAGCCTGGTCAGGCGGCCGTCCGGCAAGTCGTCGAACCCGACCTCGAACCCCTCGTCCACGCCGCGTGCGCGCGGACCGGCGGCACGCATGTCCGGCTGAACGGTCATCAGCAGCGCGGCGTTGAAGCCCTTCGCCGCCCGATCCGCCGCGTACACGCGCACCTGCTCGCAGGTCGCGCGCCACGGCAGCGCCCACGCCGTATCCCCGACCAGCAGGGCCGGGGTGCCGTCGGCGTGCACGAGGCTGCGGGCGCCCGGCGACATCCGCCAGAAGCCGTGCTCCTCGAAGCGGTTGCTCGCGGCGGACGTCTCGATCAGGACCGTGCCGCGCACCCCGCGCAACCCGGGATCGTCGACCGACGCGCCGGTCGTCCACTGCCAGGCGGCGGCACCGATCGGGGAGGCGAAACGGACCCGCCACGTACGCCCGCCGTCGAAGAAGGCCGGGCGCCGCAGCGTGGTGCCGTCCTCGCCGGTGAACTCGGCCCAGACATCGACCACGCTGTATGCGTCCTGATGCTCGCGGTCGGCGACGAGCTCGATCTCGCATTCGCGCCACGCGGCGCCCACGTGATCCGTCACAGGCCGAAAGCCGAGGCGACCAGGGCTCCGGCGCGGACGAACACCGGGATCCGCTCGATCGGCGCGGCGGCGTCGATGCACGTCCCGCCGAGATGCGAGAATCCCGTGTCGGTCTCCAGCCATTCCACGCCGGCCGGCAGGTAGACAGGGCGGCTGGTCGCGCCCGCGACGGTCACCGGCGCCACCAGGATGTCCGGGCCGAGCAGGAACTCGTCGTCGATCCGCCACGCCTCCGGGTCGTCGGGGAATTCGAAGAACAACGGCCGCATCACGGGCGCGCCCTCGCGGTGGGCGGCCTCGGAGAGCGTCGCGATGTACGGACGGAGCCGTTCGCGCAGGAACAGGTGCTCGCGCAGGATCGGGTAGGCCTGCTCGCCGTAGGACCACACCTCGTTCGGGCCACCGCTCATCTCGGACGTGAACGGCTGGTTCGGTTCGCGGTCTCCGTGCAGCCGCATGATCGGGCTGAAGGTGCCGTACTGGAACCAGCGTACGAGCACCTCGCGGTACGCCGGGTCGTCCGGATCGCCGCCCTGGAAGCCGCCGATGTCGCTGTTCCACCATGGGATTCCGCTCATCGACGCGTTCAGCCCTGCGCGCACCTGGACGGTCAGGGAGGCGAACGTGGGGGCGATGTCACCGGACCACAGCGCGCCGCCGTAGCGCTGACTGCCCGCCCAGGCCGAACGGATCAGGTGGAACGGCCGGGCGCGGTCCTCGCCGCCGTGCTCCGCGATCGCCTCGGCGGCGCCTTGCACGTGATAGTAGGCGTACATGTTGCCGACCTCGTCGCCCGGTCCGGCGGCGTAGCGGGCGCGGCGCATCTGGTCGGGCAGCACGTCCGGCTCGCAGGCGTCGAGCCAGAACGCCGAGACGCCGAGGTCGAGGTAGTGCTCCCACAGCAGCTTCCACAGGGCCGCGCGGGCCGCGGGGCTGGTCGGGTCGAGGAAGGCGTTCGGCTGATGGTCCTCGCCGTAACCGCGCGCGGGCCACGGGTAGGTGAGCAGGCCGCCGCGGCTGTCGCGCACCAGATGGCCCGCGTCGCGGAAGGCGGGGAAGTTGTCGCTGGCGGACTCGAGGGTGGGCCAGATCGACACGGCCAGCCGCACCCCACGCCCGTCGGGGGTCTCCAGCTCGCGCAGTTCACGGATCATCCTGGCGGGATCGGGCCATTCCTCCTTCTCGAAGTCCCAGTCGCCCATGTGCGGCCAGTGGTAGAAGTCGCACAGGATCGCCGAGATCGGCAGTCCGCGACGGGAGTATTCGCGCGCGACCGCGAGCAGTTCGTCCTGGGTGCGGTAGCGGGTCTTGGACTGCCAGAACCCGCTCGCCCACTCCGGCAGCAGCGGCGGATGCCCGGTCACGTCGGCGTACCGGCGGGCGATCTGCGCCGGGACGTCGCCCGCGGTGATCCAGTAGTCGATCTGGCGGGCCGCGTCGGCGAACCCAGCGGGTGACGTCCCCGGCCGGTTCCACCCGCCCGATGGCGGGGTTGTTCCAGAGCAGCCCGTAGCCGCGCGAGGACTGCAGGAACGGGATGGTGGCCTCGGTGTTGCGCTGGATGAGGTCGACGACCAGGCCCTTCTGGTCGAACCGGCCGTGCAGGTGCTGTCCGAGTCCGTGGATCCGTTCGCCGTCATAAGCGGCGAAGTACTGTTCGAGTCGGTACCTGCCGTCCCCCAGCGGCGCGAAGACGCGCGGCCCCGGGCACGCGGTGTAGGGGCGGTGCTCGGCGACGAGCTCGCGGCCGGTGCCGGTGCGCAGGAACCGCAGCCGTCCGTGCGCGTCCGCCTCGACCGTGATCCGGCCGTTGACGAGCGAGGCGGTGCCGTCGGCCCGGATGTCCAGGCGCGCGGCGTCGGCGGACGAGTCGGCGATCAGGCCGCGGTCCAGCGCACCAGGCAGGCCGTCGGCGATCTGGTCGGCCGCGGCGCGCACCCGCACCGAGTCGGCGCCCCACGGCTCGACGAGCATCACCTGGCCGGGCGTGCTCCAGCGCAGCGCGGGCCGGCCGGACGTATCAGGGCTGTACATGATGAGGTCGGTTCCCTGTCTGTTCCGCGGCTCAGGGTACGAGGCGGATGATGTTCCAGGACAGCGGCGGCAGCGTCGCGCTCAGTCTGGCGTTCGCGCTGCCCGGCGCCTCCAGCGTGGTCCCGTCTACCGGTCGTAGCGCGACGCGCTCGGGGTTCTCCAGCGTGTTCGCCGCGTCCGGGTCCCCGTCGTCGGCCAGTGCCGCGTGCTCCGCGACGCTCGTGAGGTGCTCGAGTCCGCGCAGGCTGACCTCCAGCGGAAGTGCTGCCTCGCGGTCGCGGTTGACGGCGAAGATCGTCACGGCACCCGCGTCGTCGATGACCGCGGTGGCGTGCAGCAGCGCCGCCTCGCCGTGCTTGGCCGTCGGATAGGTGGGGCTCAGCACGTTCACCGTGAGCACCCGCGCTCCCTTCGCGTATCTGGCGGTCTGCGCGAAGGGGAAGAACGTGGTCTGCCGCCAGGCCGGGCCGCCCGGCTCGGTCATGATCGGGGCGATCGCGTTGACGAGCTGGGCCAGGCAGGCGATCGCGATCCGGTCCGCGTGCCGGAGCAGGGCGATCAGCAGCGAGCCGAAGACCACCGCGTCCGTGACCGAGTAGACGTCCTCGAGCAGCCGGGGGTTCTCGGCCCAGGGCCGCGGCGGTTGACCGACGGTGCGGCTCGAATACCACACGTTCCACTCGTCGAAGGAGATCTTCATCTTCTTCGAACTCTTACGCCGGGCGGCAACGTGGTCGCAGGTCGCCACGACGCCCTCGATGAACGCCTCCATGTCCACGGCGGAGGCCAGGAAGGAGTCGCGGTCCCCGTCGAGCTCCTCGTAGTAGGCGTGCATGGAGATGTAGTCGACGAGGTCGTAGGTGTGTTCGAGGACTGTTGACTCCCAGGTGCCGAACGTGTCCATGGCGCGGGTGGAGCTTCCGCAGGCGACCAGGTCGATGTCCTCGTCGATCAGCCGCATCGCCCACGCGGCGGCCGCAGCGAGCTTGCCGTACTCCTCGGCGTTCTTGTGGCCGATCTGCCAGGGTCCGTCCATCTCGTTGCCCAGGCACCACAGCCGCACGTTGTACGGTTCCTTGTCCCCCGCGGCGACGCGGCGGTCCGAGATCTCGGTGCCGCCGGGGTGGTTGGCGTACTCCAGCAGTTCGATCGCCTCGGGCACGCCGCGGGTGCCGAGGTTCACGGCCAGCATCGGCTCGCTCTCGGGCAGCTTGCCGATCACGTTCATGAACTCGCCGAGACCGAACTCGTTGGTCTCGATCGAGCGCCAGGCGAGGTCGAGGCGGCGCGGCCGGTGCTCGCGCGGACCGACGCCGTCCTCCCAGCGGTACGCCGAGACGAAATTTCCGCCTGGGTACCGGATCGCGGTGACGCCGAGCTCGCGGATCAGCGCGAGGACGTCCGTGCGCATCCCATCGGCGTCGGCGGCCGGGTGGCCCGGCTCGTACAGCCCGGTGTGGATGCAGCGTCCGAGGTGCTCGACGAAGGACCCGAACAGCCTGGGGTCCACGGGGCCGACCTCGAAGGCCGGATCGAGGACGAAGCGGGCGGCGGAGGCGGAGAGTTCGGTCATTGCTGGCAATCCTCATGATTCTGTGTCTGAAAGTGGATCCTGGTGGAAGGGGCCCGCCGCCGCTTCGCCCGGCGGCGGACCCCGGTCCAGTCCTGGCCGCTACCCGGCAGCCAGTTCGCTGATCTCGCTCGAGGTCAGCACCCGGTTGTAGAGCACGGCGTCGTCGATGTCGCCGCTGGTGGCGTCGACCTGGGCGCCGGCCCAGACGGCGTCGCCGAACTGAGTCGTCGACCCCGCCCACGGCGAGGAGAACGAGGCCGAGCCGGCCAGTGTGCCGTTGACGTACAGGTATGCGACATCGGTGCCGGCGTTGTATTCGGCGATCACGTTGTACCAGGTGCCGGTGGTCGCCGACGGCCCGGTGATCGTGGTCAGTGTGGAGCTCGTCGAGTCCGAACTGCGCTCGGCGAGCGTGAACTTCCCGCTGGCCAGTTGCAGGTAGAAGGGGCTGATGTTGGTCTCCTGCCGGGCGTTGCCGTCGAGGCTGACGAACGTGTTGTTCGCGCTGCTGGAGATGGTCGTGAACTTGACCCACACCGAGACCGCGTAGCTGCCCGCCGTGTTGACCGCCGCCGACGGGGAGAAGGCGGTGGTGCCGAGCGTGCCGTCGAGGGCGACGGAGTTGCTGCTGCCGTGCCCGCTGCCCGCCCAGGCCGCGTCGCCGGTGAAGTCCGCCGGTGCCGTGTTCTGGATGAGGTTGTAGGCGCTGCTGCCGGTGCCCTCGTTGAACGGGAAGTAGGCGGCGGCGCCGGTGCCAAGGGCAAGGATGTCCTCTGAGGTCAGCACCTTGTTGTACATGCGCACATCGCCGATGTCGCCGTTGACGAAGTCGACGTCCGCGCCGTTCCACAGCGCTCGGCCGATCGAGGACTTGCCGGTGGCGGCCCACGGTGAGGTGAAGGTGGCCGAGTTCTGCAGAGCGCCGTTGACGTACAGCGATGCGGTGTGGGAGCTCGCGTTGTAGACGCCGGTGACCTGGTACCAGGTGCCGGTGCTCGGGGCGAGGCCGGTGACTTCGACGTATGAGGCACCCGTCGAGTCGCTACTGCGCAAGGTGAAGGCGAAAACCCCGCCGGACAGCTGCAGGTAGAACGGGCTGATGTGCGAGCCGTCGATGCTGGCGAAGGTCTGGTTGCCGCTGAGGCTGTTGAGTTTGACCCAGGCCGAGACCGTGTAGCTGCCCGCCGTGTTGATCGCTGGCGCGGTCGACTGCGCGTAGCTGGTGCTCCCGCCGGTCAGCGCGAGCGCGTACGGCTCGGTGTCGCCGGTCGCCCACGAGGCCCCGGCGCCGAGCGTCATCGTGTTGTGGTCGTTCGTCTGGTCGTACGCGGTGCTGCCGGTTCCCTCGGAGAGCGGCCAGAACGCGCCGGACTCGCTGGCGGTCGGGGTGACGCCGCTGCCGTTGTACGCGCCGATGTTCGGGGCGGCCGTGGACGAGACGGAGTTGCCGAAGAAGTCCGCGCCGCCGTTTCCGGAGATCAGCTCGCCGGCGCCGATCGCGGGCGAACTCGGCTGCAATTCGTACGCCGCCGCGGATGCGAGGGTCGCCCCGCCGCCTCCCGGCGAGACCAGCAGCGGATTGCTCGTCACCTTGCTCGAATCGGAGGGCTCACTGCTGGGGTGGTTGCCGTAGAAGAGATTGTGGCTCCACGTACCGGTGCCGGAGTATCCGCCGGAGCCGAGGTCGTAGATGATGTTGTTGTCGAAGTACATGTTCGAGCCGTTCGCGGAGCCTCCGGTGACCGCACCGTTGTCATCCGGCCCCATATACACGGTGTTGTTGTAGAACTGGGTCGTACCGCTCGAAGTGGCTCCGCCGAGCGTGCCGAACACGGCGTTCGCCGCGCCGTCGTTCTGGCTGATGTTGTAGCGCACGATCGAGCCCGTCGAACCGGCGCTGTTGCTGCAGCAGAACTCCATGAAGCCGTACGGGTTGTCGTGCGTGTAGTTGTACTGCATGATGTTGCCGCTGGTGTCCCAGTCGAAGTCGAACGCCTGGCCGTCGACAGCCTCGCGCCACTGGTCGGAGATGTCGTTGTATTGCCAAAGGCCGTTATTCGACACCGCGGTCCAGAATCCGGCGCCGGAGTAGCGGTAGCCGCTGTCGGTCGCGACGTTGTATTGCACCGTGGCGCCTTGGCAGAACACGCACACGATATCGTTGCCGCCCACATCGGTCAGCGTGTTGTTCTCGATGACGACGCCGGTCGTGTCGATGCCGTGGTTGTTGCCCGCCAGCGATCCGACGTAGATGCCACCCGCGTCGTCGTCCGTGAGCGTGTTACCCGAGATGGTCACGCCGTTCCACCCGTTGGTGGTGTACGAGTCGGAGAGGTTGAAGGCGATGCCCATCGAGTTGGTGGGCTGCTCGTTCTCGCTGCTCGACCACCAGCCCAGCACGTTGTGGATGTTGTTGTTCGCGATGGTGATGCCGTTGAGGATGCCGCTGGTGTCGTTCTGCACCTCGATGCCGCTGCGGGCGGCGGCCGAGGAGGCGTTGTTGGTGATCTCGAGGTTCTCGACGGTGATGTACTGCTGGTTGTCGAGGTAGACCGCCTCGGCCGCGCCGGCGCCCGCGATGATCGGCGCGTTGCCCGAGCCGTAGCTCGAGACCACGATCGGGGAGCCGCTGGAGCCGGAGCCGAGCGGGTGCAGCGTGCCGGTCCACGAGCCGCCGTCCTGGAACAGGATCTGGGCGCCGGCGGCGAAGGTGGTGGCGTTGACGTTGGTCAGCGTCTGCCAGGGCGCACTCGAACTGCAGCCGCTGTTGCTGTCGCTGCCGCTGGACGAGGAGATGTAATACGTCGTGCACGTCGCGGCCGACGCGGACGCGGCAAGCTGCGGGATCATGCCGCACAGCAATGCGGCGGTCGTGGCTAAGGCGGTTATCAAGGTACGGCGAATACGCCGACTGGTGGACTTCATCGTCACCAACTTGGCTGGGAGGACAGGGGAAGGGCGGTACCGACCTGGTCCGGACGATCGTCAGCTGATCGCGATTCCGGCCAGGACACTCTGGTCCACGTGCACGACGGCCTGCTTCGTCCGCTGGGCGACGAGCGCTTCGTACGCGGCCTGCACGTAGTACTGCCGCACGACGGATTTCACCTGTGCGAAGGAGACGGCGGTGGCCGCGGCGGAGGGCCCGGCGGCCTTGGGCTCGAGTTCCTGCGCGGGGCCGCTGGCGCCGCTGGCGAACTGCGCCTTGTGAGCGGTGTAGTAGCTCTCCAGCGCCGCGTCGGTGACCTTGACGACGCCCTTGCTCGCCAACGTGGTCTGCAACTGTTCCGCGATCTGGGCCGACACGTGGGTGAAGTAGTCGCTCTCGCTGTAGTGCGTCGGCCCGTAGACGACCTTGTGCGCGGCGAGGGCAGCGGAACGGCTGGCGTTCTGCGCCTGCCAGGCCTGGAGGAAGCCCGCGTAGCTGAATCCGGAGACGACGCCGTACTTGGCCGCGAGGACCTGTTGCACGCACGCCTTCGTCGCGTCGGCCAGCGCCGCGTTTTCGAGGTACTTGGTCGGCGTCTGGCCGCCGTGCGCGGTGGTCCAGAAGGTCGCGGAGTCGGTGACGCCGTAGTGCTGCTGGAAGTACGCGAAGGTCTCGGCCCGGTCCTGGGCGAGGAAGAGCTCGTACTCGCGCACCGGCAGCGCCATGCCGTCGACGGTCTCGACGGCGGCCATCGAGTCCGGCGAGATGGAGGCGGTCGCCGGGGCCGCGGCGGACGCGCTCGCGCTCTGGTGGCCGAGCAGGCTCAGCGACACGGCCCCCGCGCCCGCGACCACCAGGGCGATCGTGGCGAGGATCAGGCGCGGTCGGGCGAACCGGCGCTGTGCACTGGAGGGCCGCACGGCCGGTTTCTTCGGCACCGTGCGGGCGGCGGGCCGCTGCTTGTTCTTGGCCATCAGAGCTCTCACCTCTTCGTGGAGACTCAGTTCACCGGGAGGAACTGATCGGGGATATCGGCGTCGCGGTCGCACACGAGGGTGTCGTCCACGACGCGCAGCCGCGCGGCCTCGATGCTCGAGCGGCGCGCCTCGTACGTCGCGTCGGGATCTGTTCCCGGGGCGAGCCCCGGATGGACGAAGTAGAAGATGTAGGCCGTCTCGCCGTCCCCGGTCTCGACGACGTCGGCGTGCCTGCCGAAGTCCGCGTCGTGTGCGCGCTTGCCGGGCACGCCGAGGATGAGCCCCTGGTACCGCCAGGTCTCGAGGTCCGTCGAGCGGTGCACGCCGAGGCCGCGCCACTCGTCCGTGATCAGCCAGTACCACCCCGCCAACTCGAACACGTTCGGGCCCTCGTGCGCCCGGTCGGTGATCACCGGGACCGGTCTGCTCCAGGCGATGAGGTCGGCGCTGTCCGCGCTGTAGGTGTGCGAGCCGTGCGCCTCGTCCTTGAACCACATGCGGTAGTCGTCGCTCGGCAGCCGGCGGACAGCCGCGTCGATCACCTTGTCCGAGTCGAGGCGCACTGGCCCGGCCAGCCGCCAGTCGATCAGGTTCGCGCTCGTGTAGTGCAGGATCTGCCGCGGGTGGCCCTCCCACCGGTCCGGAACGCCGCGGATGTAGGACACGAACATCTGGTACAGACCCTCGGCCCAGAAGATCTCCGGTGCCCAGTACGTGTTGCGCCCCGGCTCGTACTCCAAACCACGCGCGATGCCGCGATACAGCCACGTCGTCCCCGCATCCTCAGAGACGGCGATGCCGATGTCGGTGCCGTGCACCCACGCCACGCCCGGCCCCGGCACGGCGGCGCGGCGCTGCGTGTAGAACATCCACCACTGGCGCAGCCCGCGGTTCCACACGAGCACAGGGTCGGTCGCGCCGTCGAAGACCGGGTCGCGGTAGAGCGGCAGTTCCCTGTCCATCTCGGCCGCTCAGCCCTTGAGTCCGGAGTTGGCGAAGCCGCGCACGTAGCTGCGCTGGGCGAACAGGAACAGCAGCACCACGGGGATGACGTAGAGCATCGCGCCGGAAGCCAGCAGGTTGTAGAGCGGATATCCGGCCTGGTTCGTGTAGCCGGAGGAAACGCCGACCGCGAGCGTCGTGTTGCTCGAGTTCAGGAACAGGTCCGGCGCGACGAAGTCACCCCAGACCGCGTTGAACGCCAGCACGAACGCGGTCACCAGCAGCGGACGCGAGAGCGGCAGGAAGATCTGCACGAAGATCCGGATGCGTCCCGCGCCGTCGATGATCGCGGCCTCCTCCAGCTCCTTCGGCATGCTGGAGAAGAACTGCCGGTAGAGGAAGATCGTATACGGCGTTCCGGCCGCTCCCCAGAAGACCCACGGCAGGTAGGTGCCCACCAGGCCGTAGCGGGAGAAGAGCAGATAGGTCGGGATGAGCGTGACGATCGGCGGGACCATCATCGTCATGATCAGCACGCCGAACAGGAACTTCTTTCCCGGACCGCGCATCCGGGCGAAGCCGTAGCCGGTGATCGCCGAACTGAAGGTCGTGAGCACCCCGGACAAGGTGGCCAGGAACACCGAGTTGCGGGTCAGGTCCCAGTACGGGATGTAGTCGATCGCGTCGCTGATGTTGGCCCAGCGGAACATGCTCGGCAGCCAGCGGTCGGCCCCGATCTCCGAACCTGGCGTCAGGGCGCTGATCAGCAGCTCGACGAACGGGGCGGTGACCAGCAACGCCACCAGGACGAGGATGGCGAACGCGATCCGGTTGCGCTCGCGGCGGCGGCGGATCGGCGCGGCCGGCGGCCGCGGAGCCGGACGGGGTGTCCGGGTGGTCGTCTCCGGATCTGTACGCACGTCGTGCAAGGCCATCGCGGATCAGCCCTTCCCCGACTCGCTGGGATCGACCGCGTAGAACACGCTGCGGCCGAGGAACTTGAAGATGAGGCCGGTCATCAGCAGGATCACCGCGAAGAAGACCACGAGCATCGCCGAGCCCATGCCGTAGCGCGAGTAGTCGAAGTACTGCTCGTAGACGTCGACCATGTACACGTCGTTGGCCGGCGGGATGTTCGTGTAGACGTTGGAGCCGGCGATCGGCGAGAGCAGGATGGCCGGGACGAAGGTCTGCAGCGTCGTGATCGTGACCAGCACGGTCTGGAACAGCAGGATCGGCGAGATCGCGGGCAGCGTCACGTGCCGGAAGGACCGGAAGGCGTTGGCGCCGTCCATCTTCGCCGCCTCCAACTGCTCGGCCGGGACGGTCTGCAGCGCGGCCAGGTTGATGATGATTCCGGCGCCGACGCCCCACAGCAGCACCACGATCATCACGACGAAGGCCAGCTGGCCGTTCAGCCAGTCCAGCGGGTCGACGTGGAAGATGGCGAGGATCCGGTTGGCCGCTCCGGAGTTCTTGTCGAAGATGACCTTCCAGATCAGCGCCGAGGCCACCGGCGGGACGACCGCCGGGAGGTAGATCAAGGTGCGGAGAATCGTCCGCCCGCGCATCCGCTTGTTCAGCAGCACGGCCAGGAAGAGGCTGCCGGCGATGGTGATCGGGACCACGATCGCGCACAGGATCAGCGTCTTCGAGAGCGCCGAGAGCGTGTCGCCGGAGGTGAACACCTGCTGGTAGTTCGACAGGCCCACCCACGGCATGAATGAAGTCATGCCGTTCCAGTCGGTGAAGCTCATGTAGACGGCGTAGCCGACCGGGAAGGCCGTCAGCAGCAGAGTGCCGATCAGCCATGGCGAGATGAAGCCGTAGAAGGCCAGCGCGCCGCGGATCCGCCGGGCCCGCCCTCCCCGGCGCCGCGGCGCCGGGGAGGCGATCTGAAAGGTACTCATGGCTTCACTTACCCAGCGCCTTCTTGCCCGCCGCGAGCACGGCGTTGACGTCGGTCGTCAGTGTGTCGGCCAGCTTGGCGACCGACATGGACCCGGTGATGGCCGCCGGGAAGTCCTTGGCGAGTGTCGTGTTGATCGCGGTGTTGAGCGCATAGGGCGAGGCCACCTGGACGACGTCGATGTAGTCGAGCTCGTTGTTCTGCGTCGCGACGCACGCGCGCTCGAAGTCGTTGCGCTGCGGCAGCAGGGAGACCATGGATTTCAGCGAGGGCAGGCCGTCGCCCTTCGAGATGCGCTGCTTGGCGCCCGCGCCGCCGCAGAACCACTCCAGCCACGCGAAGGAGCCGCCCGGGTTCTTCGCCTTCGCCGGAACCCAGAAGCCGACCGCGCCGAACGACGGGCTGATCCGGGTCGAACCCAGCAGGGGCGCGGCGTTGAACTGGAGCTTGGACTCGAAGGCCGGGGCCGTGGACTCGGTGAAGCCGGTGTACCAGTAGCCCTGGCACGCCGTGGCCTGCTTGCCCGCGAACATCTCCGGGCCGTCCCAGTCCGGGCTCGGGTTCGTCACCGAGTAGCCCACGCCCGCCTTGCCCGCCTCCACGATCCAGGTCAGTGCCTTGATCGCCTCGGGCGAGGTGAAGTCGACGGTGGACAGATCCTCGGAGATGATCCGGCCGCCCGCGGTCGCCACCATCGCGGCGATCCGGTCGATGTCCGGCGTCACGTACCACAGGCCGTACATCGAGGTCTTGCCGCCGGAGGTCTTCGTCATCGCCTTCGCGGCGTCCAGCAGCTCGTCATAGGTGATCGGCTCGGTGGGCTTGCGCGCGGCGTTGCCCGCCGCCGACCACAGCTGCGTGTCGTACCACCACATCGCGTCCTGCGACCAGTCCTTGGCGATGCCGTAGCGCGAACCCGAGCCCTGCTTCGAGCCGTCCCACTTCCAGACATCGTTGACCGGCATGATGTCGGATTCCTTGAACACGCTGGACTGCTCGAAGTACGCGTCCAGGTTCAGCGCTATGCCCTGGCTGGCGATGTACGGGGTGACGTCGGTACCCGGCTGCTCGACCAGGTCCGGCGGGTTGCCGGCGGCGAGCATCGCGTTCAGCCGGGTCTGGTCGACGTTGATCAGGTTGACCTTCAGCTGCGGGTAGGCGGTCTCGAAGCTCTTGACCAGGTCGCTGCCGATCTCACCGGTCGGCGACATGACGGTCAGCGTGCCCGGCTTGATGTCCTGCACCTTCGCCGTCCCGGACGAACCGGTGCCCACGGTGCCCCCGCAGGCGCTCAGCAGCGGCATAGCGGCAGCGGACCCGGCCAGGGCGCCGGCCCCTCTGATCACGGAACGACGTGACAACGCGCGTGAAAACTCCATTGTTTCACTCCATATGAGAATTCTTATATTGCTTTGGTTTTGATCGTTCGGATCTGGTGCAGTCGTGGTGCGTATGGTGGCTCAGTCGGGCAGCGCCAGGACGGAGGCGTGCCGGATCCCCGTCGGCACCTCCACCTCGGCCGGCTGCCAGTGCGCGCCGTCGCCGCTGCGCACGGCGCCGTACCGCCCTTCGAGGTAGTGATCGAAGATCATGACCCACTCCTCGCCCCTGCGGAAGAGGCACGGGCCCTCCACCGCCGAGGGTCCGACCGGTCCGCGCGGCGCCTCGTAGGGTCCGCCGGGCTGGTCGAAGGTCGTCAGCAGGATGTGCTTGTGGCTGGTGGAGGTCTCGTTGACGCCGCGCTCGTCCTTGTAGGCCATCAGGAAGCGCTCCCCGTCGCGCACCACGGTCGCGTCGATCACCGGGTGGCCGGGATCGAAGAAGACCTCGGCGGGCGAGAAGGAGGAGAAGTCCTCGGTGGTGCAGGACCAGATGCGGTGGTCCTGCCCGACGTTCTGCCAGTCCCGACCCTCGGCGGGCACGGCGGGGTCGACCACCGAGGACCAGATCAGGTGGTAGCGGCCGGTGGTGTGGTCGAAGAAGAACTCCGGCGCCCACGCGTTGTGCGCGCCCGGCACCTCGGCCATCACCGGCAGCAGCCGCTGCGCCGACCAGCGGTTCAGATCGGCGTCCACGGACACGGCGTGCACGATCGAGGGACTCGACCAGCCGTCCGTGGCCAGCATGTGTATCCGCCCGTCCGGGCCGAGACCCAGGAACGGGTCGCGCAGGACGCCGGTGCCGACGCTGCCGCGCAGCACCGGGCGCCCCTCGTTCACCGGCAGGAAGCTGTAGCCGCCGTCCCGGCTCACGGCCAGGTGCAGCGACTCGTCCCGCTCGGTGAAATACGACATCACGTAGGTCGGCATCCGTCAGGCGTCCTGCCCGCTCGCGCCCACGGCATCGTCCGACGTGCCGCGCGACGAGGCGAGCAGCCGGTCGAGGATGGCGTCGACGTCGGCCGGGGCCGCCGTCGTGCCCCGCACGATCAGCTCCGTCGGCAACTGCATCCGGTCCAGCAGCAGCCGCTGGCCGTCCAGGATCGACAGCAGCGCACGCGCCGCGGTCTGGCCCATGTCGTGCAGCGGCTGACGCACCGTCGTCAGGCCCGGGAAGGACTGCGAGGCCTGCGGCAGATCGTCGAACCCGAGCACCGAGAACTCGTCTGGCACGCTCAGGCCCAGCGCCCGCGCCGCGTCCACCGCACCGAAGGCGATCAGGTCCGCCCCGGCGGCGATCGCCGTCGGCCGATGCTCGCCGATCAGCGCCGAGGCCGCCTGGAACCCGTGCGCGTAGGTGAAATCGCAGTCCACCACCAGCCGCGGGTCCACCTCCACGCCGGCCAGAGTCAGCGCGTCGCAGAAGCCCCGGAAGCGGATCGAGGAGCTGTCCATGTCCGACTCGCCGCGGATGTAGCCGATCCGGGTGTGCCCGAGCGAGAGCAGGTGCTGCACGCCTCGGCGCATCCCCTCGTAGTTGTCCACGATCACCCGCGGCAGCGCCACGTCCTGGCGACGCGGGTCGATCACCACGCACGGGATGTTCTTGCGCCGCAGCAGCTCGACGGTCTCCTCATCAAGGACCGGGGCGACCATGAGCACGCCGTCCACCAACCCGCGCGAGAGGAACTCGATCCGCTCCATCTCCCGCACGCCGTCCTGATAGGTGGCGTTGATCAGCAGCTCGCGCTCGGCCGCCGCGAGCTCGTCCGCGATCCCGCGCACGATCTCCAGGCCGTACTGCGTGGTCAGGTCCAGGGTCAGCACGCCGATCAACCCGCTGCGACCCGCCTTGAGATTGCGTGCGGAGATGTTCGGCTGGTACCCGAGCCGCTGCGCCACGTCCAGCACGCGCCGCCGGGTCTCGTCGGAGGCGCCCGGCTTCCCGTTCAGCACATTGGACACCGTCATCGCCGAGACACCCGCCTCCTCGGCGACTTGGGCGATGGTCACGCGGTCCGGCACCGGTCCTCCTGGTAGCTATATCGCTAAAGTGATGTGCGAAACGTTAACGCTAAAGTCCGAGGGCGTCAAGAACTTCGCACGGCACGATGCGGCAGCCAGACGCGCATGGCGCCGGCCTCGCGGTTGGCCCAGGCGAAGTAGGGGACGGCCGTCACCCGGCCGCGCACACCGGTTTCGGCCGCCGCACCGAGCGTCCGGTACGGCCAGTCCTCCTCCGGCGCCGCGGACCCCGCCGCCGTGGCGTCCACCCGGACCGTGGGCAGCGCGATCCCGCCGATCTCCCGTTCGGCGCCGAGTTCCGCCGCGCCGGACAGGACGAGCGTGTCGATGTCCGCATCCTGGTCGACCTGCTCCGCGCAGTACACCAGGGGGCCGCACTCGACGGCCACGCATCCGCGCGCATCGTCGACCCGCGGGTCGGCCACCGTAAGCCGCGGCTCCACCGGGAATCCGACCTCGATGCGCTCTCCCCCGCGCCACCGCCGGGTGATCCTGAGCCGGTCGGCCGTGCCGACGTCGATCGGCCACCCGTCCAAAGCGGCTTCCACCCGGCCGCGCGCCCACCGCGGAACACGCAGGGACAACGTCCACTCGCCCGCGGCTTCGCCCGGGATGGTGATGCTCACGCCACCCTCGAAGGGATATCCCGTCCGCACGTCCGCGCCGAAGCCCTGCGGCGAGCGGATCGAGCCGGACGCGTACTGGTGGATCTGCAGACCATCGCCGTCGACCGTGGCGACGTAGTGGCTGAGGCTGGCCAGGGTGCGCATCACGTTCGGCGGGCAGCAGGCGCAGTGGAACCACTCCTGGCGGCCGCCCGGCCCGAGCGTCGAATCCGGCCGCACCTGCAGGGGGTTGACGTAGAAGAAGCGCGAGCCGTCGAGCGAGACGCCGGCGAGGAAACCGTTGTAGAGCACGCGCTCGAACATGTCGGCGAACTGCGCCTCTCCGGTGGCCAGCAGCATCCGCCACGACCACTGCATCAACGCGATCGCGGCGCAGGTCTCGGTGTAGGCCCGGTCCGCCGGCAGTTCGAACGCGTCGCCGAACCCCTCGTCCAGGTGACGCGCTCCGGCGCCGCCGGTCAGATACGCCTTGCCGCGGACCAGGTCCGCCCACTGTGCGCGCAGCGCGGTCAGCAGTTGCTCATCGCCGGTCTCGAGGTAGAGGTCCGTCACTCCGGCGGCGAGATAGAGCGCGCGCACGGCATGGCCGTGCAGACTGCGCGTCTCGCGCACCGGCGTCGTGTCCTGGAAGTAGTGGCGTCCGAAGCGGTGCTCGCCGATCAGCCCTCCCCCGCGCAGATCCACCATGCGACGCGCCAGGTCGAGATATGCCCGCGTACCCGACTCCCGGTACAGCTCGACCAGGGCCGTCTCGATCTCCGGGTGGCCGCAGTAGCCCGCGCGCCGGCCGTGCTCGCCGAACTCGGCCACCAGGACGTCGGCGAAGCGGATGGCCACCTCGTACAGGCCCGTCTCGCCCGTCGCCCGCCGATGCGCGATCCCGGCCTGGATGAGATGGCCTGCGCAGTACATCTCGTGGCCGTTGAGCAGGTCCGCCCAGCGCTCCCCGCCGCGTACCACCGTCGTATAGCTGTTGACGTATCCGTCCGGTTCCGCGGCGGCGCGGATCAGCTCGATCACGGCCTTGGCCGACTCGAGCAGCTCGGGAGCCGAGCCGTCGCGCAGGCTCCAGGAGACGGCCTCGAGCCACTTGTACGCGTCCGTATCAAGGAACACCAGGTCGCCGCGATACGGGCCGTCCGCCTTGCCCGCGGCGATCTCGAGGTTCTCCAGCACCCCGGAGGCGGTGATGCGCTCAAGCCCCGCCGCGAGCGAGCGCTCGTTGTTCACCGCCACCCGCTCCGACCAGAACCCGGGGCCGAAGCGCACCGACCCGGCGGGCAGCGGCCGCAGCACGGCCTTCGCGTCGGCGCTGAGCGCGGCCACGGGACGGTCCAGTCCGCCAGAGTTCATGGGCGATCTTCCTGTTCTGGGTCGGTTTCGCCGACTGAAGCCTCCGAAAGCAGACGGAACTTATCGCTAAAGTAGATGAGCGTCAACGCCCGAGACCGCCGACCGCCGCCGGCCGCCGACGGGTAACCGCGAGCCTCGACCGAACGGCCTAAAGGTCTGGGAAACCTGCGCTCACGACGGAGCGATCCCGCATGCAGCCGCGCCGGTCGCGGAGTTGATCGGCGGCGAGAATCGCGCCTCTTGATGGGAGATTCGGAATGAGGTGCGAATGCCCGGCCCCGGGGGCAGCCGGCTGCCGTGGCGACCGGAGCCCGCCAGATCTGCCCCGCGACCGCCCCAAGACACAGGCATCCTGTCCGGTCGCCGGTCGCTCTGTTTCTGTCAGTTCTGCTTCGGTCGGGCGCGCAGGTGGGCACGCTCTCCCTGGCGGCCGAAGAGCACCAGCAGTTCGACCGGGTGTTCGTCGGCGTTGTCGAACCAGTGCGGGACGCGCGTGTCGAATTCGGCCGCCTCGCCCGTCGACATCACCAGATCGAGGTCGCCGAGCACAAGGCGGAGTTTGCCGTTGAGTACGTAGAGCCACTCGTAGCCCTCGTGCGTGCGCGGATCGGGCTCACGACTCCGGCCGCCCGGCCTGAGCACCAGTTTGTGCGCCTGGATGCCGCCCGGATTGCGGGTGAGCGGCACCCGCGTCATCCCGTGCTCGGTCACGGGCCTCATGTGCACGCGAGGATCGCCGGTCTGCGTCGCGCCGACCAGGTCGTCGAGCGTCACTCTGTAGGCCTTCGCCAGGGGGAGCAGCAGTTCCAGCGTGGGCCGGCGGCCGCCGGACTCGAGCCGGGAGAGCGTGCTGACCGAGATGCCCGTCTGCGCGGAGACCTCGGCCAGCGTGTTCTGCCTGGCCTGCCGCAGCATGCGCAGTCGGGCGCCGACCGCGTCGAGCGCATCGCCCGTGCCGAGTGCGGCGGATGCGGCGCCCGTCGGATCGTCCGTGTGCTTCACGCCTCTATTTTGCAGGATCGGCAAGAAGGTTTGCCAGCCGACGTGCCCAGGACGCATCGTCGACGCGGAGGTGGTGGTCATGACCCAGGAACTGCACGAGATGTATGACGTGGTGGTGGTCGGCGGCGGAGCGGCCGGCCTGAACGGGGCGCTGCAACTGGCGCGTTCGCGGCGGTCGGTGGCGGTGATCGACGCGGGCGCGCCGCGCAACGCGCCGGCCGAGGGCGTGCACGGGCTGCTCGGCCGGGAGGGGATGCCGCCCGGCGAGCTCCTCGAGCGCGGCCGGGCCGAGGTCCGCGGCTACGGCGGCCGCGTGGTCTCCGGCGAGGTCGCCGGAGTACGGCGGGTGCGGCAGGCGTCCGGCGAACGGTTCGAGGTCGAACTTGCGGACGGCCGGCGCACCCTGGCCAGGCGCTTGCTGGTGACCATCGGGCTGGTGGACGAACTGCCTGATGTGGCCGGGCTGCGCGAGCGGTGGGGACGTGACGTCATCCACTGCCCCTACTGCCACGGCTGGGAGGCACGCGATCGGGCCATAGGTGTGATCGGCAGCGGTCCGATGGCGGCCCATCAGGCGCTGTTGTTCAGCCAATTGAGTGCGGACGTCACTCTCTTCGCCCACACCATGCCCGCGCTGACTGACGAGCAGTGGGATCGGGTGGCAGCGCGCGGGATCGACGTCGTCGAGGGCCGAGTCGCCCGGATCGAGATCGACGCCGCGGCCGACCGGATCACCGGGGTGCGGCTGGTCGGTGGCAAGGTCTTCGCCCGAGAGGTGATCGTCGTCGCGCCGCGTGCGGCGCTGCGCGCAGAATTTCTCCGCGGCCTCGGCCTGCAGCCGCAGCAGCACGAGTCGGGCATGGGCGAGTACCTGCCCGCCGATCCGGCCGGACGCAGCGAGGTGCCGGGCGTCTGGTTCGCGGGCAACGTCGCCGATCCGTCCGCACAGGTCGGCGCGGCCGCGGCGGCGGGTGCCACGGCGGGCGCGCAGATCAACTTCGACCTGGTGATGGAGGAAACGAACGCGGCCGTCGCCGCGCGCAACGACCCGTTCTCCGCGGCGAGCGAGGCGCGGGTCAACGAACTCGCGGCCGTGGCGGCGCCTGAACGCCACCACGGGCTCGGCTGAGCGGCGCCCGCTTCGGGGCCGGCGCGCCCAGATGGCCGTGGGAGCAGCGGTAGATGAACATGCCGGCCTTCGCTTCGCCGAGCGGGGGACGGCCCACCGGGTTTCATGCGGCTATGGATATGGGTGTAGCAGGTCCATCAGGACTCTTATGGTCGCTGTAGTGTAGCTACTCGTATAGTCGGCCGGCGCGAGCATCCCGGCTCGCCGGTGCCTGCGGCGGTGGTTGGAGAACGCGATCCAGCGGAAGGTCTCGCGACGGCCTCGGCCTCGTCGGCGAAGCGACCGGTCTCGAGCATCGTGACGGTTCGGCGGCGGGCTCAGGCTCGTGCCAGCAAAACAGCGTGCCCGCGTGGCGTTGACCTGGGCCTTTAGGCGTGCGGGCGCGCTGTCCATCTCATGCGGATCGCCGGCCCTCGGCTCTGAGCCATCGCTGCCGCGGAGCCTGCCGGCCCCTCGAGGTGGCTTCAATGGGTTGGCCTTCTTGATCATTTGTCGGATTGCGCGTTCTGGACCGCGCCTTGCGAAGTCGCCCGCCCGAGCTCGCGGCAGGAGCTGATCAGGCTCCAGGTCGTCGAAGGTGAACGCGATCTACTCCAGGGTGGGGAGCGCGCTTCGCGGATCAGCCGGTCTGGCGTATCGCGGACTACCTCTACCGACGCCGTCGGCGAGCGTGCGATAGAAGTCGAGGTGGCGGTGTGCGGCTGCGGTCCAGGTGTGCCGGGCGGCGAGGATTCGTCCGGCGTCCCGCTTCGTGGGGTCCTCGACCGCGAGGGCGTCGTGCAGTTCGGCGGCAAAGTCGTCGACGGTGGCGGCGAAGCGGGCGGCGTCGGCGAAGACCTCGCGCAGGACGGGCAGGTCGCGTACGACGAGCGGGGTGCCCGCGGCGAGCGCCTCCATGGCGGCGAGGCCGAAGCCTTCCTTGGTGGAGGGGAACGCGAACGCGTCGGCGCCGGCGACGAGGGCCGGCAGCTCGTCATCGGGTACGGGGCCGAGCACGATCGGGTGCACGCTGAGCTCTCGCGCGCGGGCTTCCCAGGCGGCGCGGTAGTCGCGGTAGTCGAAGAGCGTTTCGCCGCCGCCGATCACGAGGCTGACGTCGGGGCGAGCGGCTCGCAGCAAGGCGTAGGCCTCAAGGAGATCGAGCGAGCCTTTGCGGGGCTCGATGCCGCCCACGGTGAGTATGTAGCGGCCGTGCTTCGCGCGCCGGGCGGCGCGGGCGGCAGGGTCGGTGGCGGCGAAGCGGTCGTACGCGACGCCGTTGGGGATGACTTCGGCCTTGATACCCCAGCCGTGAGCGAGCTCGTCGGCCACGGCGCGGGAAACGCATAGGTGGGCGTAGGGCTCGACGATGGCGCGCTCGTGGCAGGCGGCCAGTTCGGGCGTGGTGAAGTGGTCGATGTGGTGGACGGTGCGGATGCAGGGGCCGCTCGGCATGGCGGCGTTGGCGCTGATGCAGTCCTGGGCGTGGACGATGTCGTATTCGGCCGACGCCGACTCGAACGCCCTGCGCAGCACGGCGATGGAGCGCAGGATGCGCGGTCCGACGCCCTCGTCCGACGATCCATCAGGGAAGGGAACGACGCGCAGCTGTACGGACGGATCGACGGGGCGGAAGAAGCCCTGGTCGCCGCCGCGTCCCAGGCTCCAGACGGTGACGTCCTCGCCGAGCGCGGCCAGGGCTTCGGCGAGGGCGAGGGTGTGCACGACTCCGCCGCGCGGCTTCGTCGAGTAGGACAGCAGCGCGATTTTCACGAACGCTTCTCCCGGTAGACGTCAGGGCGGCGTTCGTCGAGGTGGTGCAGGATACGGCGGGCGCGGTCGACCTCGGCCGCGGCATCGACCTCGGCGACGGCGAGTCCGGCCTTGGCCCAAGTGCGGGCGAGGATCTCGCCACCGGGGCCGACGACCTTGGCCTGGCCGAGGAAGCGCATGCCGCCCATGGCGCCGGTCTGGTTGGAGGAGGCGAGCACGAGCTGGTTCTCGGCGGCGCGCGCCTGGTCGTAGAGGTCGAAGAGCCTGGCCTGCCGGTCCTGGGCCATCCGCGGCGCCCGGTTGGTGATGCTGGTGGGCCAGGCGGAGAGGCACGCGAGGATCTGCGCTCCGTCCAGGGCGAGGGAGCGGGCTGATTCGGGGAAGGTCTTGTCGTAGTCGATGAGCATCCCGATCCGGCCGACCGGTGTGTCGAACGCATCGAACGTGTCGCCGGGAGCGTACGCGGCGATCTCCCCGGCGGGCAGGTGCACCTTGCGGTGGCGGCCGAGCACGCCGTCTCCGTTGACGCAGACCGCCGCGTTGTAGTGCACCGCGTCGCCGCCGTCCTCGCAGTAGCCGAGGCAGACCACCATCTCGGCGGCGAGCGAGGCCACACGCTGGATGAGGGGGTCGTCCGGGGCGAGCGCGGGCGGGAGCGCGTCCGGGTCGGGGTGGCGCAGGTCGGCGAGGTAGCCGCCGAGCGCCGCGTCGGGCAAGACCAGCAGGCCGGCGCCCTCGGCGCGGGCGTCGGCGATCAGCTTGGCGATGCGGGCCAGGTCGAACTCCAGGTCGCGGCCGAAGTGGGCGGCCGCGGCCGCGATCCGGATGCTGGTCATGCGGTGACTGCTTCCCCCGTGTCGTAGGTGTAGGTCCGCGGGCGCCGGTCGCGCAGGTGGCCCATGGAACGGCGGGCGGTCTCCAGGGCGCGGGCGACGTCGAGTTCCGCGATCGCGAGTCCGGGCTCGACGCCGGTGTCGGCCAGGATCTCGCCGCCCGGGTCGACGACCTTGGCGCTGCCCACGAAGCGTAGCGTTCCGAAGGTGCCCGCCTGGTTCGCCGAGAGCCAGACGATCTGGTTCTCCAGGGCGCGGGCCCGGTCGAACAGGTCGAAGCGCCGCTTCCAGCGGTCCTCGGCCAGGTCGGCTGACGGATTGGTACGCGCGCCGGGCCACGCGGAGACGACGACCCCGATTTCTGCCCCGTCCAGGGCGAGGGCGCGGGCGGACTCCGGGAAGGCCTTGTCGTAGCAGATCATCATGCCGATCCGGCCGGCCGGGGTGTCGAAGGCGTGGAAGCGGTCGCCGGAGGAGTAGCTGGCGTCCTCGCTGAGCGGCTGGTGCACCTTGCGGTGGTTGCCCAGGACTCCGTCGCCGGTGACGCATACGACGCTGTTGTACCGGGTGCCGTCGCCGCCGTCCTCACAGTAGCCCGCGATGACGACCATGTCCCGCGCGAGCGCGATCAAGCGACGGATCTCCGGGCCGTCGAGCGCGAGGGCGGGAGGTCCGGCGTCGTGGTCGGCGTAGCCGTCGAGACTCAGCAGGTAGCCGCCGAGGCAGGCCTCGGGCAGCGCGAGCAGTCGGACTCCGTCCTCGCGGGCCTGCTTGACCAGGCGCTCGGCGATCGCGAAGTCCTCCTCCAGGTCGCGGCCGAACTCGGCGGCCACGGCCGCCATACGCAGGGTACTCATGCAGGTCCCATTCCGGTTACCGGCCCGTCGAGCGCGGCCGTGATCTCTCCGTCGGGCCAGTGCAGCCCCACACCTTTGCCTTCGGCCAACTCGCCGCAGCTCACGCTCACGGCGGGGCCGGCCGGGAGCGCAGGCGCGTCCGGCTCGTCAGCGGTGAGCATCGCGAAGCCGGGAAAGCAGGTAAGCCAGTCGCCCATGCTGGCGCCCGTCGGCTTCGGCACGGCTGCCACGTCGAGGATCGCAGCGCAGCCGCTCGCCTCGGCCAGCATGCCGAGCGTGCCGACGATCCCGGCCATCGAGACGTCCTTGGCCGCGGCCGGGCGCGCCGCCGCGACCGAGCCGATCATCGTGCGCAGGTCTTCGCCGGTGCGACGCGAGGTGGAATCCCACTGCCTCCCGCGGTATCCGGAACGCCAACCGCCGTGCAGGTCGGCTGTCAGCCGCACCGCGTGGCCCGCGTGCCCGCCGCCGCCCGGAATCGGGTGTGCGGTGCGGCCGAGCGCGGTCACGGCCAGCGCGGCGGGAACGCCGAACTGGGTGTGGCCGCCGAGCACGGGAACCCCGTAGGCCTCGGCGGCGCTCGCCAAGCCCTCGAGCACGCGGCCGGCGTGCCGTGCGTCCTTCGCGCCGAGCGCGTCGAGCAGCCCGACCGGACGTGCGCCCATCGCCGCCAGGTCGTTGACGTTGACCAGGACCGCGCACCAGCCGGCCCACTCCGGATCGCGCTCGACCATGGCGGGTACGATCGCGTCGCAGGCCGCGATGACGTCTGTACCCGGCACGGGGGCGCCGTCGTCGCCGACGTAGCCCGCGCCGCCGAGCCCCTGTGGCAGCGCGCTCAGCACGGTGCCGAGCCGCGCCTTCGTCGCCGCGGCCAGAGCGCTGATACGGCCGATCGGCCAGCGCATCAGAACATGCGGGGCGCCCGCGATCGTCACGGGGCGTACGCGCTGCCAGCCGATTCGGGTGAAGAGGCCTTCGTTGCGGGCCTGGACATGCGCCTCGAAGCGCAGCGCGCCCTCGCTCTCCGCGCGTGCGCACGCGGCACGCACCAACGCGGAACCGAGTCCGCCCAGGCCACGCGCGTCGGGCGCGACAACGAGCCGTCCGCCCTGCCACCAGCCGATATCCGGGCCGTCGAGCGCGGGCCCGAGCCGTACGCCGCCGACGATACGACCGCTGCGGTCCCGCGCCACCAGCACGATCGTTCGCGGGTCCTCGTCGGGTGCATCGAGGTCGTGGCCGTCGAACAGCCCCTGCTCGTGCACGAAGATCTCGCGCCGCAGCTCGCGGTAGGCGGCGACGGACGCCGCGTCCTGTGCCTGCTCGATGCGGAAGTCCGGCACCCGGGCCAGTGTGCTGCGATCACCGAGCAGCGCCAGGATGTCGATCACCGGATCCGCCGCAGCGGGCAACGCGGTACCGTCGAGGTACAAGTCAGCCTCCCGCGCTCTGCAGCACGCTGCACGCGCCGCACGCCGCGCATCCGGCCTTCTGATCCGCGCCGGTCATCCCGGCCGCACGCAGCTTCACCGCGACGCCTTCGGTCACGTATCGCAGCAGCTCGGCGCTCGGTGCGGGTATGCCGTCGCGTGCGGCGAGCGTGCCGCGCATCGGCCGGAACGGCACGACGAACGGGTACACTCCGCGCTCGATCAGCCGTCCGGCGCCCGCGATCAGTTCGTCGGGGTTCTCGCCCAGGCCGACCAGCAGGTACGTCGAGACGCGGTTGCGGCCGAACACGCGAACCGCCTCGTCCCACGCTGCCTCGTACTCTGTCATCGGCACCCGCGACTTGCCCGGCATCCAGCGGCTTCGCACCGCGTCGTCGAGCGCTTCTACATGAATGCCGATCGAGGTCGCGCCCGCCTCGTACAGGGCGTTGATCCACTGCAGGTCGCCCGGCGGCTCGCACTGAACCTGAATCGGCAGGCCTGGCACCGCCTCCAGGACCGCGCGCACCGACCTGGCCAGTGCCCGAGCACCGCGATCGGGACCCGTGGTGGTGCCGGTGGTCATCACCATCTGCCGCACCCCGTCCAAGCGGACGGCCGCCTCGGCGACCTCGGCGAGCTGCGCGGGCGTCTTCGCGCCGACCGTCGCCCCGGCGCGCAGCGACTCCTCGATCGTGCAGAAGCGGCAGCGCTCGGACTCCTCGTAGCGGATGCAGGTCTGCACGACGGTGGTGGCCAGCACGTCCGCTCCGTGCAGCCGGGCGATGTGCTCGTAGGGCACGCCATCGGCCGTGCTCAGATCGTAGAAGCGGGGCCGGGTGACGGGGATGAGGGTCAGGCCGGTGTCCTGCTCACCAAGCCACACCCGGCCCTCGCGCACCGAATAAGGGCTCTGCGGGTTGGTGGGCAACGCGGCGTTGGCACCGTCGACCAGCACATGGCCGTCGTCGCTGGGTCCTGCTCCGTCCGGCCGCCGCACCGGGGCCTCGACGCGCACACCGTGCAGCGCGAGTTCGGCCCGGGTCAGGACGCGCACGTCCACCGCGCTCGAAGACTGGGTGCCAACGCTCACGTCGCACCTCCTTACAGCTGGTAGGTGGAGTTGATGATCGCGCCCTTACGCGCGTAGTGGATGATCGCGTCCTGCACGTCCAGCGGGTGGGTCGGGATGACGCCCTCGATCAGGTCCTCCTCGCGGGCGCCGTGCAGCGAGAGGCCGAAGCGGCAGCAGTAGACCTTGCCGCCCTCCGCGATGAAGGTCTTGAGCTGGTTGTTGATGTTGTGCTCGCCCGGGAACGCGGAGTTGCCGGTGGTCGGGAAACCGCGGGTGGCAAGGCAGTTGAGCGAGCCGGGCCCGTAGAAGTAGATCGCCGACTCGAAACCCTTGCGCAGTGCCCGGGTGGCCTGCAGCACGGCGACGAAGCTGACGGAGGACTCGTGCGCGATGCCGTGCACGAGGGTGAAGTAGGTCTCGCCGTCCTCCGCCTGGTAGTCAGGGAAGACTTTGGTGGACCCGTAGATCGTCGATCCCTCGGGCAGCGAGGGGTGCGGGATCTCGTTCAGAGACTTGGTCTCGATGTCGGACAGTTCGACGGTCATGCTCTCTCTCCTTGGGAGTGTCGAGGGTCAGTCGTAGAGCGCGGCGAAGGTGTCCTGGAACGCGAACCGGGCCAGTTCCCCGTCGCCGAACGCCGCGGCCATCCGCGCGTGCTCGCCCGCGTAGTCGCCCCAGGGCTGGTCGCTGGCGAACAACACCCGGTCGTGGCCGATGCCGCGCCGTTCGATCTCCCGGGCCAGCCAACCCGGCGCGAAGCCGATGGCCCAGGACAGGTCCGTGTAGACCCGCTTGCCGGCCGCGATCCAGTCGAAGAACCGCGAGCCGGCGAGCTTGATGTGGCCGCTCATCCCGCCGCCGAAGTGCACCAGGTGCACCGGCACACGGTCGGCGTACCAGTCGACGAGGTGCCCCACCTCGTCGATGTCCGAAGCCGCGCCGGGCGAGGTGTGCACGTGCACCACCAGGCCGTGCCGCTCGGCCGCGGCGAAGATCAGATCGAGCTGCGGGCGGCAGGCCGGATCCGTGACCCGTCCGCCGAGCAGGAAGCTCAGCTTCAGAACCCTGACTCCCGGCTCTCCGGCCAGCGCCAGCGCCGCCGCCGTGCGCGCCGAATCATCCGGCCGCGGCGAGACCCACAGCCCGGCCCGGATCCGGTCGTCGCGCTGCGCGGCCTCGAGCGCCAACTCGTTGAAGGAGAACGCGATCGCCGGGTCCGGCACGCCGTAATTCGGGATGACCAGCGCGCGCTCGGTGCCCTCGGCATCGAGGTCTGAGATCAGCTGCTTGATCGTGGCACGAGCCGTGACGTCCGGGTTCACCGGCGGCCCGCCGTAGAACGGATACGCGGGCAGAACCCCGATGTGCCGATGCGCGTCGAAAACCATGGGATCTCGCAGTCCTTTCAGCCGACCGGCAGAGCGGCGGTGAGCCCGGTAGGAGCGCCGGTGAGTGTGCCGCACACGTCCGCCATGCGGCGCGAGGCCTCGATGTGGTCGGCGAGGAAAGCCGCATCTCGGCCCACGGCCTCGAAGCGGCCCGATCCCCAGGAGTACTGCCAGGGCAGACCGAGGAAGTAGAGCCCGGGCGTACCCGTCACGCCACGCCAGTGCATCGGATAGCCCCGCCCGTCGAACACCGGAACCTCGATCCACCGGTGATCCCGCCGGAAACCGGTGCTCCATACGACGGAGGTGATCCCAGCCTCGACCAGGTCGATTTCGCCCGCCTGGTCACCGGGTTCCCACACGGGCACGTAGCGCGCCTCCGCCGGCGCGTCGATGCTCTGCGCGGCGATGTGCGCGTCGATCGCGTCCTTGATGCTCTCGGCAACCGCGTCCGCGTGATCGAGGTTCACCTTCAGATCGTCGGCGAACTCCAGCCGGGTCCCGCTGACCCCAGTCAACCGTCCGTACAGCCGCATTCCGTCTCTCGCGAAGGCCCGCAGGTCGATATCGCGCCCACCGTCGCGGCCGGTCACGTAGTGGTTCACCCGCATCCGCACGGCGGCCGCGTCATCGAACTCATCGATACTCTTCCGGTAGTGGCCCATCTCGTCGAGCCACGCCACGCAGTCCCGCCCGCGGTAGAACCGCGCGACCCGGGGCGCGCTGCCCACCGCCAGATGCACCGGCCGCCCCGCGAGATGCAGGTCCTCCGCGATCTGGCAGCCCGACTGCCCCGTGCCGACCACCAGCACCGCGCCCGGCGGCAACTGCTCGGCGTTGCGGTACTCGGACGAGTGGACCTGCTCAACGCCGTCGGGCAGGCGCTGAGCGAGGGCGGGCACAAACCTCGTGTGATACGGCCCGGTCGCCACCACTACCTGGTCCGCCGTGAGGTCGCCCGCACTCGTCGAGACTTCGAACACCCCGCCAGCCGGCGACCGGCGCAGCCGCGTGACGCGAACCCCCTCCACCAGGGGCGGCGCGAACGACGCCGCGTACGCCTCGAGATACCCGATGATCTCCTCGCGCACCATGAAGCCATCGGGATCGGTGCCCTGATACGCGTAGCCAGGAAGCTTGCACTGCCAGTTCGGCGTGACCAGGCAGAACGAATCCCACCGCCGACTCCGCCACTCATGCCCGACCGCGTTCGCCTCAATGACGACATGCTCGACCGCGCGCTTGCGCAGGCAGTAGCTCACCGACAAACCCGCCTGCCCGCCGCCGATCACGGCCACCGGAAAGTGCGCCCCCGCAAGCCGTACGGCGCTACTCATCGGACACGCCCGTCGGCATCGACCAAGGCCTCGACAGTGACCGTCGCCCCGTCCACACGGGCATATGCGGCGGCGGCCTGCTCGATCCGGGCGAGTTCCGCGGAAGCCCCGGTACATAAGAAGCCGTACTTGTCCCGCACCCGCTCCCCGGCGATCCCGAGCGCAGTACGGCTGCGCTCGACGAACTCCGCGACAGCGTACTCAGCGCCCGCCGCGAAGTAATCCGCGACGACTGTGGACGGGGAATAGCAGCGCTGCGTGACGCCGTCCGGCCAGCGCACGACGACATACATTTCGGGCATGACATCCTCCGTACCAGGCGCCTCAACGCCTCGGAACCGGCTCTCGGAAACCAAAACTGAACCCGGTTGATTTCGGAACGATGTCATCCGGACTAAAGAAACGTTGCCGAGATCTAGCCCGTATCGCGCTGGCGACGCCTTCGTGTACGCCAGGAGGACACTGGTATCAATCGATCCGGAGGCGACGCGGTAGGTGCCGCCGGACTGCTCGAAGGAGGGAGCGGCGAGCGTGACGGATCGCTGATTCATTCGGATGTCCAGTGGGCGACGTGGTCGGCCCTGTCCCACTCCGGCATCGCCCCTACTGAACCTAGCGCAGCCGATCGAGGGTCTCGATCGGCCGGCCGGTCTGGCGCCCCCTGCGTGAGCGGTGGAGCGATGCGCACTCGCGCTTGGCCACGAGCGCGACCCGCTACGCGCGGCCATCCGCGACGAACTCGCCCCATGTGCGGGTTCTTCCCATTGGCCCTCGGTGCGTTGCTGCACGAGCGGAAGGTTAGGGTTGTGGTGTGAAGCCGTTGGAGGAACTCGTCGCAGCGCTGGATGCGGAGTCGGCTGAGTGGGTCGCGGCGTTGACCGGGCCGGCGGCAGAGCGTGCGCAGCGTGAGGCGCGGCTGCATGGGATGCTCGTTCGGGTGGCATTGCACGAGTTGGGCAGGCGCCGAACGACCTCGCCGTGGCTCGCCGGAGTCGAGCTGGAGGATCTCGCGCATCAGGCCGCCGCGGACGCGATGCTCGCGATTCTGCGGAAGCTGGGGACGTTCCGCGGTGAGAGCCGGTTCACGACCTGGGCCTACCGGTTCGTGATCCTCGAGGTCTCGGCGAAGCTCGGTCGGCACTACTGGCGGGTGCATCCGCCGGTCGCGCTGGAGGCGGAGGCCTGGGAACGGCTTCCCGACCGGTTCGGTCTCGATCCGGCCGAGCACGTGCAGCGGGCGGAGCTGGTGCGGGCCATGGGCCGCGCGGTGGACGAGACGCTGACCGCGCACCAGCGTCGGTTGTTCACGGCCATCGTGCTCGAGGGGACGCCGCTGGACGCACTGGCCGTCCGGCTGGGCACGAACCGGAACGCGATCTACAAGACTGTTTTCGACGCCCGCCGAAAGATCCGGGCGTATCTGGTCGCCAACGGTTATCTGGAGCAGGAAGGGACGGGCGCGCGATGAATCACCGGGACAGGCTCGGACGCTTCCTCGCCACGGACCCGGCGGACGTCGGTTGCGAGGAGGCGATGGCGGTTCTGCACGTGTACGTCGACCTTATCGCCGACGGGCGGGACGCGGCCGCAGCCTATCCCGGGGTGGCCGCGCACCTGGCGGCGTGCGGCCCATGCGGCGAGGACTTCGAGGGCCTGCTCGCCGCTGTCACCAGTCCCTAGCCGCCTTAGCCCGTCAGGCCTCCCAGATCGCCCCGGTCTCCGCGCCGCCGAGCCGGGCGAGCAGTGCGGCGGCGGAGCGCTCGGGCGTGATCAGCTCGCCGGAGGTCACGAAGCGGTTGAACCTGCCGTGCAGCGCCGCGCCGATCCGCTCCAAGTCCTGGCCGCGGATCCACTCCTGCATCGCGGTGTCCACCCGGCCCGGCCGGAACACGTTCACCGTCACGCCCGTCCCCCGCAGCTCCGCGGCCAGGTTGAGCGTATGCGCCTCCAAAGCCGCCTTGGTCGCGGCGTACGCGTTGCCCCGCACCATCGACTCGGGGCGCGCGGCGATTCCGCTCGAGACGTTCACGATCCGGCCCCAGCCCTCCCCCG
>NZ_JAGSOH010000309.1 GCF_018139625.1 Actinospica acidithermotolerans | reverse complement strand
ACGTCGGACGGGTCTGGCTCGGGGTGACGACCGGGGTGCGCAGTCTGCGTCCGTACCCTCGTCTGGCCGATTTGTGGGACATGATCGCGCGCAGTGCGTACACCCAGTTGCGCTACTCCCCCTGGCTGTTGCTCGGCACCGTCGTCGGGCTCGTGCTCATTTACGGCGTGCCGCCGGTGCTCGGCGTCGCCGGGCTGGCCACGCGGTCGTGGGGCGTGGCGGTTCCGGCTCTGCTCGCGTGGGCGGTGATGTCGGTGAGCTACGTTCCGGTCCTGCGGTTGTACGGGCTCGGCTGGTGGCGGGCGCCGCTGCTGCCGGGGGTGATGGCGCTGTACGGGGCGATGACGGTGGATTCGGCGCGCCGGCATCGGCTCGGGCGCGGCGGATCGTGGAAGGGCAGGGTGATCGGCGCGGGTGAGGAGTGACCGGCCCACGGACGCGGGCGATCGCCCTGCGGAAGGGGATCGGACCGGCCGGAAGGCGATCGA
>NZ_JAGSOH010000308.1 GCF_018139625.1 Actinospica acidithermotolerans | reverse complement strand
ACGTCCTCGGGCAGCACGCTGGCGTGGTCGTATTGGGTCTGGCGGATCCAGTCGGCGGTTTGCGCGTCGACCGCCGCGCGCAGGGTGGTGGCGCGGACCGCGTCCAGCAGGACCTCGAACCGGCACAGCCCGTCCTCGAGCTCGACCACCCGGTAGAACGACCGTGCGCGCTGACGGGCGATCACGTCCTTGCCCGTGTCCGGGTCCAGGGTGTGCTCCAGGGCCCGGATCTGCTTCGCGGCCGCGGTCACGCCCTCGGCTTCGGCGGTGACCAGGGTCGCGGTGAGGGCGGCTGCGGTGTCCACGCCGGTTCCGGCGACGGCCTTTGCGGTGCGCGAGAGCACCCGGACGGTGTCCGCGCCGATGCGGCCGGAGGCGAGCGGTTCGGCCAGCTGCGGGATCGCGCCGATCCGGCGGGCGCACTCGGCGATCGAGCGGGCCCTGCCGTCGGAGACGTCCAGATGCGTCGCGGCCCACGCCTTCACCCCGCCGCGCGCCGCCTTGACCCGATCGGCCTGTGCGAGTGCCCGGATCAGCTGCCCGTGACCGGCCTGCTCCCGCCTACCGAGCATCTGCGCCAGCTCCAGCAGCACGTCCGCACCCTCACGATCACCCGCGCGCAGATCCTGCGCATCACGCAGGCACTCGGCCACGATCGCATCCCTACGCGCATCCAACTCCGCCACCGCCTCAAGCCGCGCACGCCAGAGCTCCGCGATCCCGCCCCCACGATCCATGCCACCC
>NZ_JAGSOH010000307.1 GCF_018139625.1 Actinospica acidithermotolerans | reverse complement strand
GTCTGGGCGGGCTCGATGGTGTCGAGGACCCAGCCTGGTCGGATCAGGTTCGGATCGGTGAGTTTCTGTCCGTCGGGTTGGGTGTGTCCGGCGTTGATCGTGTAGAGGACTTTCCAGTCCTCGCCCTGGCCGTAGTCGGCGCGGGCGATGTCGTAGAGGTTGTCCCCGGTCACGACGAGGTGCGTCGTCTCGGTGGGGTGGGCCGGCGACGGGCCCTGCGTGTCCGTGCTCGAGGCGGATGCCGCCGCAGTCTCGATCTGCACGGTGCTTAGCGGCGCGGTGGATGCGGGTGTTCGCGCCGGGACCTGTGGGGTGGTGGCGGCTTGGGCGGGGGCGGCGGCCCGCGCCATCAGGGCGGTGAGTCCGATGGCGGTCAGAAGGATGACGGCCAGTGTCTGGGTCGGGCGCAGTCCGGGCAGCGGCGGGAGTTCGACGCCGCGGATCAGTGCGATGGTCTCGGCCGCGAAGGACACGGTGATCAGGAGCCAGAGCAGCCAGATGACGATGGCGATGACGTCGAGGTAGACCTGGTCGCCGAGGATCGGGGTGGTGACGTCGTTGCCTAGCCGGCTGAGGCTGGGCAGGTGGTGCGGCAGGGGCCAGCCGATGTAGCGCACGAGGCCGTAGGGCAGTCCTGCGAGCAGGAAGACGGCGAGAGCGGCGGCGAGCACGCCGCGCACCGTGAGTGCCGCGGCGCGGGCGATGCGGGCCGGCAGGCGGGCGGGTGCGGGTGCGCTCATATCAGGGGCCTAACAGGTCGCAGTGTCGG
>NZ_JAGSOH010000306.1 GCF_018139625.1 Actinospica acidithermotolerans | reverse complement strand
ATCCTCGGCAAGCGCCCGGGCGCCGTGCGTATAGCCGCGATGCGCGGACTGCGCGGCCTGGCCGCCATCCTCGAGGCGGATCCGAGCGCCCGTGCGCACGAATCGGCGCCGGTCCAGGGCGCGGGCGGCGCCGCGGCGAGCACGGTGAGCGAGGTGTACCCGTGAAGCAGGGTTCATCGATCAGCGCCGGCGACGCGGAGCGGCTGCTGCGCGGGGAGCACGTGGACGGCGCACGCGAACAGCAGGTCGCGGACGTACTCGCGCAACTGGCCCCGGCGGACGCCGCCGACGCGCCCGTGCCGGCAGCACTGCTCCTCGCTTTCGCGCGACAGGCTCCCGGGGCGGATGCGGCAAGCCACGCGGCGGACCATGCGGCGGACCGCCCCTCCGACCGCGCGGCGGCGTCCGACCGCGCGGTGAATGGGTCACGACGCCGCCGCGCGCGGACCAGCCGCACCGGTGCGCGCAGTGGGCAGTTCAGTGCGCAAGGTCGGCACTTCGGCGTACGTGGCGGACAGTTCGGTCCGCGCGGCTGGACATTCGGACGC
>NZ_JAGSOH010000305.1 GCF_018139625.1 Actinospica acidithermotolerans | reverse complement strand
GAGTTGGAGACCACGAACAGGGACGAGGCGGCCATGGCGGCGCCGGCGATGAGGGGGTTGAGAAGGCCGAGGGCGGCGAGGGGGAGGGCGGCAAGGTTGTAGGCGAAGGCCCAGAAGAGGTTGCCCTTGATCGTGCCGAGGGTGCTGCGGGCGAGGCGGATGGCATCCACGGCGGCGAACAAGTCGACGCCGGTGCCGTCGTACGCGGTGCGGACGAGGGTGAGGTCGGCTGCCTCGATGGCGGCGTCGGTGCCGGTGCCCATCGACAGGCCGAGGTCGGCGGTCGCGAGGGCGGCCGCGTCGTTGACGCCGTCGCCTGCCATGGCGACGACGCGGCCCGCGGCCTGGAGGGCGGCGACCGCTTCGGCCTTGCCCTCGGGCAGTACGCCGGCGATCACCGACGCGGCGGGGATGCCGATCTGTTCGGCCACGGCGTGCGCGGCGGCCTCGTGGTCACCGGTGAGCAGGATGGGCTCGAGGCCTAGCGCGCGGAGACCCGCGACGGCCTCGCGGGCTCGGGGCTTCACCGCGTCGGCCACGACCAGGATGCCGCGGACTGCTCCGTCCCAGCCGACTGCGACAGGCGTGCGCCCAAGCGCGGCTGCCTCGGCGACGACGGCTTCGAGTTCGGTGGGTAGCGGCAGTGACCACTCCTCGGCGAGGTACGCCGGGCGCCCGACGACGACGGCGTGCCCTTCGACGACCCCGGTCACTCCAAGGCCGGCCGTCGCGTGGAAGTCCGTGACAGGTGGGAGTGGCGAGAGTGGCGGGAGCGGCGAGATTGTGGCGGCGGGGACGTTGGGGT
>NZ_JAGSOH010000304.1 GCF_018139625.1 Actinospica acidithermotolerans | reverse complement strand
TGTCGCGGCGATCAAGGAGGCCGTGGACATCAACGTGGCCGCGTCGCTCGGCATGCTCACCCAGGAGCAGGTGGACGAGCTCGCCGAGATGGGCGTGCACCGGTACAACCACAACCTGGAGACGGCGCGCTCGTACTTCACCGAGGTGGTCACCACGCACACCTGGGAAGAGCGCTGGGACACGCTGCGGATGGTGCGCGACGCGGGCATGGAGGTCTGCTGCGGCGGCATCGTCGGCATGGGCGAGACCCGGGCCCAGCGCGCGGAATTCGCCGCGCAACTCGCCGAGCTGACCCCGGACGAGGTGCCGCTGAACTTCCTCAACCCGCGCCCGGGCACCCCGTTCGGCGACAAGGAGCCCCTCGAAGCGAAGGAGGCGCTGCGCACGATCGCCGCGTTCCGCTTGGCGCTGCCGCGCACGATCCTGCGCTACGCGGGCGGCCGCGAGATCACCCTCGGCGACCTCGGCACCGAGCAGGGCCTGCTCGGCGGCATCAACGCCGTGATCGTGGGCAACTACCTGACCACGCTCGGCCGCCCGGCGACCGCGGACCTGGAGCTGCTGGACAAGCTCTCCATGCCGGTGAAGGCGCTCTCCGCCACCCTCTGAC
>NZ_JAGSOH010000303.1 GCF_018139625.1 Actinospica acidithermotolerans | reverse complement strand
GGGTTGACCACCGTGAGGTCGATGTCGATTTCCTGTCCGGGCGCGCGGGTGATGATGCTCATCCGGCTACCTCCCGCAGGACGGGGGCGACGTTGCTGGCGAGCCAGGGCCGGTTCCGTCGGTAGCGGTCGGACTGGTTGAGGTTGTCGGCGACGTGGCGCAGCCAGGTGAGCAGGAGCAGGGCGCCGTCGGCGCGGCCGGGATCCTGGCGCAGGGCGCGCACGACGAGGGCGCCGAGTTCCTCTCCCCCAGTCTCGCGCTGAAGGGCGAGGCGGAACAGGTGGCGGTCGGTGGCGGCCGGTCCGTTCGGGTGAGCGGTGGCCCAGTCGATGATGGCGGTCACCTCGGTGCCGTCGTCGGTCATGAGCACGTTGCCGGGGTGGTAGTCGCCGTGGGTCCAGGCGGTCAGGACGGGGCGGTCGGCGAGTTGCGTGTAGAGGCGGGCGCGCAGGGCGTCGAGGGCGGCCGCGGCCCGGGGCGCGCGGGCGAGGGGCAGGTCGCGGAGGGTTTCGAGGGGGGTGTCGATCCAGCTGCGGAGGCGGTCGGGCCCGGCGGCCTCGATGGTGCCGGTGGCGTGGTGGAGTTCGGTGATCGCGGCGAGGGCGGCCGCGGCGATGCGGTGGGCGGTCTTCGGGTCGCGTTGGATGAGCGTGGAGGCTTCGGTGCCGGCGCGGTAGTGCTCGGCGGTGCGCGGGAGGCGTTGGTGCAGGTCGCAGGCGACGAGGCCGGGCAGCAGGCGGCGCCAGTCGCCGAGGCGTTCGTCGGCGGCGAGGGTTTGCAGGTTGGCGGCCTGGCGGGCGAGGGTCTGCCGGCCGTGGTCGCTGGAGGGGTGTTTGACGACGAGGTCGAGGTCGGCGACGGCGCGCAGGACGAGGATGTCGGT
>NZ_JAGSOH010000302.1 GCF_018139625.1 Actinospica acidithermotolerans | reverse complement strand
ATCGGAAGGATCCGCTTGCGGCGTTGACGGCGCAGGAGCGGCGGATCCTCGATCTGATCGGGGACGGGTTGACCAATCGGCAGATCGGGGAGCGGATGTTTCTGGCCGAGAAGACGGTGAAGAACTACGTCTCCTCGCTGATGGCCAAGCTCGGGGTGGAGCGGCGGGTGCAGGCCGCCGTGCTCGTCTCCGACCTGCGTGCCAGGCACTGACGGCCGAGGAGCAAGGACCAAGGACCCTGGCCACCCGGCGGGGCTGGAGCGGAGGATCGGTCGCATGAACACCACCGATGCCAAGCCGTTGTCGGAGATTTCGCAGGCTGAGGCTCTTACGCTGCTCGCCACGCAGGAGATCGGCCGGCTGGTCTACACCCGGCGCGCGCTGCCGGCCGTCACCCCGGTGAACTTCGTGCTGCGGGACGGCGCGATCTGGATCTGGACGGCCTCGGCCTCCTCGATGTGGCAGGCCGTGCGCGGCGCCGTCGTCGCCTTCGAGGCCGACGCGATCGATCCGGTCGAGCGCACCGGCTGGTCGGTCGTCGTGCTCGGGGTGGCCGAATGGGTCAGGGAGCCGGCCGCGGTCGAGCGCGCGCTCGCCGACGGCCCGGAGCCGTGGGTGATGGGGCGCAAGGAGCACCTGCTGCGTATCCCGCTCACCTCGGTCTCCGGACGGCGCATCGTTCCGCTGGCCACCGATCTCGCGCATACCTCTCCGTGACCGCTAACGTGGTGTCGAACGGCGGTTCGTCCCGCTCGCCCCGGCGTCTGGACGCGGCCGCGCCGGTGGAGCGGAGGGTGTCGGTGGACGATCGGTTCGGCGACGAGGTCTCCCGGGTGCTGCCTCAGTTGCGCATCGATGAGTTGCTGGACGAGTTGCAGACCCGGTTGGCGGCGGT
>NZ_JAGSOH010000301.1 GCF_018139625.1 Actinospica acidithermotolerans | reverse complement strand
GTCCGGCTCCACCCCGGCGCCCCCGTCATCAGCCGTCCCGAGCAAGCATAGGTTCGACATGGACTTCGAAGCAGGACCGGGCGGGCTGCCCGCGGAGCCAGCGCCCGCTCCCATGCCGGTGAAGATGGTCATCGCCGGGGGATTCGGCGTCGGCAAGACCACCGCCGTCGCAGCGGTATCCGACGTGCCGCCGCTGACCACCGAAGCGGCGATCACCGAAGTGGCCGCAGGGGTTGACGACGTGTCGATGACCCCGAACAAGACCACCACCACGGTGGCCATGGACTTCGGCTCCGTGATGCTCGACCCGACGCTGAAGCTGTACCTGTTCGGCACGCCCGGCCAGGACCGCTTCGGCTTCATGTGGGACGACGTCACCGAAGGCGCACTCGGCGCCCTCGTCGTCGTGGACAGTCGGAGGCTCGAGGACTGCTTCCCCGCAGTCGACTACTTCGAGCGGCGCACGATGCCGTTCGCCGTCGCGGTAAACAGGTTCGCCGACACGGTCCCGCACCCGCTCGACGCCGTACGCGAGGCCCTCGACGTCGAGTCCGAGGTCCCCGTCATCGAGTTCGACGCTCGCGACTCGAACTCCGTGCGCGACAGCCTCATCATCGTCCTCGAACTCGCCCTCGCACGTGCCATGGCCGCTGCGTAGGACTCCTGGTACCAGGTAAGCACTTCCGTAGGGCTCGAAGCACCCGCTTCGAGCCCTACAGCCTTCTTCTGTCGTGTCCAGCGTTCGTGGACAGACTGCACGTTCACACGAAACGCCGGTGGCTGCGTCCAAGACACCGGATGCATTGATCTCCCCCTCAGCGCAGCGTCGTGGCTGCTGGCGTTGGGCTAGCGGCTGGGGTTGCCGGGGCTGCGCCCCGGGGTTTGCGCTGGCCCTCCC
>NZ_JAGSOH010000300.1 GCF_018139625.1 Actinospica acidithermotolerans | reverse complement strand
GGTCATGGACGTCGGCGTGGGCGTCGGCGAGCACGCGCGCCGCGGCGAAGGCATCGCCGGCCACGTACTGGCCGCCGTGACCGGCGCCTGCCGCAACGCCCTACTCGACGGCCGCCCGATCCGTCCCGGCGAACCGTTCGCCGTCCCCGACCAATCAGTACTCGACTTCGGCCCCTGCGGCCCGTCCGGCCTGCGCGGATACCTGGCCGTACGCGGCGGCTTCGCCGTCCCCCGCGTGCTGGGCAGCCGGGCGACGTTCCTGCTGGGCGGCTTCGGCGGCGGCTCGGGCCGCGCGCTCGAGCCCGGCGACGAACTGCCCGTCGGCCGAGACGAGAACTGCGCCGCCCCCGCCGTGCTCACCCCGATCCTCCCCGAACTCGCCGGATCCTGGACCCTGCGGGTCATCCCCGGACCGCACGGAGCCCCCGACTACTTCACCGGCGACGCCCTGGCCCGCCTCTTCGCCGCCGAGTGGCAGGTGGACCACCGCAGCGACCGCACCGGCATCCGCCTGGCCGGCCCCGCCGTGGAGTTCGCCAGACCGGACGGCGGCGAGGCCGGCCTGCACCCCTGCAACATCCACGACTCCGCGTACCCGGTCGGCGGGATCATGGTCTCCGGCGACACCCCGGTCATCGTCGGTCCCGACGGCCCCAGCCTGGGCGGCTTCGTCGTGCCCGCCGCGGTCATCCAAGCCGACCTCTGGAAGCTGGGCCAGCTCCGCCCCGGCGACCGCGTCCGCCTCCAGGCCGTCCCGCCGCGAACCGCCGCCGCCGCCCGCGACCACCGCCGCGCCCTCCTGACCGACCCCCGCGCAGCCGTCGCCTCCCTCCTCTTCCCGCCGCCGGGCCGAGATCGCGATCAGCCCGCGGCACTGGCGGTTGCCGCGCCTACGGCCACCACC
>NZ_JAGSOH010000002.1 GCF_018139625.1 Actinospica acidithermotolerans | reverse complement strand
CCGCCCCGAGCACCCCGCCGCCGGCCACCCGGCCCGGGCAGCTGGCGCACACCGGCGCCGACATCGGTGTGGCCCTCGGCATGGCCGGAGCCGCGCTGGCCGCGGGTCTCGGCATGCGCCTCGCGAGCCGCCGCCGCGAGGAAGGCGAGTGATCGTCCGCCGGTGACCCCGGCCGGCGACGGTAGCGAAGCAGGCGGCCCGACGCGTCCACCGACACGCGTCGGGCCGCTGGCGTTTTCTGCGTCCGCGCCCCAGGACGGATGGATCTTCCGCGAGCGCGGCGCCAGGGCGTTCATCGGACCGTAGGCTCCGAACTCGTGCTAAGACGCGAACCGCTGCCCGGAAACCCAGGCGTGCTGAGCAGGTCCCTCGACGTCCTCGGCGAACTGCTCTGCACCGTCGGCGTGCTCTGCGTGCTCTACCTCGTCTACCTGCTCTGGTGGACGAACGTGGCCGCGGGCATGGAGAACCACGCCGCCTCCTCCGCGTTCCAGCACACCCTGGACAGCGCCGCCGCGTCCGCCGCGCCGACCGACGACCTGGCCGACGGCACCAGCTTCGGCTTCCTCTACATCCCCGCGCTCGGCCCGGGCTGGCGCGCGCTGCTGACCCAGGGCACCGAGCGGGAACAGGTGCTCAACACCGGCGCGGTCGGCCACTACTCGAGCCCGGTGACCGCGATGCCCTGGGACGCCGCGGGCAACTTCGGCATCGCCGGCCACCGCGACGGCCACGGCATGATCTTCCGTGACCTCGACAAGCTGGCCCCCGGCGACAAGGTCTACGTGCAGACCGTCTACGGCTGGTATGTCTACCAGCTCGACCGCGAGGCGCCCTCGGTGCCGATCGGCGATGTGGACGTGCTCGCGCCGATCCCGGTCGGCTCCGGCTACACCGAGGCGGGCCGCTACCTGACGATGACCACCTGCACGCCGATGTACGTGGACTCACATCGGCTGGTCTGGTGGGGCCATCTCGTACAGACGACGCCCCGCACCACCGTCCCGGCCGGCCTCGCCTCCGCCGAATAAGAGGGCTCACAGGGGGCGCACAGGTGCTCACGGGTAGAGATCTTTACCTGCCTTGACCTACTCTTGGCATCACGTCGCGTAGCCGGGCTTCTACGCGGCGCACAACCGAGGGGGGTTGACCTAGGGTGATACGCCCTGCTGTCGAGCTGGCGGCTGCCGCCCGCCCGACCTCGCCGCTGACGGTCCTGGTGCCGACCTGCAACGAGGCGGAGAACGTCGCGCCGCTGCTCCACGGTCTGCAGGCCGCGCTCGGCGGACTTCCCGAGGCGCGCGTGCTGTTCGTGGACGACTCCACGGACGGCACGGACGCGCTGATCCGGAAACTCGCGCCCGGCCTCGGGATCGAGGTCGACGTGCTGCACCGCGAGCGGCCGAGCGGCGGGCTCGGCGGCGCCGTCGTCGCGGGCCTGGCCTCGGCCCGGACCCCGTGGTGCGTCGTCATGGACGCCGACCTGCAGCATCCGCCGGAGCTCGCCCCGGCGCTGGTCGCCGAGGGGGAGCGCAGCGGCGCCCAACTCGTCGTCGGCTCCCGGTACCGCGCCGGTCACCGGGCCGGGGGATTCACCGGGCCCGTCCGTTCCCTGATATCCCGGCTGTGCACGCGACTGGTCCGGATGGCCTTCCCGCGCACGCTCGCCGGGATCAGCGACCCGATGAGCGGTCTGTTCGCGGTGCGCCGCGACCTGTGGGAGTCGGCCGAGCTGCAGCCCGAGGGCTACAAGATCCTGCTCGAGCTGGCTGTGCGTACCCGGCCGAGCAGCGTGGCCGAGGTGCCGTACAGCTTCCAGCCGCGGCACTCGGGCGAGTCCAAGGCCGGTTACGCGGAGGGAATGCGGTTCCTGCGCCACCTCACCCGGCTGCGCATGTCCGGCACCCGCGGCCGGATGATCGCCTTCACGCTGATCGGCGCGTCCGGCATGGTGCCCAACCTGATCGTCACCTGGGCGCTGGTCCGCGCGGGCGTGCACTACCTGCTCGCCGCGATCCTGGCCAACCAGGCCGCGATGCTCTGGAACTTCGTGCTGATCGACTCCGTGCTCTTCCACCACCGCCGCTCCGGGCGCGGACGCCGGCGGCTGGCCCGGTTCGCCGTGCTGGCCAACGCCGACCTCGTCGGGCGGATACCGCTGCTCTCGCTGCTCGTGCGGGAGGCGCGTCTCGGGCCGGTCTGGGCGACGGGGGCGACGCTGCTCGCCGCCTCGGCCGCGCGCTTCGTCATCACCGACCGCGCCCTGTACCGGCCGGCCGAGTAAAGGCGCCGGCCCGGAATCCGCGCCCGGGGTTTCGAACGGATATCGATGCTAGGTTCCGAGCATGGCATTGATCGACCTGAGCTTGGACGAGCTTCGCGAGTACCGACCCGAGCGCGACGAACCGGCCGACTTCGACCAATTCTGGGGCGAGACGCTGAAGGCCGCGCGCAGTCACCCGCTCGCGCTCGAGCACACGACCGTGGACATCGGGCTGCCGCTGATCACCGTGGACGACGTTACCTTCGCGGGCTACGGCGGCCAGCCGATCAAGGCCTGGCTGCTGCGGCCCGCGAACGCCGAGGGCCCGCTGCCGTGCGTCGTGGAGTACTGCGGCTACGGCGGCGGCCGCGGCCTGCCGCACGAGCAGCTGTACTGGTCCAACGCCGGCTACGCGCACCTGCTGATGGACACCCGCGGCCAGGGCGGCGGCTGGCGGGTCGGGGCGACCCCGGACGACGGGGCGCAGGGCGCCGGACCGAGTATCGACGGCTTCATGACCCGCGGCATCCAGTCCCCGGAGACGTACTACTACCGGCGGCTGTACACCGACTGCGTGCGCGCGGTCGAGGCGGCCCGGGCGCACCCGGCCGTCGACGAATCGCGGATCTTCCTGCGCGGCTCCAGCCAGGGCGGCGGCATGGCGATCGCGGTCTCGGGCCTGGTCGACGACCTCGGCGGCGTGATCACGGACGTGCCGTTCCTGCAGCACTTCCGGCGGGCCACCGAGATCACCGACTCGTTCCCGTACAAGCAGATCGGCAACTTCCTGGCCACGCAGCGCAGCGAGGTGGAGAACGTGTTCCGCACGCTGTCCTACTTCGACGGCGTGAACTTCGCGGCCCGAGCCGCCGCGCCGGCGCACTACGCGGTCGCGCTGATGGACGACGTCTGCCCGCCCTCGACGGTCTTCGCGTCCTACAACCACTACGCCGGCCCGAAGGAGATCGTCGTGCACCCGTACAACGGGCACGAGAGCGGCGGCGCCTTCAACTTCCCGAAGGAGCGCGAGTTCCTCGCGAAGCTCTAGCCACTCTCCGGTCTACCCGGCGAACTCGAGCCGCGCCCGGTCGCTGACCGGCCGGTAGCCGAGCCGCTGATAGAGCCGGTTGCTGATCGGGTTGGCGAGGTCCGTGAACAGCAGGACCTCGTCGGCCCCCAGCGCCAGCGAGGCCCGGGTCGCGGCGGTCGTCGCCCCCGCCGCATAGCCGTGGCCGCGCAGTTCCGGCGGCGTGAACACCGGGCCGATCCGGCACATCCCGGCGGTCGGCGGGGTGTGCCCGGCGAGCGCGACCGGCGTGCCCGATTCGTCGAGCCAGAGCCAGAAGATCCCCTCGGCCACGCGTCCCTCGGCCATGCGCAGCGCGACCGCGCGCGAGTCCTCCGGCATCGAATGCTCGACCTCGCGCCAGAATGCCTGGATGAAGTCCGCGATGAGCGCAACGTCCTCTCGCCCCGCGAGCTTCGGCTTCCCGACCGGGGCCGGGGCCGGTGGGACGAGACGGTCCAGCCGGTAGAGCCGGAACCGCTCCAGGACGCGCGGCGAGCGGCCGGTGCGCGCGCTCCACGCGGCGGCGAACGGCTCCTCGCCGGTCAGCGGCAGATTGATCTCGCGTCCGTCGAACCCTGATCCGCCGCCGTCCAGCACGAGGTCGACGAACGCCTCGACGGCCGCGGCCGGCACGTCGGAGAGCACGAACGGGAACGGTGGCGTGCGTACGACGGCTCCGGCGGCCGATCCGTCGGCGCCGTACCACGTCAGCAACAGCGGATCGCTCTCGCCGAACGCGTGCGGCCCCTCCATCCTGAGCCGATCGAAGACCGTCAGCAGCAAGGTGTTGAGCACCGGCTCGGCGGCCAGGAACGGCACCGTGGTACGCAGGAACTCGTCGATACTTCCGGCCGCCACCCACGCATCGCGCGCCATCGACTCATCCCTTCATCAGGCCATTGAGCGTGGCGTAGTCGAGTGCGGAACTCGGGCTCTCGCCGAGCAGTTCGCGCGCCATCCGGTCCAGGGCTCCGTACGCGGCCAACGCTGTGCCGGCACCGAGACTCACGCGAGCGACGCCCAGCTTTCCGAGTTGCGCGACGGAAAGCGCGCCGCCGCCGACGTTCACCGGAGCGTCGATACCGGCCGTCAGCGCGGCGATCGTCTCCGCGTCGCGTACGCCGAGGATGAACACGCCGCTTGCGCCGGCCTCCAGGTAGGCGCGGGCCCGGTCGATCGTGGCCTGCAGCCGACCGGACTCCTCACCGACGCCGCACAGGAATACGTCGATTCGAGCATTGATGTACAGCGGAATCCCGGCCCGGTAGGCCGCCGCCCTCGCCGCCGCCAGCCGTTCCGCTTGCTCGGCCACCGGCCGCAGCGGATCGCCCGAGGCGCCGGGGGCCGGGAGCGCGTCCTCGATGTTCACGCCCACCGCCCCGGTGTCGAGCACGCGCGCGATGGTGTCGGCGACGTCGGCGGGCGAGGTGCCGAAGCCGGTCTCGATGTCCGCGGTCACCGGCAGATCGCCGCTCGCGGCCACGATCCGCGCCAACTGCCCGAGCATCGCGTCCCGGCTCACCTGGTCGCCGTCGGCCGCGCCGAGGCCCCACGCGACCCCGGCGCTCGTCGTTGCGATGGCCGAGGCACCGGCGGCGGCCACGATGCGGGCGCCTGCCGCGTCCCACACATTCGCCAGCGCGAGAGGCGCAGCGGGGTCGTGCAGCGCGCGGAAGCGGGTGGCGCGCTCGATCCGAGTCGTCATACGCGCATTGAATCAAGCTTTGCCCGATCGTGCCGGGGATTCGGCGGCCGGTGACGGCCGCCCTCCGCGGGTCAGCCCACCAGGTACTTCGCGTTGCCGACGAGGGCGGGCCCGAGGGTGAGGACCTGGGTCTCGGCGAGCAGCAGGACGAGCAGGCCGAGCGAGACGAACAGGATCGTCGACTTCAGCAGCCGGCGCCGGTAGGCGACCACCGCGAGGCAGATGATCGCCCACGGCAGGAACGTCAGCGCGTAGCGCGGCGCGACGTTCAGGAAGAACTGGTGGTTGGCCAGGTAGACCTGCGCCTCGACCGCCGGGACCACCAGCGTGATGCCGAGGAGGGTGCCGACGCCGAGTATCCAGCCCCAGGACCGCGCCCGGCTGGCCGTCATCACCATCAGCGGCGCGCCGACGAGCACCACGCACAGCAGCGTCGCCCAGATCGAGACCGTCTCGCCGTTTATCGAGTCGGGCAGCCAGTACGCCGTGGTGAGGTTCGAGAAGGTGCCGAACAGGTTGCTGAACAGGTCGCCGAGCTTCGAGCCGGTCAGCGCCTGGCCGTTGGCCAGGTTCGGGTTGACCCAGTTCGCCACGCCCCGGCCGTCCTGGTACTTGCTCCAGACCAGGTAGACGGCGCCGAACGTGGCCGGGATGACGGCGCTGATCGCGAGCGGCCGGACGGCTGCGCGCCAGTTCCGCCGGTCGCGGTAGAGGATGCCGAGCGCCAGGACGAAGGTCACCGTCGCAACGACCAGCATCGGCATGCCGTTGAGGATCTTCGTTCCGGTGGCGAACAGCGTGGCGAGGCAGGGCGCGACGAGCCCCATCCGTTTGTCGACCAGGATGCGGGCCAGCACGTAGAGCGCGAGCGCCCCGCACAGCGCTGCGGGCGCGTCGCTGGTGATCTGGGTGCTGGAGGCGAGAACCCCCGGGCACAGCGGCAGCAGCGCGGCCGCGCCGGCTGCGTACTGCCAGCCTATGCGCAAGCGCCGAGCGGCCAGGTAGAGCACGGTCATCGCGGCGAACAGCCACAGCGCGCCCAGGTCCCGTCCCACGGTGATGAAGTTGTGCGTGCCCGGGATCAGAGGGCTGACCGCGCGGTCGAGCAGGCCCGTGATCAGGTAGTACACCGGCGGATCGCCGAAGGTGTAGATCTGCGAGGTGGTCTGGAAGGTCGAGGCGTCGAAGCCGGTGCACTTCGCGGAACCGGTGCTGGCCTGCAGATTGTGGCAGTACCACTCGTAGCGGATCTCTTTCGAGGTCAGCTCGCCCTTGTAGGGCATCTGCAGATGGGCGGCGTCGTAGAGGTATGCGGCGTGCACCGGCTCGTCGGTGATCGACATCTGCGGCCCGTTCGCCACGCCGACCGTCACGAGCGTGATCGCCAGAACGGCCAGCCCGAGCGCGATGAGCAGGAAGCGCCGAAGCGGGTCCCCGCCGATCAGGCGCTGCCGCACGGCACCACCGCGCGGGTCGGCGGGCTTGGCCCGCCACGCCGCGAACGTCTCCGAAACCGTCATAGCCCAGCCTTCAGCACGTAGGTGCGTCAGACGCTAAGCGGCTTACCTTAACTAAATGTTAGGAGATGGACTTTTAGCATTGCTAAACGGCCTGTTCGCAGAGGGTCACAGAACGAGCTGGCCCTTTCCGAGCGCGATGATGCCGTGGGCGGAGGCGTGGTAGAGCTCCCGGTCCCGCTCGTGGTTGACGCCGACGGTCGCGCCGGGCGGGACCACGATGTTCTTGTCGAGGATGGCGCGGCGCACCACCGCCCCGCGGCCGATCCGGACGTTGTCGTGCAGGATCGAGCCCTGCACGACCGCGCCCTCCTCGACGACGACCCCGGGGGAGAGCACGGACTGGGTGACCTGGCCGGTGATGATGCAGCCGGGCGCGACCATCGACTCGCTCGCTATGCCGCCGGCCACGAACTTGGCGGGCGGCAGCTGCACGGTGTGCGTGTAGAGCGGCCACTCGCGGTTGTAGAGGTTGAAGACCGGGTGGACCGAGATCAGATCCATGTGCGAGTCGTAGTACGCGTCCAGGGTTCCCACGTCCCGCCAGTAGCCGTGGTCGCGCTCGGTCTCGCCGGGGACGTGGTTCCGGTCGAAGTCGTAGACCTGGACCTGGCCCTCCTCGGTGAGCATCGGCAGGATGCTGCCGCCCATGTCGTGCACCGACCGCTCGTTGTCGGCGTCCCGGGAGAGCGCGTCGAGCAGGGTCTTCGTCGTGAAGACGTAGTTTCCCATCGACGCGTAGACCTGGTCCGGGTTGTCGGGCAGCCCGGGCGGGTCGGCGGGCTTCTCCAGGAAGCGCTCGACGTGGAGGCCGTTCGAGGCCGGGGTGATGATGCCGAAGGACGAGGCCTCCGAGCGCGGGATCCGGATCCCGGCGACCGTGGCGCCGGCGCCGCCCTCGATGTGCTGGCGGACCATCTGCCGCGGGTCCATCCGGTAGACGTGGTCGGCGCCGAACACGACGACGTAGTCGGGCTGCTCGTCGTGGATCAGGTTCAGCGACTGGTAGATCGCGTCCGCGCTGCCGAGGAACCAGCGCGGGCCGAGCCGCTGCTGCGCCGGGACCGGGGTGATGTAGTTGCCGAGCAGGTTCGACATGCGCCACGTGGTGGTGATGTGGCGGTCGAGCGAGTGCGACTTGTACTGCGTGAGCACGCAGATGCGCATGATGTCGCCGTTGACCAGGTTCGAGAGCACGAAGTCGACGAGCCGGTAGGTGCCGCCGAACGGCACGGCCGGTTTGGCCCGGTCGGCGGTCAGCGGCATCAGCCGCTTCCCCTCGCCGCCGGCGAGCACGATTCCCAAAATCGAAGGTCCGCCACGCATCGCCGCCCCTTTAGGTCCGCAGCTCCGGCGGCCGATCGCGCCGCCGGAAGGTCGTCACTTCCGCAGGATCTCCTCGTACACCGCCGCCGTCCGGCGGGCGATCGCGTCCCAGCCGAACTCCCGCACCGCGCGCTCGCGCCCGGCCTCGCCCATCCGCCGCGCGGCGGCGGGGTCGGCCAGTACGGATTCGATTGCCTCGGCCAGGGAGCGTTCAAACGCCGCCGGATCCGATTCGTCGTAGCCGACCAGGCGGCCGGTCACCCCGTCGACGACGACCTCGGGGATCCCGCCGACCGCCGAGGCGACCACCGGCGTCCCGCAGGCCATCGCCTCGAGGTTCACGATGCCGAGCGGCTCGTAGACCGAGGGGCAGGCGAACAGCGCGGCGTTCGTCAGCAGCTGGACGACCTCGCGGCGAGGCAGCATCTCCGGGATCCAGATCACGCCGTCCCTGGTCTGCCGCAGCTCCTCGACGAGACCGCGGAACTCCTGGTCGATCGCCGGGGTGTCCGGCGCGCCCGCACACAGCACGAGCTGCGCGGACGGGTTGAGCGAGCGGGCCGCGCGCAGCAGGTGCGGCACGCCCTTCTGCCGGGTGATGCGCCCGACGAACAGCACGTAGGGCCGGTCCGGGTCCACGCCGTTCTTGATCAGCGCGTCAAGCTCCCGCACCGGCTTGTAGAGCTCGGTGTCGATCCCGTTGTGCACGACGCGCACCCGCGCCGGATCGATGGCCGGGTAGCAGCCCAGGATGTCCGCGCGCATCCCCTCGGACACGGCGATGACCGCGTCGGCGGCCTCGATCGCGGTGCGCTCGGCCCAGCTGGAGAGCGCGTAGCCGCCGCCGAGCTGCTCGGCCTTCCAGGGCCGCAGCGGTTCGAGCGAGTGCGCGGTCATCACGTGCGGGATGCCGTAGAGCAGCTTGGCGAGGTGGCCGCCGAGGTTGGCGTACCAGGTGTGCGAGTGGACGAGGTCGCGGTCGGCGACGCCCGCGGCCATGCCGAGGTCGATCGACAGGCTGCGCAGCGCCTCGTTCGCGTCGGCGAGGGCCGGGTCGGCCGCGTGCCGCAGCACATGCGGCGGGTCCTCGGCCGCCTTCGCGCTGCCCCAGGCGTGCACGCGCACGTCGGCCAGCGTCTGCAACTCGCGGGCGAGGAACTCCACGTGAACACCCGCCCCGCCGTAAACGTCGGGCGGGAACTCCCTGGTCAGCAGGCCGATACGCACAGGGCCTCCGCTCGTCTGCGGGTCCGGATGGATCACGTAAGGGAGAACATAGCGGAGGACGTGCGCCGCGGCTACGTGCCGGTTTTCGGTTACTTGTTAGTGACCAGTAACATGAACGCATGGCTATGACGGGGACGCGGAAGATGACTGCGGCCGAGCGGCGGGCGCAGATCCTGGCCATCGCGGCGCGGGAGTTCGCGATCGGCGGCCTGCACGGCACCTCGACCGAGACGATCGCCCGGCGCGCGGAGATCACGCAGGCCTATGTTTTCCGGCTGTTCGGCTCGAAGAAGAAGCTTTTCATCCAGGTGGTGACGGAGGCCTTCGACCGGCTGATCGACCGGATGCGGGAGGCGGCCGGGGACCGGACCGGGATCGAGGCGCTGGCGGAGATGGGCCGCACCTACGACGGCCTGCTGGCGGACCGCACCGCGCTCCTGCTCCAGCTGCAGGGGTTCGCGGCGGCGAGCGACGACGAGGTGCGCGAGGCCGTGCGCGACTGCTTCTCGCGGATGTGGGACACGGTCTCCGAGCGTTCCGGGCTCGATCCGGTGACCGTGAAATCCTTCCTGGCCTTCGGAATGCTGCTCAACAACGGCGCCGCGCTGCAGGCCCGCGAGGCGGACGAACCCTGGGCGCACGGCGTGGGCACCCGGATCCAGCCGGGGCTGTTCGAGCACATCACCAGTGAGACGAACCGGTGACCAGCGAGCCGATGGCCGCCGGGACCGTGGCGAGGGACGACGACCGGATCAGGGCACTGCCGCGCACGCTGCTGCTGATCGCGCTGGTCGTCGCGATCTCCAGCAGCCTCGGCTCGCCGCTGATCACGAGCGTCGCCATCACCCTGCACGTCTCGCTCGCGGCCGCCCAATGGACGCTCACGATCGCCCTGCTCACCGGGGCCGTGGCCACGCCCGTGCTCGGCCGCCTCGGCACCGGCCCGCGGCGCCGCGCGGTCTTCCTCGGCACGCTCGGGGTGGTCGTCGCGGGCAGCGCGCTGGCGGTTCTCCCGCTCTCGCTCGGGTTCCTGCTCGTCGGCCGGGCCGCGGCGGGCTGCGGGCTGGCGATGGTGCCGCTGATGATCGCCGCCGCCCGCGAGCACCTCGACGGCGACCGTGCCGCTTCGACGATCGCGATGGTCTCGGTGGCCTCGACCGTCGGCGTGGGCGTCGGATATCCGCTGGCCGGCTATCTGACCGACGTCGGCGGAATCCGGGCGGCGTACGCCGTCGGGCTCGTGCTGACCACGATCGCGTTCGCGGCTGCCGTCCGCGCCTTCCCGGAGTCGAGCCAGCCGTCCGCGCCCAAGCCGGACGCGATCGCGAGCCTGCTCCTCGCGGCCGGTCTGCTCGTGCTGCTGCTCATCCTCGGCGAACCAGCCCTTCTACAGCGCCACCTCGGCGTGGCCCTGGTTCTCGCGCTGGTCGCCGTCCTACTGCTCGCGGGATGGGTGATGCGCGAGCGCAGGCTGACCGTGCCGCTGGTCAATCTGCGCCTGCTGCGCCATCGGGCCGTCGCCGGGGCGAACGCGGCCATGCTCGTCGCCGGAGCCGGAATGTACCTGCTGCTCAGCTGCATCACGCGCTACGTCCAGACGCCGCAGGCCGTCGGCTACGGCTTCGGCCTGAGCACCTTCACCGCCGGCCTCTTCCTGGTGCCGTTCTCGATCCTCGGATTCGTCGCCGGGCGAATCAGCCCACGTGTTCGCAAGCGCATGTCCGCGCACGCCCTGCTGATCGTCTCGACGGCGGTCGTGCTCGTCGCGTTCGTCGTGTTCGCGATCGACCGCGGCGACATCGCGGGGCCGCTCGTCGCCATGTCGCTGCTCGGTTTCGGCGTCGGTGCGTTCTCGGCAGCGATGCCGGCCGTCATCCTCGCCGTGACACCCGCCGAGGAGACCGCCGGGGCGATGGGCGTCAACCAGGTCGTGCGCAGCATCGGATTCTCGCTCGGCAGCACGCTCAGCGCCCTGATTCTCGCCGCGTACACGGCGGCCGGCGCGGTCTTCCCCAGCAGCGAGGGATACACGTCGGCGGCCTGGATCGGCGTTGGCATCACGGGCTTCGCGCTGGTGATCGCGGTTACGAGCCGAGCCAGGCCAGGGCGGCCGTGACCAGAGCCTCGACGCCCGTGCCGAGCGTCGGCTCGATCAGCGGCGCGAAGTGCGGGGAGTGGTTGGCGGGCAGCTTGTCGATGGTGTTCTCCGCGAGCGCCTGGAACACCACGTCCGGCTCGATCCCGCCCCAGAACCAGAACACCGTCGGCACGCCGATGGCCGCGCCGAACACCCCGACGTCCTCGCTGGCCGTGACCGGCGGCATCGGCAGGATGCGCTCGGGGCCGAAGTGCTCCGTGAGCGCGGCGAGCGTCGCCGTCGTCGCGTCGGGGTCGCTCACCAGGACGGGAGCGCTCTCCTCCCACGCGATGTCGGGCTCGCGGACGGCGGCGCCGGCGGCGGACTCGGCGCGCACGATGCGCTCGACCGCATCCATCACGAGCTTGCGCGTGTGCTCCGTCTTCGCGCGGATGTTGATGCCGAGCTCTGCGTCGTCCGGGATGATGTTCGGCTTGCTCCCGGCGCTGAGCCGGCCCACGGTGACGACGGCGGTCTCGGACGGCGGAACCTCCCGCGAGACGATGCCCTGCAGCCGGGTGACGACGTTCGCCGCCATGAGCACCGGATCGACCGCCGCCTCAGGCCGCGAGCCGTGCCCGCCGCGACCGTGCAGCGTCACGCTCACGGTGTCCGAGCCGGCCATCAACGGCCCGCTGCCGTAGCCGATGAAACCCGCCGGCAGCGGTGCGACGTGCTGTCCGAGCACGATTGAGGGCTTCGGGAAGCGCTCGAAGAGCCCGTCCTCGACCATGTTCCGAGCGCCGCACGCGAGCTCCTCGGCGGGCTGGAAGACGATCAGCAGCGTGCCGTGCCACGTGTCCCTGGCCGAAGCGAGCAGCGACGCCGCGCCGACGAGACAGGCCGCGTGCATGTCGTGCCCGCACGCGTGCATCACCGGCACCTCGCGTCCGTCCTTGTCGATGCCGCGGACCGTGCTGGCGTACGGCAGGCCGGTCTTCTCCTCGACCGGCAGCGCGTCGAAGTCGGCCCGCAGCATGACCGTCGGCCCCTCGCCGTTGCTCAGCACGCCGACCACGCCGGTCCCGCCGACCTTCTCGGTGACCTCGTAGCCCATCGGCCGCAGCGCCTGCGCGAGGAGCGCGGCCGAGCGCGTCTCCTGGAGGGACAACTCCGGGTGCTGATGAAGGTCGCGGTAGAGCTCTGCGAGCCCCTCCTGGATCGCGGCCAGCCCTTCGATCGCCACGCGCACCACGCCCTCGTCTCCGTCAACAGCTGGAATCGGCGCCACCGTACCACCCGCCACCGGGAACACTCCGGTACAGGGTTCGCCCCACCTCGAAGCGTGCAACGGAAATCCGCTCGCCACCACACAGGTGCGCCGGTATGCTGCCACAGCGCGGTTGCACCTATTACGGATTCGGGGCGGATGATGCGGATGTCGAGGACCTCGAACGCGGCCGGCCGGATGCGGGGCGCCGCCCGAGGCGCGTTCGGCGGACTGCCCTCGGCGTTCTGGTGGATCTGGCTCGGCACGCTCGTGAACCGGCTCGGCTCCTTCGTGCTGCCGCTGCTCGCCTACTACCTGACCGGGCCGATGCACCGCAGCGCCGCGTTCGCGGGCCTGGTCGCCGCGCTCTACGGCGTCGGCGCGAGCGTGTCCGGCGTGGTGGGCGGCGTGCTCGCGGACCGGATCGGCCGCAAGCCGACGCTCGTCGCCTCGCTCACCGCCAACGCCGCGAGCATCCTCGCCCTCGGATACGCCCGCTCGCCGCTCTGGCTGTGCCTCGGCGCGCTCACGGTCGGCCTGGTCACCAACGCCTTCCGGCCCGCGACGTCCGCGATGATCGCCGACATCGTGCCGCCCGCGCAGCGCGTGCGCGCATACGGGCTCAACTACTGGGCCATCAACCTCGGCTTCGCCGTAGCCAGCATGTCGATCGGTCTCGTCGTCGCATTCGGCTACCGCGCGCTCTTCTACGCGGACGCGGCCTCGACGCTGCTCTGCGTCGTTCTGATGGCGGTCTTCGTGCACGACACGACGCCGCAGGCGGTGCCGGTGTCGGCGTCTGCTGCGAGCGAGTCCAAGGGCTCGGGGCCCGCGGCCCGCGACGGCCTGCGCACAGTCCTGCGCGACCGCGTCTTCGTGGGCTTCGTCGCCGTGTTCTTCCTGCAGTTGCTCGTCTTCCAGCAATGCAACGCCGCGCAGCCGATGGCCATGGCCAAGGACGGACTGAGCGCTGCCCACGTCGGTTACATCAGCGCGATCAACGGCGTGCTCATCGTCGCCCTGCAACTCCCTCTCGTACGCTGGCTCGAGCGCTTCCCGACCGTACAGGTCATCGCGTCCTCGGGTCTCGTGATGGGACTCGGCATGGCCGTTCCGCTGCTGGGCGGCAGCCTCGGCGTCTTCGCCCTCTCCGTCACCGTCTGGACCATCGGCGAGATCGGCAATACGCCGATCGCCTCCGCGCTCGTGGCCCAGCTCGCGCCGTCCCACCTGCGCGGCCGTTACCAGGGCGTCTACCAGATCGCTTGGTCGGGCAGTGCGGTCCTCGCACCGCTGACCGGCGGCATCGCGTTCGCGGCCCTCGGCGGAACGCCGGTCTGGATCGGCTGCCTGGCCCTGTCGATCGTGGCCGCCGCCGCGCTGCTCCGCCTCGCTCCGGAGGTCGCCGGCCGCCTCGCCCCGGAGCGCGGCCACGACGCGGCCCGCGCGGCCCAGGTCCCGGTACCCGAGCCCGCCGCGTCCTCGGCCTGAGGCCGATCAGGCAGCCAGCCAGAGGTCCGGACCGAAGACCTCGTAATGGATGGCTGACGCCGGCACGCCGCGCTCGATCAGCTGGCCGCGCACGGCGCGCATGAAGGGGAGCGGGCCGCACAGCAGAACGGTCAGGTTCTCCGGCAGCTCCGGCGCGCCGGGGGAGCCGAGGTCGGTGAAGCCGAGGTTCGCCCCGGCGGGCAGGCTCTCGGGCGCGTCCTCGTACCAGAGGTGCAGGGCCGCGCCAGGCAGGCCGTCGACCAGGCGGCGCTGCTCGTCGCGGTGCGCGTGGTCCTCCGGCGTGCGGTCGGCGTGCAGCACGGAGATGCGCCGGTCCGTGCCGCTCGCGGCGAGGTGGTCGAGCAGCGCGAGCATCGGAGTGCAGCCGATGCCGGCGGAGGCCAGCAGCAGCGGGCCGTCCCCCTCGGGCAGCACCAGGTCGCCGGCCGGGAGGGAGACGGTCAGCAGGTCGCCGGGCCGGGCGTGCTCGTGCAGCCACGTGGAGACCTCGCCCTCCGGAGCGTTCCCGCCACGCACCCGCTTGACCGTGATGCGCCAGTTCGGCCGGCCGGGAGCGCAGGAGAGGCTGTACTGGCGGATCTGCTTAGCGCCGTCAGGCAGCTCCACCTGGACGCTCACGTACTGCCCCGGCAGGAAATCGCCGGCGGGCGCGCCGTCGGGCAGCCGCAGCACGAGGGAGACCGCGTCCGCCGTCTCCTCCTGCCGCTCGGCGATCACCATGCGGCGCCAGACCTCGCCCTCAGCGACGGCCGCCTGCTCGTAGGCCCGCGCCTCGATGGCGATGAGCGCGTTGGCCATCAGCCAGTAGACCTCGTCCCAGGCCGCGGCGACCTCCGGGGTGACGGCGTCGCCGAGCACGTCGACGATCGCCGCGAACAGGTGCTTGTGCACGACCTTGTACTGCTCGGACGTGACGCCGAGCGAGGTGTGCTTGTGCGCGATCCGCGCCAGCATGGCGTCCGGCCGCGCCTCGGGGTTCGCGATCAGCGCGCCGGCGAACGCCGCGATGGAGCCGGCCAGCGTCCGGCGCTGCTCGCCGTTGGCCTGGTTGCCGCGGTTGAACAGGTCGCGCAGCAGCTCGGGGTGGGCCTCGAAGAGCTTCGCGTAGAAGAGCTCGGTGATCTCGTCGATGGAGGCGCCGACCATGGGCAGGGTGGCGCGGATGACCGGAGCGGACTGTTCGGAGAGCATGGCGATCCTTCGAGCTTAATTGGTATCTAAGATGCGTATTTAAGGCGGCACGGCATGCTTGAGGCAGCATTCAGCGGCGCTCCGTCGCACCGTCGCTGCGGGACCTTCGGGTCAGTTGGCGCGGCCGGACAGGCTCAGCAGCACCGGGCCGGCGGGGGAGGCGGAGAGCTCGGCCACGGACAGCGTGTCGAGTTCGGCGTAGAAGGACTCCTGCGCCCGCCGCAGTGCGGAGCGCAGTCGGCAGGCGGCGCGCAGCGGACACGGCTGCTCGCCCTCGCAGGCGACCACCTCGTCCTCGCCTTCGAGTTCGCGGACCAGCCAGCCGACGGTGGCCCGCCGGCCCAGGGCCGTCAGTCCGAGCCCGCCGCCCCGGCCGCGCCGCGCCTCGACGACGCCGAGGTGCTGCAGGCGGCTGACCGCCTTCGCCATGTGGGTGTAGGGCACGTCCATGGCCTCGGCCACCTCGCGCGTCGTCAGCGACGAGTCCCCCTCGGCCACCGCGAGCCGCATCACGGCCCGCAGTGACAGATCAGTGAACTTCGTCAGCTTCATGGCGATCACGCTACCAAATACGAATCTGCGATGCGCATTCAGGGGTGCGTGATCCCGGCGACATCGCCCGGGCCCGGCGACCTGACGGTCAGTAGGGCGCGGGTTCGAGCAGGCCGAGGGCGTGATCGCCGTGCTCGGTGATCCGTGCCACAACGTCGGCCGGGGTGAACGCGAACGGCCGCTTCGTGGCCTGCTCCACCTCGCGCCAGGTCACCGGGGCCGACACCCCGGGCGCCGCGTCGCGGATCCTGAGCGTGTACGGCGCGGAGGTCGTGGCGCGGCTTATGTTCTGCTGCCAGTCGACCAGGACGCGGCCGCCCGACCGCGCCCTGGCCCCGCGCGTGAAGGTGATCAGGTCGCGGTGCGCGGAGGTCAGGCGCTGGGCGAGGCTCTTCGCGTAGCCGGTCGCATCCGTGACGCGCCACGGCGGGTCGAGTGCGACGTAGACGTGCAGGCCGAGCCCGCCGCTGGTCACCGGCACGCCGGTCAGCCCGTCCGCGCGCAGCTGCTCGTGGACGAGCAGCCCCACGCGCGCGCAGGTGGTCATGTCGGCGCCGTCGCCCGGGTCCAGGTCGAAGATGAGCCGGTCGTGCAGGTCGGGGCCGGTGTCGGCGGTCCACTGCGGCACGTGCAGCTCCACGCAGTAGGCATTGACGACGCTGATCAGGGTGGGCGTGTCGTCGAGGGAGACCTGCGTGTGCTTGCCCTTCGCGGCGGTGGCGATCCAGTTCGGCAGGCCGTCGGGCGCCTCGTGCGTGAAGAACAGCGGCCCGTCGGCACCCGTCGGGCAGCGCAGGAAGGAGGCGGGCCGCCGTCGCACGTGCGGAACGAGCACGTCGGCGACCTTCAGGTAGTAGTCGAGCACCTCGGCCTTGCTGAACCCCGGCCAGAGCGGCTTTCCCAGGTGGGAGAGCGTGACCTGCCGCTCGCCGACCTGCACGCGGATCCGCTCGGGCATACTCTGGAAATCCCCGTACATGGAGGCATGTATGCGAGCCTCGTGGTCTGGATCGATCGCGATCAACCTGTTCAGCGTGCCGGTGCAGCTGTACAAGGCCACCGAGCCGCACGAAGGCCCCAAGACCTACCAGGTGCACGAGAAGGACGGCGGACGCATCCGCTACAAGCGGTTCTGCGAGCTCGAGGAGTCCGAGGTCCCCTACGACGAGATCACCAAGGGCGTCGAGGTCGACGAGGACGAGCAGGTCATCCTCACCAAGGCCGACCTGGAGAACCTGCCGGTGCCCAGCCTGCACGTGATCGACGTGCAGGGCTTCGTCGACGCCGGCACGTTCGACCCGATGCAGTTCGACCAGGCCTACTTCGTCGGCCTCGGCAAGCGCGCCCCCGACAAGCCGTACGTGCTGCTGCGCGAGGCGATGCGGGAGTCCGGGAAGGTCGCGGTCGCGAAGGTCACCCTGTCCACCAAGGAGAGCCTCGCGGTGGTCCGGGTGGTCGACGACCTGCTGATGCTGCACACGATGCTCTGGCCGGACGAGGTACGCCAGGCCGACCTGCGCACCCCGAGCGCGACCGTGCACGCCAACGAGCTGCGCATGGCCCAGTCCCTGCTGGACGAGGTGACGAAGGGCTTCTCCATCGAGGACCTGCACGACGAGTACCGCGAGGCGATGCAGGAGCTCATCGACGCCAAGCAGCACGGCACCAAGCCGACCGCGCCCGCCAAGCCGACCGAGGACTCGAACGTCATCGACATCACGGAGATCCTCAACCGGGCCATCGAGTCCGAGCGGGCCCGCAAGACCGGGACCTCCGGCGGGTCGGGCGACTCCGGCGAAGCCGCCGAGTCCGCGCCGGCCGCCAAGAAGGCCGCGGCCAAGACGGCGAGCCCGCGCAAGACCGCGGCTTCGAAGCAGACCGCCGCGAAGAAGGCGGCGCCGGCGAAGAAGACCGCTGCCAAGAAGACGGCCGCGAAGAAGACCACGAAGAAGAGCACCACCTCGCGCAAGGCGGGCTAGCCCCGTGCTCCGCCTGCCGAGCGAGCCGATGCTCGCGGCCCCCACGACCTCGGCGCGGCTGCCCGAGGGCTGGGTCGCCGAGCCGAAGTGGGACGGCTTCCGGGCGCTCCTCGCCCGCGAGTCCGGCCGGCTCCCGCGCCTGGTCTCGCGGCGCGGCGTCGAGCTCACGTCCTCGTTCCCGGAGATCGTCCGCGCCGCCGAGAGCCTGCCGGACGAACTCGGCGACCTGCTGCTCGACGGCGAGCTGGTCATCTGGAACGCCGGCCAGCTCGACTTCAAGCTGCTGCTCCAGCGGCACGGCCAGCGCCGCCGTCCCATCGCCGAACTCGCCGCCGGGCACCCCGCCAGCTACATCGCCTTCGACCTGCTGCACCTCGTCGACCGCGACCTGACCGCCGAGCCGTACGACGTCCGCCGCCGCGGCCTGGAGCGGGTCTTCGCGGACTACGAGCTGGCGGCGAACTTCGCCCTCTGCCCGGTCAGCAGCGACCCCGACGAGATCGGACTGTGGCTCACGGCGTGGACCGAGTTCGGCATCGAAGGCCTCTGCCTCAAGCGCCGCGATCAGCCGTACCTGCCCGGAAAACGCGGCTGGGCCAAGTACCGCGTGCACGACTCGCTCGAGGTCGTCCTCGGCGCCGTCACCGGCTCCCTGCGCCGGCCCGAGGTCCTGCACCTCGGCATCCCCGGCCAGGAGCACGGCCTGCGGTACCTAGGCCACACCGTCCCGATCGGCCCGAGCGCCGCACGCGAGCTGGCCGCCCGACTCGCCCCCGCGGCCCCTGGCCATCCCTGGCAGGACGAGCGGCCGACCGCCGCGTTCGAGCGGTCCGCGGCCCACCCGGCGATCCTCGTCGAGCCCACCCTCGTCGTCGAGGTCACCGTCGGCGTCTCCACCGACACCCGCGGCCGCTGGCGCCAGCCGGCCCACCTCCTGCGCCCGCGCCCCGACCTCACCGCGGCGGAGCTGCTCCCGGCCACGGCGAAGCTGTAGCCGGGGCAACCGCAGCCGGCCGGCCCGCCGCGCCTGCGCCGTGAACGCGACGGCCGCGACCAGCACGGCGAACCCCGCGAGCAGCCCGCAGAACCCGAGGATCACCGCCGACGCCGCGCACGCGCCGATCGCGGCCCACCGCATCCGTCCGCGCAGAATCCGAGCGGCCGACGCAGTGGATCCGATGTAGACCACCAGGAACAACGCCGTGGGCAACGTGACCATCCGGGCCGGATCGAGCACCCCTAGCGCCTCCGCACCCAGCCCGCCGAACCCCGTAACCCCCACGAAGACGAAGAATCCCTTCGGCCGCTCTTTCCCGGCCGCTTCCACACCTTCGCCTTCGTGGCGCAGGTGCGCGGCGAGCGCGGCAGCGCCCGTCAGGTAGGCGTTGACCGTCGCGAGCGTGAGCAGCGCGGCAGCGCCCGCGGCAAGGTACGGTCCCGTCGATCCCAGCGCGACGCGCAGCAACTCGGCAATCGGCGCACTGGTCACCGCGCGTGGCCCCAGCACGGAGATAACGGTCGCGGCCAGCGCGAGGTAGATGGCTGCCGTGACCCCGAACGACATCGCCGTGATCCGCGGCAGAGTCCGCCCCGGATCCGCCAGCCGACGCGTCAGCGGTGCGATCGCCTCCCAACCGACGAACGACATCATCAGCACCGACGCCGCCGATCCCGTCGCACCCCACCCATGCGGCGCGAACGGCGTCCAATGCGTGGCCCGCGCCGCATGCAGCGAGCCGACGACCGCGGCCGCGATCACCGCCAGCAGCAACGCAATCATGCCCATCTGCACGCTCGTCCCGATGCGCGCTCCCGCCAGCGTCAGTGTCGTGACGAGCGCCAACAACCCCGCGGCCACCACCGCCGTGCTCAACCGGCCGCCACCGGTGAGCGCCGTGATGTACCCCGCGCCGATCAGGCACACCACCGGCGCCCCGAGTACCACGGCCGTCACGAAGCACCAGCCCACCGCGCGCCCGGCCCGCCGCCCGAGCCCCGCAGTCGTATACGCGACGACCCCGCCGCCACCCGGCAGCGCGATCCCGAGCGCCGTGAACACCAACGCGAACAGCCCCGACACCGCCAGCAGCCCGCCCCAAGCCACGATCGAAGCCGGCCCGGCCAGGCCGTACGCGATCCCCGGAAGCAGCAGCAGCCCCGGCCCGAGCAGCGCGCCGACGTAGAGCGACAACCCCCGCGGGACGGACAGCGCCCATGAATCCGAAGACCCCGCGGCGCCGGCGGCCGTGCGAACCCCTATCCGATTGCCCCTCATGCTGCAATTTTCGCGCACAAACCGCGGCACCCGCTGGCAAACTAGACCTGCCTGAGCGCGTATCGCACAATATTCCGTCGCCAAATCCCTTGATCGGAGAATCCGATGCCAGAGCTGGACGCCAGCGACCTCGCCATCCTCGCCCGCCTGCAGCGCGACGGCCGCATCGCGAACGTCGACCTGGCGGAGGAGGTCTCGCTCTCGCCGTCCGCCACCCTCCGCCGCACGAAAGCGATGGAGGCGCAGGGCCTGATCAGCGGCTACCGCGCCGAGCTGGACCGCGAGCAGCTGGGCCTGGAACTGACGGTATTCATCGAGCTGACCGTCTCCGGCCACTCCCGCCAGAGCGCCCGCGAACTCGAAGAGGGCCTGACCGCGATCCCCTACGTGGTAGCAGTCCACCTCGTCTCCGGCGACGCCGACTTCCTCGTCGAGGCGGTGGTCCCCAGCCTCGCCGTCTACGAGGAAGTCCTCCTCGACCGCGTCCTCGCGATCGAACCCGTCAGCGCCGCCCGCAGCATCTTCGTCCTGCGCAGCGCCCTCACCCGCGGCCCCCTCCCACTCGAACACCTCCAGCCGCCGACCCGACCCGGCGGCGCGCGGAAAGCGCATCCGGGCTCGTAAAGGACGGCTGAAGTCGTACTCTGCCCTGGACTCGCCCGATACCGCTCATCGCGGTGAGGTGCGTCGGACGCGACGAGTCAGCTCCAGGCGATGTCGGAGGCGTATCAAGGGGCTTCGTACGAGAAGCTCGTCTCCGAGTGGGAGCGGCGTCGAACACGCATCTGACCGAGGACTCCCAGAGAAACGAAAACCGCAGCTCCATGAGCTGCGGTCCTGGTCAAGCTGAGTGCCCCCGGTAGGATTCGAACCTACGCACCCGCCTCCGGAGGGCGGTGCTCTATCCCCTGAGCTACGGGGGCGGCAACGGAGAGAACTGTACCAGTTCCGGGGAACGGACCGCGCGCGGGTTTGGCCGGGGGTACCTTGGGGCCTGTGACCACCACACCCTCATCCCCGTCCGACGACACCGTTGACCTGCGCAGTTCCGCCGAGCCCGGGCGGCGGCCGCGGGTGTTGGTCGTGGACGACAACGACGTCATCCGGCAGCTGATCGCCGTCAACCTGGAGCTCGAGGGCTTCGAGGTGCACCTCGCGGAGGACGGGATGGACTGCCTCGCCCGGCTCGAGACGGTGCTGCCGGACGTGATCACGCTGGACGTGGTGATGCCGCAGCTCGACGGGTTCGCGACCCTGGCGCGGCTGCGGGGGGCGGCGGCCACGAAGGGGCTGCCGGTGGTCATGGTCACGGCGTGCGCGCAGGAGAGCGATCTGGCGCGGGGGCGGGAGCTCGGGGTGCAGGCGTATCTGACGAAGCCCTTCGACCCCGCAGAGTTGGTCCGTACGGTAAGGTCGGCCGTCTTAAGTCGAGCTTCAGCTTTTTCTGCTTCGACCTCTCGCCCAGACGACTCTTACAAATAGACTGTGTGACCATGACCCTAGTGTCCGACCACGAATCCGCAGGCCCGCCGCCCGAAGGCGGCGTCGCGTCGGCCCCTTCGGCCGCGGCCACTGGCGAGCCGAGCCTGGCCGAGCTCTACCTGCGGACGGCGCACCGCATCCGCCGGCGATCGGCGCCCTCGTACGACCAGTTCGGGCTGACCGAGGCGCAGGCCCGGGCGCTGCGGGTGATCTCGCGCTACGAGCGGCCGCGGATGGCCGACCTGGCGCAGGCGCTCGAGGTGGTGCCGCGCTCCATCACGTCCATGGTCGACACGCTGGAGGCGGCCGGCTTCGTCGCCCGGCAGAACGACCCGACGGACCGGCGCGCGACGATCGTGGTGCTGACCGACGCGGGGCACGACGTGCTCAGCCGGGTCGGGCGGATGCGCGCGGAGGCCGCGGAGCAGCTGTTCGGCAAGCTGGGCAACGCGGAGCAGAGCGAACTGCGCCGGATCCTGGAGATCCTGGACGCGGGGGAGGAGCCGCTGCCGCCCCGCCGCGCGGGCTCGGGAAGGCCCCAAGGCCGGAGGTAGCGCCAAGGAGGCAAGGCCGGAGCCCCACGGCCGGGGGTGGTCCCAAGGCCGGAGGCAAGGCTGGAGGTAGCCCTTAAGGCCGGAGGTAGCTTCAAGGCCGGGAGTAGCCGGAGCGAGCCCCAAGGCCGGAGCTAGCCGGAGCGAGCCCCACGGCCGGAGCGAGCCCCAAGGCCGGGATAGCCGGAGCTAGCCCCAAGGCCGGGGGTGGGAGCGTCCGAGTGCCGGTCAGGATTGGGGCGCGGCCGCCCCGGTCCCGTAGCCTTGACCCGTGACCCCAGCCGAACTCTCCGCCACCGTGCTCGCCGCGATCCGCTCCACCGCGGACGCCGGGGAGCTTGCCCTGCCCGCCGACGTCCTGGCTTCGCTGGAGGTCACCGTCGAGCGACCGAAGAACCGCGACCACGGCGACTACGCCACGAACGTGGCGCTGCAGCTGGCGAAGCGCGCCGGGCGGCCGCCGCGGGAGGTGGCCGAGCTGCTGGCGCCGCGGCTGGCGGAGGTCGCTGGGATCAAGTCGGCCGAGGTGGCCGGGCCCGGGTTCATCAACGTGACGCTGGACGCCGCCGTGCAGGGCGAGCTCGCGCGCACGATCGTGACGGCCGGCGACTCCTACGGGCGCACCGGCACCTTCGCCGGGCAGAAGATCAACCTCGAGTTCATCTCGGCGAACCCGACCGGGCCGATCCACATCGGCGGCGTGCGCTGGGCGGCCGTGGGCGACTCGCTGGCGCGGATCCTGCGCGCCGGAGGCGCGGAGGTCGTCTCCGAGTACTACATCAACGACGCCGGCACCCAGATCGACAAGTTCGCCGCCTCGCTGCACGCCGCGGCGCACGGCCGGCCGGTGCCGGAGGACGGCTACGTCGGCGAGTACATCCTGGACATCGCGGCCGAGATCGTCGCCGCGAACCCGGGCGTGAAGGAGCTGCCTGAGCAGGAGCAGCTGCGGGTCTTCCGCGAAGAGGGCCTGCGGCTGATGACCGCTCAGATCCAGAAGTCCACCGAGGACTTCGGCACGCACTTCGACGTCTGGTTCTCCGAGAAGTCGCTGCACGACTCGGGCGCCGTCGAGAAGGCGCTGGACCGGCTGCGCGAGCAGGGGCACGTCTTCGACAAGGACGGCGCGGTCTGGCTGCGCACCACCGACTTCGGCGACGACCGGGACCGGGTGCTGGTCCGGTCGAACGGGGAGAAGACCTACTTCGCCTCGGACGCCGCCTACTTCCTGAACAAGCGGGACCGCGGCTTCTCGCCCGCGATCTACCTGCTCGGCGCGGACCACCACGGGTACGTCGGCCGGCTCAAGGCCGTCGTCGCCTGCGCGGGCGCGGACCCGGAGAAGGACCTCGAGGTCCTGATCGGCCAGTTCGTGAAGATGCTCAAGGACGGCGAAGAGGTCCGCATGTCCAAGCGGGCGGGCAACATCATCACGATCGACGACGTCGTCGAGTGGATCGGCGTGGACGCGGCCCGGTACGCGCTGGTGCGGCAGTCCACGAACTCCAACATCACGCTCGACATCGACCTGCTGACCCGGCAGTCCACCGACAACCCGGTCTACTACATCCAGTACGCGCACGCGCGGATGTGCTCGCTCAAGCGCAACGCCGCCGAGATGGGGATCGACAAGGGCGCCGCCGCGGACTTCGACCCGGCGCTGCTCACCCACGAGAAGGAGAACGACCTGCTCGGCACGCTCGGCGAGTTCCCGCGGGTCGTCGCGGAGGCTGGCCAGTTCCGGGAGGCGAACCGGGTGGCGATGTACCTGGAGAAGCTGGCGGGCGTTTACCACCGCTTCTATGAGGAGTGCCGGATCCTGCCGAAGGGGGATCTGGAACTTCCGGTCGAGCTGACCCGGGCGCGGCTGTGGCTGGCCGAGGCGACTCAGACGGTGATGGCGAACGGGCTCGGGCTGCTCGGCGTCTCGGCGCCGGAGCGGATGTGAGCACGGTGCCGGCGAACTCGGAAGGGAGCGGGCGATGAGCCGAGCCGCACACCCGGCGGGACCGCGGTACGCCGACGTGCTGCCCGCGGGCGGGGTCGGCGCGCCGCCGGCCGATCTGAACGCGCTCGACCCGAAGGTCTGGCCGATCACCGCCGCGCGGGACGAGGAGACCGGGCAGCTCACGCTCGGCGGCCTCGGCGTGCGCGAGCTGGCGCGGCGTCAGGGCACCCCGGCCTACGTGCTGGACGAGGCCGACTGGCGGCGCCGCGCGCAGACCTGGCTCGCCGCCTTCGGCGACTACAGCCGGGACGAGCCGCCGGTGCACTACGCGGGCAAGTCCTTCCTGTCCAAGGCGGTCGCCCGCTGGGCCGCCGAGGAGGGCCTCGGCCTGGACGTGTGCTCGGGCGGCGAGCTGGCGATAGCGCTGGCGGCCGGGTTCCCGGCGCACCGGATCACCTTCCACGGCAACAACAAGACCGTCGAGGAGCTGACCCGGGCGCTGGACGCCGGGGTCGGCCGCTTCGTCGTGGACTCGCAACAGGAGATCGAGCGGCTCGCGCAGCTGGCCGCCGACCGCGGCGCCGTGGCGCGGGTGATGGTCCGGGTGACCGTCGGCGTCGAGGCGCACACTCACGAGTTCATCGCCACGGCGCACGAGGACCAGAAGTTCGGCTTCTCGCTGGCCGGCGGCGAGGCCGCAGAGGCCGTGCGCCGGGTGTTCAAGCACCGCGGCTCGCTCGAACTGGTCGGCCTGCACTCGCACATCGGCTCGCAGATCTTCGACACCGCCGGCTTCGAGACCGCCGCGCACCGCGCCGTCGGGCTGCTCGCCGCCATCCGCGAGGAGCACGGCGTCGCGCTGCCCGAGCTCGACCTCGGCGGCGGCCTGGGCATCGCGTACACCAGCGAGGACGACCCGGAGGACGCGTTCACGATCGTGGCCTCGCTCAAGGCGATCGTGGCGCGCGAGTGCTTCGGCTACAGCCTGCCGACGCCGCGGATCACGGTCGAGCCGGGCCGCGCCATCTCCGGCCCGCCCGGGATCACCCTTTACGAGGTCGGCACGGTCAAGCCGCTCGAGGGCCTGCGCACGTACGTGTCGGTGGACGGCGGGATGAGCGACAACATCCGCACCGCCCTCTACGACGCCGAGTACACGTGCGCGCTCGCGTCCCGCACCTCCGAGGCCGAGCCGATGCTCGCCCGCGTGGTCGGCAAGCACTGCGAGTCCGGTGACATCGTGGTGAAGGACACCTGGCTGCCCGCCGACGTGGGCCCCGGCGACCTGCTCGCGGTCGCCGCGACCGGCGCCTACTGCCGCTCGATGGCCTCGAACTACAACCACGCCCTGCGTCCGCCGGTGCTCGCCGTGCTCGACGGCGCCGAGCGGGTGCTGGTGCGCCGGGAGACGGAAGAGGACCTGCTGGCACTCGATCTCGGCTGAAACGCGCTTGTCGCGCGGGCCGCGAACCGCAAGACTTCCGGTCTCACCCAGTGGACGTCGTGGGACTTCCCGCGACCGAAAGGTGAGACTGGTCGGACACACGCCGGATACGAGAGGTTCGAGATCATGAGCGAGCGCCCACTCAAGGTGGCGTTGTTGGGCTGCGGGGTCGTCGGCTCCGAGGTGGCCCGGCTCATGACGACGACGGGCGCGGACCTCGCGGCCCGGATCGGTTCGCCGGTCGAGCTGTCCGGCATCGCGGTCCGCCGTCCGGCCCGCGCGCGCAACCTGCCGGTCGACCCTGAGCTGTTCACCACCGACGCCCGCGAGCTCGCGGCCCGGCCGGACAACGACGTGGTCATCGAGGTCATCGGCGGCATCGAGCCGGCCCGCAGCCTGATCCTGAGCGCCATGGAGGCAGGCGCGAGCGTGGTCACCGCGAACAAGGCGCTGCTGGCCGAGCGCGGGGCCGAACTGCACGCCGCGGCCGACAAGTTCGGCGTGGACCTCTACTACGAGGCCGCCGTTGCCGGGGCCATCCCGCTGCTGCGGCCGCTGCGCGAGTCGATCGTCGGCGACAAGGTCGAGCGGGTGCTCGGCATCGTCAACGGCACCACCAACTTCATCCTGGACCGGATGGACTCCACCGGCGCCGGCTTCGACGAGGCGCTCGAGGAGGCCACCGAGCTGGGTTACGCGGAGGCCGACCCGACCGCCGACGTCGAGGGATTCGACGCCGCCGCCAAGGCCGCGATCCTCGCCTCGCTCGCCTTCCACACCAAGGTGACCGCCGCGGACGTCTACCGCGAGGGCATCACCCGGGTCACCGCCTCCGACGTGGCCTCGGCCCGGGAGATGGGCTCGGTCGTGAAGCTGCTGGCCATCTGCGAGGTGGACAAGGAGCGCGAATCGGTCACCGCGCGGGTCCACCCGGCGATGATCCCGCGCTCGCACCCGCTGGCCGGGGTGCGCGAGGCCTACAACGCGGTCTTCGTCGAGTCCGAGGCCGCCGGCCAGCTGATGTTCTACGGCCCCGGCGCCGGCGGCACGCCGACCGCGAGCGCCGTGCTCGGCGACCTGGTGGCCGTGTGCCGCAACCGGGTGAACGGCGGCCGGGCCCCCGGCGTGTCCGCCTACGCCGACCTGCGGGTGAGCCCGATGGGCGAGGCGCGCACCCGCTACCACATCTCGCTCGACGTGGACGACAAGGCCGGCGTGCTCGCGCAGGTCGCGCAGATCTTCGCGCAGCAGGACGTGTCGATCCAGACGGTGCGCCAGGAGGGCCGCGGGGACGACGCGCGGCTCGTGGTCTCCACCCACGCGGCCAGCGACGCCGCCCTGAGCGGCACCGTGGAGAAGCTGCGGGCGATGCCCACGGTGCGCGCCGTCGCCTCGGTGATGCGCGTGGAAGGCGATTGACGATGATGGCTGGGCAGCAGGAGGAGAGACCATCATGAGCATCCAGGTCGGGCGCCAGTGGCGCGGGCTGATCGAGGAGTACCGGGACCGGCTGCCGGTGACGGCCGATACCCCGGTGGTGACGCTCGGCGAGGGCGGCACGCCGCTCGTGCCCGCCCAGGCCGTCTCCGAGCTCACCGGCTGCGAGGTCTACCTCAAGGTCGAGGGGATGAACCCGACCGGCTCCTTCAAGGACCGCGGGATGACGATGGCCATCTCCAAGGCCGCCGAGGACGGCGCCAAGGCGGTGATCTGCGGGTCCACCGGCAACACCAGCGCGTCCGCCGCGGCCTACGCGGTGCGCGCCGGCATGCTGTGCGCGGTGCTGATCCCGGACGGCAAGATCGCCATGGGCAAGCTCAGCCAGGCCCTCGCGCACGGCGCGAAGATCCTGCAGGTCGCGGGCAACTTCGACGACTGCCTCACCATGGTCCGCGAGCTCGGCGAGAAGTACCCGGTGGCCGTGGTCAACTCCGTCAACCCGGACCGGCTCGAGGGGCAGAAGACCGCCGCCTTCGAGATCGTGGACGCGCTCGGCGACGCGCCGGACGTGCACGTGCTGCCGGTGGGCAACGCGGGCAACATCTCCGCCTACTGGAAGGGCTACACCGAGTACGCGAAGGACGGCGTGGCCACCCGCCGGCCGCGGATGTTCGGCTTCCAGGCGGCCGGCGCAGCCCCGTTCGTCTCCGGCGCCCCGGTCGCCAACCCGCAGACCATCGCCACGGCGATCCGGATCGGCAACCCGGCGTCCTGGGACCTGGCCATCGCCGCTCGCGAGGAGTCCGAGGGCCTGATCGAGTCGGTGACCGACCGTCAGATCCTCTCGGCCTACCGGCTGCTGTCCTCGCAGGAGGGCGTGTTCGTCGAGCCGGCCAGCGCCGCGGGCGTGGCGGGGCTGCTCAAGCTGGCCGAGGAGGGCCGCCTCGACAAGGGGCAGCGCATCACGGTCACCGTGACCGGCAACGGGCTCAAGGACGCGGACTGGGCCATCAACGGCGCGCCGCGCCCGCCGAAGGTCGCCTGCGACACCGTCAGCGCCGCCGGGGTCCTGGGGCTCGCGTGACGCTCGACGCACGACTGCGCCGGGGTCCGGTGACCGTCCGCCCCCCGGCGACGAGCGCCAACCTGGGCCCCGGCTTCGACGCCTTCGGGCTCGCGCTGGAGCTGCGCGACGAGGTGACCGTCGAGGTGGCCGACTCCGGTCTCGAGATCGAGATCAGCGGAGAAGGCGCCGAATCCCTGCCCGTTGATGAAAATCATCTGATCGTCAGGTCCCTGAGGGCGGCGTTCGGCCGGCTCGGCGTGGCGCCGCCCGGGCTGCGGGTGCGCTGCGTCAACCGGATCCCGCACGGGCGCGGCCTCGGCTCATCCTCGGCGGCCATCTGCGCGGGCGTCATGGCCGCGCGGGCCCTGGTCGCGGACGGGGAGCTGGAACTCGACGCGTACGGCGCCCTGGACCTCGCCACGGAGCTGGAAGGGCACCCGGACAACGTCGCGCCCTGCCTCGTCGGCGGATTCACCACCGCGTGGCGGCAGCCGGACGGCGTGGACGTGCTCAGGCTCGACCCGGCCGAGGAGATCTCAGCCTTCCTCTTCGTGCCGTCGCAGCCCCTTTCCACGCACGTCGCGCGCGGTCTGCTGCCCAAGGACGTGCCGCACGCCGACGCGTCGTTCAACGCGGGCCGCTCCGGGCTGCTCGCGCTCGCGCTGACCACGCCCGGGCTCGCCGCGGAACGACGCAGGGAACTGCTTTTCGCGGGCACCGAGGACCGTCTCCACCAGGATTACCGCGCCCCGGCGATGGAGCAGAGCGCCCAGCTCATCGCCCGGCTGCGGGCCGACGGGCACCCCGCGGTGGTCTCCGGCGCCGGCCCCTCGGTGCTCGCCTTCGGCGTTTCCGGCGCACCCGCGCTGCGCGCGGCGGAGTATGCTCGCGGCGTGGATCCGCGGGTGGGCGACTCGAACTGGGGCGCCGCGGAACTGCCCGTCGCGGCCGTCGGGGTGGTCGTCGACGACGAGAAGGCGCGCTGAGCGGCGCGCGCGGCCCTCGCGCCCGGCGCCGCGCGGCAAGGGCGGCGAAACGCCGTGTACACAGAAGGTGGGGAATGCCACTTCGGCGAGAAAGTGTTAGTCTGGTAACCGCAACCGGTGTTCGCGGCGGTATGTGGGCTGGGTAGGTTCCCTCGATGGAACCTTCGCAGGCCACCGTTCCCGCCGGGCGTTCGAGCACTGTTGCCCCCTCCTCCTGGTTGTCCCGCCACGGACGTCCCGTGCGCGCGGCCGTATGCGCGCCGCCACCCGGACGGCCCCTCGACGGCCAGGCCTTTGAACCCATGGCCCTACCGGTCGGACCTGCTTCTCGCACGGTCCCCGGGGGCACGACCGGTCGCCGCTCCGGCATCACGCCGCGCGGCGCCCGCTCCAGGGAAGGACCCTTCGTGAGCGATACCACCGAACTGACCACCGCACGTCGCCGATCCACCGGCGGCGGCTCGGGTCTCGCGGCCCTGCTGCTGCCCGAGCTCCGGCTCAAGGCCGCGGAGCTCGGCGTCAAGGGCGTGACGCGCATGCCCAAGAGCGCGCTGATCGAGGCGATCGAGCAGCGCCAGGGCGGCGGTGTGCAGTCGGGCGACGCGGTCGCAGCCTCGCCGCGGGAGGCCTCCTCGCGCGGCAAGGGCGCCGCGGCGCGCGCGTCGAAGGACGCGCCGTCGGAGGCTCCGGCCGCGGCCGAGCCGGCCGCCGAGACCGCCGCGCCGGCGCGCGAGCGCACCCGCGGCCGCCGCGCCGCCTCCGCGCCGCAGGCGAGCCCGCAGCAGCGGATCCCCGAGCAGCAGCGCGCCGAGACCCCGGTGCAGACCCAGGGCGACGCGCCGGCCGAGCGGCCGAGCCGCCGCGGCCGGCAGCAGGCTCAGGCCGCCGCGTCGGGCGAGACCGTCGCCGCCCAGACCGCCACCGCGGTGGTCGACGCCCCGGCCGCCACCGCGCAGCCGCAGCAGGCCCAGGGCACCGCGCAGTCCGACCAGCAGCCCGACCAGCAGCAGCGTCCCTCGCGCCGGGAGCGCGAGCGCGAGCGCCGCCGCGGCCGGGACGGCCAGGGCGGCGGCCGCGAGAGCCAGGGCGGCGGCCGGGACAGCCGGCAGCAGGGCCAGGGCGGGCGCAACGAGCAGCAGGGCGGCGGCGAGGACGGCAACCGCCGCTTCCGCGAGCGGGGCCGCGGCCGCACCCGCGGGCGCGACTTCGAGAACCAGAGCGCCGAGCCGCAGTTCGCCGAGGACGACGTCCTGATCCCGATCGCGGGCATCCTGGACGTGCTCGACAGCTACGCCTTCGTGCGCACCACCGGCTACATGCCCGGCTCCAACGACGTCTACGTCTCGCTCGCCCAGGTGCGCCGCTACGGCCTGCGCAAGGGCGACGCGATCGTCGGCGCCGTGCGCCAGCCGCGCGAGGGCGAGCGCCGCGAGAAGTTCAACGCGCTGGTGCGCCTGGACTCGATCAACGGCCTGGCCCCCGACCAGGTGGCGCAGCGCCCGGACTTCAACAAGCTGACCCCGCTCTACCCGCAGGAGCGGCTGCGCCTGGAGTCCGAGCCCGGCAAGCTGACCACCCGGATCATCGACCTGGTGGCCCCGATCGGCAAGGGCCAGCGCGGCCTGATCGTCTCGCCGCCGAAGGCCGGCAAGACGATGGTGCTGCAGGCGATCGCCAACGCGATCACCACGAACAACCCGGAAGTGCACCTCATGGTCGTGCTCGTGGACGAGCGCCCCGAAGAGGTCACCGACATGCAGCGCTCGGTCAAGGGCGAGGTCATCGCCTCCACCTTCGACCGCCCCGCCGAGGACCACACGATCGTCGCGGAGCTCGCCATCGAGCGGGCCAAGCGCCTGGTCGAGCTGGGCCAGGACGTCGTCGTCCTGCTGGACTCGATGACCCGGCTCGGCCGCGCCTACAACCTCTCCGCCCCCGCCTCCGGCCGCATCATGTCCGGCGGTGTGGACTCGACCGCGCTCTACCCGCCGAAGCGCTTCTTCGGCGCGGCGCGCAACATCGAGCACGGCGGCTCGCTGACCATCCTGGCCACCGCGCTGGTGGAGACCGGCTCGAAGGCCGACGAGGTCATCTTCGAGGAGTTCAAGGGCACCGGCAACCTCGAGCTCAAGCTCGACCGGCGGCTCGCGGACAAGCGCATCTTCCCGGCCGTGGACGTCGACCAGTCCGGCACCCGCAAGGAGGAGATCCTGCTGGGCGCCGAGGAGCTGGCCATCATCTGGAAGCTGCGCCGGGTGCTGCACGCGCTCGACCAGCAGCAGGCGATGGAGCTGCTGCTCGACCGGATGAAGAAGACCAAGTCCAACGCCGAGTTCCTGATGACGATCCAGAAGTCGACGCCCGGCGGCGGCGAGTAAGTTTGCACGTTCGGGAGGCCGGGAATACCCGGCCTCCCGTCGTTGTAGGATGGTACGTCGGTCCGGTTCACGCCCCGCGATCCTCGCGGAGGCGACCCGGCGGCCTGAGAACCCCTAGGAGCATCCATGAAGCCCGGTATCCACCCCGAGTACGTGGTCACCACGGTGACCTGTGCCTGCGGCAACACCTTCGAGACGCGGTCGACCGTCACCAGCGGCAAGATCAGCTCGGACACCTGCTCGCAGTGCCACCCGTTCTACACGGGCAAGCAGCGCATCCTCGACACCGGCGGCCGGGTCGCGAAGTTCGAGGCGCGCTTCGGCAAGAAGAAGTAGCGCCCACGACGGCGCCGGCGTTGCGGGTGTGTTCGACCCCGCTCCGCTGGCGCCGTCTCGCGTATCCGGCCCCGTGCCGGTGACCCGCTCATCCGACAGCGACACAAGCGCAGTTTCCGAAAGGCAGTGGACCCGGGTGTTCGAAGCGATCGAGGAGCTTCTCGTCGAGTACGCGGAGCTCGAGGCGAGGCTGGCCGATCCGAACGTGCACGCCGACCAGGCCCTGGCCCGCAAGCTGGGCAAGCGCTACGCGGAGCTCGGGCCGATCGCCGAGACGTACCGGGCGTACCAGGCCAACGGCGAGGACGTCGAGGCCGCCCGCGAGCTCGCGGCGGAGGACCCGTCCTTCGCCGACGAGGTCACCGAACTGCAGGAGCGCCGCGGCGAGCTCGAGCACCGGCTGCAGGAGCTGCTGATCCCGCGCGACCCGAGCGACGAGAAGGACGTCATCCTCGAGATCAAGGCGGGCGAGGGCGGCCAGGAGTCGATGCTGTTCGCCGGCGACCTGCTGCGGATGTACCTGCGCTACGCCGAGCGCCAGGGCTGGAAGACCGAGCTGATCGAGTCCACCGACTCGGATCTCGGCGGCTACAAGGACGTCTCACTCGCCGTCAAGTGGCGCGGCACGCCGCAGCCGGGCGAGGGGATCTGGGCCAGGCTCAAGTACGAGGGCGGCGTGCACCGGGTGCAGCGCGTGCCGGTGACCGAGTCGCAGGGCCGGATCCACACCTCCGCGGCGGGCGTGCTGGTGCTGCCCGAGGCCGAGGAGGTCGACGTCGAGATCAACGCGAACGACCTGCGCATCGACGTGTTCCGCTCCTCCGGCCCCGGCGGCCAGTCGGTCAACACCACCGACTCCGCGGTGCGCATCACCCACCTGCCGACCGGCGTCGTGGTCTCCTGCCAGAACGAGAAGTCGCAGCTGCAGAACAAGGAGTCCGCGATGCGGATCCTGCGCGCCCGGCTGCTCGCCTTCGCCCAGGAGGAGGCCGAGAAGGAGGCCTCGGACCAGCGCAAGAGCCAGATCCGCACGGTGGACCGCTCGGAGCGCATCCGCACCTACAACTTCCCGGAGAACCGGCTCTCCGACCACCGCACCGGCTACAAGTCGTACAACCTCGACCAGGTGCTGGACGGCGACCTGGACGCGGTGATCCAGTCCTGCGTGGACGCCGACCTCGCGGCCAAGCTCGCCGGGAACGGGGACTGAGCGGGCGATGACCACCCCCTCCGAGACGACCCGCGCGACGACGCCGAGCCTGAACCTGCTGCTGTCGGAGGTGGCGCTCGCCGCCGCGCGGCTGGCCGAGGCCGGGGTGGACTCGCCGCGCGCGGACGCCGAGGAGCTCGCCGCCTGGACGCACGGGGTGACCCGCGGCCGGCTGCACACCGTGCGCGACGGCGACTTCGACGCGCGCTACTGGGAGGCGGTGGCCCGGCGGGAGAACCGCGAGCCGCTGCAGCACATCACCGGCCGCGCCTACTTCCGCTACCTGGAGCTCGAGGTCGGCCCCGGGGTGTTCGTGCCCCGGCCGGAGACCGAGGTCATGGTCGGCTGGGCGATCGACCGGCTGCGCGAGCTGGACATCGCCGAGCCGCTGATCGTGGACCTGTGCTCAGGTTCCGGCGCGATCGCGCTGGCCATAGCGCAGGAGGTGCCGCGCGCGCAGGTGCACGCCGTGGAGCTGTCCGACGAGGCCCTGGTGTGGACCAGGCGCAACGTCGAGGGCAGCCGGGTGATCCTGCACCAGGCGGACGCGCGCACCGCGCTGCCCGAGCTCGACGGCCAGGTGGACCTGGTCATCTCCAACCCGCCGTACATCCCGCTGACCGAGTGGGAGCACGTCGCGCCCGAGGCCCGCGAGTACGATCCCGAGCTCGCGCTCTTCTCCGGCGAGGACGGCCTGGACATGATCCGCGCGCTCGAGCGCACCGCGCACCGGCTGCTGCGGCCGGGCCGCTGGCTGGCCGTGGAGCACTCGGACCAGCAGGGCGGTTCCGTGCAGCGGATCTTCCTGGAAGAGTATGGCTGGGTGGAGGCCGGCGACCATCGCGACCTCACCGGCCGACCGCGATTCTTCACCGCCCGGAAGGACGGGCAACGCCCCTGACCGCGGGTCAGGTCGATTCATCAGGAGGCTGAGAGTACCGTGAGCCGTCGCTACGACTGCGCCGAGCCGGACCAGCGGGCGATCGGCCTGCGCGAGGCCGCCGCGACCGTCCGCCGGGGCGATCTGATCGTGCTGCCGACCGACACCGTCTACGGCATCGGCGCCGACGCCTTCTCCAGCAGCGGGATCGCCGCACTGCTCGCGGCCAAGGGCCGCGGCCGGGACATGCCGGTCCCGGTGCTGGTCGGCTCGCCGAGCACGCTGCACGGGCTGGTCTCGAAGTTCCCGGAGAACGGCTGGGACCTGGTCGACGCCTTCTGGCCGGGCGCGCTGACCATCGTGGCCAGGCACCAGCCTTCGCTGCAGTGGGACCTCGGCGACGCGCGCGGCACCGTCGCGCTGCGGATGCCGCTGCACCCGGTGGCGATCGAGCTGCTGACCCAGACCGGCCCGCTCGGCGTCTCCTCGGCGAACAAGGCCGGCCGCGCGGCGGCGGTCACCGCCTCCGAGGCGCAGGACCAGTTCGGCACCGCCGTCGACGTCTACCTGGACGGCGGACAGACCGTGGACAACACGCCGTCCTCCATTGTGGACCTCACCGGAGAGACGCCGAAACTGCTGCGCGAGGGCGGTCTGACTTTCGAGGAGATCGCCAAGGTCGCGACGAATCTGACCCGCTGACCTTCGTATTCCCGTCTTTTCCGGGAATGCAGAATTCCCGGACGCACTCAAGAGCGCGTCCGGGAATTCTTTTTGAAACGGCTAACCTCAGCCGAGGTTGAGAACCTGGCCCGGGTAGATCAGGTTCGGGTTCGAGCCGATGGTCGACTCGTTGTTGGTGTACAGCGTGTGCCAGTCGGAGACGCCCTCCTTGGCGGCGATGCTCGAGAGCGTGTCGCCGGACTGGACGGTGTAGCTGCCGCTCGACGAGCTGGTGCTCGTGGAGGACGAGGAGTTGTCCGAGCTCGTGGAGGACGAGCTGTTGTTCGAGCTCGACGAGGAGCTGGAGCTGTTGTCCGAGGAGGACGAGCTCGAGCTGGTGTCGGAGGACGAGGACGAGGAGCTGCTCGAGGAGGTGTCCGAGGAGGACGAGCCCGAGCCGGAGGTGTTGGTGCCGCTGTAGCTGGTCGAGCTGCCGGCGTTGGCGCCGCAGACGGGCCAGGCGCCGATGCCCTGGCCGGCGAGAATGTTCTCGGCGACGGCGATCTGGTCGGCCTCGGAGGCCTGGTTCGGGTACGCGGCGTACTGGTCGCCGCCGTAGGCGTCCCAGGTGGACTTGGTGATCTGCAGACCGCCGTAGAAGCCGTTGCCGGTGTCGATCGACCAGTTGCCGCTCGACTCGCAGTTCGCGATGGCGCTCCAGTTCACCGACGAGGCGGAGGCGGTCCCGGCCATGGCGACCGGAACGGCGATGGCGGCACCGGCGATGGCGGCGGTGGCGATGGCGCGGCGGGTGAACTTGGAGGTCAGGGCGTGCTTGGGCATGCTGAAGTCTTTTCCTCTCCCACGCCTGCGAAGTGAGCTGTCGGATTCGGGCCGGAAAGTAGCCCTACCCCGGAAGACCACGGTCCCCAGAAGGATTCACCCCTAGCCGCGGGACGGGGGATAATCCCGTCACCGGGCGGAAGTTGGTTCCTCCGCTCCAGCCCCACTGGGTTTGGTTGCCGTGATCGAAGGGCTGGATTAGGCGTTCGCGATCACGGTGCCCGGATTGCCAGGCGTCTTCGACGGTAAACAGACCTTCAGCTCGATTTCAAATTAAAGCGTACGTGGGCAGGATCACATCAACTGCCAGTGATAAGGATATGACGCTCGGTATACATTTCATCATCATTTATCACCGAGAGTGTAACCGTAATGGCCGAAAAGTAGTGTGACTCTTTCCCTGTGTCCGGAGCGTGGTCGCGCGCTCACGGGGTCGGCGCCGGCGAGCGTGAGCCCCGCGTGAACGGGACCGCACGAGGCCGCACGAGACCCCCGGACGAGTCCTGGTGCCAGAACCCGGATCCGCACCTACTGTGGACTGGTAACCGCACGGATCCCCGGATTTCCCTCTCTCGAGGAGCGTGGTCACGATGGCCGCCGTCGCCGCTCCGGCCCACCCGACGCCGCATGCCGCAGCCCCCTTCTACGGCCCGGATTTCGCCGCCCTGGTCCGCACGGATCCTCAGGTGGCCGGAATCGTCCTGGACGAGCTGGAACGCCAGCGCGCAAGCCTGCAGCTGATCGCCAGCGAGAACCCGACCTCCCCGGCGGTGCTCGCCGCGCTCGGCTCCGTCCTGTCCAACAAGTACGCCGAGGGCTACCCAGGCCGCCGCTACTACGGGGGCTGCGCCGAGGTGGACCGGGCCGAGCGGCTCGCCGTGGACCGCGCCAAGGAGCTGTTCGGCGCCGAGCACGCCAACGTCCAGCCGCACTCCGGCGCCTCGGCCAACCTCGCGGTCTACGCGGCGCTGCTGCACCCCGGCGATCGCGTGCTGGCGATGGCGCTGCCGCACGGCGGCCACCTGACGCACGGCTCGCCCGGCAACTTCTCCGGCACCTGGTTCCAGGCCATCGGCTACCCGGTGCGCGAGGACAACGAGCTGATCGACTACGACCGCATGCGCGAGCTCGCTCGGGCGCACCGGCCGCGGCTGATCATCTGCGGGGCCACCGCGTACCCGCGGCTGATCGACTTCGCCGCCTTCCGGCAGATCGCCGACGAGGTGGGCGCCTACCTCCTGGTGGACGCGGCGCACATCGCCGGCCTCGTGGCCGGCGGAGCGGTGCCCTCCCCGGTGCCGTACGCCGACGTGGTGACCATCGCGACGCACAAGACGCTGCGCGGCCCGCGCGGCGGCGCGATCCTGTGCAGGGCCGCGCTGGCCGACGCGATCGACCGCGCGGTGTTCCCGTTCGCCCAGGGCGGCCCGCTGATGCACGCGGTCGCGGCCAAGGCGGTGGCCTTCGGCGAGGCGGCCACGCCCGAGTTCGCCGCGTACAGCCAGCAGGTCGTGGCCAACTGCCGGGCGCTGACGGCGGCGCTCGCCGAGGAGGGCATGCGCCCGGTCAGCGGGGGCACCGACACCCACCTGGCCCTGCTCGACATCCGCGGCATCCACATTGCCGCCGGACGCGGCGTCAGCGGCCGCGAGGCCGAGCAGCGCTGCGAGCGGGCGGGCATCATCCTCAACCGCAACGCCATCCCGTACGACACCGCCAAGCCGATGCTCTCCTCGGGCATCCGGGTCGGCACCGCCGCCGTCACGACGCAGGGCATGCGCGAGCCGGAGATGAAGGTCGTCGGGAACCTCGTCGCCCGGGCGGTGCGCAACCCCGAGCCCGCGATCGCCGACGAGGTCGCCGAGCTGGTCTCACGCTTCCCTCTGTACGGCTGACGAGCACTCGCGCAACGCCGGCTGACCCGCCTGGCCCAACGCCGGAAACCGGGCCGGGCGGGTGAGCGTCTGTCTGCGAGGGTGCGCCGATACGGCTACCCTGAAGCTCCACTCCAGTAGACAGTCGAGGGCCGTCGGAAGGTGGCGATCAAGCCGCGATGCGCGAGTACCTGGCCGTCCTGATGATCGCGTGGGTCGTGACCTACCTCGCGACCGGGCCGGTGCGCGACGCCGCATTCCGGTTCGGCGCGTGGACCCCGCCGCGGGACCGGGACGTGCACACCACCCCGACGCCCCGGCTCGGCGGGGTGGGCATGTACCTCGGCTTCCTGGCCGCCATGCTCGCGGCCTCGAAGCTGCCGATGATGCAGATCCGCTTCTTCCAGTCCTCCCAGGCGGTCCCGGCGCTGCTGATCGGCTGCACGATGCTGATCGTGATCGGCATCGTGGACGACCGCTGGGGCGTGGACGCGCTGATCAAGCTCGCCGGGCAGACGCTCGCGGCCTCGATCATGGTGCTGATGGGCGTTCAGCTGACCTGGATCTCCATCCCGGGCGTGGGCATCATCAGCCTCGAGCCCAACCTCGCGGTCACCCTCTCGGTGTTCCTGATCGTCGGCATGATCAACGCGGTGAACTTCGTCGACGGCCTCGACGGCCTCGCCGCCGGCATGGTGGCGATCGCGGCCAGCTGCTACTTCGTCTACGCCTACCGGCTGCAGCACGGCTACGACATCAGCTCGATCGTCCCGGCCGCCACGGTCTCGGTGATCCTGATCGGGATGTGCGTGGGCTTCCTGTGCCACAACTGGTCTCCGGCGCGCATCTTCATGGGCGACTCCGGCTCGATGATGATCGGGATGCTGCTGGCGGTCATCACGATCTTCGCCTTCGGCCTGATCGACCCGGACCAGCTCAAGTTCGTCGCCGGATCCCAGAGCACCGCCACCTATAAGGCGGTCCCCGCCTTCCTGCCGCTGGTGCTGCCGTTCTGCGCGGTGGCCCTGCCGGTCGCCGACACGGTGATGGCCGTGGTCCGGCGGACCAGGGCCGGGCGCTCGCCGTTCTCCGCGGACGCCGAGCACATGCACCACCGGCTGCTGCAGATCGGCCACTCCAAGCGCCGCGCGGTGCTGATCATGTACTTCTGGTCGGCGCTGATCTCGTTCACGGTCGTGATGTTCTCGGTCTCCTCGCAGTCCCGGCCGATCGTGCTCGGCGCGATGGGCTTCGCCGCCCTCGGCCTGATCGGCCTGCTGCTGCCGCGGGTGCGCAGGCACCTCGACGACCGGGCCGGCCGGGTGCGCCCGGAGAAGGCGCGCGGCCGGCACGCCGCGGCCGGGGAAACGGCGGCGGAACGCCAGTTGGCGCACACCGGATCAGGACTCGAAAACACTCGGCAGCCCCGCTCCTGACCAGGTCGTACGGTGGAGTGATCCATACCACGTGCCCCCGTGCGAGACGGGTAGCGGCACTTGTGATAGGTTTCACGAGCAGAAGAGGAAACCCGATCGGAGCAGTCGTACGACCCGTGCGCCCCGGTTGCGGACCTTGAGAGTTCGAAGATCCACAAGTGAGTCAAGCCGAATCCCCGGCAGCCACACGATGACCGCCCCGGAGACCGACATGCAGGCCGAAGACGTCCGCGCGCTACGGCAGTCCGCCGTGCCCACGGCAGCCGTCGGCCTTGTCTGCGTCGGCGTGGGGGCCCTGGTCGCCGGCGGCAAGGGAGCGCTCGGAGCCGTGCTCGCGCTCGCCGTGGTGACCGTCTTCTTCATGATCTCGGTGTACGTCGTCGGCCGCGCCGCCAAGGTGAGCCCGCAGGCGATGATGATCGCCGCGCTGGGCAGCTACATGGTCAAGATCATCGCGCTGGCCGCCATCCTCAACGCCTTCCAGGGGACCACCCTGTTCAACGGGCAGGTGTTCGGCTTCTCCGCCGTCGCCCTGATCCTGACCTGGAGCGCCACCCAGGTGCGCACGATGGTCAAGAGCAAGGTCCTCTACGTGGAGCCGCGGCCATGAGTGCCCGCTCCCGCCATGCCGTAGCCCGCACGAGCCACCGCGCCCGTCCGGGACACCAGCTGCGCCGCCGCCGTGGCGCGCAGCTGTGCCGTGAGCACGCCGGAGCACGAATCGGTGCGGGTGATGAGCCCGACGACCCGAACCCCCGAAGGGTCGGCCGACCGTGACGACGAGACCCGCATCGGGCTGAGTCCTGTGGACCCGCACGAGACGGACGAGTCGAAGGACGAGCGCGAGCGCCGCGAGGCCCGGGCGATGGAATCCATGATGTGGACCGTCGTCGGGCACATGGCCGCCTCGCTGCTGGTCTACGGAGGCGTCGGCTACCTGCTAGGCCGTTGGCTCGGCCACCCGATCCTGCTGCTGTTCGGCGTGCTCTTCGGCATGGTCGTATCGCTGGCGTACACGATCTGGGTGGCCAACCGGGCCGGCGGCGGCAAGCAGCGCTGAGCCCAGGCCTCGCCGTGCCCGAGACCCCCATGCGTACCCGCCCCCGCGGCGGATGAAGAATACCCAGCAGAACCCAAGCGTCAGCCACCACGGATGGTGACCCCCATGCGCAAGGCCGAAGGAGTGAACCGGTGAGTACGATCGCGAGCACCGTGCTGCTCGCAAGCAGCGATTGTTCCGCGACCAACTCTCACGCGGGAACGAACTGCGGCTTCGAGGCCCCGTCCGTGACGGACTTCAACCTCAAGGCCATCTTCCACATCGGGAGCATCGGCTTCTACAAGCCGGAACTGCTCGCCCTGATCAGCGCCGGCCTGGTGGTCTGGTTCTTCTGGGCCGCGTTCAGCAAGCCGAAGCTGGTGCCGCGCGGCATCCAGAACCTGGGCGAGATGGGCTACCTGTTCATCCGCGACCAGATCGCCCGGCCGATGATCGGCAAGACCGGCGACAGGTTCGTGCCGTTCCTGCTGGGCCTGTTCTTCTTCATCTGGGTGATGAACCTGATGGAGATCATCCCGGTCGCGCAGGTCCCGGTGACCGCGTTCATCGCGTTCCCGGCCTCGCTGATGCTGATGGTCTACATCACCTACTGGTACCAGGCCATCAAGAACCAGGGCTTCTTCGGCTTCCTGAAGAACGTGGTGCCCACGGGCGTGCCGTGGCCGGTGCTGATCATCCTGGTGCCGGTGGAGTGGCTGCGGGTGCTGGTGATCCAGCCCTTCACCCTGATGGTCCGGCTGTTCGCGAACATGTTCGCCGGCCACCTGCTGCTCGCCACCTTCACCATCGCCACCTGGTACCTCGCCAGCGCCACCTTCAGCCTCATCTTCGCCGCCGGCTCCGCCGTCATGGTGGTCGTGCTGACCGCGTTCGAGATGCTGATCCAGGCGCTGCAGGCCTACATCTTCACGATGCTCACCGCCCAGTACGTGGGCGAGGGCGTCCAGGCCGCCCACTAAGAGCGGCCGACCGAACCACCCGAACCCCTAGCCCAACCGGTAGGTCCGTCTGCCGGTTCGACCAGAAGGAATCCACGAAAAATGTCTGCTATTGCCAACCAGGTCGTCGAGGCCGCCGGCGTCTCCGGCTCGCTGGGTGCGGTCGCCTACGGCCTCGCCGCCATCGGCCCGGGCGTCGGCATCGGCCTGATCTTCGGTCACGGCGTCGAGGCCATGGCCCGCCAGCCCGAGGCCGCCGGCATGATCCGCACCAACATGTACATCGGCTTCGCGCTGACCGAGGCGCTGGCGCTGCTCGGCATCGTCATGCCGTTCGTGTTCGGCAAGTAGTCCTCGCAACCGACGAGTCGACGACGAGTCGAAGTAAGGAGGCACCACCGTGGCACACGTCACGATCCTGGCCGACAGCTCGGTGAACCTCGGCAACCCGATCCTGCCCGAATGGCCCGAGCTCATCATCGGCGTCATCGCGTTCGCCATCGTGTTCTACTTCCTGTACACGAAGCTGCTGCCGAACATCCGCAAGACGCTGGACGAGCGCACCGAGGCGATCGAAGGCGGCCTGCAGCAGGCGGAGGCCGCGCAGGCCGAGGCCGCGCAGGTCAAGGCCGACGCCCAGGCGCAGCTCGCCGAGCTGCGGCACTCCACCGCGGACATCCGGGCCAAGGCGCAGGCCGACGGCGCGGCGCTCGTGGAGGCGGCGCGCACCGAGGCCAACGCGCAGAAGGAGGCCATCATCGCCTCCGCCCACACCCAGCTCGAGGCCGACCGGAACAGCGCGGTCAACGTGCTCAAGGCCGATCTCGGCAAGCTGGCGACCGAACTCGCCGACAAGATCGTCGGAGAGCGCGCGCAGGACGCCGCGCTGCAGGAGCGGATCGTCGACCGCTTCCTGGACGAGCTCGACGCCAAGCTGGGCGCTTCGCAGAAGGTGGGCTGAGAGATGCGTGGCGCATCCCGCGAGTCCCTCAAAGCGGCGCGCGAGTCGCTGGCTGCCCTGACTGCGGTCCCGACGACCGACGTCACCGCGCTCTCGGACGACCTGGCCGCGATCGCGGCGCTGCTGGACGGCGAGGTGTCGCTGCGCCGGCTGCTCACCGACCCGGCGCGGTCCGGCGAGCAGCGCTCGCAGCTCGCGGCCGGGCTGCTGCGCGGCAAGGTCGGCGAGAACGCGGTCGAGCTGGTCGCGGGCGTGGTCCGCAGCCGCTGGTCGCAGCCCCGCGACCTGGCCGACGCGCTGGACGAGCTTTCGGTGGAGGCCGAGCTGGCCCTCGCCGAGCGGGCGGGAGCCCTCGACGCGGTCGAGGACGACCTGTTCCGCTTCGGCCGGATCCTGGCCGCCGAGCCCGAGCTCGCCCAGGGCCTGAGCCAGCGGATCCCGCTGCGCCAGCGTTCCGGGCTGGTCGACTCGCTGCTCGCCGGCAAGGCCAACCCGTCCGCGGTGCGGCTGATCCAGCGCGTCGTGGCCAACCCGCGCACCGGCTCGGTGCTGGACGGCGTCGAGCGCCTCAGCGCGATCGCCGCTTCGCACCGGGAGCGGATCACCGCGCTGGTGACGGCGGTCGTCCCGCTGACCGAGGCGCAGCGCGAGCGGCTCACGGCCATCCTCGCGCGCGGCTACGGCAAGCAGATCCGGCTGAACGTCGAGCTCGACCCGGCGCTGATCGGCGGCATGACCATCCGCATCGGCGACGACATCATCGACGGCTCGCTCGCGACCAAGCTGGCCGAGGCGGCCCGCGGCTTCGCGGCCTGACGCGGTTTCACGTTTTAGACATCGAGCAGTACCCCACGACAAGTTCGCGGGCGACGGCGAAGTACCGCAGGCGTCCGAGAAGACTTAGGAGACAGGAACACTGATGGCGGAGCTTACGATCCGTCCGGAGGAGATCCGGGACGCGCTGGAGCGCTTCGTCGCCTCGTACGAGCCTTCGGCCGCCAACGTAGACGAGGTCGGCACGGTCATCGAGATCGGTGACGGCATCGCGAAGGTCGAGGGCCTTCCCTCGGCGATGACCAACGAGCTGCTGAAGTTCGAGGACGGCACCCTCGGCATCGCGCTCAACCTCGACGTGCGCGAGATCGGCGTCGTGGTCATGGGCGACTACAGCAAGATCGAGGAGGGCCAGACGGTCCGCCGCACCGGCGAGATCCTCTCGACCCCGATCGGCGACAACTTCCTCGGCCGCGTGGTCGACCCGCTCGGCGCCCCGATCGACGGCCTCGGCCCGATCGAGGCCGAGGGCCGCCGCATCCTCGAGCTGCAGGCGCCCGGCGTCATGCAGCGGCAGTCGGTGCACGAGCCGCTGCAGACCGGCATCAAGGCCATCGACTCGATGACCCCGATCGGCCGCGGCCAGCGCCAGCTGATCATCGGCGACCGGCAGACCGGCAAGACCGCGGTCTGCATCGACACCATCCTGAACCAGAAGGCCAACTGGGAGTCGGGCGACCCGAAGAAGCAGGTCCGCTGCATCTACGTCGCCGTCGGCCAGAAGGGCTCGACGATCGCCGCGGTCCGCCAGGCGCTCGAGGACAACGGCGCGCTGGAGTACACCACCATCGTCGCCGCCCCGGCCTCCGACCCGGCCGGCTTCAAGTACCTCGCCCCGTACACCGGCTCGGCCATCGGCCAGCACTGGATGTACGCCGGCAAGCACGTGCTGATCATCTTCGACGACCTGTCCAAGCAGGCCGAGGCCTACCGCGCCATGTCCCTGCTGCTGCGCCGCCCGCCGGGCCGCGAGGCCTACCCGGGCGACGTCTTCTACCTGCACTCCCGTCTGCTCGAGCGCTGCGCGAAGCTCTCGGACGACATGGGCGCGGGCTCGATGACCGGCCTGCCGATCGTGGAGACGAAGGCGAACGACATCTCCGCGTTCATCCCGACCAACGTCATCTCGATCACCGACGGCCAGTGCTTCCTGGAGACGGACCTGTTCCTCTCCGGCGTGCGCCCCGCGGTCAACGTCGGTACCTCCGTCTCCCGGGTCGGCGGTTCGGCGCAGATCAAGGCGATGAAGACGGTCTCCGGCTCGCTCCGCGTCGACCTGGCCCAGTTCCGCGACCTCGAGGCCTTCGCCGCGTTCGCCTCGGACCTGGACGACGCCTCGAAGGCGCAGCTGGCCCGCGGTCAGCGCATGGTCGAGCTGCTCAAGCAGGGCCAGTACTCGCCGTACCCGGTCGAGGACCAGGTCGTCTCGATCTGGGCCGGCACCTCCGGCGAGCTCGACGAGGTCCCGGTCGAGGACGTGCGCCGCTTCGAGGCCGAGTTCCTGGCCTGGCTCAAGAGCTCCAAGTCGGAGATCCTGACCTCGATCGCCACCAGCCAGAAGGTCGGCGACGACACGGTCGAGCTGCTCAAGGGCGCGATCGACGAGTTCAAGAACAGCTTCGAGAAGGCCGACGGCCAGCTGCTGCGCGGCGACGTCGCGGTGGCCCCGCTGAACCGGGACCAGGTCGGCCAGGAGACGATCACCCGGCACGCGAAGGGCTGACCTTCATGTCTCGAGAGATCCTGAGTATGCGAAAGGAGGGCTGAGGCAGTGGGAGCCCAACTCCGTGTCTACCGGCGGCGCATCGCGTCCGTCTCCGCCACGAAGAAGATCACCCGTGCGCAGGAGCTGATCGCGACCGCGCGCATCGTCAAGGCGCAGCAGCGCGTCGCCGCCTCGACCCCGTACGCCCGGGAGATCACCCGGGCCGTGTCGGCGGTCGCCTCGCACTCCAACGCCAAGCACCCGCTGGTCGGTGAGCGGCCCCGGCTGCTGCGCGCGGCGATCGTGCTGATCACCGCGGACCGCGGCTTCGCCGGCGCCTACAACAGCGCCGCGATCAAGCAGGGCGAGCAGCTCGCCGCCCTGCTGCGGGACGAGGGCAAGGAAGTCGTCCGGTACGTCGTCGGCCGCAAGGGCGCGTCGTACTACAACTTCCGGGGTATCGAACTCGCAGGGACGTGGTCCGGCTTCTCGGACAACCCGCAGTACGGTGACGCCGCGGAGATCGCGGACGCCGTCATCGCCGACTTCGAGAAGGGCGGCGAGGACGGCGGCGTCGACGAACTGCACGTCGTGTCCACCGAGTTCGTCTCGATGCTGACGCAGAACGCGCAGGCGGCGCGGTTCCTGCCGCTGGAGATCGAGGAGTCGACCGAGCCCCCGGCGGGCGGCGTCTTCCCGCTCTACGAGTTCGAGCCGTCCCCGGCCGCGGTGCTCGACGCGCTGCTGCCGACCTACATCAAGGCGCGGCTGTACAACGCCCTGTTGCAGTCGGCGGCCTCGGAGCACGCGGCGCGCAGGCGCGCGATGAAGTCGGCGACGGACAACGCCTCCGACCTGATCAAGCAGCTCACCCGTTTGGCGAACTCGGCCCGCCAGGCCGAGATCACCCAGGAAATCAGCGAGATCGTCGGTGGCGCGAACGCCCTCGCCGACGCGAACGCAGGGAGTGAATAGAACCCATGACGACCACGACCACGACCGGCGTCGGCCGCGTTTCGCGGATCATCGGTCCCGTTGTCGACGTGGAGTTCCCCGTCGACGCGATGCCGGAGATCTTCAACGCTCTGACGATCGACTACGACTTCATGGGCGAGGCCCGTACCCTCACCCTCGAGGTCGCCCAGCACATCGGCGACAACATGATCCGCGCGATCGCGATGAAGCCGACCGACGGCCTCGTGCGCGGCTCCGAGGTGACCGACAGCGGCGCGCCGATCTCGGTGCCCGTCGGCGACATCACCAAGGGCCACGTCTTCGACGTGACCGGCAACGTGCTCAACCTCAAGGAGGGCGAGCGCTTCGAGGTGACCGAGCGCTGGCCGATCCACCGCAAGGCGCCGAGCTTCGACAAGCTCGACTCGAAGACCGAGATGTTCACCACGGGCATCAAGGTCATCGACCTGCTGACGCCGTACGTCTCCGGCGGGAAGATCGGCCTGTTCGGCGGCGCCGGCGTCGGCAAGACCGTGCTGATCCAGGAGCTCATCTACCGCGTCGCCGAGAACTTCGGCGGTGTCTCGGTGTTCGCCGGCGTCGGCGAGCGCACCCGTGAGGGCAACGACCTGATCGCGGAGATGACCGAGACCGGCGTCATCGAGAAGACCGCGCTGGTCTACGGCCAGATGGACGAGCCCCCGGGCACCCGTCTGCGGGTCGCGTTGTCCGCGCTGACCATGGCGGAGTACTTCCGCGATGTGCAGAACCAGGACGTGCTGCTGTTCATCGACAACATCTTCCGCTTCACCCAGGCCGGCTCCGAGGTCTCCACGCTGCTGGGCCGCATGCCCTCCGCGGTGGGCTACCAGCCGACCCTGGCGGACGAGATGGGCGAGCTGCAGGAGCGGATCACCTCGACCCGTGGTCACTCGATCACCTCGGTCCAGGCGATCTACGTCCCCGCGGACGACATCACCGACCCGGCGCCGCACACCACCTTCGCGCACCTCGACGCGACCACGGTGCTCTCCCGGCCGATCACCCAGAAGGGCATCTACCCCGCGGTGGACCCCCTGGACTCGACCTCGCGCATCCTGGACCCGCGCTACATCGCGAAGGACCACTACGAGTGCGCGACCCGGGTCAAGGCGATCCTGCAGAAGTACAAGGACCTGCAGGACATCATCGCGATCCTGGGTATCGACGAGCTCTCCGAAGAGGACAAGCTCACGGTGCAGCGCGCCCGCCGCATCGAGCGCTTCCTGTCGCAGAACACCTTCGTGGCGAAGGTCTTCACCGGCCTCGACGGTTCGTTCGTGCCGCTGGACGAGACCATCGCGGCCTTCACCGCGATCGCCGACGGCAAGTACGACCACGTGCCGGAGCAGGCGTTCTTCATGTGCGGCGGCCTCGAGGACCTCGAGCGCAAGTACAAGGAACTGACCAAGTAGTCCTCGGTTCCGCGTCCGTCCGGGCGCTTCCGCCACGGTCCTCGAGACCGTGGCCGGGGGCGCCCGGCGGTTCGGATAGACTCGCAATACTAGTACCCAAGGGAGCCGCACCATGGCTGAACTCGACGTGGCGCTGGTCGCGGCCGACCGCGAGGTCTGGTCGGGCCGGGCGTCGCTGGTGATCGCGAAGACCGCGGACGGCGACGTCGGCGTCATGCCCGGGCACCAGCCGATCCTCTCGCTGCTCAAGCCCTCGGTGATCACCATCAAGACCGTCGTGGACGGGGCCGCGGGGGAGACCCTGAAGGCCGCGCTGCACGGCGGGTTCATCTCGGTGGCCGACAACCGGGTCTCGCTGCTCGGCGAGCAGGCCGAGCTGACCACGGAGATCGACGCGAGCCGCGCCCAGGAGGCGCTGACCCGGGCCCGGGCCGGCGAGTTCGGCGCGGACTCCGAGGCCGCCGCCGCCCGAGCCGAGCTGCGGCTGCGCGCCGTCGGCCGCGGCGAATAGTCGGCGGAGGCGGGCGTTGGCCGGAGCGGGCGTGGCGGGTTGGCGATGCTGACCGACCTCCTCGAGATTCTGGCCGTGCTGTGCCTGATCGTCCTGTGCGCGATAGGCGCACTGTTCCTGCGCCGGGTGATGATCCGGCGCAGGGGCGGCACTTTCGACTGCAGCCTGCGTCTGACCCCCGGTCTGCCGGGGGCGACGCGGGCTGCGGCGCACATAGCGGGCTCCGTCCAGCCCGGCGAGCCCGAGCCGGTGCGCGGCACCGGCACCCCCTTCACCGCCGCCGCCGTACGCGACGGCCGCGGCTGGTCCTACGGGATCGCCCAGTACGGCGCCGACCGCGTCGACTGGTACCGCATCTTCTCCTACGCCTTCCGCCCCGCTGCCGTGCTGACCCGCCGCGACCTCGAGGTCATCGGCCGCCGCGCCCCCGAGGGCACCGAGGAGCTCGCGCTCTTCCCGGGCTGGACGATCCTCGACTGCCGCTTCGGCGCCGGCTACGCCGAGCTGGCCCTGTCCGAGGACGCGCTCACCGGATTTCTCTCCTGGCTCGAGGCGGCGCCGCCCGGGCAGGATGTCTCCCGGGTCTCCTGAGCCGGGTTTCCGGGGTCGGGGTCAAGTCCCGGTTGACGTTCGGCCCTGCCTTCGGCGCTTCGCATCGCGCCTAAGCTCGGGCCGACCGCCGACCGCCGACCGCCGACCGCCGACCGCTACCTACGGCCCCGTACCTACGGCCCCGGCTGCTACGCCTGCTCGCGGGTTCCTCCCGGCACCCACAGCACGTCGCCGCCCGCGTCCTTGTTGGCGTACCTGGCCAGGATGAACAGCAGGTCGGAGAGCCGGTTGAGGTATTTCGCCGTCAGCACGTTCACGGTTTCGGGGTTGGCGTCGATCGCCGTCCACGCCGAGCGCTCGGCCCGCCGGACCACCGTCCGTGCCACGTGCAGCAGGGCGCTCCCGGGCGTGCCGCCGGGGAGGATGAACGAGCGCAGGTTCTCCAGCGCCTCGTTGTAGCGGTCGCAGTCCCGCTCGAGGCGGTCGACGTCGGCCTGCTCGATCCGCAGCGGCGGGAACTCCGGCTCGGCCACGATCGGGTTGCTCAGGTCCGCGCCCACGTCGAACAGCTCGTTCTGGATCCGGGTCAGCGTGGCGACGACCTCGGCGTCCAGCGCGCCGAGCGCGATCGCGACCCCGATGTTCGAGTTCGCCTCGTCCGTGTCCGCGTACGCGACGAGCCGCGGGTCGGTCTTGGAGGTCTTGCTCATGTCGCCGAGCCGGGTGGTCCCGTCGTCCCCGGTGCGCGTGTAGATCCTGGTGAGGTTGACTGCCATGTCCCGAGCTTAGCCATTGAGCCGGGCTTTGCTACCGGCTAGTAGGCTGCGGGGCATGACTAACACAATCGCCGTGATCGGTGCCGGACTTATGGGCTCTGGCATCGCCCAGGTTTCGGCGGCCGCCGGATACGAGGTGGTCCTGAGGGACGTGTCGGACGCCGCCACCGCGCGCGGTCTGGCCGGTATCACCGCCTCCTACGAGAAGTTCGTGAGCAAGGGCAGGATGGACGCGGCGGACGCCGAGGCCGCCCTGGCGCGGATCACGCCCACCACCGATCTGGCGGGCCTCGGCGAGGCGGACGTGATCGTGGAGGCCGTCTTCGAGGACCTCGACGTGAAGCAGGGGCTCTTCCGCGAGCTCGACAAGATCGCCAAGCCCGGCGCCGTGCTGGCCACCAACACGTCCGCGCTGCCGATCACCCAGATCGCGGCGGTGACCGAGCGGCCCGAGTCGGTCGTCGGCACCCACTTCTTCTCGCCGGTGCCGCTGATGGCGCTGTGCGAGCTGGTGCGCGGCTACAAGACGTCCGACGAGACGCTGGCCCGGGCGCGCGAGTTCGCCGAGAAGGTCGGTAAGACCTGCATCGTGGTCAACCGCGACGTGGCGGGCTTCGTCACCACTCGGCTGATCGCCGCGCTGGGCAACGAGGCGGTGCGGCTGCTCGAGTCGGGCGTGGCGACCGCCGAGGACATCGACACCGCGTGCCGGCTCGGCTTCGGGCATGCGATGGGCCCGCTGGCCACGCTCGACCTGACCGGCGTGGACATCATGCGCAACGCCACCCGCAACATCTACAACGAGACCCACGCGGACCAGTTCGCGGTGCCGGAATTGCTGAACCGGATGGTCGCGGCGGGGGACCTGGGCCGCAAGAGCGGCCACGGGTTCTACGACTACAGCTGACCTGCTGACTGGCTGGCAAGCTGACGAGCTCACCAGCTGACGGCGCGATGAAGGCTGACAAGCAGTCAGGCGGGGCCCCTGGATGAGGGGCACCGCCTGATCGTCGTTCAGCCAACGGTGCGCATCACGTTCGAGACGTGGTGCGCCGCGGCACTACGCGTTCGCGTCGACCGCCTGGCCGCGAAGGAGCCGCAGGGTGCCGTCGCGCTGCTCGAGCAGCATGCGGCGCAGCGCCGGCGGGACGACCTTCTCGTCCGTCTCCGCGAGCACCACGTCCACGGCGTCCACGACGGCCTGGTCGACCGTCAGGAGCGGGTAGAGGCCCGCGACGAGCATCTGCGCCATGTGCGGCGTCCGCTCGGCCCACAGCCGGGTCACGACCTCGAAGTACCGCGCCACGTACGGCTGCAGCAGTTCGCGCTGCTCGTTCTGCTTGAAGCCGGCGATGACCGCGAGCAACTCCTCGTTGGTGAGCTTGTCGCTCTCCACCGCCGACGCCCAGGCCTCTTCCTTGGCCTCGGCCGTCGGGATCGCCGCCCGGCAGGTGAGCGCGTGCCGCTTGCCCGCCGCGGTCGGGTCCTGGGCGAGCTCGGCGTCGATCTGGGCCGCGTCCGCACGGCCCATGGCCGCCAGCCGGGCCAGCAGCGCCCAGCGCAGGTCGGTGTCCACGGTCAGGCCGTCGATCTGCTCGCTGCCGTCCAGCAGTCCGCCGAGCAGGCTCAGCTGGGCCTCCGTCAGCGCCGAGGAGGCCAGCGCCTTGGCCCAGGACAGCTGGATGTCGCTGCCGGGGGCCGCGGCGAGCAGCTGCTCGTGCGCGAAGGCGGCCCAGCGCTCGGCCAGCGCCTCGCGGTGCTGCGGCGCCGCGTAGAGCTCGATCGCGCTCTTCGCCTGGCCCTGCAGCGACTGCAGGACGCCGATCTGGGTCTCCTTGGCCGCGCCGGAGAGCACCAGCGGCACGTACGCGCTCGCCGCGAGCTCGCCGTTGCGCATCATGTCCCAGGTCGAGACCCAGGCCAGCGCGCGCGGCAGCGACTCGGTGAACTCGCCGATCGACTCGATCAGCGTCGCGATCGAGCGCTCGTCGAAGCGGATCTTCGCGTAGGACAGGTCGTCGTCGTTGAGCACGAGCACGTCCGGCTGCCGCTCGCCGACCAGCTCGGGCACCTCGGTGCGCGCGCCGTCCACGTCCAGCTCGACTCGGCGTACGCGGGCGAGGCCGGTCTCGCCCCTCTCGTACAGGCCGATGGCGATGCGGTGCGGACGCAGCGTCGGGTAGTCCTTCGGCGCCTCCTGCAGCACGGCGAACGTGGCGTAGGTGCCGTCCTCGGCGAGGGTGAACTCGGCGCGCAGCGTGTTCGGGCCGGCCGTCTCCAGCCACGCCTTCGACCACGCCGCGAGGTCCCGTCCACTCGCCTCCTCGAGGGCGCCGAGCAGGTCGGAGAGCCGGGTGTTGCCCCAGGCGTGCCGCCGGAAGTAGGTGCGCAGGCCCTGGAAGAACGCCTCGTCGCCGACGTACGCCACCAGCTGCTTGAGCACCGAGGCGCCCTTGGCGTAGGTGATGCCGTCGAAGTTCACGTACACGGCTTCGAGGTCGGGGATCTCGGCCACGATCGGGTGCGTGGACGGGAGCTGGTCCTGCGCGTAGGCCCAGGTCTTCTCGGCGTTCGCGAAGGTGGTCCAGGCGCCGGACCAGCGCGTCGCGTCGGCCTGGCAGCGCACCGAGGCGTAGGTGGCGAACGACTCGTTGAGCCAGAGGTCGTTCCACCACTCCATGGTGACCAGGTCGCCGAACCACATGTGCGCGAGCTCGTGCAGGATCGTCTCGGCCCGGCGCTCGTAGGAGGCGTCGGTGACCTTGGAGCGGAAGACGTAGCTCTCCCGGAAGGTCACGCAGCCCGCGTTCTCCATGGCGCCCGCGTTGTACTCGGGCACGAACAGCTGGTCGTACTTGGGGAACGGGTACGGCTGGTCGAACTTCGCCTCGAAGTAGTCGAAGCCCTTGAAGGTGACGTCGAAGATCTCGTCGGCGTCCAGGTACTCCATCAGGGACCTGCGCGCGGCCACGGCCATCGGGATCACCGTGCCGTTCGCCGAGGTGTAGTCCTTGCGCACGACGCCGTAGTCGCCGGCGACCAGGGCGGTGATGTACGTGGAGATCCGCTCGGTCGGCTCGAAGCGCCACACGGCCCGGCCCTCGCCGAGCGCCTCCGGCTTCGGCGTGGGGGAGTTGGAGAACAGCTCCCAGGTCTCCGGCGCGGTGACGGTGAACCGGAAGGCGGCCTTCAGATCCGGCTGCTCGAAGTCGGCGAACACCCGGCGCGCGTCCGGCACCTCGAACTGGGTGTACAGGAACACGCCGCCGTCGACCGGGTCGACCATCCGGTGCAGGCCCTCGCCGGTGTGGCTGTACTGGCAGTCGGCGCGCACGTGCAGCACGTTCTCCGCCTCGAGCCCGTCGAGCGCGATGCGCGAGTCGGCGAAGACGGCGGCCGGGTCGAGGGAGCGGCCGTTGAGCGTGATCTCGTGGATCGGCCCGTCGGTGACCAGGTCGGCGAAGGTGGCCGAGCCCGGCTCCGCGGTGAAGCGGACGGTGCTGCTGGAGCCGAAGCTCTCGGGGCCGACCGTGAGATCGAGCTCGACCTCGTAGGACGAAACCGAAATAAGGCGCGCGCGGTCCGCCGCCTCTTCACGGGTCAGATTGGTACCGGGCACTTTGCTGCACGGCTCCTTACTCGGACGGGTTGGTCTGGTCTCTTGCGTGCTGAAGATACTTGCATGGATCCTACGGCCGTGGGTGGCGGGAATGGGCAGGGCCGTGCCCGGTGTTGGCGATGTCATGACGGAATCTGCGCAGGACCGGGTGGTGGCCGACCTCTGGGTCGACCCGCTGTGCCCGTGGGCCTGGATGACGAGCCGCTGGCTGCTCGAGGTGGAGAAGCTGCGTCCGATCGACGTGCGCTTCCATGTGATGTCGCTCTCCGTGCTCAACTCGGGCCGGGACGAGCTGCCGGAAAACTACAAGGAGATGCTCAGCCGCGGCTGGGGCCCGGTCCGGGTGCTGATCGCCGCTCAGCAGCAGGAGGGCGATCAGGTCGTCCGGCCGCTGTACGACGCGCTCGGCACGCGTCGGCACATCGGAAAGCAGGAGTTCAACCGGGAGACGATCGAGGCCGCGCTGGCCGAGGTCGGGCTGCCCGCCTCGCTGGCCGACGCCGCGGACACCGACGCCTACGACGAGGCGCTCAAGAAGTCGCACCACGCGGGCATGGACCAGGTCGGCATGGACGTCGGCACCCCGGTGATCTCCACCGAGGGCGTGGCGTTCTTCGGCCCGGTGGTCTCTCCGGCGCCCAAGGGCGAGGCCGCGGCCAAGCTGTGGGACGGGGTGCTGCTCGTCGCCGGGACGGACGGCTTCTTCGAGCTCAAGCGGACCCGGACCCGCGAGCCGATCTTTGACTGATCGGACCGACCTGACCGACCGGTTCGGCGGAGGCGTCCTGCGCTGATCCGCCGACCCCGGTGCCGGTCCCGGCCAACGGCAGGCGCACCGTGAACACGGCGCCCCCGCCCGGCCGGGACCGCACCGAGGCCGTGCCGCCGTGCGCCTGCGCGACCGAGCTCACGATCGAGAGCCCGAGCCCGCTGCCGCCGGTGCCGTCGCCGCGCCCGCGCGAGCTGTCCGCGCGGTAGAAGCGCTCGAACACGAGCCGCTGCTGACGCTCGGTCAGACCGGGACCCTCGTCGGCCACCTCCAGCACCACCTCGTCGTTCTCGCGGCGGGCGCTGATCGTCGCGCTCGTGCCCGGCGGGGTGTGCGCCCGCACGTTGGACAGCAGGTTCGCGAGCACCTGGCGCAGCCGGTCGGCGTCGCCGAGCACGCGGACCGGGGAGTGGTACCCGTCCGCATTCTCCGCACCGTCGACGGCCGTCTCGATCGGCCAGCGCGGATCCGCCGCCTGCGAGTCGCGCGCGGCGTCATGCACCAGCGCGCCGAGGTCCACGATGGCGCGGTCCAGCGGACGCCCGGAATCCAGCCGTGCGAGCAGCAGCAATTCGTCCACCAGTACGCCCATCCGGCTGGCCTCGGACTCGATCCGGCGCATCGCCAGGGCCAGGTCCTCGGGCCGGGACGAGGCGCCGCGGCGGAAGAGCTCGGAGTAGCCGCGGATCGAGGCCAGCGGGGTGCGCAGTTCGTGCGAGGCGTCCGCGATGAAGCGGCGCAGCCGGTTCTCCGAAGCCCGCTGCTCGTTGAAGGCGTGCTCCAGACGAGTGAGCATCAGGTTTACCGAGTGCCCCACGCGGCCCAGCTCGGTGTCCGGATCCGCGGGGGAGACGCGCTGATTCAGGTCGCCGCTGCCGATCAGCACGATCTGGTCGCCCATCTGCTCGAAGGGCCGCAGCTGCCGCTTGATCTTCCAGCTCGCCATCCAGCCGACGAAGCAGAACGCCAGGGCCGCGGTGATCGCCTCGAACACGCCGAGGTGCCACATCGTGTCGGTCACGCTCTTCTCGGAGGTCGCCAGGACCAGCTCGCCCTGGTCGTCGGGCAGGTAGCTCGCCCTCACCCGGTACGTGATCGAATCCTGCTTCGTCGTGTAGAACGCGGCGCCGTCCTTGTTCGGTCCGCTGCCCTTCGCGCCCGGCACCATCGCGGAGGTGATGGTCGGCACGGATCCGATCTGCACGATCGTCCCGTTCGTCAGCCGCATCCGCACGAGCGCGGGCAGCATCCCGGATTTCGCGGCGTCGGCCCACTGCGACCCCGAGGAATCGCTGAGGTCGGGGGCGTTGTGCGCGGCGTACTGCGTGGAGACGTACTGGTTCATCAGCACCGAGGTCGCCGACAGCTGGGCGTCGAGGTTCCGCGACAGCACGTTGTAGACGGCCCACGACGTCGCCGCGTCGATCAGGATCAGCGCGAAGACGAGCCGGATCAGCAGCGTGCGCAGCAGCCGCGCCCGCAGCGAGCCGCGGCCGCGGTGCCGGGCGCAGAACCACCGGTGGGGCCGCCTAACGCTCGCCATCGGACCCCTGGGACGCGTTCGGATCCCGCGGCAGGCGCAGCGAATAGCCGACCCCGCGCACGGTGTGGATCAGCGGCACGCGGTCCCGGTCCACCTTCTTGCGCAGGTACCCCGCTAAAACACATAGACCAGGGACGAGGTACTTGCGATGATCGATCTCATGCTTACAACGGACTACGACGGGTGCGGTAAGTGCTGGGTTGGAGTCCGGCGACTCTCGCGGACGACCGAGCGGACCAACTCGCCCGAGGATCAGAAGGACATGATTCTTGAGGCAGCGACCGACAACGGCGGGCACATCATCGCTTGGGCCGACGACTGGGAGGTTTCCGGCGCAACCAACCCGCTCGACCGGCCGCAGTTCGGCCCGTGGCTTCGCGGCGAGATGGGACCCTACGACGGCATCGTAGGCTCAGCCGTTGACCGTATCGGCCGCAACCAGGTGGACGTTTTGACCACGGGTTACATGATGCGTGACTCCGGCCGCGCGATCATCACCAGCGGACACACCGGACCGTGGGACCTCTACGACGAGGTTGACGAGACCCGATTTTCGATGGACGCACTCGGCGCACAGATGGAGCACCGGGCGATCGTGCGGCGGAACAGGAACGCTACCAAGAAGATGCGCGAATCCGGACGGCCGAAGAACAAGAACTCTTACGGCTATAAGTACGTTCGACTCACCCCGCTCGGTGCCGTGGATCATGTCGCCCTGGACGAGGTTGCCGCCGAGATCATTCGCGACGTGGCAGAGCGGATCCTGTCCGATGAAACCGGCAAGATCACGGTGAACACGGAAGCTGTGCGTCTGACCAAGGCCGGAATCCCGAACCCGACCGATCACCGGGCACGCCTCTACGGCCGCCCCATGAAGGGACTTCCGTGGCGGGGCAAGGTTCTTAAGGGGATCTTGACCAGTGAGGCAGCGCTCGGCTACCTCATGCACGATGGACGGCCCGAACTCGACGACGAAGGACATCCGAAGCGGCTTGCCGAGCCTCTATGGGACGCTGCCACACGGTCAGCCCTGATCAAGAAGACCGCGCCGAAGCGTAACGATGCAGGCCGCGCCCCGAAGGGAACCGCGCTGTTGCTCGGCATCGCGTTCTGCGGAACGTGCGGGCACCGCTTGTACTTGAACGCCGTCAGCCGCAACAGCAACGGCCCCGCGTCCTACACCTGCCGAGCGCGCGTCCAGGGACTTCCGGCCGCCGCTACGTGCAAGCCCGCGCCAACCATGTCGGTTGCGAACCTTGACGCGCTGGTCGAGACCCATTTCCTCAAGGAAATCGGAGACATCCCGCTCTACAAGCGCGTCTACGACCCTGGCACGGGGCACGCCGCCCGCATCTCCGAACTGGAAACAGACCGCAAGCGCCTCAAGGACGACCGTAACGCAGGCCTCTACGACGACGCTGACGAAGCCGATTGGTACCGGCGCCGCTACCGCGCCATGACGGACGAGATTCGCCAGCTCAAGGCTTTGCCCGACCGCCCGGCCAAGATGTATTGGCAGCCGCTCGGCAAGACCGTGGCCGACCAGTGGCGCGACGCGCCCGACGATGTTGCGCGCCGGGAACTGCTGGCCGCCTACGACTTCCGCGTCGTGCTCCACCCGCGAGGAAGCGAGACGCGGGTATGGATTCACAACCTCGACCCGTCCGCCGAGGACGACGCCCGCCGCGCGAGCTGGGAGGCCCACCAACTCAGCATCGCCGAGGAAGCCGACTTGCGCGCCCAGGTCGAAGCCGAGCAGCACGCCGAACGCGCACGCGAGGACCAGGCCGCCGACGAGAACGCCCCCGGCGACGAGGACCGGGAAGCAGAGCAGCACGCCGAGCGCGCCGACGCCGACCAGGCCGCCGACCAGAACCCCGCCCCCAGCGACCAGGACCAAGCCCTAGGCACTTGGACCGGCCGCCCCGACCCGGACGAGCAGGAGCTAACCGCGTAACCCGATGACCGCACGCCGCAGGGCCGGAAGGGCACACGCCCGACCGGCCCTGTTGGCTTGCACCCACACCGACCATGATCGTTTAAGCCGGGTAAGGTCGCTTCGCGGCTGTCAAGCACACCGGTCAGCCGCCTGCCCCTTTACGCCGCGTGGGCAACTGACGTCTAGTTGATCTTGGGTCCCGGATAAGGTCGCTTCGCGGCTGCCCCTCTATGCCGCCCGGCCTCCAGCCCACTCGCTCACAGCGCGCGGCAAGCTCGGCAGGGTGCTCGCCCGCTGCGCGCATGTCAGGTTTCCTCGCTGCGGTCGAACTCGATCCAGTCGGGCCGTGGACCTTTTCGGATCACCGTTTCCTCCGCGATCCCTTCCGCGATCTCCGCGAGGTCAGGCGCCAGGCCCTTACCGACGAATTCCCACGAGCTCTCGCGCACGACCCCGGTTTTCGGCTCCACCACCCCGGCAAGCTCGCGCCGATACGCCGCCCGCACCTCGCGCAGCTCCCCGTACGTCGTCGAGTACACCCGAGATTTCGTGGCGATGTTGCCCCGGAACCCGAGCTGATTCGCCCACATCTGGAGATGTAAGCCCTCGTACTCCGGCACGTCTCCGAGTTCCCACGCGGTACGCATCAGCCTCCGCGCGTGCTCGCTCAACGGCGCCGCCTCGATCTGCCCGATGTGCCGCAGCCGTCGCGGTAGGACCATGCCCGCAGGGTCGCCCTTCGTGACGTACTTCGCGATGTACGAGCCCACCGCCGTCTCCGACAACACGCGGTCATCCGTGCCCGCCCCGGTGATCTCGCGCACGTCTAGTTGCCGCCCGAGCGCCAGCGCCCGCCGCTCTCCGCCCGGACCCGCAAGGTAGCGGCGCGTCGCCGGTCCCGCCGCCGTGATCGCCTCACGCAGCAGTCCGACCGTGGCCCAGACCGGGGGATCATCGCCCGGACCGTCCGGGCCGTCGAACCGGAAAGCCGCATGAGCGTGAATGCTGCCGCGCCGCTGAAACTCCACCACCTTTGCGAAGGATAGACGGACCAGGTTCGGCAGTTCACCGCGCCTGACCCCGACCCTCTCCGCCGTCTCACGGCCGATCTGCTTGACGAACTGATTCCACAGCACGCCAAACGACGCGTTCCACAGCACCGCGCCCGCGTAGTCGTAGCACTCGGCGCAGAGCGGCGTCCCGACCCGAGGATCGGACGCGCTGTGCTGCGCGGCGCACCACAGCCGATTCCCGTGCGGGCACGTCAACTCACCGCGCCGGACCCGGCATCGATCCGAGGCCCGATGGTTGTCCGTGACCCGATGCACCGGCCCGAAGCTTGGCGCCGTCACCGTCGCGAACACGCGCGGATGGCGACTGACCGACGCCGGAACGCCCTTGCCGCCCGACAGGCCCGACCTGATGATCTGGAAGGTGTCGCCGTTGTGCAGCAGACTGCACGGCACGCACACCGACTCGCGCCGGTTGCGGCACGCGACCATCAGCGTCCCGAACGGCAAGTCGGCCGAGCGGAACACGTGCAGCAGCTCACTCGTGGCCGCATCGCGGGTGAGCGTGTGCCCGACCAGCATCACCGGGCCAGCGCACCCGCCGAGACGTTCGAGCGCCTGATACCAGGCCCGGAACTCCGGACCCACCATCCGCGCCAGGTGCGAGATGCGCAGCACCGGCCGGTCACTTCGATCCGGCATCACCGCGACCATCGCCACACCGCGCGGCTCGCCGTTAACCCCCGCGTGGTCCGGGGGCCAGCTGGACCGGCCGAACCGCGGCGCGCCCCACCCGGCTTGACCTGGGCTCGGGGCGCCGCGGTTCGGCCGGCGCGCGGCCCGCTCGAAGGCTGCGGACCGATCCCAATACCAACCCCGTCCGGCTCCAGACCGCCGAGAGCAATGCTCTGATTCCTGTTATGCAGCGACAACCGTCACTCTCGTCTAAGCAAGTGGCGCGCTACCCGCTCGCTTGCGGACAACGCGCCACCCACGTTCTACCGGTTCCTACATACCTCGGGCTGGGCTACCGCTGGCCCCGGCCCCGGCACACCCGGCACGCCTTGCGCGTGTCGTGCATCCCGTTGCCCTTCTTCGACCACACCTTCTTACGGCCCTTGCACTTCGGACACGGCCGCAGCGGACGCGGAATCCCCTGCCATTCCCGACTCGGGTACTTCCTACTCATCGCGTCCCCCTCCACCACGCCCGCTCGTCATCCACAGCGCCGCCCGTCCCGTGGCAGGCCCCGCATTCGCGCCAGGCCCTCCGGATCAGTCCGCGCCGCTTACCGAACCCGCCGCAGCGCCCGCACAGTCGCGGCGCGTTCAACTCGGCCTCTTCCAACCGGCGCAGGAAGCCCGCCCAGTTGGGGTCGTAACCCGTCACCATCACTTGCCCCCGATCGCGGTCATGACCGCATTCACGGTTTCCGACAGAAAGTTCCCCAGTCCCGTGCCGTTCAGGTAGAACCCGGCCAGGAACAGAATCCACGCGTCCAGCGGCGACACCCGCCGCGAGCGCTCCAGCATCCATGCCAGGGCGCAGAAGAAGAACGCCAGCGGAATCCCGAGAAGGTGAGCACCCATCAGCCCTCACCCCCTTCCGAGTCCGGGGGGAGATCCACGAAGTACGGCCGCTTGATCCCGGGCAGAACCGGCGTGATCCGGGAGTAGATGCGTGCGGCATCCGCCGCCTCGTCCACGCCCGTGAACATGGCCCGAGCGCGGACCCACGAGCCCTCACCGTCGCCGGTAACAGCCGTGCCCTGCTCATCCGCTCGGATCATCTGGGCAGTGACCACCGCCTCAGGCCAGATATCGCCGAGCGTCATCACCGCCGTCTCGCCGTCGGAGACGTGCATGCACACCCGGCCCGAGAGCTGAGAGCGCAGCAGCGTCGCCCCGGACCCGAGGTCACTGCCGAACCGCTGGCCGCCCGCAATCACATGGATATCCAGCGCCGCGCCCAGTTGCGCGAGCTTGACCAGCAGCGCCACCGTCTTGTCGCGCAGCGCCACCTCTTCCCGGTCCCGGTTGCTGGTCACGAGGAACAGTTCCGCTACCTCGTCGATCACCAGCACCACGGGCGGGGGCGGTTCCGGCAACTCCCACGCCTGACGAACACCCGCCATGTTGCAGGCGTGCGTGCGCTCGTCCTTCAACTCGACCAACGCTTCCAGGATCTCCACGGCCTCTTGCCGTGTCGTGGCAAGGCCCGACAGGCGCGGCCGGTACACGCTGAGTTCGAGCCCGCCTTTCAGATCGATGCCGACGATGGCGACCCCTTGCGGCGCGAACCGCGTGACGATCGCATGAATCAGCGTGCTTTTACCGGACCGCGTCGCACCCACAATCAGCCAGTGCGGCACGAGCCGGAAATTCATCAGCCACGACTTCGCCCGCTCGGTGACCCCGACCACCAGCACCATCACCGGAGGCCCAGCCGGGGCAGTGGTACCCGCGCGCCGCGCGTCAGGGTTGCGTACCACCACCCCCGCCAGAGGGTCCGACAACAGCGCCTCAATGTGGATTAGGCCCCGCTCCGGCGAGGTGATCCGCACCGCGTATACACGCCACGCGTGCATCAGCGCCTCAGCGGACTGCGCGTACTCCTCAGGGGTCTGACCCGGCATCAGCCGGACCCGCACCACCAGACCGGTACGCGTCGGGCGCCCGATCCACAGCCGAGGGACAACCGGCCGCACCTCCTGACCGCGCACGATCAGGTCACCGATCACCGCCTGAGACGCCCGGCGCGAGACCGACAGGCCCCGCTCAATGCACAGCGGGCGCCACGTGCGCGTGATCCGGAACCACGTCAGGGGATAGCCGACGATGTACCAGTGCCAGACGGGGGAGCGGTGCCGAAGCACCGCGCCCGCCAGCAGCCACACCGCGACCACGCCCAGGAAGTACAGCCCCGGACTAGTCAACGTGTGCATATCTGCTACCCCTCCTCTCCGTACACGAGCGTCATGTAGAGCGCCGTGAGCTGGTCCCGCATCTCGAACAGCGGATTGACAACCGCCCAGTACTGGCGAAGCGCCGCGTCCTGGTCCGTCATCTCGGCCATCTCGGCGACCAGCGCCGTCAGGACCTCGCCCTTCGCCCTGATCTCCCGCAGAACCTCGCGGGTCTCCTCGCTCAGTTCCATCAGCCCGCCCCTCCCGCGAGAAGCTGGCTTGTGATCAGGGTGTTGATGTACCGGCGCGCGGCTTCCTGCGAGGTGGCGCCCTCCGGGCGTGCGCCATCGCACACCCGCACGGCTTCCGCGCAGGCCTCCAGAGCCCTGTCACGCACCTGCGCCGCGAGCGAACTCACGGCCAGCAGCACGGTTTCCAGGTTGTAGACCGGGACCTGTTCGGCCTCGATCAAGCCGATGACCTTCGCGAGGTCACCGTGCACGAGTTCCAGGTTTTCCAGCAGTGCCGCTAGCGCAGTGCTCACGAGCCGCCGCCCGTCCCGGACACACGGTCCGCGTCGGCCGAGCTGATCGCGTCGAGGACCGCGCTCTTGACCTCATTCACGATCCGGTGCGCGGACCTGTCCGCGTCGCACTCCGCGCACCACTCGTCCCACTCCCAGTAGGCCTCCAGGGCAGCGCCGCGCACGATCTCCGCCAGCGTCGCCACGCACAGGAACCAGACGGCCGGATCAAGTCCCGGCTTCTCCCGGTCCTTCTCCATCCCGGCAAGGCCCGCGATGTATCCGCCGACGCGGTACAGTTCCGATTCGATGTCGTCTACATCGATCACGAGGCACCGCCCTTCGCGGGCGTGCGGCCCGAGCTGGGCGAGCTAGCGGACGTGTCCGCAGTGGTCGCGGGGGGTGTCGTCGGCCGGGCCGGGGTGATCGACTCGGCCCGGTAGGTGACCCCGGAACGCCCTTCGCGCTCCCACGGCCGCGCCTCCAAACCGGCCAACACCACCGGCTCGCCCTCGACCAGCCCGGACGGCTCGCCAGGAACCTCCACGTCCAGCACCGCCGCACGCCGGTCGCCCACGACCTTGACCAGCACGCCGACCAGGTACAGCGGCTTGCCCGTATCCCGATCCGTGCGCACCTCACCGGTATTGAAGTCGGACCGGACCTCAGGAACCGCCGTGCACAGCACGTTGGTCAACCGGCCCCAGTCCACGGGGATCACGCGCATCGTCATCGCGTACCACCCCCGACCGCAGCCAGCACCCGCGCCGGGGCCGCGTCCGTGGAGTAGACCCGCACGGCATCAGCCGGAGCGGTCACCCCGCACTTCTTCTCCCACTCCGGAGAGCTGTACTCGATCGACGGGGGAACGGTCTGGCCGCCGACCACACACGGAGTCCACGACGCCGCAGCACTCGACGCGCCAGCCGAAGGCGAGGCCCCGCCCGCTTCAGCGGAGGTGAACGCGCTCAGCGTCTCCTGAACCACCTTCGCGTTATCCACAGCTGTGGACAGCGTCCCGGTGGTCGATGCCGAGGTCGCGAAGACCACGACATTGCCGTCAGCGGCAAACACCAGGTCACCCACGTCCGTCTTGCCCTTGTACGTGAGCGTGAGCCGCAGGTCCACGGCCGTGTTCGCCGAAGTGACCTCCGCCGCCTCAGAGCGCGGGCCGACCGTCAGCGTCACCGGGGCCGAGGCCCCCGAGCTGTTGCTGTAGGTGAACGAGCCGCAGGAAGCGAACTTCGCCGCCAACTCGTTGACGAGCGCCGAAGCCTGCGCGGGAGTGCTGAACTCGTACATCCCGTACGCGTACGAATTCTTAGCCGCCGAATCCTCGCCCTGGTCGATGAAATACGCCTCTTCCCCGAAGCCCGGCCCCGAGGCGTAGTCCAGGATCATCGAGCACGACGCCGACGCCACATCGGCGTACTTGCTGTTGACCGCGATCTTGTTGCCCGTGTCGTAGAAGCCCTCCGGAATCGGGCTGACATCGGACGGGTACATCGCGGCCGGCACCCACGAATAGAACTGGTCCGCCGTGTGCGTCCCGGACAGCCGGGCACCGGCCCCGGCTTGGGTCACGACGCCCGAGGACGAACCCGACCCGCCGTTGTTGCTGTTGCCGCCGCCCGAGTTGCCGCAGGCCGCGAGGGTGGAGGCGAGCAGGACGGCCGAAGCCGCGCCCGCCGTGATCTTGATTGTCTTGGTGATGATCAGCTACAGCCAGTCACTTTGCGTGAAGTGTCGGACAACCGCCGCTCGGTTGTCCTAACGAGGAACAAGCTTAGGTACAAGCGGCGCACTGACGCAAGCCCTATTCCGTCGCGGGACAAGCTTTGGTATAGGTTGCAGGAAGCCCAATTTTTCTCAGGGCGAAAATCAGAATCCCGCCACACGAAAAATCGCAAGCCAGAGCCCCGCCCGCGAATGTGACCCAGAACACACACGAGCCCGAGCCCTACATAGAAGCGAGGAGCGTGCACCATGGCCGACGACGACGGCCCCATCGTGCGAAGCACCCTCACCGAGCAGATCGTCTCCCGTCTGCGCACTTCCCTAAGCGACGGATCATTCCCACTCGGCCAGCCGCTCCCCAGCGAACACGAGCTGATGGAGCGTTACGGCGTCTCACGCAACGTCGTGCGCGCTGCTATCAGCGCCCTGCGCGGCCAAGGCCTGATCTACACCGTCCGAGGAATCGGGTCCTTCCCGAGCGAGACCGTGCGCAACATCCCGCGCATCCCCGGCGACCCATGGGACACCCTGATCCCGACCAAGGACCCGTTTGCGCGCCGCGACTATGCCGACGCCGAGACCGCAGAACTCTTCGACGTCCCCAAGCGCATGATGATGTTCATCACCGAACGTCCCGCCACCCGCGAGGACACCGGGCAGAAGGTCTTGACCGCCCGCGTCATGCCCGCGTCAGTGTTCTTCGGCATCGAGCCCAGCCCCATGCCGTTCGAGATGACCCGCGCCGAGCTGGTGACCCTGTTCAACAAGCACTTCGGCCCGCTCACCGAGGAATACGGCTTCCAAGCCATCGGCGCCGACCCGAACCAGGCGCTAGAACTCGGCGTTCCCAAAGGCGCGCCGCTCATCGAGATCACCCGCTACACCCGCAGCGCCGAAGGCCGGTTGCTCATGACCGAGACCGAAATCACCACCGGCCCCGGCATCCGGCACATCACCGCTCCTGTGCCCGTGAGCTAACCCGCCGCCGCGCCGCTTCTGAGCCTGCGGCCTAACGTTGCTTTACCTCATCAAGGCGCGGCGCGCTTCGCGCGCCGCGCGGCCGGGCGCGCACCCGCGCGCCCTCGCGCTTGCGCTGCGGCGCTGGCGCGCCGTTCGCGCGCAAGCGCGCGGGCACCCGCCCGGCCCTCTGCTCTTCCCAACGCGCGGCGCCGTCCCGGTTCGGCATCAACCCCCTTAGCTCGGAGCGTTCGCATGCTCGGCCGCGCGTGGCCACCCTGCGGCACACGGCGCGAGAATACCCCGCGTGGCCGGGGCCGCTCCTTGCGCAGAGGAGCGCCCACCGCATCGATCCATCCCGGGGACACGATCCAGTGGGCGCACTCTGCGCAGTCGGCTCGGCTGAGATGCCGCAGACCGACGCCACGAAAAACCCCGCGCACTCGCCAGGCCGCCCCGCCGGCCCCACCGCGGCGCTCTGACCTCACCAATTCCCGGCTCGGGGCGCCGCGGTGGCGCCGGCCGCACGGCCACTTTCACCGCGCCGACGACTCCAACCGCCCTCTAGAACTCCTGCTCGTGCGCACGCTCACAACCCGGCGAACTGCCCGACCGCTCGCACGAACCGAGATAGGCCAGCACCAGCCACATCCACTCGCCGTCCCACGGCGCCAGATCCACCCGCACCGCCCCGCGCCCATCCGAGCGCACCAGCGCCGAAACCTCCATCGGCCCGCCCTCCAGGCACGAACCGAGCACGTCCGAGAACACCTCCACCGCCGCATCTGCCTCAGCCTTGCCCGTCACGTAGTCCGCGCCCCCGCCCACCTCTACGCCGCGCCACACCGGATTGGCCTCCCCGAGATCGACCTCCACACCGTCCTCCTCCAACGACGAGCAGTACGACGGCCACTCAGAGACCCACGGCCCGAGCCTCGCGATTTCCGCCATGTCCGCCGACTTCAGCGCTTCCGCCACGCCCAGCGCGACCGGCGCCAGCAGTTCGAAGCGCACGAAACCCAACCCGCGATGCGGAATCCGCCGCACGCCCAGCGCCGGAGAACCCGTCACCCTGGCCACGCTGACCGACAGCCCGCCCGTGACCGCCGCAAGGTACATCAGCTCAGGCGCCGAGCCCCAATGGCCCGACACGTACCGCCCATCCGCAGAATCACCATCCGGACCCTCGGAATCGTCGTCCGACACGCCTATACCGCCTCCCCTCTCATCAGCCGCTTCCTCATACACGGCCATTATGATCATCGGCAGGATTACTCCCCCCGTGTCGCCCAAAGCCCCCAAAGCACCGGGCGACACGGGTTAAAGCCGTTGTGCAGCGCAACTATCGGGCGAAAGCGGACGGTAGCGACAGGGGACGCGCCGTCCTCACCCTCCAGTCACAGGGAGAGCTGACCACTCTACCCGAGCGTAACGACAAGCCCCCACCGCCTTACTACCGTGCGTCCCACGTCAGCGACCGTGCACAGAACTTGAACAGTCCTTTGCGATCACGCACAGCCGCCACCAACCCCGGACAGCAAACGACCCCGGCACCTCACGGCCCGGGGTCGATGCGCAGGGATTCAGCAGCACTCTCAGATTCAGTCGTGTCGATCTACCTCACTTCGACGGCTCGAACTCGTCCAGCTTGACGCCCTTCAGGAACGCGGCCCACTCGCCGCGCGTGAAGCTCAGGACCGGGCCAGTGCCCTTGTCCTTAGTGTCCCGGACGAGGAAACCACCGTGGTCGGTCTCCATGACTTCGACGCAGTTCGAAGCGCCGTTAGACGCCTCGGCCTTGTGCCACTGGTTCTTGATCATTTCTCCAGCTCTCTGATCCGCTGCTCAAGCAGTTGCGATGTTTCCTCCTCAGACAGCGCTACGTCTTCGTAACGCTCGATGTGGTAGCGCGTGTCTTCGGTATCAATGGGGTCATCGTTCATTGGCGTGCCCCATTGAGTCTCAGGGAAGGCCACCGGATCACCGATCGCGGGAATCATGTAGTCGATCGGGTAGATGTCGATGGGCTTGCTGAACGGGATGATTCGAATGTGGATATGGTCCCGCTGGTTCAGTTCGATGAGGTGACGGAACTGCCCAGCCAATACGCTGTTGCCCCCGATTTGCCAGTGCAACACCGATTCGGCCATAAGAGCGTGCAGCACAAGCGGATCTGGCTCCGTCAGCCTGCGCTGACGCCGTAGCCGCACTTGAAGGTCAACATCGTTGCGGCGCCGATCACGCACATGGCCGACCGCGTGCAGTGCCCTGATGTAGTCTTCCGTTTGCAGCAGGCCGGGCACGAACATCGTTTGTACGGCCCATGCTTCGCGCGCGTCGTTCTCGTACGCGAGAAATTCCACGAAGCTCTGATGCAGGAACCGACTCCAGCGCTCCCACCACGCATCGGTGACGCCATCACGCGCCAGTTCCAGGAGCCGCGTAATCTCGCTCTCGTCCTGTCCGTATGCCTCAAGAAGCCGCCGAAGCTCACCTGTATTCACCGGCCCCTTGGCATTCTCCATGCGGCTGAGGTTCGCGCTTGGAATCCCCGTCTCGCGCCTGACGTCCCGATGTGTCCAACCGCTGTCTTTGCGTAACTGGGTCAGCCGCTCCCCGAGTGCCCTCTGCGCCGAGCTAGCCGTGAAGGCCATTCCGATCACTCCCTTCGCGGCCAGTCTGGCATGCCGCGTGCAAGCGGCAGCGTAAAGAATCGGCAAAATCGCGGAGCGCTTCTTGAAGTGCTCCGTGGAGCGGTAGCACTCTGAGAGTGTCGGCGTGACGCTCCGTCAGTCAGGGGCGGTTTCATCGTAGCGCCGTTGCGCCTGCAAATGCATCCGAACATCTGACTACGTTGGGGAGCTCTGTGAACAGCTCGACCACTCCGAGCGACACCGTGGATTCGACGCGTGAAATCGATGCGACCTCGGGCGCCGAACAGGTGCAGTCCACCGCGTACCTGTCTCCCGCTGCTGACGTGTACTCAGAGCCGTTGCTGTCGCTGGAGGACGAAGGCGACCGCACCGAGAGCATCGTCGGCAATTGGCTGCGTCCGCGCCTCAACGACGACGTTGCAACCATGTTCATCAGCCAGGCAGCCGATGACTTCGCCCTGTGGCTCGCGGTCCACGACAGTAAAGGCCCTGCGACGGTCACCGTTGGTTGGGAGAGCCCGCGCGTGCTGGTTGAACTGACCGACCACGGCACGGCAACCCCCGACCTCCACCGGTCCCGCAACGATCTCGCGATGTGCTTCAGGATGCTCGGCCACTACGTCATCGAGTGGCGCTGCGACGCCGACGATGACGGCAACCGCACCACCCGGCTCTACGCCGACACCAACGTCTCGAATATCTCGAATCCTGAGGAGCGGGAGCAATGAGCGTTCTCGCGATCGACGGCACCACCTACGGCGTCAATCTCGGCGCCTACACCGACGCCCCCGGCCTCGGTCGCCGGTTCATCACCCAGCTTTGCGACCTGTGGGGAGTCGAGGACGACGCGGCAGAGCGCGCGCTACTGCTCGGCTCGGAGCTGGTGACCAACGCCGTCCTAGCCACGTCGCGTCTGCTCGGACGGCACTGGGGCCGGTTCATCGTCGTACGCGCCAGCGTCACCGCTTCGGAACTTCGCGTCGAAGTGCTGGACCACAGCCCGGATATGCCTGTGGTCCAGCAGTCCGACGCGGACAGCGAGAGCGGACGCGGCCTGATCCTGGTCAGCGAGCTTGCCGACGAGTGGGGATGCCGTCCCGAGCCTGCGCGATACCTCGCCCACGACGGCAAAGCGGTGTGGTTCGCGCTCAAGCTCCGCCAGCCTCCACGCCCCAGAAGCGCGGAGCCCGCGCATGAGCCGCTGGACCCGGACGAGGTGACCCCCGCTACCCCTGTCACCGCCGTCCGCCCGAGCCCGCGCCCCGACCTTGCTACTCAGGAGCCTGAGATGTACGTACCTCTGCCGCGCCGCGCCCAGTGCAAGCCGGGAGCGCGCCCGCAGGCACGACCGGCCATCCCGAGCAGGCTACCCGCGCCATCCGCGTGCGTCGCCAGCCTCGCCGCCCGCGAACAGCTCGAAGACTCGATCCGGCGCATCAAGGTCGAGGTCTCCTGACCGCCGCCACCCGGCCCGGCGCGGCGTAGTTGAAGGCATCCCGCAGCGCGGGACACCGCCACGGTATGCCGAATGCCAGGCCCCTTAGACACCCCCGGTCCGCCGTAGGCGCGCACCCACAGCGGACCGGGGGCCACCAACCCACATCCGCCAGAGAAACGGATTACTGTGACCATAGCCGAAACCGAGCCGTTCACCCCGCCATCGCCCGTAGACGAGCCGCCCCACGAGCCGACCGCGATCCGGGGTCACATCAACCTCGAAAACGGCGACTACCGCTGGATCAACGCCCAGCCCGTAGACACCACGGCCGCGGGAGGGTACGTCTACCAGGCGATTCAGGGAGTCGCCGCCATGAGCGCGAGCGCGGGCAGCCCGCCTGCCGCAGACGCCGACGTTCACCAGGTCGTCACCGGGGACGACGGTACGGACTCCTACGTTCGCGTTCCCGGCCCCGAACCGCTGCACACGTCGGCCGACCCCAAGGACGCGCCAAACGCCGTGGCCCACTGGACCGAGACCGTCAACGACATAACCAGCTACATCGTGCACTCCAGCGTCGCGGCCGTCACGAGCCATCACTGCCTGCCCGACGACAGCGGCGGCAGCTGGTACACCGGTGACCGCGCGACCTTCAACGTCCCGCCGCTCGCCGCCGACACGGCCCGAATCCGCAAGGTCGGCACCTACCAGGGCCGCGACCTCTACCGCGAAAACCTCGACGCCGACGCGACGGCAGAGCCCGCGCTCGCCCCGGCGCAGAGGCACAAGTGCGTCACGCTGCCCGGCAGCGACTTGCCGATCTACGTCGGAGACGGCGAAGACGACTTCGTGCCGACCGTTCCCGACCCCACGGCCGCTTTCGTGCAGCCGGTGACGCTTGAAGCCACCGACGAGGAACAGTCGCGCGCGGCCACGTTCACCGCGAGCCTGTGGGAGTACATCAGGCGGGCGGGCGGTCCGCGCCCCGACCATCAGCGGGCCGCGATCTACCGGCGCGTCTTCAAGCCGGAATACCTCGCCGACCTCCCCTTGCCCACGCGGAGTGAGATTCCGGACGGCCAGATGGTCACGCTCAGCTTCAGCACCGCCGCCCGGTACACCGACCGCGCCGAACTGATCGAGGCCTACAACGCCCAACCGCGCACGTGGGTCTTCGAACGCGCACACCACACCATGGCGTGGCTCAACCACGCCGCCGCCTACCTCGCCCGCCTATCCGGAAGCAAGCTCGAAGTGCTCGCCGCCGTCTTCGACTCCCGTCCCCAGGACGAGACCCCCGGCGCGCACACCGACGAGTGGTATTCGGTCATCGTCCAGATGGACGGAGCCAAGACGTGGACCATCAACCCCGGCGCCGATCAGCAGCAGTACACCACCCAGGCCGGTGACGTGCTGCTGATCCCCGAAGGCGTCGTGCACGCCACCGCCACACCGGGCGAGCCCGGACACAGCAGGCACATCCAATTCACCCTGTGCAGGCACACGATCTACACCACCGCCGCGCCCTCCGAGCCGGTAGCCATCGCGACGGCCGCCTGAGGGTTCGCCACCGGGGCGGGACTCGGGCGCGCGATACTGACACCAAGTGCGGTCCAGCGCGCCCGAGACTCGCCAAAGGAGCAATCAGCCGATGACCAGGACAGCCGACCACGTACACCGGACACAGCCCGCGTTCAACCTGGGGTTTCCCGGGTTCCCGGGCTATCCCGCCCTGCCCGCCGCCGCAGAGATCTGTTACTCGATCGCAGACGGCTGCGCCGCCTGCCTCGATGCGGCGATCGATGACGCGAGCGATGACGTGTTCGTGTGCTCAGCCCTGGTCGCCTACACGGCCGAAATCCTCGCAGTCACTCACGCGATGACCACGCCCGTTCCAACGAGCGGACGTGAGCCGTTCCTACCCGAAGGACTCGGGACCGAGCCCACCAAGCCCGGCGCCCCGATTCCCGGCCCGGCATTCGTGGCAGCGGCTACCGCCGCGTTCGACGCGTGCCCCGCCACATGCGCAGGCAACGGCGTTCCCGCAGCGCAACACGTTCTCAGCCGCGTCAGCCCCGACGAGCGGATCAAAGCCCTTTCGGATGCCGCAGCGCTCTTAGCCGTCTACCAGCCCCGCACCGAACGCGGCCGGAACGCGCTTAAAGCCCTGTCGATGCCCCTCTAGCCCCGCGCCACCGCCCGGTGTCGCGGCCACCCAACACCAGGGAGTCAAGGCAATGTCCCCCACCCTCCAGCACGACACGCCCACCGACACCGAGACCGCCCTGCCGCTGATCCTGCGCGGCACCCAGACCATCCCCACCACCGAACTGCCCGCCACCGACTGGGACGAGGCCCTTCAGATCCTCGTCATCAAGGGCACCGACACCCCCGCGCACACCGTTCCCGACTTCATCGCCGGAACCACCTCCACCTCCGTGACCGACAACATCAAGGACGAGGACGACTGACCGTGCCCGCGCTGATCCTGACCCAGCGCCAGGACATCACCGCCGACCGCGTCATCGTCAAGCTTCGCGAGCTGGATACTCCCGTCATTCGACTGGACTACGCCGACTTTCCGGCAGGCGCCGGAATGACCGCGCAGTTCAACGGCGGCGAGTGGGCCGGAATCCTGCGCGTCGGCAGCCGCACCACGACGCTCCGCGAGATCACCGGCGTCTACTATCGGCGCCCGTCCACCCCGCGCGTCACCGGACACGGCTCGCCCGGCCGAGACGGATTCGTCGAGAAAGAGATCACTCTCGGTTTCGGCGGAGTCCTCGCCGCGCTCCCAGAACACCTCTGGCTCGGCCATCCGGCAACCCTGCTCGCCGTCCAGCGCTCAAAGCCCTGGCAACTCGTGCTCGCCGACGCGTGCGGCCTCACCGTCCCCGCGACCATGGTCACCGGAGACACCGCGCACGCCGCGCACTTCGCCGCGCAGGTCGGCGGGGAAGTCGCGGTCAAGTCCTTCGGAACAGCCGCGTTTCTCGGCCCCGAGGGCGAACAGGAAGCCATCTACACCCGACGACTGCGCGCCGACGAGATCCGTTCGGCAAGCCTGCTCGGGATACCCCACCAGTTCCAACGGTGGATCAACGCGGAGCACGCCGTCAGGCTCACCGCCGTGGACGACGAGCTGTTCGCCGCCGAAATCCACTTCGGCTCACCAGCCGCCCGGCTCGACTGGCGATCAGATCAGGACTCACTGACGTACAAGCGCGTCCAGCCGCCGCCCGCAGTCGCTGACAGCGTTCGGCAGCTCATGCGGCGAATGAACCTGCGTTACGGAGCCCTGGATTTCCTGATCGACAAGGCCGGAACCTGGTGGTTCCTCGAAATCAACGCCAACGGGCAATGGGCATGGATCGACGAAGTCTCCGACGACATCGCCGACGCCATCGCCCGCGCCCTCACCAAGGCCCCCTCACCCGAGTAGGCCAAACGAGCCGCCCGCCGCCGCGCAGCTAGTCCCCACGAGCAGCGGCGGGCATCCCCGCGCGAACTGGTGAACGCTCTCCCCCCAGCCAGCGCACACGGCGCCCCCTGATCCCTGCGCCCGACCCGTCGCACGGTCGGAGGATCAGGGGGCGTTGTCGTCCCATCTGTTGCCCACGACCGAGGAACCAGGATGAACGACGGCTCACCCCGTTACCGCATACCCGCCCTGATCCGAGTCCCCGCCGAACTCGCATTAACCGTCTTCGCCGCAGTGATCACGGCGTACTTCCTCACATCGGCAGTCGTCATCCGAGCCCTCACCATGGCCCGGATCAAGGCGACAGCCCGGCTCAGCCATGCCCTCAACCGGCGCAAACAGGCACGCTAGGCTCCTCCGGGCGCTACTCGCCGCCGTGGCCCGGACCGCTACCCGTCGTCGCAAAGCAGCTCCGAGGGTGGTCAGGCTCTCAAGCATCGTGGCCCAGCTCCGAGAAGGTGTTGCCGCTCCCGTGGCCGTTACGGCGAGCGCCGCACACAGTGCGTCCCTCTCCGTCCCGTCCTCTCCGCTAGCTGGGTGGTGGGTCGCGAGGAAAGACCAATCGGCGGCGGGTCCGCTGTTGCTCGCTAAGGGGTTCCAGCGTGCTCACCAGGGCTGCGAAACCGGCAGAGCAGCGGCACGCTATGCCTGCTCAGGCCGTGGTCGGGGCGCCGCGGCTCCGCCGGCATCTCCGCCCACTCGAACGCTGCGGAACCTCTACGACAAAGGCCCGGCCCGGCATCGGGGGGGAGGACGCCGGGCCGGGTACGCCGCCAGATTGACCGGGGGGGATGGTCAAAACCCGGGGCGCCTGCCGAAGTGATCGGCATCGCGGCGATGATAGCAAGGACCCGAACACGCTCGAAAGCCCGCCGCAGGCAACGACTTGAAAACCCTCTGCCGCCTCCGGCGCGGACCGCTCCTCGGAGAGCCCCCGCGCGAACACCGCCGTGGCCCGGCCGCGTCCGGCGACGTGCGTCCGGTTGGCCGGTTGGGTGCGGGGGTCACCTCGACGAGCGCCGAAGGCGTACCAGGAACCTGACGGGGCACGCCAGCGGCGAACAGTCACGCCGTACGCGCTCACCGCTCCGCCGCTGGCGTGCCCCGTCAGAACCCTGGTCCGGGCAAGCCCGCCCGACGAGGAGACCCCCGCACCCAAAACCGGCCGCCCTAGTGGGTGGTAAACCAGGGCTCACGCCCTGGCCCGCACCCCGCCCCAGCCCTGTGACCTGCATTCAAGCTCACCAGAGCCTTGATACAGGCCATCTCGCCCGGTACTATGTACATAGCGGGGGTTACTGCGCAGATAGGAGATGTAGGTCTCGACGACGTTGTCGCCGCCGCCGAAGTCGTACTGCCAGACGTGGTCCAGGATCTGCGCCTTCGACATCACCCGGCCCGCGTTCAGGGTCAGGAACCGCAGGAGCTTGAACTCGGTCGGCGTCAGCTCCATCGCCTCGCCGCCGCGCCGGGCCTCGTGCGCGTCCTCGTCGATGACCAGGTCCGCGTAGCCGAGCCGCACCTGCTCGGCCTCCGGCCTGGTCCGCCGCAGCACGGCCCGGATCCGCGCGATCAGCTCGTCCAGCGAGAAGGGCTTGGTGACGTAGTCGTCCCCGCCGACCGTCAGCCCGGTGATCTTGTCCTCGGTGGCGTCCCGCGCGGTCAGGAAGACCACCGGCACCCGCAGCCCCTGCGCGCGCAGCCGCGAGCAGACCTCGAGCCCGTCGAAGTCCGGCAGCATCACGTCGAGCACCAGCAGGTCCGGGCCGAACTCGGCGGCGGCCGCGAGCGCGGTACGGCCGTTCGCCGCACTGGCCACCTCGAAGCCCTCGTAGCGCAGCGCCAGGCCGACAAGATCGGTGATCGAGTTCTCGTCGTCGACCACCAGGATCCGCGCCTCGGGTCGCGTCCCGTTCATGAAACCGCCTTTCCGGTCCCGACCACGGTCTCCTTCTCCACTGTGCCCTACTTGTGTGTTCGCTGGGAGTCTGCTGTGAGCGGGGGCAACGCTGCGAGGGCCTTTTTGTGGAATCCGGCAACAGATCGGCGCCCGGCGCGCCGCTAGCGTCGTGAGACGGAAGTTCCCACTAGAGGAGCCCTACAAGCGAAGGAGCCCCGATGGCGTCCACCCTCGCCCTCGATCCGCGCGCCGGCCGCCGCGTGCTGGCCGACCTGATCCGCGTGCCGCTGGGCGCGAAGGCACGCGAGGCCGCGCTGATCGCCGCCGGTGCGGGCCTGACCGGACTGGCCGCGCAGATCTCGATCCCGGTGCACGGCTCCCCGGTGCCGGTCACCGGCCAGACCTTCGGCGTGCTGCTGGTCGGCGCAGCGCTCGGCGCCCGTCGCGGCGCGGCCTCGATGGCGCTGTACCTGCTGGCCGGATTCGTCGGCGTGCCCTGGTTCGCGGGCGCCACCAGCGGTTCGATCCACCTGGCCACGCTCGGCTACCTGGTCGGGTTCATCCTGGCGGGCGCGCTCGTCGGCCGGCTCGCCGAACGCGGCGCGGACCGCTCGCCGTGGCGCACCGCGGTGACGATGGCGGCGGGGAACGTCGTCATCTACGCCTGCGGCGTCCCCTACCTGGCCTGGTCGGCGCACCTGCCGATGTCCGAGGCCGTGCACTACGGCCTGACCGTCTTCCTGCTCGGCGACGCGCTGAAGATCCTGCTTGCCGCCGGCCTGCTGCCGGGCGCCTGGAAGTTCGCCGGCGAGCGCGGCGTGGGACACTAGCCGCATGCGTATCTACCTGGGCTCGGACCACGCGGGCTTCGAGCTGAAGCAGCACCTTGTCGCACACCTGAAGGAGCTCGGGCACGAGCCGGTCGACTGCGGTCCCTACGAGTACGTCGCCACCGACGACTACCCGCCGTACGTGATGGCGGCCGCCAAGAACGCGGCCGAGGAGCCGGGCACGCTCGGCATCGTCATCGGCGGCTCCGGCAACGGCGAGGTCATCGCCGCGAACAAGGTGCCGGGCACCCGTGCCGCGCTGGTGTGGAGCGAGGAGACCGCGGCGCTGGCCCGGCAGCACAACGACGCCAACGTGATCAGCATCGGCGGCCGGATGCACCCGGTCGAGGTCGCCACCCGCTTCGTCGAGATCTTCGTCGAGACCCCGTTCAGCCAGGACCCGCGGCACATCCGCCGGATCGGCATGCTCACCGAGTTCGAGACCACCGGAGAGCTGCCCAAGCCCGAATGAGCCCGCCGGGTCGGCAGCTGCGGCGCCGGGCCGAGTGCCCGGCGCCCCATGCCCCGTGCCCCACGGTATTCAACCCAATGAGTGACAGCAGGGGACGCCACCGGGGCTTTTGCCCCCGCTCGGGTGACGGTGGCGGGGCCGGTCGGTAAGGTCGGCGACCATGATGGCGACGGCTGCGATGGACCGTCCGGCGGCCCGCTCGCGTGACGCGGCGCGCCGCCGGAGCCGATGGTCCCCGGTGAGGTTCTGGGTCAGGCACCGGCTGCTGGCCGCCGAGGCCCTCGTCCTGCCGGCGCTGCTCGCCCTCACCGCGGCCCTCGGGGTGCTCGCGCACCTGCACAACCCGTGGGTGCAGACCTCGATGGTCACGCTGCCGCTGCTGCTCGGCGGCTTCACCCTCACCTTCACCGCGCAGCTGATGCTGCTGCTCGCCGCGGCCGTCGTCGTGCTCGCCGACTCGGCCACGATGAACCCCGCCAGGCCCGACCCCGGCACCGTGCTGCTCGTCGGCCTCACCGCGCTCGTCGTGCTCGTCATGTCGCGCGAGCGGGTGCGGCTCGGGGTGCGCGGCACCCGCGGCGAATCCATGCTCTTCGATCTGCGCGAACGGCTGCAGGCGCAGGGCCGGGTGCCCCGGCTGCCGAAGGGCTGGGACGTCGACGTCGCCCTCAAGTCGGCCGGCGGCCATGCCTTCGCGGGGGACTTCCTCGTCGCCGCGCGCTCGGAGCAGGGCGGCGTCCTGCAGCTCGGCCTCGTCGACGTCAGCGGCAAGGGCCTCGAGGCGGGAACCAGGGCCCTGGCTCTGTCCGGCGCGTTCGGCGGCCTGCTCGGCTCGGTCCCGGCCGGCGAGTTCCTGGCCGCGGCGAACCGCTACCTGCTGCGGCAGGGCTGGGAGGAGGGCTTCGCGACCGCCGTGCACCTCGTGCTGGACCTGGAGTCCGGCGCGTTCGAGTGCTACAGCGCGGGGCATCCGCCGGTCGCGCGGCTGAACGCGGGCACCGGCGGATGGGAGCTCGCCGAGGCGCCGGGCCCGGTGCTCGGCGTGCTGCCCGACGTGGTGTACGAGCCGAGCCGCGGGCGCCTGGACCCGGGCGACGCGCTGCTGCTCTACACCGACGGACTCGTCGAGCGGCCTGGCCGGGACCTCTCCGTGGGCCTGGACCGGCTGCTCGGCGCCGCGCAGACGCTGCGGCACAAGAGCTTCCCCGGCGGCGCGATGCGGATCGTGGACACGGTCGCGCGTTCGGTGAACGACGACCGCGCCCTCGTCCTGCTGTGCCGCGACGCCCAGGCCTAGGCCAGGGCGCCGCGCCCTTCTCCGGCTACTGCATCGCGGCGAGCGCCGCGGCCGACTCCGGACCCGCGTACGAGGCGCCGTAGCCGGCGTCGAGCACGACGGTCGCGATCGCGATGTCCAGGGTCGGGTCGAACACGACCATCCAGCTGTTCGGCTTGGTCTGCGTGGCGCCGACGTCCGCGGTGCCCGTCTTGCCGTAGACCGTCGAGTTCACGCTGCTGAACACGTTGTACGCGGTGCCATCGGAGTCGTTGGTGACGGCCTTCATCATCTTCCACAGGCCCTGCTGCACGTTCGTCGGCAGCGAGGTAGCGGTCAGCTGCGAGGCGCCCTGCACCACGATCGGCTGCTTGAACGTGCCGGTGTCCACCGTCGCGGCGACCGAGGCCATCGCCAGCGGAGCGGCCTCGAGCTGGCCCTGGCCGAACAGCTCCTGGAACAGCTCGCCGTTCGAGGAGCTGGACGGGATCTGGTAGTACGGGCCGGCCAGGCCGGTGCCGAGGTTCCACTGCTGGTTCAGTCCGTAGTACTTCTCGGCCGTCTGGGCGAGCGTCGTCGAGCCGATCTTGTCGTACCACTGGCCGAACGCGTTGTTGCAGGACACCGCGAAGTCGGTCAGGAACGGGGTGCCGGCCGGCTCGCTCTCGTTCTGCGAGTTGGCGAACACCGTGCCGTCGACCGTGATCTTCGCGGGGCACTCCACCGCCTGGCTGGTCGAGGAGACCTCGCCGTTGGCCAGCAGCGCCGTCGCGGTGATGATCTTGTTCGTCGAGCCGGGCGCGATCCGCGCGGTGAGCGCGAAGTCGTTGCCGCCGTCGTTGTTCGCCACCGCGAGGATGTCGCCGGTGCTCGGCTGCAGCACGACCATCGAGCTGTCCGAGTACTTCTGGACCGCCGCCTGCGCGGCCGCCTCCGCCTTCGCGTTGATCGTCGTCTTGACGACCCCGGTGTTCATCGGCTGGCTCAGCACGTCCGTGCTGCCGCTGACCTGCGTGCCGTCGGCCTTCTCCAGCACGATCTCGACGCCGGGCGTGCCCTGGCCGGCCGGAGCCGACTTCTTCAGCGCGGTGTAGATGTTGTGCACGCCGGGGTCCGTGGCGGACGAGAGGCTGTTCCCGGCGTCGTCCACCACTTCGGAGGCTGAGGGGGCGAGCGCGACGCTGACGACCTTCTCGTCAGCGGTCAGGTTCGGCGCGACCAGCGACGGGTTCCACTGGATCCACCAGCCGCCGTTCTTCTTGTAGGCCACCACCTTTGAGCTGTACGACCAGTTCGCGGACACCGAGCTCGTGTCGGAGGTCGACGTGCTCGTGCCCGTGCTCGTGCTCGACGACGACGAGGAGGACGACGACGCGCCGGCCGAGCTCGACGCGGACGAGGAACTCGACGACGTCGACGACGCGGAGGTGGACGGCAGGCCGACCTTGGCGACGACCGAGAACGTGACCGCGCCGGCCGTGCCCGTCGGCGCCGAGGCGCCGTACGAGGCGGATGCGGACGCCGATGCCGAAGCAGACGTCGAACCCGTCGCGGACGCCCCGGCCGAGGCGGACGCCGCGGCGAGCGCCGTGGAACCGGTGGCCGAGAGCGTCAGACCGTGGAGGTTCAGATTCGAGCTGAACGCCGCCAGCGTGGACTGCGCGGCCGCCGAGTCGTCCGTGTACGACGCGGCCTGCTTGAAGTTCCCGCTCTCCCAGGCCGTCAGAAACGCCTGGGCGGTCTCCTGCGCGTCGGCCGTGACCGTGGTCCCGGTCGGCTGGAAGCCGCTCGGCGTCGCGTGGGCCGAGGCGCCCGCGCCGGTGAGCCCGCCCTGGTTGAGCACCAGCACGGTCGCCAGCCCGACGATCGCCGCGGCCCCGATCCCGCTGGCCAGGTACACCTTCTTGCGCGAGCCGGGACGCCGCTCCTCGCCGGTGGCGAAGTCCTCGGCGGGCGGCGGCGCCGGGCGCCGAGGCACCTGCGGCTGGTAGGCCGTCGGCTCGGGCTCCGGAATCCGGAACGGCTGAGCCGGCCGCTGCTCCTGCTGCCCGTGCTCCGCACCGGCTTCGGCGCCGGATGCCGCGCCCTGGCCAGGGGCGCCCGCGTACCCGCGAGCCGCCCTCGACGAGGACTGCGACTGCTGCTGGGCCGACGGCCGCGGCTCGCCCCACATTTGCGCGGACTGCGGCGGCTGCTGGGCCGAGGGCCTAGGCTCGCCCCACATTTGCGCAGACTGTGGCGGCTGCCACGTGCCGCCCGCGTCCTGCGCGGAAGCGGGAGCCTGGGGCACGAGCTGCGTCGGGGTGGCGTCCGGCGTCGGCTGGTTCACGAGCTGGGTCGGGGTGGCGTCCGGCGTCGGCTGGTTCACGAGCTGCGTGGGCATACCGTCCGGCGTGGGCTGGTTCACGGGCTGGTTCACCAGATGCGTGGCCGCCGAGGCGTTCTGGCCCGGACCCTCGTGGACCACGATCCGCGTCGCCATCGCGTCCGGGTTCTCCAGGTGCACCACGTGCGTGGCCATCGAGTCCGGCGTCGAGCCGGCGCCCGGCGCGCCCGGCGCGGGCTCCGGGCTCCACGCCGACTGCTCCTGAGCCTCCGTCACCCGCGGCTGCGACGGCGCTTCCTGGCTCCAGGCGAGCGGCTCCCGCACCTCGGCCGCAGGCTCCTCCGGTCGCGCCAGCGCCTGCGGTTCCGGGCTCCACGCAAGGGGCACCCGCGTCGCGGACTCCCGGGGTTCCGGCGCGGGCTCGGGCTCCGAGGTCGGCGCCGGGCTCCACGCGAACGGCTGCTGAGCCTCCGTCGGCTGCGACTCCGGCACGCCCACCGGCTCCGGCACGCCCACCGGCTCCGGCGGCCGCGGCTGCCGGGCCGAGAGCTCAGGCTCCGGCTCACGCTCGGCCTCCGGCCCGGCCTCGGCCTCGGCCTGCGCCACGGGCTCCGGCCCCGGCTCGACTGCCGACTCCGACTCCGACTCCGGCTGCGAGGGCCGGCCGGCCGGGGGCCGCGCGTCCCCCTTGACCGCGGGCATCGTCCAGTCGGTCTGCTCGGCCTCGGCCTCCGGCGCCGGCTCCGGCGCGCCCTCCGGCACGGGCCGCCCGGCCGCCGAGCCCTCCTCACCCCCCGACGAGTCCTGCTCGGCGCTGAACCAGCCGTCCCAGCCCTTGCTCGGAGAATCGTCGCTCACCTCAAGTCCCCTCCTTGATACGGACCCTTGCAGCTCATAAGACGTGCAGGTGTGCAAGTCCGTTGCGCGCAGATCCTATCCGCACGCCATGTGCGGACGTGCGGACAATGCGTCACATCCAGGCAACAAGACCGACAACGCGGTTCATAGGCACGCAAAGGGGCCCCGGCATAAGCGCCCAGGGCCCCGTCGGAGCGGATGACGGGAATCGAACCCGCGTAGCTAGTTTGGAAGACTAGGGCTCTACCATTGAGCTACATCCGCGTGGTGACGCGACCCTATCTTGCCACATCGCCGTGCCGCCGCGTGACACGGTTTTCCCGCACCAGAACCCGGGTGCATGCGAGGCTCCGTACCGGGTAAGCTCCGCTCGCCGGGGTGTGGCGCAGCTTGGTAGCGCGTTCGCTTTGGGAGCGAAAGGCCGTGGGTTCGAATCCCGCCACCCCGACTGCAATGATCGGCGTCTGCGCCCCCGCCCGGGAGTCGGGCGGGGGCGCAGACGCTTTCGCGTCAGCCGGCTTCGGCCGCCGCGCGCAGGTCGTCGGTGTAGTGCGCGGCACTGTCCAGGCTCGTCGTGTAGTACGTGGGGTAGAAGTACGCGAGGCCGAAGCTCGTCGAGTCGACCCAGATGCAGGTCGGGATGGTCTGGCCGTCGGCGGCCAACGTTCCGCAGCTGATCGCCGCCGAGGAGTCGCTGCTCGTCTCGACCTGCGTCCCGGCCATCTTCACCGCCGTCGTGATCTCGTCGACGATGGTGGCGGCCGGTGTAGAGGTGAATTCGTTCTCGGTGGCCGCGGTCAGGTTGGTGAACGGCTGGTCCACCAGCACGAGCCGCCAGCCGCCGTTCGCCTGCGGGCCGTAGGCGCCGATCAGCGCGCCGGTGTACGTCGCGCCGCCTTTGCTCACGCCGGTCCGCACCCGGCTCGCCTCCGCCTGCGCGCTGCTGGACTTGAGCAGCTGCAGGCCGTCGACGCTGGCGGGCAGGGCGACGGCCGCGCTCGTCGGGCTCGCAGACGTGCTGTCGTCGCTGCTCGCCTGGGCCTGGATCGCGCTCACCACCGCGGAGTTGATCGCATCCGCGGTCGCGGAGTCCGAGGCCGCGGCGGCCGTCGAGGTCGGGGAGCCGGAGGAGGCGACCAGCGCGTAGGCGCCGACGCCGATAGCCGCGAGGAAGGCGAAGCCGATCGAGAGGCCGAGGATCAGGCCCGTGTTCGCCCGCCTGGGCGGGGCGACCGGGTAGCCGCCATAGGGCTGGGCGTGCGGCTGGGTTATCCCGGGGATACCCGGCGCGGCGTCCTGCGGGACGGGCGACGTCCACTCGCCGGGTCTTGCAGGGTCCTGTGATTCGTCCGGTGACATGCGCGCAGCATAGCGATGCCGCCGGACACCCGCCTTTTTCAAGGTCGTTTAGACCGATTCCGGACCTTTGGGTACGCGGTGAACTGCACTTTTATCACCCTGCGGGGGTCCGCGGGGTACGATGGCCCCGCAGGTGCGGTATCGGCGTGCGGAAAACCGCCCGCCGGCGTAGATCAGTGCCCGACTCAGCCGAGTCACCGTCCGGCGCGGCGCCTGCGGTCAATACCGAAGTCCCAACGAGGAGACCACTGCTGTGAAGAGCGCCGTCGAGAATCTGGACCCGACCCGGGTCCGGCTCACCGTCGAGGTTCCCTTCGCCGAGCTCAAGCCCAGCCTCGACGCGGCGTACCAGAAGATCGCCGAGCAGGTGAACGTGCCGGGCTTCCGCAAGGGGAAGGTCCCGCCGCGAATCATCGACCAGCGGTTCGGCCGCGGCCCGGTGCTCGAGGAGGCCATCAACTCGGCGCTGCCCGACCTGTACGGCAAGGCCGTCAACGAGGCGAAGCTCGAGGTCGTCGGCCGTCCCGAGGTCGAGGTCACCGACCTGACCGACGGCGAGGCGCTGAAGTTCACCGCCGAGGTGGACGTGCGCCCCGAGTTCGACCTGCCCGCGTACGAGGGCCTCGAGGTCGAGGTCGACGACGCCGAGATCGGCGACGAGCAGATCGACGAGCAGCTCGATTCGCTGCGCAAGCGCTTCGGCTCGCTGGTCGGCGTCGACCGGGCGATCGAGGACGGCGACTTCGTCAGCCTCGACCTGACCGCCTCCATCGACGGCGAGGTCCTCGAGGACGGCACCGCCACCGGCGTCTCCTACGAGGTCGGCTCCGGCAACATGGTCGACGGCCTGGACGAGGCGATCCTGGGCAAGAACGGCGGCGACGAGGTCGAGTTCCGCAGCACCCTGGTCGGCGGCTCCCGCGCCGGCGACGAGGCCGACATCAAGGTCGCCATCGGCTCGGTCAAGACCCGCGAGCTGCCCGAGCTGGACGACGACTTCGCCCAGCTGGCGAGCGAGTTCGACACCCTCGCCGAGCTGCGCGAGTCGATCGCCGCGCGGCTGGCCAAGTCGAAGAAGTTCGAGCAGGGCGCCCAGGCGCGCGACAAGGTCCTCGAGGCCGTCCTCGAGCAGCTCGACTTCCCGCTGCCGGCCAAGGCCGTCGAGGCCGAGATCGCCTGGCGCAACGAGCAGCTCGACCAGCAGATCGAGGCCGCGGGCATGACCCGCGAGGGCTTCTTCAAGCTGCAGGAGCAGACGCCCGAGGAGTTCGACGCCGAGCTGGACAAGCAGGTGCGCGACGGCATGAAGGCGCAGTTCGTGCTCGACAAGGTGGCCGACTCCGCCGAGCTGTCGGTGAACCAGGGCGAGCTGACCAACCACCTGATCCGCCGCGCGGCCGGCTCCGGCATGAGCCCGGACCAGTTCGCCCAGTCCGTCGTGCAGTCGGGCCAGATCCCGGCGCTGGTCGGCGAGGTTCGCCGCGGCAAGGCGCTGCAGCAGATCCTCGAGTCCGCCGTCGTCAAGGACGCCTCGGGCAACGTGGTGGACCTCGCCGAGCTGGCCGAGGCCGAGACCGACGCCTTCGGCCGCACCGCGGGCGACGAGCACTTCGGGCACGCGCACGAGTAAGCGCCTTAGAGCTCGGGAGCAGGGCTCGGGAACAGGTCTCGGGAGCGCTCGGGTTTCCACGCTCCAGCGCGTGAGCGACCCGTGGCGGTCTTGAGTTTCTACGCCTAGAGCGAACAAGCGACCCTAATCCGCTGCCGAATCCTCGGCACGGGTTAGGGTCGTTTTCAATGAGTCGGCAAGCGGCGAGAGCCGTGGGGTGGAACACCCCCAGCGGAACAAGGTGGACGACGTGACGAATCAGAACTCCCACGCACCCCGGATGGCAGGCCTGGACGGTCCCGGCGGGCTCAACGACCAGGTGTTCAACAGGCTGCTGCGCAACCGGATCGTCTTCCTGGGCCAGCAGGTGGACGACGACATCGCCAACACGCTGTGCGCCCAGCTGCTGCTGCTCAACGCCGAGGACCCGACCAAGGACATCTGGTTCTACATCAACTCCCCGGGCGGCTCGGTCACCGCGGGCATGGCCATCTACGACACGATGCAGCTGATCAGCAACGACGTGGCCACCGTGGCGATGGGCATGGCGGCCTCGATGGGCCAGTTCCTGCTCACCGCGGGCACCCCGGGCAAGCGCTTCGCGCTGCCGAACGCCGAGGTGCTGCTGCACCAGGGCTCGGCGGGCCTGGGCGGCACCGCCTCGGACATCAAGATCCAGGCCGAGCGGCTGCTGCGGATGAAGCACCGGATGCTGGAGCTGACGGCCCAGCACACCGGCAAGAGCTTCGAGACCATCGAGAAGGACTCGCAGCGCGACAACTGGTTCACCGCCGAGGAGGCCAAGGACTACGGCCTGATCGACGAGATCTTCACGACCTCCGCGCACGCCGCCGCGGCCGAGGCCTGATCCGCCCGTCCAGAGAGAAGGAAACATGTCGAATCGGTTCAGCCTGGACGCGCGGCACGACGGTCCCCGCGTCGAGTCCCGGTACATCCTGCCCAGCTTCGTCGAGCGCACCAGCCAGGGCCTGCGCGAGCACAACCCGTACTCGAAGCTGTTCGAGGAGCGGATCATCTTCCTCGGCGTGCAGATCGACGACACCTCGGCGAACGACGTCATGGCCCAGCTGATCACGCTGGAGTCGATGGACCCGGACCGGGACATCACCATGTACATCAACTCGCCCGGCGGCTCGTTCAGCGCGCTCACCGCCATCTACGACACGATGCAGTTCGTCAAGCCGGACATCTCGACCGTGTGCATCGGGCAGGCCGCCTCGGCCGCCGCGGTGCTGCTCGCGGCGGGGACCAAGGGCAAGCGGATGGCGCTGCCGCACTCCAAGATCCTGATCCACCAGCCGTACACCGAGACGGGCCGCGGCGACCTGATCGACCTGGAGATCCAGGCGGCGGAGATCCTGCGGATCCGCACCACGATGGAGCAGATGCTCTCCCGGCACACCGGCAAGACCGAGGAGGACGTGCGTGCCGACGTCGAGCGCGACAAGTACCTCACGGCGCAGGAGGCGCTCGACTACGGGATCGTCGACAGCGTGCTCTCCACCCGCGCCGACGCGCTCGCCAGCGGGGCCTGACGGGTGACGGCCGAGCGGGTCCGGGCGTGGTCCGGGCCCGCTTGGCCCCGCAACGGCCCGCGAAGCGGTACCTTCAGATAAGCGAGTCATCCACCACACCACTCCGCTAAGGAGACCGACCCAGTGGCACGCATCGGTCGTCGCAGCGCGATCTGCTCAGGAGGTTCCCGCCGTGGCGCGAATCGGTGAGGGCGATCTGCTCAAGTGCTCCTTCTGCGGGAAGAGCCAGCGCCAGGTCAAGAAGCTGATCGCCGGGCCAGGCGTGTACATCTGCGACGAGTGCATCGACCTGTGCAACGAGATCATCGAGGAGGAGCTCGCCGGGGTGGCGGAGCACCGGTGGTCGGAGCTGCCCAGGCCGCGGGAGATCTGCGAGTTCCTGGACCAGTACGTCATCGGGCAGGAGGACGCCAAGCGCGCCCTCGCGGTGGCCGTCTACAACCACTACAAGCGGATCCAGGCCGGCGACACCAGCCGCTCGAACCGCGACGAGACGGTGGAGATCGCCAAGAGCAACGTGCTGCTGCTCGGCCCCACCGGCTCCGGCAAGACCTTCCTCGCGCAGACCCTCGCCCGGATGCTGGACGTGCCCTTCGCCATCGCGGACGCCACGGCGCTGACCGAGGCCGGCTACGTCGGCGAGGACGTCGAGAACATTCTGCTGCGCCTGATCCAGGCCGCCGACTTCGACGTGAAGAAGGCCGAGACCGGGATCATCTACATCGACGAGGTCGACAAGATCGGCCGCAAGTCGGAGAACCCCTCGATCACCCGGGACGTCTCGGGCGAGGGCGTGCAGCAGGCGCTGCTGAAGATACTGGAGGGCACGATCGCCGCGGTGCCCCCGCAGGGCGGCCGCAAGCACCCGCACCAGGAGTTCATCCAGATCGACACGACGAACATCCTGTTCATCGTGGGCGGGGCCTTCTCCGGCCTCGAGCGGATCATCCAGGCGCGGGTCGGCAAGCAGGGGATCGGCTTCGGCGCCCAGCTGCGCAGCCGGGCCGAGCTGGAGGCGGAGGACGTCTTCGCCGACGTCATGCCGGAGGACCTGATCAAGTTCGGGATGATCCCGGAGTTCATCGGCCGGCTGCCCGTCCTGACGCACGTGAGCAACCTCGACTCGGCGGCGCTGCGGCGGATCCTGGTCGAGCCGAAGAACGCGCTCGTCCGCCAGTACCAGCACCTGATGGCGCTGGACGGCGTGGAGCTCGAGTTCTCCGACGACGCGCTGCAGGCCCTCGCCGACCTGGCGATCCTGCGCGGCACCGGCGTGCGCGCGCTGCGCGCGATCATGGAGGAGGTGCTGATGTCGATCATGTACGACGTCCCCTCCCGCCGCGACATCGCGCAGGTGCTGGTCACCGCGGAGACGGTCCGCGAGCGCGCCAACCCGACGCTGATCCCGCGCGACTCGCCGCTGCGCGGCGGGCCGAGCCCCAGGCTGCCGCGGGAGAAGTCGGCCTGACGGCCCCTCAGCGAGACGAGCACCCGGTCGCGTGACCGGGTGCTCGTTCGTCGTCGGCCGGGCTCAGCTCTCCGCGGCGGCGCGCATGGCGTCCGCGACCGGGGCCGCGGTGCTCGGCGTGGTGCCGTCCAGGTACTGCAGCGTGCCGAAGGTGCTCTGGTCGTACCAGACGCAGATCGTCACGTTCGTGCCGCTCTCGTCCTTCGTCCCGCAGCTGAGCGCGCCGTCGCTGGCGTCGGTCGTCTCCGTCTGCGCGTTGCTGACCCCGGCGCCGGTCATGATCTGCGAGACCACGTTCGCGGCGGAGCCCGAGGAGGTCAGCTCGGTCTGGTCCGTGGAGCTCAGGTCGGACATCGCCTGGTCCACCAGGATCGTGGTCACGTCGCTGCCGCCGCCGTCGTTGTACGCGGCGAGAACCGGGTCCGGGTAGAGCTCGGCGTCGGCGGCCAGGCTGGTCTTCATCGAGGACAGGTCCTGCTGGGCGACGGAGTTCGACAGCAGCGTCAGGCCCTGCACGCCGGTCGGCGCCGTCAGCTTCGTCGATCCCGTCGTCGCGCTCGCCGACGAACTGGCGCCGGCCGACCCCGTGGTGCCGATCGAGACGCTCGCCGTCGGCCCCGCGACCGGGTTGCTGCTGTGGTTGCCGGTGAGCACCACCGCGGCCGCGATGCCTCCGCCCACCACGACGAGCCCGCCGACCAGCAGTGCGACGAAGGTCGCGTTGCCCTTCTTCGGCGGAGGCGCCGGAAAGCCCGTGTAGGCGGGCTGGCCGTAGGTCGGCTGTCCGTACGGCTGCCCGTACGACTGCCCGTACGGCTGGCCGTACTGCTGCTGTCCGTAGGGCTGCCCGGGCGCCCCGAACGGGTTCTGCTGCTGGGGCTGCTGGGGCTGTCCGTACGGGTTGCCCTGATCCGGCATCGGCTGCGTGTAGCCGGACCCGGAGTTCGAGGGCTGCCCCCACCCGGACGGTGCGCCGGGCTGCCCCTGCTGAGGCTGATCGCCCTGCTGATAAGGCTGTTGCTGCTGGCCGTACGGGTTGCGCGGATCGTACGGCGGTTGCTGCGGCTCTCCCCACGACATGGGGTAAACCTACCCATTCGTCGGTCCGCGCGAAGACGGGCGGGCGTAACGGATACATACCGGTCTCGCGGGCTCCGTACAATCGTCTGCGTGACCGAAACCACTTCCCCCCAGAGCCAGGGCAGCCACGCCGCTGCCGCCGCCTTGCCGCCGCAGTACGCGCCGGCCGAGGTAGAGGGGAAGCTGTACGAGCACTGGGTAGGCGCCGGCTACTTCGAGGCGGACGCGAAGAGCGAGAAGCCCGCGCACACCATCGTGATCCCGCCGCCGAACGTGACCAGCGTGCTGCACATCGGCCACGCCCTCGACGTGACCCTCCAGGACTCGATCACCCGGCGCAAGCGCATGCAGGGCTTCGAGGCGCTGTGGCTGCCGGGCACCGACCACGCCGGCATCGCCACCCAGAACGCGGTGGAGAAGCAGCTGGCCAAGGAGGGCCTGTCCCGGCACGACCTGGGCCGCGAGGCCTTCGTCAAGCGCACCTGGGAGTGGAAGGAGGAGAAGGGCAGCGCCATCCTCAACCAGATCCGCAAGCTCGGCGCGAGCGTGGACTGGACCCGGGAGCGCTTCACCTTCGACGCCGGCCTGTCCCGCAGCGTGCTGACGATCTTCAAGCGGCTCTACGACGACGGCCTGATCTACCGGGCCGAGCGGATCATCAACTGGTGCCCGCGCTGCCTCACCGCCCTGTCCGACGCCGAGGTGGAGCACCACGACGACGACGGCGAGCTCGTCTCCATCCGCTACGGCGAGGGCGACGACGCGATCGTCGTGGCGACGACCCGGGCCGAGACCATGCTCGGCGACACCGCCGTGGCCGTGCACCCCGACGACGAGCGCTACCAGCACCTGATCGGCACCACGGTGGAGCTGCCGTTCACCGGCCGCCGGATCCCGATCGTGGCCGACGCGCACGTGGACCCGTCCTTCGGCACCGGTGCGGTGAAGGTGACCCCGGCGCACGACCCGAACGACTTCGAGATCGGGCAGCGGCACGGCCTGGAGAACCTCGTCGTGATGGACGAGCGCGGCGTGATCACCGTGCACGGCCCGTTCCTCGGACTTGACCGCTTCGAGGCGCGCCCGGCCGTGGTCGCGGCGCTGCGCGAAGAGGGCCGGATCGTGGCCGAGAAGCGGCCCTACGTGCACGCCGTGGGCCACTGCTCGCGCTGCGACACGGTGGTCGAGCCGCGGCTGTCCATGCAGTGGTGGGTGAAGGTGGCCCCGCTGGCCGCCGACGCCGCCGCGGCGGTGCGCGAGGGCCGGGTGCGGATTCACCCGAAGGAGCTCGAGCCGCGCTACTTCCAGTGGGTCGACAACCTGCGCGACTGGTGCATCTCCCGGCAGCTGTGGTGGGGCCACCGGATCCCGGTCTGGTACGGCCCGAACGGCGAGATCGTGTGCGTGGGCCCGGACGAGGACGCGCCCGGCACCGAGGCGGAGGGCTGGCGCCAGGACTCGGACGTGCTCGACACCTGGTTCTCCTCCGGCCTGTGGCCCTTCTCCACGCTGGGCTGGCCGGACGAGACCGAGGACCTGCGCAAGTTCTACCCGACCTCGGTGCTGGTGACCGGCTACGACATCCTGTTCTTCTGGGTCGTCCGGATGATGATGTTCGGCCTGTACGCGATGAAGGACCGCGGCCCCGAGGGCTCGATCCCCTTCCACACCGTCTCGCTGCACGGCCTGGTCCGCGACCAGTTCGGCCGCAAGCTGTCCAAGTCGCTGGGCAACGGCATCGACCCGCTGGAGTGGGTGGAGAAGTACGGGGCGGACGCCACCCGGTTCACCCTGGCCCGGGGCGCCAACCCGGGCGTGGACCTGGCCACCGGCGAGGAGTGGTGCCAGGCCTCGCGCAATTTCTGCAACAAGGTCTGGAACGCCACCCGCTTCGCGCTGATGAACGGGGCGACGGTCGCCGGGCTGCCCGCGAAGGAGCACCTGTCCACCGCCGACCGGTGGATCCTGTCCCGGCTCACCGCGGTGACCGCCGAGGTGGACGCGCTGATGGAGGACTACCAGCACGCCAAGGCCTGCGACGCGCTCTACCACTTCGCCTGGGACGAGGTGTTCGACTGGTACGTGGAGCTGGCCAAGTCGCCGCTCGCGGCCGGCGGCCGGGCGGCGGAGTCCACCCGCGCCGTGCTCGGCCACGTGCTGGACGCGACGCTGCGCCTGCTGCACCCGTACATCCCGTTCGTCACCGAGGAGCTGTGGAAGACGCTCACCGGGGGCGAGACGATCGTCACCGCGGCCTGGCCGCAGGCGGACGGGGCGCTGCGCGACCCGGCGGCCGAGGCGGACATCCTGGCGCTGCAGGAGGCGGTCACCGAGGTGCGCCGCTTCCGCTCCGACCAGGGCCTGAACGTGGGCCAGCGGGTGCCCGGAAGGCTGTCCCTCCAGGGCTCACTGCAAGCGCACGAGGTGGAGCTTCGGTCGCTGGCCCGGCTCACCGAGCCGGCCGAGGGCTTCGCCGCCACGGCGACGCTGCAGACCGCGCTGGCGACCGTGGAGCTGGACCTGTCCGGCACCATCGACGTGGCCGCCGAGCGGGCCCGGCTGACGAAGGACCAGGCGGCCGCGGCGAAGGAGATCGCGGCGGCGAACGCGAAGCTCGGCAACGAGGCCTTCCTGGCGAAGGCTCCGGAGCCGGTCGTCGAGAAGATCCGCACCCGGCTGGCGACGGCCGAGGCCGATCTCAGCCGGATCCGGCAGCAGCTGGCCGCGCTGCCGCAGGCGTGACCCGCGCGAACGGCCGCGGGCGGGCGTGATCCACGTGAACGGCCGCGGGCCGTTCGGCTGACGGCCCAAGGACGGACGGCGACCCCCGGAGCCCTCGTGCGCCGGGGGTCGCCGCGTCCGCACGGAGTGTGAGCGTTCTGCTTTACCACGCCCGCGGGGCGGCTAAACCTGGCGGACGGCGCGAAGTGGCGCAGGATTTGACCCAGCTGGCCCGCGGTGAGACGCTAGAAGCCCGCGCACCTGCCCATTTCGCGCGAGGGACCGCCAGCGGAAGCTGTGCCTGTGCGGTAGTCCGCACACCGCTCCAGCCCCCGCCTAGGGCCCTTGTCGTGACCCAGGAAACCTCGGGCGGATGGCGCGGAACACAAGCCACCGTGGCTCGAGCCGACGGTGAAAACAATGGCGACACGGCATCCTGACCGGCCGTGTCGGTCCACTCGACGTGGAGGACCCTGGAATGGCTAAGGCACTACTCGGACACATCGGGGGAGCGGACCCGCGGATGCTCGCCGAGGTCCGGAGGCTGCAGCAGCGAGTACGCGACCTGGAGGAGGAGCTCGGGCGCGCCAAGGCGGAGAACGACGCGCTGGCCGCGGCCGTGCACGCCGACTCCTTCGACCGCGAGCTGCTCGCGGCCGTGGAGGAGCGGGAGCCCGCGCTCACCTGAGCGGTCCGGGCCCCGGCGGCGGGACCCCCTCACAACTTCATCGACGGCATACGCCACGGGTTAGGCTGAGGCGTACGCCGAGAGAAATCGAAGGGACGCCGAGGCGTCCCTTCTGCTCTTACCGGTGACCCGGCCGGTACGCTGAGCGGAGTAGTCGGTCGGTAAGCCACTGGACACCTAGGAACTCGGGACGACGTGCACCTCAAAAGCATGACCCTGCGCGGCTTCAAGTCCTTCGCCTCGGCCACCACCATGCGCTTCGAGCCCGGCATCACCTGCGTCGTGGGCCCGAACGGCTCCGGCAAGTCGAACGTCGTGGACGCGCTGGCGTGGGTCATGGGCGAGCAGGGCGCGAAGTCGCTGCGCGGCGGCAAGATGGAGGACGTCATCTTCGCCGGCACCGCGGGCCGCCCGCCGCTGGGCCGCGCCGAGGTCAGCCTCACGATCGACAACACCGACGGCGCCCTGCCGATCGACTACACCGAGGTCACCATCTCGCGGATCATGTTCCGCAACGGCGGTTCCGAGTACGCGATCAACGGCACCGCGTGCCGCCTGCTCGACATCCAGGAGCTTCTCTCCGACTCCGGCATCGGCCGCGAGATGCACGTCATCGTCGGCCAGGGCCAGCTCGACGCCGTGCTGCGGGCCGGTCCCGAGGAGCGGCGCGCGTTCATCGAGGAGGCCGCGGGCGTCCTGAAGCACCGCAAGCGCAAGGAGAAGGCGCTGCGCAAGCTGGACGCGATGCAGGCCAACCTGACCCGGATCACCGACCTGACCACCGAGCTGCGCCGCCAGCTCAAGCCGCTCGGCCGGCAGGCCGAGGTGGCCCGGCGCGCGGTGGCGATCCAGGCGGACCTGCGCGACGCCCGGCTGCGGCTGCTCGCCGACGAGTTCGTCAACCTCAAGCTGGCCTACGAGCAGGAGACCGCGGACGACCAGGCGGTGCGCAAGCGCCGTGCGCAGATCGAGCAGGAGGTCGCGCAGTGCCTGGCGCAGGAGACCGAGCTCGAGCAGTCCGTCCAGGAACTCGTTCCGCACCTCGCCGCGACGCAGGAGGCCTGGTACCGCCTCTCCTCGCTGCGTGAGCGGCTGCGTGGCACCGGATCGCTGGCCGGGGAGCGGGTGCGCAACCTGACCCAGCTGGCGCAGGGCGCGCAGACCGAGCGCCAGGGCCGCGACCCGGAGGAGATGGAGCGCGAGGCCGAGTACATCCGCGAGCAGGAGGACGCGCTCGCCGAGGAGATCGCGCAGGCGCAGGAGGCGCTGGCCGACGCGGTGCGCCGCCGCGGCGAGGCCGAATCGGCGCACGGCGCCGAGGAGCGCCGGCTGGCCGCCGCGGTGCGTTCCGCCGCGGACCGCCGGGAGAGCCTGGCCAAGCTGGCCGGCCGGGTCGGCGCGGTGCGCTCGAAGCTGACCGCCGCCGACGCCGAGCTCGGCCGTCTGCGGACCGCGCACGAGGAGGCCCGGGCCCGGGCCGCCGCCGTGCAGGCGGAGTACGACGAGCTCAAGGCGCAGGTGGAGGGCATCGAGGACGGCGACGGCCTGGACGCCGAGGTCGAGGACGCCACGACCGCCGTCGCGGAGGCCGAGGACCGGCTGACCGCGCTGCGCGCCGCCGAGCGCGACGCCGAGCGGGAGAAGGGCGCGTTCGCCGCCCGCAAGGAGGCCCTCGAGCTCGGCCTGAACCGCAAGGACGGCGCCGGCGCGCTGCTGGCGGCGACCGACCGGCTCTCCGGCATGCTCGGCTCCGTCGCGGCGATACTGACGATCGAACAGGGGGCCGAGACGGCCGTGGCCGCGGCGCTCGGCGTCGCGGCGGACGCCGTCGCGGTCGCCTCGTCCGACGCCGCGGTCAACGCGATCCGGCTGCTCAAGGCCGAGGACCACGGCCGGGCGGCCATACTGATCGGCGGCGCCCTCTATCAGGGCGCTGAGCTGCCGGAGCTGCCGTCGTACGCGCGCTACCTCAGCGAGCTGGTGAGCGTTCCGGCGGAGATGGGCGCCTCGGTGCGGCGGCTGCTGCACGGCATGGCGATAGTGGACGACCTCGGCGAGGCCAGCCGGCTGCTCGAGGCGCGGCCCGAGCTGGTCGCCGTCACCCGCGAGGGCGACGTGCTCGGCCGGCACATCGCGCACGGCGGCTCGTCCAGCGCGCCCTCGCTGCTGGAGATCCAGGCCGCGGTCGACGAGGCGGCGGAGAAGCTGGCCGAGGCGGTCGAGCGCTCCCGGCAGCTGCGCGGCGAGCTCGAGGAGGCGACCGAGCACCAGCGTGCCGCGAAGCAGCAGCTGGACGCGCTGGTCGCCGAGCGCCGGGCCGCCGACGCGCAGAAGGCCTCCGTGGCCCAGCAGCTCGGCCGCCTCGGCGGCCAGGCGCGCGCCGCGCTGGCCGAGGTCGAGCGGTACGCCAAGGCCGCCGAGGCGGCGGAGTCGGCCAAGGAGAAGGACGAGAGCACCCTCGCCGACCTCGAGATCGAGCACGAGGAGGCCGCCGCCGCGGCCGAGACGCTGGCCGAGGACGACGCGAGCTCGACCGACCTGCGCGACGAGCTCGCCGCCGAGGCCACCGCCGCGCGCGCGGCCGAGATGGAGGCGCGCCTCGCGGTGCGCACCGGCGAGGAGCGGGCCCGTTCGCTGGCCGGCCGCGCCGACGCGCTGGACCGCGGCGCGGCCGCCGAGCGCGAGGCGCGCAACCGGGCCGCCGAGCGGCAGGCCGCCGCGAGCGCGCAGGTGCGCGTCGCGCAGGCCGTCGTCTCCGGGGTGAAGCAGACCCTCGCCTGCCTCGAAGTGTCGCTGGCCCAGGCCGGCGCGATGCGCGAGCAGGCGGAGAAGGAGCGCGCCGAACGCGAGGCGCGCCTGAGCCTGCTGCGCACCCGCGGCCGCGAGCTGGCCGGCGAGCTGGATCAGCTCACGGACACCGCGCACCGGGACGAGGTGGCGCGCGCCGAGAAGCGGATGCGGCTCGAACAGCTCGAAGAGAAGTCCATGGAGGACCACGGAATCGAGGTCGTGGCGCTGGTCGCCGAGTACGGCCCCGAGGTCCCGGTCCCGGTCGTCGGCCCGGACGGCGAGCCCGGCTTCATCGAGTTCGTCCGCCCCGAGCAGGAGAAGCGGCTCAAGCAGGCCGAGCGCGACTACGCGGCGCTGGGCAAGGTCAACCCGCTCGCGCTCGAGGAGTTCGCGGCGATGGAGGAGCGCTACAAGTTCCTCAGCGAGCAGCTCGAGGACCTCAAGAAGACCCGCGCCGACCTGCTCCAGGTCGTCGACGACGTCGACGAGAGGGTCCGCCAGGTCTTCGCCGAGGCGTACGCGGACACCGAGCGCGAATTCGTCGGCGTGTTCTCGCGGCTGTTCCCCGGCGGGGAGGGCCGGCTGTACCTGACCGACCCGGACGACATGCTGACCACCGGCATCGAGGTCGAGGCGCGTCCGCCGGGCAAGAAGGTCAAGCGGCTCTCGCTGCTCTCCGGCGGCGAGCGCTCGCTGACGGCCGTCGCGCTGCTGGTCTCGATCTTCAAGGCCCGTCCCTCGCCCTTCTACGTGATGGACGAGGTCGAGGCGGCGCTGGACGACACCAACCTGCAGCGGCTGATCGCCATCATGGAGGAGCTGCGGGAGAACTCGCAGCTGATCGTGATCACCCACCAGAAGCGCACGATGGAGGTCGCCGACGCGCTCTACGGCGTCTCCATGCGCGGCGACGGCGTCACCACGGTCATCTCGCAGAAGCTGCGGCAGGACGGCAAGATGCGCGACCAGGTTCCGCCGCAGGCCGCAGCGCTCGAGGCCTGATCCGGAGTCTCTTCCCTTCCCCCATCCGGCTCGGTACGCTGCTCCGCATGGCTGAGTCGGGTGGGGATGTCGGGCTTGTCAGGGTTCTGCTGGGAGTGGAAACGGACCTGGTGCGGGCCCTGGTCGGCGCGCTCGAGTCCGTCGGCGCGGCCTGCGTCACGTTTGAGGAGCAGTTGGGCGCCGCGGGCGTGCACGAGCACGCGTTCGGGAAGCTGATCGACGCGGCGAAGGTGCGCGACGCGTACCACGACCGGCTGCCCGCGACCAAGGTCAACCTGACCGAGGCGCGCGAGGTCGCCGAGTCTTTCATCGCGGAATTCACCGCGAAGGAGTAGTCGGGGGGAATCCATGCATTGGACACACCGATACGACGCCGTGGCCGCGGACCCGGCCGCTTACGACGAGCACGCGCCGAAAAAGGTCGACGAGGCGAGCCTCGCGGAGTTCGGCCGCACCCATCTGTCGCACTTTCACATACCCGCGATTCCCATTCCGGGCCTGAGCACGCTGGAGAAGAAGCTCGTCTTCTTCATCTGCGACCACACCGGCGCGCCGAATCCCTTTCACGCCCTGGAGCGGATGACCGGCGACTGCGTGGAACTCGAGCGGGTCGAGAAGATCTGGCAGGCCGGGTACCAGGACCTGTCCGCCAGGATCGACGAGCTGCGGGCCGTCGCCGGCAGGCTGACCCCCGAATGGCAGGGGCCCGAGGCGGACCGCTTCGAGCCCGCGCTCTCCGTCTACCTGGACGAGCTCGACGCGCTGGCCGGCTGCGTGCGCACCACCTGGGAGTGCGTGCGCGCGGTGCGCAGCGAGGCCCAGCTGGCCGAGGGCACCATCCAGATGCTGATCAACATCCTCATCGGCTCGCTCGGCGGCCTGCTGGTGGCCGAGTTCGTCACGGCCGGCACGGTCACTCCGGTGGCCGCGGCGCAGGCGCAGGTCGAGCTGGCCTATGTCGCGAAGAAGATCGCGTTCCTCGGCGGGAAACTGAACATGGTCCAGTCCGACGTGACCAAGATCCTCGACGCGGTCCGCGGCTTCAAACGGCTCGAGGCGATGCGCTTCATCTTCGACCTCGCCGCGATCGAATAGCGCCGATTCCAGGCTCCGGTCCGGTTCCTGACAGAATAGACATCATGGTGGATGTGATCATCGGCGTCATCGCCGGAGTGCTTTTCGCGAGCCTGGTGGCCGCGCTCGTCGTGCGGGGGAGGAACAAGCGCGCCGACCGCTTCCTGCCGCCCTCCGAACGGCGTTCCCCCGACGACCTGCGGCTCAAGCTCGGCGAGGCGGCCGAGCGGGAGGACGAGGGAGCGTCCGACCTTCTCGTCGAAGGCAAGGACTCGATCGCCGTCGATGTCGAGCAGCTCGAGAAGCCGAAGGCGGCGCTCGAGGCCCCCGAGCCGAGCGCGAACCGGCTGGTCCGGCTGCGTTCCCGGCTGGCCCGCTCGAACAGCGCCGTCGGCAAGGGGCTGCTCTCGCTGCTGTCCCGGGACAAGCTGGACGAGGACACCTGGGAGGAGATCGAGGAGGTCCTGCTCACCAGCGACCTCGGCATCGGCCCCACCCAGGAGCTCGTCGAGGCGCTGCGCACCCGGACCCGGGTGCTCGGCACCCGCACCCCCGACGAGCTGCGCGAGCTGCTGAAGGAGGAGCTGCTCAAGCTGGTCGACCCGGAGCTGGACCGCACCGTGCGCTCGCTGCGCGAGGACGGCGAGGGCCCGGCCGTGGTCCTCGTCGCCGGCGTGAACGGCGTCGGCAAGACGACGACCACCGGCAAGCTCGCCCGGGTGCTGATCGCCGACGGCAGGACCGTCGTCCTCGGCGCCGCCGACACCTTCCGCGCCGCCGCCGCCGACCAGCTGGAGACCTGGGGCGACCGCGTGGGCGCCACCACCGTGCGCGGCGCCGAGGGCGCCGACCCGGCCTCCGTCGCCTTCGAGGCGGTGCGCAAGGCCAAGGAGCTCGGCGTGGACACCGCGCTGATCGACACGGCCGGCCGGCTGCACACCAAGACCGGCCTGATGGACGAGCTCGGCAAGGTCAAGCGCGTCGTGGAGAAGCAGGGCCCGGTCGACGAGGTGCTGCTCGTCCTCGACGCGACCACCGGGCAGAACGGCCTCGTCCAGGCCCGGGTCTTCCGCGAGGTGGTCGACATCACCGGCATCGCCCTGACGAAGCTCGACGGCACCGCCAAGGGCGGCATCGTCATCGCCGTCCAGCGCGAGCTCGGCGTCCCGGTCAAGCTCGTCGGCCTCGGCGAGGGCGCCGACGACCTGGCCCCCTTCGACCCAGCCGCCTTCGTCGACGCCCTGGTCGGCAGCTGACGGAGCGGGTTTGCCGAAGGCCGCGGAGCATCACGCTCCGCGGCCTTCGCCGTTCTCATTGCCGCGCTGCCGCTTCGCCCGGCCGCGCTTGCTAAGCCTTTCCGCGGTCCTGATGTCGCGGCTTCAGTGCCGCTGCGGGATGCGGCAGCTCGCGATGCCGCCGAGCACGACGTGCGCGGGCGGCAGCTCCGGCGGCGTGCCGACGGTGGCCGGCTCGCGGAGCCAGCGGACGCGGTTGTGCGGCGAGCCGGGGAGTTCGACGAGGTCACCGCGGTGCAGGACGCGCAGCTGACAGGTCTCGCCCAGCAGCGTCGGTACCTGGCCGAGCGTCTCGCGCTGCACGAGGAAGCCTATGCGGTCGGTCGCGGGCGCCCAGAGCACCGGCCCGACCGGCACGCCGAGGCGCTCCAGCCGGAGCAGCGCGGCGCGTCCCGTCGAGGCGTCCGCCTCGACGACGTCGAAGGCCTCGCCGCTGACCGCGTGCACGGACGCGCTCGGCAGCATCGACCAGAGGGTCTGCGCCTGTTCGGGATCGCGGGTCGGCGTCGTCGAGCCGGTGGTCACCGGCCAGCCGTACGCGGCGTAGCGCACGGCACACTGCCGCGCCGTCGCCGCCCGCGCCGTTCCCTGCGCCGGACGGCGCACCTGCCGCGGCAGTAAGCCGAGGTTCGGCCCACGCATCACACGCCCCACAAAGTCTTGTCTTCCATCTTCGCCCGCTGCTTACACACGGCCGGGTATGCCGTTTTCGGCACGGTCGAGCCTCGGGCTGTACTCCCCGTGACAGCCTCTCACCAGGTAACGCTAGCCACCGCGCGCCGGGAACGCAGGATGTCGCGGGTGGCGAATCCTGGCGCATTCCGGCAAACGCCTGCGCGAGTCCGCTCCAAGGCGTTACCGTCGCCTCACCATGAGCGACCTGGCAATCACGGCGGCGATCCATCGTGCCTGAACGCGTACCCAACGCCCTGTTCGCCTCCTGGTTCCAGCGCAGCGGCTGGTCCAAGGGCGAAGTCGCCCGGATGGTCAACCGCAGGGCAAGGGATCTCGGCGCGACACATGTGGCCACCGACACCTCGCGGGTGCGTCGGTGGCTGGACGGCGAGCAGCCGCGCGATCCGATTCCGCGGATTCTCACCGAGCTGTTCAGCGAGCGCTTCGGCTGCGTGGTCACGCTCAGCGACCTCGGCCTGCGCGAGCCCTCGAGCCCGATCGCGGGCACCCTGGCCGACCTGCCCTGGGGGCCGGAGCGCACGGCGGAGCTGCTGGCCGAGTTCTGCCGCAGCGACCTGCTGCTCGGGCCGAACCCGGCGCGCCGGGTGGGCGACGGCGCGCCGCCGCTGGCCGCGGGCACCGCGCTGATCGAGCCGGTCAAGCGCTGGCTGCTGCCCTACGTGCCCGCGCCGCAGCGCTCCATCGACGTGCTGGAGGCGCTGCCCTCGGGCGGTCCGATCCCGGCCCAGCCGCAGCGCGGCCGCCCGGGCCGGGCCGCGGTGCTGGCCGACCAGCTCGAGGAGACGCTGCGCGTGTTCCGCGACTGGGAGGCGGCGATCGGCGGCGGGATCCGGCGCGCCGCGGTGACCGGGCAGCTGTACGAGGTGGCCGAGCTGATCCGGCACAGTCCCGAGCCGGCGCACCCGCGCATCTTCCGCATCGCCGCGCACTACTGCCTGCTCGCGGGCGAGATGGCGCTGGACAGCGGACTGCAGGCGGCGGCGCAGCGGTACCTCGTGCTCGGCCTGCACGCGGCGAAGGAGAGCGCCGATCGCAACACGATCGCCGTCGTCCTCGCCGCGACGGCCCGCCAGCTCGTGGGCCTGAACCGCGCGCAGGACGCGCTGGACCTGCTGGCCGTCGGGCGCACCGCGACCCGCGGGGACCTCGACCCGCTGCCCGCGGCGTTCGTGGACCTCGTCGAGGCCCGCGGCTACGGCGCGCTGGGCCGGATCGAGCCCGCGAAGCTCGCGCTCGAGCGGGCCCGGACGTTACACGCCAAGGGCTGGGCCGCCGAGTACGGGCCGAATTCGACCCCGCTCAGCAACGCGAGCCACCCGTGGCCGCCCACCTTCACCCCGGCGGCGGTCCGCCTCGAGGCCGCCCGCGCCCTGCGCGACCTGGCCTCCCGGCTGCCGCAGCTGACCGGCGAGGCGGCGGCCGAGTTCGACGCGGCGGCCGGCCTCTACGAGCGCGACTTCCCGCGCCAGTTGCGCGGGCGGGTCGAGGCGCTCACCGGTTCGGCCGAGGCGCACGCCGTGCTCGGGCACCGTGCGGCCGCCGTGGCCGCGCTGCGCACCGCCGGAGGTCTGGCCGTACGCATCAGGTCCCGGCTGGCCGAGGAACGGCTGCGTGAGGCCGCCTCGCGGGTACGTGCGGCGTTCCCCGAGGAGCGCGAGCCGGGGGACGGCGCATCCGCCGCCCCGTCGTTCACACATACGTAACCTTCTTGCCGATTCCGTCACGGTCGGGAAACAACGCAGGCGGCGCGCGGTAACGGTGCGCCGCGATCGTGTTGACGCATCGCACCACTCTCCGGACCTTGACGAAATCGCGCCAACACGAAGGAAACGTGAACCATGCCCTCACTGGACACCGGCAACACAGCGTGGGTGCTCGCGAGCTCCGCGCTGGTCCTGCTCATGACGCCGGGCCTGGCGTTCTTCTACGGCGGCATGGTCCGCGCGAAGAGCGTGCTGAACATGCTCATGATGAACTTCATCTGTATAGCCGTGGTCACCGTGGCCTGGGTGCTGTACGGATGGTCGGTATCGTTCGGTAACGCGAACGACGCCAGCGGCAACGGCTTCTGGGGCGGCCTGAAGCAGTGGGGGATGCAGGACATCACGACCGGCATCGCGAGCAACAGCCACGCGACGATCTACGGATCGACCGGTGTCCCGATCTTCGCGGTCGCCTGCTTCCAGCTGATGTTCGCGATCATCACCCCGGCGCTGATCTCCGGCGCCATCGCCGACCGTACCAAGTTCGTCGGCTGGACCGTGTACGTGTGCGCGTGGGTCACCGTCATCTACTTCCCGGTCGCCCACTGGGTCTTCTCGCCGAACGGCTTCATCAACGCCAAGCTGCACGTGATGGACTTCGCCGGTGGTACCGCGGTGCACATCAACGCAGGTGCCGGAGCACTGGCCTGCGCATTGGTGCTCGGTAAGCGGGTCGGCTTCAAGAAGGACCCGATGCGTCCGCACAACGTGCCGTTCGTGATGCTCGGCGCCGCGCTGCTGTGGTTCGGCTGGTTCGGCTTCAACGCCGGCTCGGCGCTGACCTCCGGCGGCCAGGCCTCGGTCGTGTTCATGAACACCCAGGTTGCCACGTGCACCGCGGTCATCGGCTGGCTCGCCGCCGAGAAGATCCAGCACGGCAAGTTCACCACCGTGGGCGCCGCCTCCGGCGCCGTCGCCGGCCTGGTCGCGATCACCCCGGCCTGCGCCTCCGTCTCCCCGATCGGCGCGATCTTCGTCGGCCTGATCCCCGGCTTCGTGTGCTGCTACGCGGTGAACCTGAAGAACCGCTTCGACTTCGACGACTCGCTCGACGTCGTCGGCGTGCACCTGGTCGGCGGTATCCTCGGCACCCTGCTGATCGGCTTCTTCGCCGCCCCGGACGAGGTCTCGGGCTTCTCCAACGGCGCGAAGGCCGGCCTGTTCTACGGCGGCGGCGCGAGCCAGCTGGTCTCCCAGGCCGAAGGCGCGGGAATCGTCTTCGCCTACTCCTTCATCGTCTCGTTCATCCTGGCTAAGATCGTCAACGCCACCCTCGGCATGCGGGTCACCGCCGAGGCCGAGATCGCCGGCATCGACCAGGCCGAGCACGCGGAGACCGCCTACGACTGGGGCGGCCTGTCCGGAAGTCTGCACCGCGCCGCGGTCAGCGTGGCCGCGGCGACCGCCGCTCCCTCCAACGGGTCCGCGCCGACGGGCACCGGGGAGTCCGACGAGGAGAAGGTCAACGTCTGATGAAGCTCATCACCGCAGTCGTCAAGCCGTACAAGCTGGACGAGGTCAAAACCGCCCTGCAGGCGTTCGGGGTGCACGGCCTGACGGTCAACGAGGCCTCCGGCTACGGCCGCCAGCGCGGCCACACCGAGGTCTACCGCGGCGCCGAGTACACCGTGGACCTGGTGCCGAAGGTCCGGATCGAACTGCTCGCCGAGGACCACGACGTCGAGGACCTGCTCAACGTCATCGCCAAGGCGGCGCAGACCGGCAAGATCGGCGACGGCAAGATCTGGGTCACCCCGGTCGAGACCGTGGTCCGGGTCCGCACCGGCGAGCGCGGGGCCGAGGCGCTGTAAGAGCTCTGTAACACGTACGAAGTGAACGACCCCGGCCGGCCGGTCACGCACCTCGAAGGGGAGCACGCTTTGCGATTCGCACAGGGACGCGAGGCGCGCTCCGCGGAGATGGACGCGTGGCTGGCCGGACTGCTCGGCGACGTCGAGGGCGCCGCCCTGGTGGCGGTCGGCGGCTACGGCCGCCGGCAGCTGAGCCCGGGCAGCGACCTCGACGTCGTGCTGCTGCACGACGGCTCGCGGGACGCCAAGGCCGTCGCCGAGCTCGCCGACTCCGTCTGGTACCCCATCTGGGACGCCAAGGTGAAGCTCGACCACTCGGTGCGCACGGTGGCCGAGGCGCGCTCGGTGGCGCTGGAGGACCTGGCTGTCGTACTCGGCATGCTGACGGCCCGGCACATCGCCGGCGATCCGCAGCTGACCGAGTCGCTGCGCTCGGTGGTGCTGGCGGACTGGCGCAAGAACGCCCCGCGCCGGCTGCCCGAGCTGAGGGCGATGCGCGAGCAGCGCCGGGAGCGCCACGGGGAACTGGCTTACCGGCTTGAGGGGGACCTCAAGGAGTGCACCGGCGGCCTGCGGGACGCGGACAGCCTGCGGGCGATCGCCGCGAGCTGGATCGCCGACGTTCCGCATGGCGACCCCGAGGCCGCGCAGGCCTTTCTGCTGGACGTCCGCTGGGTGCTGCACACGCGCACCGGCAGAGCCGCGGACCGCATCCTGCTGCAGGAGCAGGACGAGCTGGCCGCCGCGCTCGAATTCGAGAGTGCCGATGAGTTGATGCGGTCGGTCAGCGACGCGGCGCGGACCATCGACTACGCGTGCGATGTGGCCTGGCGCCGCGTCGATCAGGCGCTCGCCGCCCGGAACCGGTCGAGCGGCATCAGTGGTCTGCTGCGTCGCGGCGGCAGCAGTGCCCCGCCCCGTGAGCCGCTGGCGGACGGCGTCGTGAAGGCGGAGGGCGAGGCCGCTCTCGCGCTCGCGGCCGACCTGAACGACCCGGTGCTGCCGCTGCGCATCGCCTCCGCCGCCGCGCGGGCCGGGCTGCCCATCTCGCCCGCCTCGCTGGAGCGGCTGGCCGCGTCCACGGCCGTGCTGCCCGAGCCGTGGCCGGAGTACGCGCGCGCCGAACTGATGCGCCTGCTCGGCGCCGGCCCGGGCCTCATCCCGGTCCTGGAGGCGCTGGACCGCACCGGACTCCTGGTGCGGCTGCTGCCCGAGTGGGAGCGGATCAGGTCGCTTCCGCAGCGCAACGCGCTCCACGTGCACACCGTGGACCGGCACATCGTGCAGACCGTCGTGCACGCCGCCGAGCGCACCCGCCGCGTGGACCGCGTGGACCTGCTGCTCGCCGCCGCGCTCTTCCACGACCTCGGCAAGGGACTGCCCGGCGACCACTGCGCGACCGGCGCGGACATCGTCGCGAAGCTGGCCGCGCGCCTCAGCTTCCCGGCCCATGACATCGCCACGCTCGTCGCACTGACGCGGCATCACCTTCTGTTCGCCGAGCTCGCCGTGCACCGGGACCCGACCGATCCCGCGACGCTGGCGCCGCTGCTGGCCGCGGCGGGGGAGTCCGGTACGAGCCCGGCCGACTTCGTCGCCCTGCTGCAACTGCTGACCGAGTCCGACTCCCAGGCCACCGGCCCTGCCGTGTGGTCCACGTGGCGCGCGTCGCTCTACCGCGAGCTCGGACTGCGTGCGCAGGCCGTCCTGGCGGGGGAGGAGCAGCCGAGCGCGCACACCGTCGAGCAAGACGAGGCGGACCTCGCGCTCGCCTCGCAGGCGGCGATCGCACCGGACGGGATCGCCGTGCAGGCGGTGGCGCCGGGCAGCGCCGGAATCGGCCGCATCGACATCGCGATCCCGGATCAGGTCGGCGCGCTCGCGCTGGTCGCGGGGGTCCTGACGCTGCGTCACGTGCGCGTGCTCTCGGCCGAGCTGAACTCCGCTAAGGCGGAGGGCAAGGCGTACGCCGTGCAGCGGTGGACCGTCGCGGCCGAGTACGGCGAACTGCCGGATCTCGTCCGGCTCCGCACGGACCTGCGCAGCGCGCGGGCCGGTTCGCTCAAGATCGCCGACCGGCTGGCGACGCGGGACCAGGAGCGCGCCTCGCAGCGCAGGCAGCGCCCGAACGAGGCGCCTGCGACGGTCCGCCTGCTGCCGAGCGCGTCGGAGACGGCGACCGTGCTCGAGGTGCGCGCCGAGGACACTCCCGGCCTGCTGCACCGGATCGCCGCCGCCATCGCCGGAACCGGCGCCGACATCGAGCGGGCCCGGATCGCGACGCTCGGTCCACAGGCTGTGGACGTGTTCTACCTGACCTTCGGCGCCGGCTCGGAGACCGCGGTGGGAAGCGCGGTCGCGGAGGAGCTCATCGCTGAGGTGCGCGCAGCACTCAACTGACCGTTCGCCGCGAAGTCACCGTGCATTTCTCCTGGAGGCAGCGGCTCAGGACAGACTGCACGGCTAACGTCCAGAACCATGACTACCCACACCACCGACGGCGAGGGCAGGCTGCCGCTCTCGCGTCGATCCGCGCTGCGTGCCGCCGCCGTCACGGGCACGTTCGCGGCAGCGCCCGTGATCCTCGTCGACTCGGAGGCATCCGCCGCAGTGTCCGCATCTTCTGCAACGTCCACCGCGTCCAAGACCCCTTCTCCGCTCCTTTGGAAGCAGCCTGAGAAGCTCGGCGCACCGCCGAACTCCGGGCTGCACCTGACCTTCGGCACCGACCCGGCCCGGGAGATGACCGTCTCCTGGAGCACCGCCGCGTCGGTCTCCAACCCGCGCGTGCGCTTCGGCACGCCGGACGGCGGCTTCGGCGACGAGGCGCGCGCCGAGACGGTCACCTACATCGACGCCGACTCCAAGATCGAGTGCTACATCCACCACGCCAGGCTCACCGGCCTGCAGCCGAACACGACGTACATCTACGCCGCCCTGGCCGACGGCGTGCTGCCGGACGCCGGCACCTTCGAGACCGCGCCGGTCGGGCGCAGCCCGTTCACCTTCACCAGCTTCGGCGACCAGTGCGTGCCGACCTCGAGCTGGGGGACCAGCGGCACCTCGTACTCCGCCGAGATCACCACCCTCGCCGCGCCGTCCGCCGGCGACATCGTGGATGCGATCGAGCAGGTCCGCCCGCTGTTCCACCTGATCAACGGCGACCTGAGCTACGCGAACCTCTCGGTCGACCGAGTGCGCACCTGGAACGACTTCTTCACCAACAACGAGCGCTCCGCCCGCAAGCGGCCGTGGATGCCGGCCCCCGGCAACCACGAGAACGAGCTCGGCAACGGCGCCATCGGCTATGACTCCTTCCGCACCCGCTTCTCGGTGCCGAGCAACGGCTCCGCGGACTTCGAAGGCCTCTGGTACGCCTTCACCGTCGGCAGCGTGCGCGTCATCGTCGTCGCCAACGACGACGTGGCCCTGCAGGACGCGGGCGACAGCTACGTCAACGGTTACAGCGGCGGCGAGCAGAAGGCCTGGCTGGAGAAGCAACTCGCGGCTGCGCGAAAGTCGAAGGCGATCGACTGGGTCGTCGTCTGCATGCACCAGGTGATCATCAGCTCCTGCAACGCGAACGGGGCCGACCTCGGCATCCGGGAGAGCTGGGGACCGCTGTTCGACGAGTACGAGGTCGACCTCGTCGTGTGCGGTCACGAGCACGACTACGAGCGCTCCTATGCGGTGCGCGGCACGGTCTCCGGCTCGGAGACGCTGACGCCGAACCCGGTCTCGACCGAGGACGCCAACATCGATACCGGCCAGGGCACCGTGCACATGGTGCTCGGCGGCGGCGGAAACTCGGCGAACAGCAACACCGAGTTCTTCACCAACGGCCAGGCGAAGGTCATCACCGCGGTCAGCGGCCCGGTCACCACCGGCAAGCGCAAGCCGACCTACGTCATGGAGGACGCCGTCTGGTCGGCCTTCCGGGACGAGGAGCACCCCTACGGCTTCGCGGCCTTCGACGTGGACCCGGGCAGCGCGCCGGGCGGCACGACCAGCATCCGGGTCACCTACTACAACGTGGTGCAGCCCTACGGCACGGTGCAGGCGCTGGAAAGCTTCACGCTCTATCGCCGGCGCTCCGACGGCTAGCCGCTGGAATCTTTATGCATCGCTCTGCATGATGTTCCACGTGGAACACTCGCGTGAAACCGCGTGGAACATCGTGCAGAGCGGGCTCGCTAGAAGAGCGATCCGGGGGCTTCCGGCAGCTCGGGGACGGTGGCCGAGGCCTCCGCGACGGCTTCGGCGACCGCGACGACCTCCGCGATCGGCCCGCGCTGCCGGACCGGCCAGCCGTGCTCCGCCGTGTACTCCTCGCCGCGGCGCTGCCGGTAGGCCGCGAAATCCGCCTCGGCCGCGGCCTTCCACTGCTCCTGCTGCCGGTGCAGGTCCGCCAGGCTGGACTGGCCGACCTCGGGGTAGCGCTCGGCCAGCGCCTTCGCGACCTCGAGCGCCGCGATGGCGTCCACCGCCGCGTCGTGCGCGCCCTCGATCACCACGCCGTAGTGCGCGCACTGCGATTCCAGGTTCCGCTTGCCCTTGCGCCAGCGGTCCACCGCCTTGTCGATGACCAGCGGGTCGATCACCGGCTCGATCCGGCCCACCCGCCCGGCCAGCGAGCGCAGGCCGTGCCGCTCGAGCTCGGCCTCCAGCAGGGTCAGGTCGTAGGGCGCGTTGAAGACGACCAGCGGCAGGCCGGCCGACAGGTGCGCGGCGAGCAGATCGGCGATCTGCTCCAGCGCCTGGACCGGGTCAGTGCCGTGCTCGCGCACCCGCTCGTCGGTGATCCCGTGCACGGCCGTGGTCTCCGGCGGGATCGGCACGCCCGGGTTCACCAGGAAGTCGTGCCGCCGCCCGTCGCTGGTGACGAACGCCGCCGAGATCAGCCGGGCCGTGAGCGGATCGCGGCCGGTGGTCTCGCAGTCGTAGGAACCGAGCACCCCGGTGTGCCAGCCGGGGGCCGCGGCGGGCAGGCAGCCCGGGTGGTAGACGATCCAGGCTCCCTGCTCCTTGCGCAGCTCGCCCTGCTCGGCGGGGACCTGGGTCCCGCAGGTCTTGCACGTACCGGGGAAACGGTTGGTTGCCATCCGCCGAACCGACCCTTCCTGTTGACTGCATCTCACGATAGGCGAGCCCGCCGACATCACTCGCGCAGCGGCTACCCTGGACGGGAGAACAGCATTCCATCCCACTGACCGAGGACTGACGCCGCCGTGTTCGACACGCTTTCCGACCGCCTGGCAGCGACCTTCAAATCCCTGCGGGGCAAGGGCCGCCTCTCCGAGGAGGACATCGACGCCACCTGCCGGGAGATCCGGATCGCGCTGCTCGAGGCGGACGTGGCGCTCGCCGCCGTGCGGCCCTTCGTCGCCGCGGTCAAGGAGCGCGCCCTCGGAGCCGAGGTCTCCCAGGCGCTCAACCCCGCCCAGCAGGTCATCAAGATCGTCAACGAGGAGCTCATCAAGATCCTCGGCGGCGAGACCCGCCGGCTGCGCTTCGCCAAGCAGCCGCCGACGGTCATCATGCTGGCCGGCCTCCAGGGTGCCGGTAAGACGACCCTCGCGGGCAAGCTGGGCCGCTGGCTGAAGTCCAACGGCCACGCCCCGATGCTGGTCGCCGCCGACCTGCAGCGCCCCAACGCGGTGACCCAGCTGCAGGTGGTCGGCGAGCGCGCCGGCGTGCCCGTGTACGCCCCCGAGCCGGGCAACGGCGTCGGCGACCCGGTGAAGGTCGCCAGGGACTCGATCGAGTACGCCCGCGCCAAGCAGCACGACGTGGTCGTCATCGACACCGCCGGGCGCCTCGGCATCGACGAGGAGCTGATGCGGCAGGCGGCCGACATCCGCGACGCGGTCGGCCCGCAGGAGATCCTGTTCGTCCTCGACGCGATGATCGGCCAGGACGCGGTCACCACCGCGCAGGCCTTCCTCGACGGCGTCGGCTTCGACGGCGTGGTGCTGACCAAGCTCGACGGCGACGCGCGCGGCGGCGCGGCGCTGTCCGTGGCGCAGCTGACCGGCCGTCAGGTGATGTTCGCGTCCAACGGCGAGAAGCTGGACGACTTCGACGTCTTCCACCCGGACCGGATGGCCTCGCGCATCCTCGGCATGGGCGACATGCTCAGCCTGATCGAGCAGGCCGAGAAGGCCTTCGACGCCCAGCAGGCCGAAGAGATGGCCAAGAAGCTGATGGGCGGCGACAGCTTCACCCTGGACGACTTCCTGGTCCAGATGGAGCAGATCCGCAAGATGGGATCGCTCTCCAAGATCATGGGCATGCTGCCGGGCATGGGGGAGATGAAGCAGCAGCTCAACCAGGTCGACGACAAGGAGATCGACCGCGTCCAGGCGATCATCCGCTCGATGACCCCGCAGGAGCGGCGCGACCCGAAGATCCTCAACGGCTCCCGGCGCGCGCGCATCGCCCGCGGCTCCGGCGTGCACGTCTCCGCGGTCAACAACCTGCTCGAGCGCTTCACCGAGGCGCAGAAGATGATGAAGTCGATGGGCCGCGGCGGCATCCCCGGACTGCCCGGCATGCCCGGCTTCGGCGCCGGCGGCGGCCGCCGGATGAGCGCCAAGGCCAAGGCGAACGCACAGGCCGCGCGCTCGAAGAACAAGTCCCGCTCGGGCAACCCGGCCAAGCGCAAGGCCGAGGAGGCGGCGAAGGCGGAGCGCGCCGCGGCGGCCGCGAACGGCGCCGCCGAGGTGCCGCAGAACTTCGAGCTGCCGGACGAGTTCAAGAAGATGCTGGGCTGAATCCCGCCGATTCCGGGCCTCGATTGAGGGTCCGGAGCAGGGGTTTAGGTCTGGCATAATGGGTCGCTGAGCACTCGGCCTCGGCGGCCCCTCTCTCCGCCGGACGTCGCGTCCTTTCGGATAGGCGAGTCGGAGCAATCCCCACGCGCCGTTCCCGCCCGTCCACCCGAATTGAGAATTCAGGAGATTCCACTCCCGTGGCAGTCAAGATCAAGCTGAAGCGCCTGGGCAAGATCCGCAACCCCCAGTACCGCATCGTCGTCGCCGACGCCCGCACCAAGCGTGACGGTCGCGCGATCGAGGAGATCGGCAAGTACCACCCGAAGGAGGACCCGTCCTTCATCGAGGTGAACAGCGAGCGCGCCCAGCACTGGCTGAAGGTCGGCGCCCAGCCGACCGAGGCCGTCGTCGCCATCTTCAAGGTCTCCGGCGACTGGCAGCAGTTCAAGGGCCTGCCCGCCCCGGCGCCGATGAAGGTCGCCGCGCCGAAGGCGGACAAGAAGGCGCTGTTCGAGGCCGCCGCCAAGGAGGCCGAGTCGGAGCCGAAGGCCGCCGCGACGCCGAAGAAGAAGGCCGAGAAGAAGGCCGACGCTCCGAAGGCCGAGGAGAGCGCCGAGGCTCCGGCCGCCGAGAGCACCGAGGCCTGAGGCGATGCTCGAAGAGGCCCTCGAACACCTGGTGAAGGGGATCGTCGAACATCCCGACGAGGTCACCGTCCGCGACCGCACGCTGCGCCGCGGCCGGATTCTCGAGGTGCGCGTGCACCCCGACGACCTCGGCAAGGTGATCGGACGGCAGGGTCGCACCGCGAACGCGCTGCGCACCGTCATCCACGCCCTCGGGGGCCGCGCCGTGCGCATCGACCTGGTCGAAGCGCCCGGTCTGCGCTGAAGCCGTAGAGCATGGCCATCGAGAATCACTCCGACGACGAGCCGCAGGAGTCACTGCGGCTCGTCGTCGGCCGTATCGGCAAGGCGCACGGCATCAAGGGCGAGGCGACCGTCGAGGTCCGCACCGACGACCCGGAGCTGCGCTTCGCGCCCGGAGCCGTGCTGCTGACGGATCCCGCCGAGCGCGGCCCGCTGACCGTCCGCGCCGGACGGGTGCAGGGCGGCCGGCTCGTGCTCTCCTTCGAGGGCGTCGCGGACCGCACCGCCGTCGAGCAGCTGCGCAACACCCTGCTCGTCGCCGAGGTCGACCCGACCGAGCTGCCTGACGATCCGGACGAGTACTACGACCACCAGCTCGAGGGCCTGACGGTGCGTTCGGTCGACGGCGCCGAGCTCGGCGTCGTGGAGCAGATGGTGCACGGCCCGGCGCAGGACCTGTTCGTCATCCGCCGCCCCGACGGCGGCGAGCTGCTGCTCCCGTTCATCGCAGAGTTCGTGCCCGAGGTCGACCTGGAGCAGGGCCTGCTGCTCGTCGACCCGCCCGAGGGCCTGCTCTCGCTCTAGAAGGGGGCTGCCTCCCCATGCGCATCGACGTCATCACGATCTTCCCGGAGTACCTCGAACCGCTCCGCGTCTCCCTGCTCGGCAAGGCCGCCGACAAGGGCCTGCTGAGCATCGAGACGCACGACCTGCGTCAGTGGACGTACGACGTGCACCGCACCGTCGACGACACGCCCTACGGGGGCGGCCCCGGCATGGTCATGAAGGCCGAGCCCTGGGCGCTGGCGCTGGAGGCCGTCACCGCCTCCGACGACGCGGCGCAGCCGCCCACCCTCGTCGTGCCCACCCCCAGCGGACGTCCGTTCACCCAGGCCAAGGCCGCCGAGCTCGCCGAGCGCGGGCACCTGGTCTTCGCCTGCGGCCGCTACGAGGGCATCGACCGCCGCGTGATCGACGCCGCCGCCGAGACCATGCCCGTCGAGGAGCTCTCCATCGGCGACTACGTGCTGGCCGGCGGCGAGGCCGCGGTCCTGGTCATGGTCGAGGCCGTCGCCCGGCTGCTGCCCGGCGTCCTCGGCAATGCGGAGTCCGCGCGCGACGACTCGTTCGCCGACGGTCCGATGGCCGGCCTGCTCGAGGGCCCGGTCTACACGAAGCCCTCGGAATGGCGCGGCCGGTCGGTCCCGCCCGTCCTGATCTCCGGCAACCACGGCGCCATCGCCCGCTGGCGGCGGGACCAGGCGCTCGCCCGCACCGCGGCCAACCGGCCCGATCTGCTGCGCGCGCTCGACCCGGAGACGCTGGACAAGAAGGACCGCGCCGCGCTGGCGGAGCTCGGATTTCCGGAATCGCCGTCCCACGTGCGAGACTAAGCCTTCGGCACGTCGCCACCCGTGTGCCCGCCCCTGCCACAGGGGGAGCGGGAACGTCCGGATGCGGCAGCCTCCATCCCCGCAGTATTGAGCCGTGCGTGACCTGTGGCACGTGCGAGGAGAAAACCATGCAAAAGCTCGCTGAGCTCGACGCCAAGTCGCTGCGCTCCGACGTCCCGGCCTTCCGCCCCGGCGACACCGTGAACGTCCACGTGAAGGTCATCGAGGGCAACCGCTCCCGGGTCCAGCAGTTCAAGGGCGTCGTCATCCGCCGCCAGGGCGACGGCGTGCGCGAGACCTTCACCGTCCGCAAGATCAGCTTCGGCGTCGGCGTCGAGCGCACCTTCCCGGTGCACTCGCCGATCTTCGAGAAGCTCGAGGTCATCACCCGCGGTGACGTGCGTCGCGCCAAGCTGTACTACCTGCGCGACCTGCGCGGCAAGAAGGCGAAGATCAAGGAGAAGGTGGACTGGAACAAGTAGTTCCCGGTCCTACATTTCTCTCAGCCGCCCCCGGTACCTTGGTGAGTCCAAGGGCCGGGGGCGTCGGCTTTCCCGGTCCGGCGACCCGGTGTGCAGCGCGGCGATCAGGGGACGTAGTAGTCTGCCGCGACGGATGAGCGCGCGACGGTCGCTTCAGCGGACCTGTGGACGGAGGACCGGGTGGCGGCGAGAGGGACGCGGCGCAGGCAGGAGCCCGCAACCGCGCCCGCCCGCGGCCGCAGGCGCCGGCTCAAGCCGATCAAACTCTGGCGCGAGGTGCCGCTGCTGCTGGCCATAGCCCTGGTGCTGGCTCTCGGCATCAAGACCTTCGTGGTGCAGGCGTTCTTCATCCCCTCGCAGTCGATGGAGAACACGATCATGCCCGGCGACCGGGTGCTGGTGAACAAGTTCTCCCCGTGGTTCGGCGCGCAGCCGCAGCGCGGCCAGGTCGTCGTGTTCAACGACCCCGGCGGCTGGCTGCCGGCCACCGCCGCCCCGGACACCTCGAACGTGGCCGTGCGCTACGTCAAGGACGTGTTCACCTTCGTCGGCCTGCTGCCCTCCGACGACCAGCACGACCTGATCAAGCGGGTCATCGGCATCCCCGGCGACGAGGTCAAGTGCTGCGACAAGCAGGGCCGGGTGACCGTCAACGGCGTCCCGCTCAGTGAGAGCTCGTACATCTTTCCCGGCTCGGCGCCGTCCACCATCACCTTCGACGTCCGCGTCAAGGCCGGCTTCATCTGGGTCATGGGCGACAACCGCGCCGACTCCGCGGACTCGCGGTTCCACATGACGGACAAGTTTGGTGGAATGGTTCCGATCAGCGATGTGGTGGGTCACGCGTTCGTGTTGATTTGGCCGCCAAGTCGCGCCGGAGGACTGGGAGTTCCGGCTACCTTTTCGCAGGAGGGTCTGACCGTGCTCTCCAGCCTGCCGACCGGCACCTTGCCGGCCACCGCCCTCCTCGGCGCCGTCCCGCTGCGGCTGGCCGGCGGGCGGGCGGCGCGCCGAGTGCGCCGAAGACGCCGGCGAACGTGTGGTAGGCAGGACCGGAACGCTTGACGAGGAACCTAATGAGGGGCGCACGATGACCGTGGAGAGACCGGACACTGGCCTGCCCGAGGCCGTGGAACCGGGAGAGCAGCCGCACAACGGGGCCTACGTCCCTGCGGCCGCCACGCCGGACGGGTCCGCGGCCGCGGGCCCGGAGCAGCCCGGCGAGCGGGAACGGCCGGAGGAGCCCGAGCAGGGCGAGCGCCTCGCCGGCGTGGCCAGGCCGAGCTCCGCGCTCGGCTGGCTGGCCTTCCCGTTCGCCGTCGTATGGCGCTTCCTGTTCCCGAAGAAGCCGCGGCCGTTCCTGGTGGAGCTGCCCTTCCTGGTGGTCTTCGCGCTGGTCCTGGCGTTCCTGATCAAGACCTTCCTGGTGCAGGCCTTCTACATCCCCTCGGGCTCGATGCAGAACACGCTGCAGCCGGGGGACCGGGTGCTGGTCAACCGGGCGGCGCAGTGGCTGGGCAGCACGCCGAGCCGCGGCGAGGTCGTGGTCTTCGAGGACCCGGGCAACTGGCTGGAGGACAGCACCACCAGCACGACCACCAGCGGCAACTGGCTCAAGAGCGCGCTGACCTGGGTCGGCCTGCTGCCCGCGGACAACGGCGACCTGATCAAGCGGGTCATCGGCGTCGGCGGCGACCACGTGGTCTGCTGCAACGCGCAGGGCCAGATCACGGTGAACGGCGTCGCGCTGACCGAGAACTACCTCTATCCCGGCGACGAGCCGAACTCCGGCTACCTCAAGCCCTTCGACGTGACCGTGCCGCAGGGCTACCTGTGGGTCATGGGCGACCACCGCAGCGTCTCGCTGGACTCCCGCTACCACCAGCAGCAGGAGTTCGGCGGCATGGTGCCGGTGGGCAACGTGGTCGGCCGCGCGGACATCGTCGTCTGGCCGATCAGCCACTGGAAGACGTTGCCCATCCCGAGCACGTTCAAGCAGGTCGGGCTGTCCGCGCTGGCCCTGCCTGGCGCCGTTCCCGGCGTGGCGCTGGTCGGCACGATGCCGCTCGCGCTCAAGCGCCGCAAGCGGCGGAGGCTGCTGGCGGCGAAGCGGGCCACCACCGGTTAACCTGAGGTGGTGTCGGTAGTCCCGAAGCAAGCAGCACGACGGGCTCGGCCCGGCCCCGCGGCCGATGAGCCGAGCCCGTTGTTCGAAGGTCCGCGCTCGCCCCGTGTCGGCGACGGGCGCGACCTCTACGCCTACGTCCTCGAGCTCGAGGCGGCGGGCGTGACCCCGGTGGCAGGTGCGGACGAGGCCGGCCGGGGAGCCTGCGCCGGCCCGCTGGTGGCCGGCGCGGTGGTGCTGGCGCCCGGGCTGCGCATCGAGGGCCTGGGCGATTCCAAGATGCTCACCGCGCGGCAGCGCGACCGGCTCTACGACGAGGTGACCGCGTGCGCCCTCGCCTGGGCGGTGGCGGTGATCCCGGCGGCCGAGGTGGACCGCGTCGGCGTCCAGGAGGCCAACTACCGGGCGCTGCGCGAGGCCGTGGCCGGCCTCGGCGGGCTGCGCCCCGCCCTCGCCCTGATCGACGGCTTCATGGTCCCCGCGTTCGGCGTCCCGGCGCAGGCCGTGGTGAAGGGCGACCGCCTCGTGGCCTGCATCGCCGCGGCGTCCATCCTGGCCAAGGTCACCCACGACCGGATCCTGGCCGAGATGCACGAGCAGTGGCCGGTGTACGGATTCGCCGGCCACAAGGGCTATGCGACCGCCGTGCACCAGGCGGCGCTGGAGCTGCACGGTCCCTGTCCGGAGCACCGGCTGACCTACGCGAACGTCCCCGCTCGCGCGGTGGGTGACAATGGAGCCGACGGGCCGGGATCGCACACCGGTGCGGACGCGTCGCCGCCGACCCAGGGCGACCTCCTGCTCGACCTGACCGAGACCCAGTGGGGAGCGCGTAGATGAGCGCGGAAGACCTCGAGAAGTACGAGACCGAGATGGAGCTGCAGCTCTACCGGGAGTACCGCGACGTGGTCGGCCTGTTCCGGTACGTGGTGGAGACCGAGCGGCGGTTCTATCTCACCAACCAGGTCGAGCTCGAGCCGAAGACCAGCGACGGCGAGGTCTACTTCGAGGTGACCATGGCGGACGCCTGGGTGTGGGACATGTACCGGCCCGCGCGCTTCGTGAAGAACGTCAAGGTCGTCACCTTCAAGGACGTCAACGTCGAGGAGCTGGCCAAGCCCGACCTCGAGGTTCCCACCGACTGAGCCGCGCCGCACGCTCAACCTGGGCACGAGGGCACCTTCACGCACCCGAGTTTTCTAACCTTTCACTGAGATACCGGACATAGCGCCCGTCCCTGCCGCACCCTGGATCCAACGGATCATCAGGAACCAGGGGAGGGCGCTTTGACCAGCCGCAACATCCGGATCGGCCGTCTCGGCGAGGAGGCGGCCCGGCGGTACCTCGAGGGGCGCGGGTACCGCGTCCTCGACCGGAACTGGCGCAGCCCGGCGGCCGAGGGGCCCGGCGAGCTCGACCTCGTGCTGCGGGACCGGCGGGCGCTGGTCGTCTGCGAGGTCAAGACGCGCACCGGCGCCGCGCTCGCGCACCCGGCCGAGGCGGTCACCCCCGATAAGGCCGCCCGGCTGCGCCGGCTCGCGGTCCTCTGGCTGCGCGAGCATCCCGCCGCCCGCCGCTCCGTGCGCATCGACGTCGTCGCCGTCCGCCTCGACCCCCGCGCGCCGCACCCGCTCGTCGCGATCGAGCACCTGCGGGCGGTGGCCTGATGTCCGCCCGGTACGGCCACGCGCCGCACCCGCTCGTCGTGGTCGAGCATGTGCGGAGCTGGGGCGTGATGTCCGCCCGGTACGGCCGCGCACTGCCCCCGCTCGTCGTGGTCGAGCATGTGCGGGGCGGTGGCCGGATGTCCGCCCGGCACGGCCACGCACTGCACCCGTTCGTCGTGGTCGAGCATCTGCGGGGCGGTGGCCGGATGTCCGCCTGGCACGGCCGCGCACTGCACCCGCTCGGGGTGGTCGAGCATGTGCGGAACTGGGGCGTGATGGCTGCCCTGCACGGCAGCGCACTGCACCCGCTCGTCGTGCTTGAGCATCTGCGGGGCGGTGGCCGGATGTCCGCCTGGCACGGCCGCGCACTGCACCCGCTCGTCGGGATCGAGCACCTGCGGGCGGTGGCCTGATGGCCGGGTACGGCCGGGCGAGCGCGGTGGCCCTGCTCGGCCTGTCCGGCGTCCTGGTCCAGGCCGAGGCCGTCGTCACGGCCGGCCTGTCCCGCTTCAGCCTGATCGGCCTGCCCGACACCGGCCTGTCCGAGTCCCGCGACCGCGTCCGCGCCGCAGTCATCAACAGCGCGATCAGCTGGCCGCAGACCTCGCTTACCGTCTCCCTCGCGCCCGCCTCGATCCGCAAGCAGGGCAGCAGCTTCGATCTGGCCATCGCCATCGCCGTCCTGCGCGCCGACGGCAAGGTCCGCCCGGCGGGGCTGAGCGAGACGGTCTTCATCGCCGAACTCGGCCTCGACGGCTCGGTCCGCCCCGTCCGCGGCGTCCTGCCCTCGGTGCTGGCCGCCGCGCGCGCCGGCTATGAGAAGGTCTGCGTCGCCGAGGACAACCTCATCGAGGCCGAGCAGGTCACCGGCGTCAGCACCATCGGCGTCCGCACCCTGCGCCAGGCCGTCGCGTACGCCAACGGAGAGCCGATCCCCGACGAGCCGTCAGTGCCCGTCCTCCCGCGCCCTGTCCCGTCACCGTCACCGAATCCTGACACGCCGGACATGGCCGACGTACTCGGCCAGTTCGAAGCCCGACTCGCCCTGGAGGTCAGCGCGACGGGCGGCCACCACCTCTTCCTCTGCGGAGCTCCGGGCTCGGGCAAGACGATGCTCGCCGAACGCCTTCCCGGCCTGCTCCCGCCCTTGGACGAGCGTGCCGCGCTGGAGGTGACGGCGGTCCATTCCCTCGCCGGGACCCTCCACCCCGCGAAACCCCTCGTCACCGAGCCGCCCTTCTGCGCGGTCCACCATTCCGCGACCGTGCCGGCCCTGGTCGGCGGCGGTGCGGCGGTGATTCGGCCCGGCGCCGTATCCCGCGCTCACCGCGGGGTTCTCTTCCTCGACGAGGCTCCCGAGTTCGGCCGCGTGGCCCTGGACTCGCTCCGTGAGCCGATCGAATCCCGCGAGGTCGTGATCGCGCGCAGTGCGGGTGTGGCGACGTTTCCAGCGGATTTTCTCCTCGTCGCGGCGGCGAACCCTTGTCCGTGCGGACTGGCGATGTCGACGCACGGAGCCTGCACGTGCAGCTCGCGCAGTCGTAGTGCGTACCTCGGCCGAATATCCGGCCCGCTGCTCGATCGAATCGACCTGCGCGTGGACGTGTCCCCGGTCGGCTCCACAGAGCTCTTGGCGGCGGCCGCAGGGGGCCTGGCGAGCGAGAGCACGGCTCAGGTGGCCGACCGAGTCCGGCAGGCCCGGGATCGGGCCGTACGGCGGCTCAGAGACACGCCGTGGCGCCTCAACGCACAGGTTCCCGCCCGATTTCTCCGCACGCACTGGCCGCTCGGAGCCGACTCGCTCGAAGGCGCCGAGCAGGCCCTCGAAGCGGGCGTGCTCACGGCCCGCGGGCTCGACCGCGTGCTGCGCGTCGCCTGGACGCTCGCCGACCTCGCCGGCCGCGACAGACCAGGCCGCACAGAGCTCGACACCGCGCTCAGCTTCCGACTCTCCACGACGTTCCACTCCGGAGCCTTCGCATGAGCCTGTTCATCCCCGAGATCGACTATGACGACGCGCGCATGGTCCGGCTGATGCTCAGCCGCCTCATCGAGCCGGACGACCGGCTGTTCGCCGCGCTCCGTGAGGTCGCCGCGCCCGCCGAGATGCTGCGCGCGATCCTTGAACGGGGCTGGTCGCCACCAGATTGGCCGGCTCAGCTGGTCGAGCGGCTTGAAGGGCGCCGCGCCGGGATGGAGCTCAAACTGCCCGGCGCCGATCCGATGGCCGATCTGGCTGCCGGGGCTGCGGTCGGCGCCCGGTTCCTGATCCCGGGCGACGCGGACTGGCCCGATTCGCTCGAGGACCTCGGCGAGCGCGCGCCTTTCGGCATCTGGATGATCGGGCGGTTCGACCACCGCGCGCCGTCGGTCGCGATGGTCGGCGCGCGGCAGTGCACACCCTACGGAGCGCTGGCCGCCGCGAAGCTGGCCTCGCAACTCGCGCGGGCCGATGTCGCGATCGTTTCCGGCGCGGCGATCGGCGTGGACGGCGCCTCGCATAGAGGTGCACTGCACGCAGGCGGGGCGACCGTGGCGGTGCTGGCGTGCGGCATCGACCGGAGCTACCCGGCGTCGCACACGGAGCTGATCCAGGCGATCGGGCAGCGTGGCGCGGTATTCGCCGAACTGCCGCCCGGTTCGCGGCCGACGCGCTTCCGCTTTCTGTCGCGGAACCGGCTGATCGCGGCGCTGGGGATGGCGACGGTGGTCGTCGAGGCGGCCGTCCGCAGCGGGTCCCTGGTCACCGCGCGGCTCGCCGCCGAGCTCGGCCGGGCCGTGTTCGCGGTGCCGGGTCCGGTGACGACGCGCGAATCGACCGGCACGAATCGGCTGCTGTGCGACGGGGCGATCCCGGCCGTGGACGGCCCGCAGGTGCTCGCGGAGCTCGGGATCGAGGAGTCCAGTCCTGTCGCGCGGCGGGTCGAGAAGTCCGACACCCCGTCAGCAGCAACGGAAATCGACCCGCGTGCCGCGCTGGTGCGCGAGGCGCTGCCCACGGCGCGATCCGGTCGTGCCGCACCGGTGCTGACGCTCGCCGCCGAAACCGGCTTGGCTCCGTCCGAGGTCTTGGCCCTGCTCGGGCGGCTCGCGGGCCTCGGACAGGCCGTCAGAACCGGCGGGGGGTGGGCGCTGGGGAGGTGACCGCGATATTCCCGGCTGACGCGGTCACGGGATCAGATCACCGGATCGTGTGGAAGACGGTGTCGGTTACCAGGCGTGCCCGAGTGTGTGCGATACGCTCATGGCCAGTCGATATACCTTTCCGGAACCGCCTGTGGCCGCTCGTGTAAAGGTTGAGTAGATCAGGGCTCGACATGTCCAGGAACACCCAGCAGCAGGGGAGCGTCGTGGCGCAGGCCGAATCCGGCCGCACGCCGACGGCGGCTCTCGGCGGCGGGGGGCCTGATGCGGCGATGGGCGCGGCGGCGATGGCCGAGCTGTGGGCCAAGTTCAAGGCGAGCGGGGACCCGCGGCTGCGCGAACAGCTGATCCTGCACTACTCGCCGCTGGTCAAGTACGTGGCGGGGCGGGTCTCGGTCGGGCTTGTCGGGTCCATGGAGCACGCCGACTTCGTCTCCTACGGCATTTTCGGGCTGATCGACGCGATCGAGCGCTACGACCCCGAGCGGGCGATCAAGTTCGAGACGTACGCGATCAACCGGATCCGCGGCGCCATCATCGACGAACTGCGAGCGCTGGACTGGATCCCGCGCTCGCTGCGGCAGAAGGCCAGGGAGATCGAGCAGGCGGTGGTCCGGCTCGAGCACAAGCTGGGCCGCACGCCCTCGGAGCGGCAGATTGCCGCAGAGCTGCATATCACCCTGGGCGAGCTGCACCACATCTTCTCCCGGCTCTCGCTGGTCAACGTCATCGCGCTGGACGAGGTGCTGACCCTGTCCACCGGCGACGGCGGCCGGCTGAGCCTGATGGAGACGCTGGAGGACGTCTCCGCCGAGAACCCGGTCGAGGTCGCCGAGAACCGGGAAACGCGCCATCTGCTGGCCCGGGCCGTCAACACGCTGCCCGACCGGGAGAAGACCGTCGTGACCCTCTACTACTTCGAGGGAATGACGCTCGGCGAGATCGGCGGCGTGCTCGGCGTCACCGAGAGCCGGGTCTGCCAGATCCACGCCAAGGCGGTACTCACACTGCGTACTCGGTTGGCGGAGCTTCGGTGAGGTGGCGGGCGTCCGGGCTCACGTTGCGCACTCGGCTGGCGGAACTTCGGTGACGTGGCGGGCGGCCGGACTCACGTTGCGTACTCGGCTGGCGGAGCTTCGGTGATGGGGCACGCGTCCGTACTCACCTTGCGCGCTCGGTTGGCGGAGCTTCGGTGAGGTGGCGGGCGGCCGGACTCACGTTGCGCACTCGGTTGGCGGAGCTTCGGTGACGCGGCGGGCGGCCGGCGAAGTTGTCATCGGCTGAACTTCGCTGATGCGGTCCCGCGCGGGCCGCACGTCGTCTACGCTGAGCCTGTGCCGAGGATCAAAGCAGCGACCGTCGCCGAGCATCGCAGCATGCAGCGCGCGGCCCTGTTGGACGCGGCCAGAGACCTGCTCGCGCAGGGCGGGATCTCGGCCGTGACCTTCTCCGCCATGGCGGAGCGGGCCGGCCTCGCGCGTTCCTCGGTCTACGAGTACTTCAAGACCAAGGGCGACGTGGTCGAGGCGTTGGCCGTCGAGGACTTCCCGGCGGCCGTGAACGACATCAGGGGCGTGATGCTCGCCCAGCCGACGCCGGAACGGCAGATCGCCGCCTACGTGCGCCGACAGCTGGAACTGGTTTCCCAGCCGGGCCATCGCAACCTGCTGGCGCTCTCGGCGCTCGAGCTGGACGGCTCGGCCCGGGACCGGATACGGAGCGCGCACAGCCTGCTGGTCGACCTGGTCGTCGGCGCGTTGCGCCGCCTCGGCCACTCGGACGCCCGCGCCACGGCCGCCGCGCTGCAGGGCGCGATCGACGGCGCCGCAAAGCGGATCGACGCCGGGGCCGACCCGAACGCGACCATCGAGGCGACGCTCACGCTCATCCTCTTCGGAGTGCGCGGAGCCCGCCGCCGCCTGTCCTGAACGTCCGAATGGGCATATCCGTACCGTCTGAGGTCGATTTCACCGCATAGAGTCAGCCGTGTGTGCACGGTTGAGGCATGCGCGTTCTGATCACATTGATGACGGTGGCGGCCTCGGCGTTCGCCGCGGTGAGTTCGACCGGTTCGGCGGCGGTCGGGGATCCGCCCTGTGCGCCGACGAACAACGACACGGTTTGGCGATGGCCCCTGGAGAGACCGGATGTGCGGGCCGGGCCCACCGTTCTGCGGCCGTTCGAGCCGCCGGCGCATCGGTGGGATGCGGGACATCGGGGCGTGGACCTCGCGGGGCGCCTGGGCGATCCGGTGCGGGCCGCCGGGTCCGGGGTCGTGCTGTACGCCGGGCGGCTCGTCGACCGCGGGGTGGTGGTGATCGGGCACGGCGTACTTCGAACCAGCTACGAGCCCGTCGCGTCGTCCGTTCCGGTCGGCGCCACGGTCGCGCCAGGCGAGCAGGTGGGCACTCTGGAGGCGGGGCACTGCGCCGCCTCTCCTTGCCTGCACTGGGGGCTGCTCAGCGGACACGGCCACGGCACCGCCTACTTCGACCCGCTGCTGCTGCTCGGCTGCGGACAGGTGCGGCTCGAACCGGTCATGGCCGGTCCGGGAACCGGTTAGAATGTCTCGGCAGTACAAACCAGAACCCAGGTCCGCGACTCACCGATCCGACCAAGATCGGAGCGCGCGCGGACCGAATTCGCGTGTCCATGGCCGAGTCCGCCTCCGGGCGGGCCTGAACGGCGGCCGCACGGTTCCGCCCCGATCCGCCTCACCCGCGGTTACGGCGCGGTGCGACCGTCCGCCCGGACACCAGGGCGAAGGTCCCGAACCCCTCGCGGGGCCCCGGGATCCCGCGGACAAACCGGAAACGAACTACGAGGAGGACACGGCAATGGCCGTCGTCACCATGCGCCAGCTCCTGGAGAGCGGCGTCCACTTCGGACACCAGACCCGTCGCTGGAACCCGAAGATGAAGCGCTTCATCCTCACCGAGCGCAACGGCACGTACATCATCGACCTGCAGCAGTCGCTGTCCTACATCGACCGCGCCTACGAGTTCATCAAGGCCACGGTCGCGCACGGCGGCACCGTCCTGTTCGTCGGCACCAAGAAGCAGGCCCAGGAGGCCGTCGCCGAGCAGGCCAAGCGGGTCGGCATGCCCTACGTGAACCAGCGCTGGCTGGGCGGCATGCTCACCAACTTCTCCACCGTCTACAAGCGGCTGCAGCGGCTCAAGGAGCTCGAGCTCATCGACTTCGACGACGTCGCCGCGTCCGGCATGACCAAGAAGGAACTGCTGGTCCTGCGCCGCGAGAAGGAGAAGCTGGACAAGACCCTGGGCGGCATCCGGGACATGCAGAAGGTCCCCTCCGCGGTGTGGATCATCGACACCAAGAAGGAGCACATCGCCGTCGGCGAGGCGCGCAAGCTGCGCATCCCGGTGATCGCGATCCTGGACACCAACTGCGACCCGGACGAGGTCGACTACAAGATCCCGGGCAACGACGACGCGATCCGCTCCGTCGCGCTGCTCACCCGCGTCGTGGCCGACGCCGTGGCCGAGGGCCTCGTCGCCCGCTCCGGCCAGCAGGCCGCCGCGACCGAGGGTGCCGAGGTCGCCGCCGGCGAGCCGCTCGCCGAGTGGGAGAAGGACCTGCTGGCCCCGGCCGCGGACGCCGCTCCGGCCGCCGAGGCCCCCGCCGCGGAGCCCGCCGCCGAGGCCGCTCCGGCTGCCGAGGACGCTCCGGCCGCCGAGGCCGAGGCCGAGGCCCCCGCGACCGAGACCACGGCCGAGCAGGCCTGACCTTCCGCACCGCGACAAGGTAGAGACAGGGGTTCAACACAGATGGCGAACTACACCGCCGCCGACATCAAGAAGCTGCGGGAGCTCACCGCGGCCGGGATGCTCGACTGCAAGAAGGCGCTCGAGGAGACCGACGGCGACTTCGACAAGGCCGTCGAGTACCTGCGGGTCAAGGGCCTCAAGGGCGTGACCAAGCGCGAGGGCCGCACGGCCTCCAACGGCCTGGTCACCGCGCAGATCGAGGCCGACGGCAGCAAGGGCACGCTGCTCGAGCTGGCCTGCGAGACCGACTTCGTCGCCAAGGGCGAGCGGTTCCAGCAGGTCGCCGCCGAGCTGCTGGCCCACGCCGTGGCCACCGGCCCGGCCGAGGTCCCGCAGTTGCTCGCGAGCACCTTCCCGAGCAGCGGCAAGACCGTCCAGGAGTTCGTGGACGAGGCCAACGCGACGCTCGGCGAGAAGATCGAGCTGCGCCGCACCGCCACCTTCGAGGGCGGCTTCGTCGCCGCCTACCTGCACAAGACCTCGCCGGACCTGCCGGCTCAGGTCGGCGTGCTGGTCCAGCTCGACAAGGCGGACGCGGAGACGGCCAAGGACGTGGCGCAGCACATCGCCGCGTTCTCGCCGGCCTACCTGACCCGCGATGAGGTCCCGGCCGACGTGGTGGCGAACGAGCGCCGCCTCGCCGAGGAGACCTCCCGCGAGGAGGGCAAGCCGGAGGCCGCGCTGCCGAAGATCGTCGAGGGCCGCGTCAACGGCTTCTTCAAGGAGAACGTCGTGCTCGAGCAGGCGTTCGCCAAGGATCCGAAGAAGACGGTCGCCAAGGTCCTCGAGGAGGCCGGCGTGACGCTGCAGGCCTTCGCCCGCTTCCGCGTCGGGGTCTGATCCGAGCCACGAGGGGCGGTTCCGTGTGAGGTAGCCACAGCGATACCCACACGGAGCCGCCCTTCCGTGCGAGAAGCCGAGAAATACCGAGCCAGGAGGTCGAGCGTGCCGGAACGACTCAGCAAATCCCCGTACAAGCGTGTCCTGCTCAAGCTGTCCGGGGAGGTGTTCGGCGGCGGCAAGGTCGGGGTCGACCCCGACGTGGTGCAGTCGATCGCCCGGCAGATCGCCGAGGCGCAGCGGGCCACCGGGACGCAGATCGCCGTCGTGGTCGGCGGCGGCAACTTCTTCCGCGGCGCCGAGCTCAAGATCCGCGGCATGGAGCAGGCCCGCGGCGACTACATGGGCATGCTGGGCACCGTCATGAACTGCCTGGCGCTGCAGGACTTCCTGGAGAAGCAGGGCGTCGAGACGCGGGTGCAGACCGCGATCACCATGGCCCAGGTCGCCGAGCCGTACATCCCGCGCAAGGCCATCCGGCACCTGGAGAAGGGCCGCGTGGTCATCTTCGGCGCCGGCGCCGGAATGCCGTTCTTCACCACCGACACCACGGCCGCCCAGCGCGCGCTGGAGATCGGCGCCGAGGTGGTGCTCATGGCCAAGCAGGGGGTGGACGGCATCTACGACTCCGACCCCAAGGCGAACCCGGACGCGCACCGCTTCGACGTGATCGACCCGCGCGAGTTCCTGGTGCGCGGCCTGAAGGTGATCGACGCCGCGGCGGTCTCGCTGTGCGGCGACAACAAGCTTCCGCTGCTCGCCTTCGAGCTGGAGACCGAGGGCAACATCGGCCGCGCCGTGGCCGGGGAGAAGATCGGTACCCTGGTGTGCCGTGTCGACGACCTCGACGCGCAGTAGCGTGTGCCCTGCAGCAGCTTAGTCCCAACCCAATGTGCAGAACCCGGATGTAGGGAGCCGTGATGATCGACGAGACCCTCCTCGAGGCCGAGGAGAAGATGGACAAGGCCGTGTCCGTGGCCAAGGAGGACTTCGCCGGCATCCGGACCGGCCGGGCCACCCCGGCGATGTTCAACAAGATCGTGGTGGACTACTACGGCACCATGACCCCCATCCCGCAGCTGGCGACGATCCAGGCGCCGGAGCCGCGGATGGCGACGATCTCCGTCTACGACAAGAGCTCGCTGGCCGCCGTCGAGAAGGCGATCCGCGACTCCGACCTGGGGGTGAACCCGTCGAACGACGGCAACCTCATCCGCGTGGTCTTCCCGCAGCTGACCGAGGAGCGCCGCCGCGAGTACATCAAGCTCGCCAAGTCCAAGGGCGAGGACTCCAAGGTGTCGGTGCGCAACATCCGCCGGCACGCCAAGGAGGCCATCGACAAGCTGGTCAAGGACGGCGAGGTCGGCGAGGACGAGGGCCGGCGCGCGGAGAAGGAGCTCGACGACCTGACCGCGAAGCACACCGCCAAGATCGACGAGCTGCTCAAGCACAAGGAAGCCGAACTGCTCGAGGTGTGAGCGGGGCGACGGCGCGGCCCGGCCGCCCACGGGGGGACTCGCGGGCGGCCCGAGCTGTGAAAAGGCGGGCGGTGTAGCCTTCCTGCGGCGGCGGTCCGGAGCGAGGATTGTTGTCGTGAGAGCGAAAAGGAAAGTGGGCGGGCGCTGGTGACAAACGCTGTGAAGCGGAGGGAGCAGCCCGTGGCGGAGCCCAAGGCCACGGGCAAGGCCGGCCGCAACCTGCCCGCGGCCATCGGCGTCGGCGTGGGCCTCGGCGCGGTGATCGTCGCCTCGCTCCTGGTGGAGAAGGCCGCGTTCATCGGCGTGATCGCGCTCGCCGTCCTGTTCGCGCTGCGCGAGCTGAGCAACGCGCTCAAGGAGCGCGGCATCGTCCTGCCGCTGGTGCCGGTGTGCGTCGGCGGCCTGGGCATCCTCGCCGCCGCGTACTTCTCCGGGGAGGGCGCGCTGGCCTCGGTGCTGGCGCTGACGGCCGTGGCCATCCTGGTCTGGCGGCTGGCCGACGGCGCCGAGGGCTACCTGCGGGACGCCACCGCGGGCATCCTGGCCGTGGTCTACGTGCCGTTCCTGGCCGGGTTCGCGGCACTGCTGACGGCCGAGGACCAGGGCGCCCAGCGCGTGCTGCTCTTCCTGATCCTGGTGGTCTGCAACGACACCGGCGGCTACGCTGCCGGCGTGCTGATCGGCCGGCACCCGCTCGCCCCGAAGATCTCGCCGAAGAAGTCCTGGGAGGGGCTGTTCGGCTCGGTCGTCGCCGCGGCCGCCGCGGGCGCGGTCGGGATGAACCTGATGCTGCACGGCCAGTACTGGCAGGGCGCGGTGACCGGCGTCGCGGTCGTGGCCAGCGCGACGCTCGGCGACCTGTGCGAGTCGATGATCAAGCGCGACCTCGGCATCAAGGACATGGGGCACCTGCTGCCGGGCCACGGCGGCATCATGGACCGGCTCGACTCGCTGCTGCCCACGGCCCCGGTCGTCTACCTGCTGCTCTCGGTCTTCCTCAGGAAATGAGCACCGGTCCCCGCATGGGACAATAGAGGGATGAGCGCACAGAAGCCGGGGGTGCTGGTCTTCGAGGCCCCGCGCCGGGGCAAGCCCCCGCGTCACCTCGCCGACCTGACCCTCGCCGAGCGCAAGCAGGCCCTGAGCGACGCCGGTCTGCCCGGATTCCGGGCCGCGCAGCTGTCCAAGCACTACTTCGACCGGCTCGAGGACGACCCGCAGGGCTGGACGGACATCCCGCTGGCCCAGCGTGAGCAACTGCGCGAGGCGATGCTGCCGGCGCTGATGACGCCGGTGCGCGAGCTGACCGCGGACAAGGGCACGACGCGCAAGACCCTGTGGAAGCTGCACGACGGCGCGCTGGTCGAGTCCGTGCTGATGCGCTACCCGGACCGCACCACGATGTGCGTCTCCTCGCAGGCCGGCTGCGGCATGAACTGCCCGTTCTGCGCGACCGGCCAGGCGGGGCTGACCCGCAACATGTCGACCGCCGAGATCGTCGAGCAGGTGGTCGCCGGAGCCCGCACGCTGGCCCGCGGCGAGGTGCCCGGCGGTCCCGGCCGGGTGTCCAACGTCGTGTTCATGGGCATGGGCGAGCCGCTGGCGAACTACAAGGCGGTCATCGGCGCGGTGCACCGGCTGGTCGACCCGGCGCCGGAGGGCCTCGGCCTGTCCCAGCGGCACATCACCGTCTCCACGGTCGGCCTGGTCCCGGCGATCGAGCGGCTGACGGCGGAGAAGCTGAGCGTCACGCTGGCCGTCTCGCTGCACGCCCCGGACGACGAGCTGCGCGACGAGCTCGTGCCGGTGAACACGCGCTGGAAGGTGGGCGAGGTGCTGGGCGCCGCGTGGGACTACGCGGGGCAGACCGGCCGCCGCGTCTCCATCGAGTACGCGCTGATCAAGGACATCAACGACCAGGCCTGGCGCGCCGACCTGCTCGGCAAGCGGCTCAAGGGCAAGCTCGCGCACGTGAACCTGATCCCGCTGAACCCGACGCCGGGCTCGAAGTGGACCGCCTCCCGGCCCGAGGACGAGGCCGCGTTCGTGCGCACGCTCGAGGCGCACGGCGTGCCGGTGACGGTCCGGGATACCCGCGGCCGGGAGATCGACGGCGCCTGCGGCCAGCTCGCCGCGCACGAGGACTGACGCCGGTGCGCATCCGACACATCGTCTGGGACTGGAACGGCACCCTGTTCGACGACCAGCCCCTGGTCACCAACTCGACGAACGCCTCGCTCGCCGCCGTCGGCTTCCCCTCGCTCGGCGGCGAGCTCTACCAGGACCTCTACCGGCGCCCCCTCCAGGACTTCTACCTGGCGATGGTCGGGCGGGCGTTCTCGGCCGAAGAGTGGGAGCTCGTCGAGGCGGCCTTCAGCCAGACTTACTCGGCCGGGATGTACGGGTGCGGCCTGACGGCCGACGCGATCACCGCGCTCGACTCCTGGGCGCCGCGCTCCCAGTCGCTGTTGTCCATGTACGACCACGACAAGCTGATCCCGCTGGTCGACTCCTTCGGACTGGCCGCGCGGCTTGCCCGGGTCGACGGACGTCCGCCCGCGCTGGACTACGGGCCGAAGACGAAGTACCTCGCCGTGCACCTGACCCACCTTCAGTCCGCGTACGACGGGCTGGAACCGGCGGAGGTGGCACTGGTCGGCGACTGCGTGGACGACGCCATGGCCGCGCTCGAAGTCGGCGCGACGGCCGTGCTCTACACCGGCGGTTCATCCAGTCGGCGCAATCTGGAGGCCGCTGGTCTCGGAGTGCCGGTGGTGGATTCGCTCATTGAGGCTGTGGAGCTGCTTCGCGACGACCGATCCTTGTCGCGAGGCGTCTGACCTTCGCGTAGCAGTCGGCCGAACCCTTGGTGCCGAGGACGGCCGTGAGCGCGACGAGCAGTGCGACCGAGGCCACGGACGCGAGCAGCCAGTTGCCCGATGCGCTCCTGATCGCGATCGCGAGCGGCGCCTTCGCCGGCAGCGCGCGGCCGATCGGACCGTGCAGCAGCGCGATCAGCACCGTGCCGGCGATCGCTCCGGCCGCCGGGTACGCCACCTGCCTGCTGATCGAGGTGGCCGCGGCGCTGCGCGTGTTGATCCGCGCCTGACGCAGCGCCAGAGAGGTCTCGCGGCGGCGCTCGCCGAGCGGAATCGCGCTCATCCACCAGATCGGCAGCCCGGGCGCCGAGAGGAACAGCAGGCTGAGCAGGGTCAGCCCGGGCACGTGGTCGGCCGCCAGGCCCACGGTCAGCGGCACCGCGAGGTACGCGCAGGACGCGCCGACCCACGTCAGCGTGCGCTGGTCCTGGCGGTGCAGCGGAGGCAGGAAACGCCAGGCCAGCCAGAGCAGCACCGGCAGCCGCGAGCTCTCCGGCGCCTCTTCGGGCCGCGTCGCCGCCGCGCTCATCGGGTCCGTCCCAGCGGCAGGCCGAATTCGGCAGCCTGTTCACTCGAAGCGAGCAGCGGCACGGCCGCCGGCGGTGCGGTCGCGGCCATCGTGTCGGTACGGCCGTCCGCGAGCTTGATCGTCCGGTCGAAGTACGCGGCCGTCATCGCCTCGCGGGTGAACACGACGACCGCGGTGCCGTGCGACGCCGCGATGGAGCGCAGGATCCGCGCGGTGGACTCGGCCGTCGGCACGGACAGGTCGGCGAGCGGTTCGTCGGCCAGCAGGACCGTCGGATCGCCGACCAGCGCGCGGGCCAGTGCGGCGCGGCGCAGGATCGGCTTCGGCAGGTCGGCGGCCGAGCTCGAGGCATGATCCTCTATCTCGAAGCGCTCCAGCCAGACTCGCGAACGCCCTATGGCCTGGGACGAGCGCATCCCGGCCAGCCGCAGCGGCAGTGCGACGTTCTCGGCGACGGTGAGCTCCGGGAGCAGACGGCAGTCCTGGGGCAGCACGCCGAAGCGCCGTCGGAAGACGGTCTGCCGCTGGTCCGTGGGCAGGACGTGCAGCGGGCGGCCGCTGGCCCACAGACTGCCCTTGGCCGGCTCCAGCATGCCGCAGAGCAGCGCGAGCAGGACCGACTTGCCGGAACCCGCGTCGCCGAGGACAGCCACGGCTTCGCGTTCCCCGACGGCCAGATGCGCTCCGCGCAGTACCGAGCCGTCGGCCGGGAAGACCAGGCCGACGGCGTTGAGCACGGGATTGTCCGAGGGAACACTCACCCTCCCACCATGCCCGAAATCCTCGTCCGCTTCTCGCCGAGATGGGCGGGATTCATCCGATCTGATGATCGACGGGCCGCCGGCTCGGGGCCGGATCTCAGCTTCCGAGGAACCTGCCGAACAGCGCCGCGCGCCGCGAGGCACGGCCGGTGCGCGACTCCTCGGCGTCCGCGCCGTCCATCACGCGCAGGCCCAGATTCGCGCCGATCCAGCGGAAAGGCTCGAATTCCCACTTCGGCGACTGATGCCCGACCCAGGGCAGCGCCGTCAGCGGCGTGCGCTTGCCGCGAATCAGATCGGCCAAGGTTCGGCCGGCCAGGTTAGCCGCGCCCACGCCGTCACCCACATAGCCGCCCGCCCACGCCAGCTTGGCCGCGCGGTCGTAGCCGACGGAGGCGAACCAGTCGCGCGGCACGCCGAGCGCGCCGCCCCACGTCCGGCTCACCTGGACGTCGCGCAGGACCGGGAACATCTCGTCGAGGACTCGCTTGAGTTCCGTGTGCACGCGCGGGTGGCTGTCGTACTCCGGCTTGATCGAGGAGCCGTAGTGGTACGGCGCTCCGCGGCCGCCGAACGCGAACCGCCCGTCGGCCGTCCGCTGCCCGTAGATGATCAGATGGCGGCCGTCGGAGAAGGTCTGACGGCCCTTCAGCCCGATCTCGTCCCACTGAGCGTCCGTCAGGGGCTCGGTCGCGAGCATCAGCGAGTAGACGGGGGCGATCGCGCGCTTGAAGCCCGAGATGGTCTTCGTGTAGCCCTCGGTCGCGCGCACGACCGTCTCCGCGCGCACGTTGCCGTGCGGGGTCCGGGCCTCGCCGTTCCAGATCGAGGTGGCCGGCGTCTGCTCGTAGATCTGCACGCCCATCCGCTCGACGACGTCCGCCAGGCCCCTGGCCAGCAGCGCGGGCTGGATCGCCGCGCAGTGCGGGGTGTAGGTGGCGCCGAGCACGTCGGTGGCGGCGAGCTCGGCCTTCGCCTCCTCGGCCGTCAGCAGGCGGTGGTCCTCCTCGCCGAAGCCGTACTCGCGGAACTCGGCGATCTCCTCCTGCGCGCGCTCCAGCTGGACCGGTGTACGTGCGAGGATGATCGTGCCGCCCTTGGCGTAGTGGCAGTCGATGCCCTCCGCCTTGGTGACGGCGCCGACCTCGTCCACGGTCTCGTTGAGCGTCCGCTGCAAGGCGATCGCCGCGTCGCGCGAACCCGCGACCTTCGCGACCTTGGACAGGCTCGACGGGAACAGTGCCGAGCACCAGCCGCCGTTGCGTCCCGACGCGCCGAAGCCCGCGTACTCGGATTCGAGCACGATGACGCGGCAGCCGGGGTCGGCCTTCTTCAGGTAATAGGCCGTCCACAGGCCGGTGTACCCGGCGCCGACGATGACTACGTCGGCCTCGCTGTCGCCGGGCAGCGGCGGGCGCGGGGTGACGGGTTGCGGCAGGGAGTCGTGCCAGAAGCTCGGGCCGGTCACGGGCTTTTTCCTTCAGGAAGTGCGCTGATTCCAGCGGCGGACGTATTCGGGTATCGCGCCGTACTCCGGCTTGAGGTCCGCGGACGGCACCGGGTCGCCCCACTGCCGGATCAGCGGCACGCGCCCGGCCCACACCGGCAGCTCGACATCCTCCGCCGGATCGTCGGGGCCGTCGGCGTTGATCTTCACCGAGCACTCGTCGAGGGGGAGCTCGAGCACAGCGGTGGCCTTGAGCTCCTGCGCGGAGGGCTTGCGGACCTCGTTCCAGCGCTCCGGCATCAGGTGGTCGCTGATCAGGCGCAGGCCGCGCTCCTTGGCCTTGCCGTGCAGCACGCTGCAGTGCCCGAGCACCATCACGCTGCGGTAGTTCATCGAGGACTCGAAGGCCGAGCGGGCCAGCACGAGCCCGTCGAGCAGCGTGACCGTGAGGCAGACGGGGGTGCCGGCCGCGCAGAGCCGGAACAGCCGGCTGGCCGTCGAGCCGTGCACGATGAGCGACTCGTCGTCGCGCGCGTACGCCACCGGCAGCGCGTACGGCTGGCCGGTCTCGTCGGCCAGCGCGAGGTGGCCGACCAGCCCGGCGTCGAGGACCCGATGCAGCATCGAACGGTCCGTGACGGCGAGCTCGGGGATACGTCGAACCCGGGTCCGCTCGGTGGAACCCGGGTTCGCGAGCATTGCTTCCGCGTTCATCGCCCGAGGCAACCCGGGTTCGCGAGCATTGGCTGTGCGTCCATCGGAAGGACTACAGCCTCGTCCAGGCCTCGGTGAGCACCGAACGCAGGATCTGCTCGATCTCGTCGAACTGCTGCTGGTCGCAGATCAGCGGCGGCGCGAGCTGCACGACCGGGTCGCCGCGGTCGTCGGCGCGGCAGTACAGGCCCGCGTCGAACAGCGCCGTCGACAGGAAGCCGCGCAGCAGGCGCTCCGACTCGTCGTCGTCGAACGTGGTCTTGGTGGCCTTGTCCTTGACGAGCTCGATGCCGTAGAAGTACCCGTCGCCGCGCACGTCGCCGACGATCGGCAGGTCGCTCAGCTTCTCCAGCGTGGAGCGGAACGCCTGCTCGTTCTTGAGCACCTGCTCGTTGAGGCCCTCGCGCTCGAAGATGTCCAGGTTGGCCATCGCGACGGCCGCCGAGACCGGGTGCCCGCCGAAGGTGTAGCCGTGCGGGAAGTAGTTGTCGCCCTCGTAGAACGGGGCGGCGATCCGGTCGGAGACGATCGCGGCGCCGATCGGGGAGTAGCCCGAGGTCATGCCCTTGGCGCAGGTGATGATGTCCGGCACGTAGCCGAACTTGTCACAGGCGAACATCGTGCCGAGGCGGCCGAACGCGCAGATGACCTCGTCCGAGACCAGCAGCACGTCGTAGGTGTCGCAGATCTCGCGCAGCCGCTGGAAGTACCCGGGCGGCGGCGGGAAGCAGCCGCCGGAGTTCTGCACCGGCTCGACGAACACGGCGGCCACGGTGTCCGGGCCCTCGGCCAGGATCGCCTGCTCCACCTGGTCGGCGGCCCAGCGGCCGAAGCGCTCGAGGTCCTGGCCGAGCTCCGGTACGCCGGAGATCTCCGCGGCCCGGTAGAAGTTGGTGTTCGGCACCTTGTGCGCGCCGGGCACCAGCGGCTCGAAGTACTTCTTGGCGTCCGGGATGCCGGTGATCGACAGGGCGCCCTGCGGGGTGCCGTGGTAGGCGATCGAGCGGCTGATGACCTTGTGCTTCATCGGCTTGCCGACCAGCTTGAAGTACTGCTTGGCCAGCTTCCAGGCGGTCTCCACCGCCTCGCCGCCGCCCGTGGTGAAGAAGACCTTGTTCAGGTCGCCCGGGGCGTAGGAGGCCAGCCGGTCCGCCAGGTCGATGGCGTTCGGGTGCGCGTAGGACCAGACCGGGAAGAAGGCCAGTTCCCTGGCCTGCTTCGCGGCGGCCTCGGCCAGCTCGGCGCGGCCGTGGCCGGCCTGCACGACGAACAGGCCGGCGAGGCCGTCGAGGTAGCGGCGGCCCTTGGCGTCCCAGATGTACGCCCCGTCGCCCTTGACGATCGTCGGCACCGCGTGGTCCTTGTAGCTGGACATCCGGGTGAAGTGCATCCAGAGGTGGTCGTAGGCGCGGCTGTCGATGGTCTCTGTCATCGGGTACCCCAGGTGTAGGTCTGTTTGTGCAGTTTCAGGTAGACGAAACTCTCGGTGCTCCGCACCTGCGGGATCGCCCGGATCCGCTTGTTGATGATGTACAGGAGCTGGTCGTCGTCCTCCGCGACCACCTCCGCCATCAGGTCGAACGAGCCCGCGGTGGCGACCACGTAGGCCACCTCCTCCATCGCGGACAGCGTCTCGGCCACCGGCTCGATATCACCTTCGCACCGAATGCCGATCATCGCCTGCCGGTTGAAGCCGACGGTGAGCGGATCGGTGACCGCCACCACCTGCATCACTTCGGAGTCGAGCAGGCGCTGCACCCGCTGGCGCACCGCCGCCTCGGACAGCCCCACGGCCTTGGCGATCGTGGCGTAGGACCGCCGACCGTCCTGCTGGAGCTGCTCGATGATCGCCTTGGACACCGGGTCCAAGGACGCTCCCGGGTTTCTGCGCCGGGCCGCGCCGTCGATCGACACGTCGTTCATCATGTCTGCTGTTCCCGTCGTTTGGCAAGGCCGATCCGATGGATTTCGTCTTTCATGGCCGTCATCACCACGGAATCCATAGCTTCGGAGGTCTCGCCGAGTCTCGATATTCGGACTAGAGTGCTGTCGCAGAGCGACCTAGACGACCCTCAGGAGTGCTGTATGGAGCCCCGCGTGCTGCGCAACATCGTCGGCGGCAAGCCCGTCGAGACCGTTGGCGGTAAGACCAGCGAGATCATCGATCCGGTCACCGAGCAGGTGATCGCCCTCGCGCCGGTGTCGAGCGCGGAAGACGTCGAGCACGCGCTGCGCACCGCGAAGGAGGCCTTCAAGGAGTGGCGCAGGAGCACTCCCGCCGCCCGCCAGCTGGCCCTGCTCAAGCTGGCCGACGCCGTCGAGGCGCGGGCGGACGAGTTCGCCGCCGTCGAGTCGCAGAACACCGGCAAGCCGCTCGGGCTCACCCGGACGGAGGAACTCACCCCCATCATCGACCAGCTGCGCTTCTTCGCCGGAGCCGCGCGGGTGCTCGAGGGCAGGGCGACGGGCGAGTACATGGAAGGCCACACCTCCTCGATCCGGCGCGAGCCGGTGGGCGTCTGCGCCCAGGTCACGCCGTGGAACTATCCGCTGCTGATGGCGATCTGGAAGATCGCCCCCGCGCTCGCGGCCGGCAACACCGTGGTGCTCAAGCCCTCGGACACCACGCCGATGTCCACGCTGCTGCTCGCCGAGGTCGCCCAGGAATTCTTCCCCGCCGGCGTCTTCAACGTCGTCTGCGGCGACCGCGACACCGGCCGCGCCCTGGTCGAGAGCAAGATCCCGGCCATGGCCAGCATCACCGGCTCGGTCCGCGCCGGCATGGAGGTCGCGGCCTCCGCGGCCAAGGACGTCAAGCGCGTGCACCTTGAGCTCGGCGGCAAGGCCCCCTGCATCGTCTTCGCCGACGCCGACCTGGACGCGGCCGTCGAGGGCATCAGCGTCGGCGGCTACTTCAACGCCGGCCAGGACTGCACGGCGGCGACCCGGGTCCTGGTGCACGAGAACGTCTACCACGCCTTCGTCGAGAAGCTCGCCGCCGCGGCGGCCGAGACCAAGACCGGCCGGCCGGACGACGAGGACGTGCTGTACGGCCCGCTCAACAACGCCAACCAGCTCGCCCGCGTCCAGGGCTTCATCGAGCGCCTGCCCGCGCACGCCGCCGTCAAGGCCGGCGGCCACCGCGTCGGCGAGGTCGGCTACTTCTTCGCCCCGACCGTCGTCGCCGACCTGAACCAGGACGACGAGATCATCCAGAACGAGGTCTTCGGCCCGGTCATCACCGTGCAGAAGTTCTCCGACGACGACGAGGCCCTCGAGTGGGCCAACGGAGTGGAGTACGGCCTCGCCTCCTCCGTCTGGACCGCCTCGCACTCCCGCGCCCTCGCCTTCAGCCGCGACCTCAACTTCGGCTGCGTGTGGATCAACACCCACATCCCCCTGGTCGCCGAGATGCCGCACGGCGGCTTCGGCCACTCGGGCTACGGCAAGGACCTGTCGATGTACGGCTTCGAGGACTACACCCGCGTCAAGCACGTGATGTCGGCGATCTAGCCGCTCGCCCTGCACGCGGGGTGCGGGCCCGGACAACCGTCCGGGCCTGCACCCGGCGTCTCGAGACTCTGGCACGACTGGTTGGGCGGCCCCCCTCAGACGTTGCGTACGGCCTCCAGCGCCAGCAGCGCGACGTGCAGGGAGAGGCAGGACTCCACCGAGTCGAGGTCGACGCCGAGGACGCGCTCGATGCGGTGCAGCCGCTCGTAGAACGAGGGGCGGGACAGGTGCGCGGCGTCGGCGGCGGCGGACTTGTTGCGGCCCTGGTCGAGGTAGATGCCGAGCATGGCGACGAGGTTGGTGCCGCGCTCGGTGTCGTAGGCGAGCAGGGGGCCGAGCTCGCGCTCGACGTATGTCTGCAGCCGCGCGTCGTCGCGCAGCAGGTGCAGCAGACCCCTGAGGCGCACGTCCACGAGGCGGTGGTACGAGGGGCCGCCGGTCTGGCGGATCGCGGCGTCGGCGACCTGCACTGCCTCGAGGAGCGACCTGCGCGCGTCGCGAACGGCGCCGACGGACGTACCCACGGCGATGGCGAAGTCGCCGCCGTCGGGGCCGGCGAGCTTGCGCACCGAACTGGCGAACGTCTCCAGCGCGACGTCCTCGCGGTCCTGCGGGCCGAGGGCGAGCAGCAGGCCTACGGAGTGTTCGTCCACGGCGCCGATCAGGGCGGCGAGGCGCTTGTCGCGGACGGCGGCCGCCGCGTTGTCGGTGAGTTCGCGCAGGCGGGACTGGTGCTCGAGCGAGGAGGCGTGGCCGCGCAGCCGGAGCACGATGCCGACCAGGCGCTTGTCGTCGAGGCGAACGCCTATCGCACGCGCACGCAGCGATATCTCGGACGAGGAGTGCGCGTGGTTGAGGATCGCCGTCAGCAGCGTGCGGTGGGTCTGGCGCTCCAGCGACTCGCGGTCGCGCTGCATGAGCCGGTTCAGCGCCAGGGTCGCCGCGCCGCGCTCGGCCAGCATGACCAGGCGGCTCGGGGCGGGGGCCGGGATGCCGTCGCAGACGAGCACGAGCCGGCCCCAGTCCTGGCCGCGCGCGCCGACGACCGTGGTCAGCCAGCCGGAACGCTCGTCGTACGCGGTCCGCGTCGCCGGGCGCACGGCGCGGGAGCGGCCCTCCCAGCCGTCGAGCAGCGCCTCCTCCGTGGTCGTGGCCGTGTCGTAGACGAGTACCTGGTGCGCCAGGTTCTCCAGCACGACCGGGTGCCCGGCCATCTTGGCTATCTGCCGGACGACCTCGCCCGGCTCGGCTCCCTCGACCGCGAGTTCGGTAAAGGTTTGGTGAACCTCTTCGGAGGCCCGCAGTTCCGCGAGCTGCGCGTCGATGATCCGCGCGTGGACCGCCTCGGTAATCGTCACGAAACGGGTGTCGCGGCCGAGCGTGATGACCGGAAGGCGGTGCTTCTCCGCGGCGAGCAGCAGCGGCTTCGGCGGGGCCTGCGGGTAGCGTCGGCCCAGCTCGACGACCAGGCCGGCGGCGCCGAGCCCGGCCAGGTCGGCTATGTACCTCGCGAGCGACTCACGGTCGTCCGGCCAGGCGATCGCCGTGGAGAGCACCAGTTCGCCGCCGCGCAGGATCTCGCGCACGTCGGTCAGCTCCGTCACGTGCACCCAGCGCACCCGCCGGTCCAGCCCCGCCGTGCCCGCCACCACGCGCGGGTTGCCCTGGCGCACCGCGTCGAGCGCGAGCACCTCGGCGACGGTCGGGTACCCGGGCAGCAGCGTCGCCCGCGGATCGGGCTGGTCGGTGGGAGGCAGGGACATCGTCGTCAGGCTTTCCATCGGGATTCGGGGAGCGCGTGAGCGGCCGTTCATCCGCCCGTCATGCCGGGTTGCGACAGGTTGTCGCTCGAATGGGCCTACAACAGGCACTCTGACAGCTGGACGGCCGACTGGCAAGGTGCCAGAACTTTCCCTCGAACGACGGACTTCGACGATCGTGATCGGAAAGTCATCAAGAATCCGTCGTTCAGACCAAGTTTCCCTGCGGAATCCCTTGTCGGAAGCGCGTGGTCTATGTCACGATCCTTCGGTCAGAGCGGCAGCGTGGTCGCGGACGCCGGGAGCGCCCTGTTCAGACAACCTGCCAAAGCTGCACGAGCTTCGGCGCCAAAGCGTCTGAAGGGCGCTGGAAGCCAGGGAAGACCGATCACGCTCCGGGAGCGGACACTATGCACCAGTACATCGACGGCGGGCTCGCGGACGGCACAGGAGACGAGGGGCTGTCGGTCCTCGACCCGGCCACCGGCCGGGTGATCGCGAGCTCGGTGCACGCGGGTCCGGCCGACGTGGACCGGGCGGTGGCCGCCGCGCGCGCCGCACTGCCAGGCTGGGCCGGCGCCACCCCCGGCGAGCGCAGCACCCTGATGCACAAGCTGGCCGCGATCCTCGACGGGCGGTCCGCGCAGCTGGCGAGGCTCGAGACCTCGCAGACCGGCAAGCCGATCCGGCTGACCACGAACTTCGACGTGCCGGGCACGGTGGACAACGTCGCGTTCTTCGCCGGCGCCGCGCGCCACCTCGAGGGCAAGGCGCAGGCCGAGTACAGCGGCCTGCACGCCTCCTCGATCCGCCGCGAGCCGATCGGCGTGGTCGGCTCGATCGCGCCGTGGAACTACCCGCTGCAGATGGCCGCGTGGAAGATACTGCCGGCCATCGCCGCGGGCAACACGATCGTGCTCAAGCCCGCCGAGATCACCCCGCTGACGGCGCTGGCCTTCGCCGAGGCGTGCACCGAGGCGGGTATTCCGAACGGCGTGGTCAACGTCGTCACCGGGCTCGGCCGGGTTGCCGGCGAGGCGCTGATCGGCCACCCCGACGTCGACATGGTCTCGTTCACCGGGTCCACGCCGGTCGGCAAGCGCATCGCCGAGATCGCCGCGCAGACCGTCAAGCGCGTGCATCTGGAGCTCGGCGGCAAGGCGCCCTTCGTCGTGTTCGACGACGCGGACCTGGAGGCGGCCATCCACGGTGCCGTCGCCGGATCGCTGATCAACACCGGCCAGGACTGCACGGCCGCCACCCGCGCCTACGTGCACCGCAGCCGCTTCGACGAGTTCGTCGAGGGCGTCGCGGAGCTTTTCGCCGCCGTCAAGCTGGGCGACCCGAACGACCCCGCCACCGACCTCGGCCCGCTCAGCTCGGTGCGCCAGCGGGATTCCGTCGCCGCGTTCGTGGAGCGCGCCCGCGGCTACGGCGCCAAGATCGTGGTCGGCGGCGAGTTCCCGGCGGAGCTGCGCGGGACCGAGTTCGAGAACGGCGCCTACTACCGGCCCACCCTGGTGACCGGCGTGAGCCAGGACTCGGAGATCGTCCAGCAGGAGCTGTTCGGCCCGGCCCTGGTCGCCCTGCCCTTCGACTCCGATGACGAAGCCGTCCGCCTGGCCAACGACACCCCGTTCGGCCTCGCCGCCTCCGCGTGGACCAAGGACCTGGTCCGCGCGCACCGGGCCAGCCGCGACATCAAGGCCGGCTGCGTGTGGATCAACGACCACATCCCGATCATCAGCGAGATGCCGCACGGCGGCTACAAGCAGTCCGGCTACGGCAAGGACATGTCCGCGTACTCGCTCGAGGAGTACACCCAGGTCAAGCACGTCATGCACGACATCACCGGGCTGGCCCGCAAGGACTGGCACCGGACCGTCTTCGACGCCTGACCGCGCACGGCCCGCCGTCCCGGCGCCCTGAACCTCACCCCCCGGGGGGACCCGGATCACCCAGAAGGCTGAGTCGTCTATGCCACCCTCGACACCGTTCCGCGACCCGGACGAACTCCACGAGCAGCGCTCCCTGATCGCCCGGGCCGCGCGCGCCGGCTCGATGCGCAGAAGCAGCCGCACCTATGCCGACTCGAGCGTCGTCAGCCGCCGCAACCTGCTGCGGGCGGGGGCCTTCGGCTCGCTCGCGGTGGCCGGCGCCGGCGCCCTCAGCGCGTGCGGGGTGGATCCGAAGTTCCCGGTCGTGCCGGAGTCCGTGTCCACCGGCCGGACGGGGACCGACTACTCGGACTCCGAGAAGGTGGTCAACTTCCACAACTGGGGCTCGTACATCGACATCGAGTCGGACACGAACACCAGCGACCACCCGACGCTCGACGCGTTCACCAAGAAGTACGGCATCAAGGTGAACTACGTCGAGGACATCACGGACAACAACGAGTACTACACGAAGATCGACCCGGATCTGTCCGCGGGCAAGGACACCGGCGTGGACCTGATGGTCTTCTCGGACTACATGATCCCGATCCTCCGGTACTACAACTACATCGAGAAGCTGGACCTCTCGGTGATGCCCAACCACAAGAACGTGCTGCCCGAGATCCTCAACGACCCGATCGACCCGGGCCGCAGGTTCACCCTCCCCTGGGCCTACGGCTACACCACGATCGCGTACAACACGAAGATCATCAAGGAGCCGGTCACCTCCATCAAGGAGCTGTTCGAGCGGCCCGACCTGCGCGGCCAGGTCGTCCTGTTCGCCGAGATGGAGGACACGGTCGCCTTCGCGCTGCTCGCGCTCGGCATCGACCCGGAGAACTTCACCGACGCGCAGTTCACCGACGCGCTCGACTACATATCCGCGGCGCGCGCCCGCGGCCAGGTGCGGCAGTTCATGGGCCAGGACTACATCAGCTCGTTCAGCCAGGGGAACATCGGGGCGACGATGGCGTACTCGGGCGACGTCGCGCAGCTCGGCATCGACAACCTGGTCACGGTGAACCTGCCCAAGGAGGGCATGCTCTCCTGGTCCGACAACATGTGCATCCCGAACTACGCGCGGCACAAGAAGAACGCCGAGCTGCTGATGAACTGGTACTACAACCCGGACATCGCGGCGCAGCTCGACGACTACATCGACTACATCCCGTGCGTCGACGGCGCGGTCGCCTCGCTGCAGAGCCTCGACCCGACGGCGGCCGCCAGCCCGCTGATCGTGCCCACGGCCAAGATGAAGGCCGGCGCGAAGGGGTTCATGAACCTCAACGTCGACCAGCTCAACGCGTACACCACCCGTTTCCAGCAGATCTCCGGCTGACCCCCCAGAATCGAAGGCAATTGATGAACACTCTCGAGGCGGTCGGCGATCTGCGGCTGACCGGACTGACCAAGCGCTTCGGCTCGTTCACGGCGGTGGACGATCTGGATCTGACGATCCCGCAGGGCTCCTTCTTCGCCCTGCTCGGCGCCTCCGGCTGCGGCAAGACCACCACCCTGCGGATGGTCTCCGGGCTCGAGGACCCGACGGCCGGCCGGATATACATCGGCGACACCGAGGTCACCTCGACCAAGCCGTACAAGCGCCCGGTGAACACGGTCTTCCAGAACTACGCGCTCTTCCCGCACCTGAACATCTACGACAACGTCGCGTTCGGCCTGCGCCGCCGCGGCGTCAAGGACGTCAAGAAGCAGGTCGACGACATCCTGGCGCTGGTCGAGCTGGCCCACCTTGCCAAGCGCAAGCCGACCCAGCTCTCCGGCGGCCAGCAGCAGCGCGTCGCCGTGGCGCGTGCGCTGATCAACCAGCCGCAGGTGCTGCTGCTCGACGAGCCGCTCGGCGCGCTGGACCTGAAGCTGCGCCGGCAGATGCAGATCGAGCTCAAGCGGATCCAGACCGAGGTCGGCCTCACCTTCGTGCACGTCACGCACGACCAGGAGGAGGCCATGACCATGGCCGACACCATCGCCGTGATGAGCGCGGGGCGGATCGAGCAGCTCGGCTCGCCCGAGGAGCTCTACGAGAACCCGGCCACCACGTTCGTCGCGAACTTCCTCGGCCAGTCCAACCTGGTCGCCGGCACCGTGACCGGCAAGGAGGACGGCGTCATCACCGTCGACACGCACGGCGTGCGGATCGCGCTGCCGGAGTCCCGCTCCCGGGTCGAGTCCGGCGCGGTGATCGTCGGCGTGCGTCCGGAGAAGGTGGAGCTCGCGGCCGGGAACGCGGCGATCGAGTCCGGCCGCAACGCGCTGCCCGGCGGCGTCGTCACCGACGCGTCCTTCATCGGCGTCTCCACGCAGTACCTGGTGAAGATGCCCTGGGGCCAGGAGCTTTCGGTCTTCGAGCAGAACACCGGCAAGGAGATCTACCGCCCGGGCGCCGAGGTCACCCTGCACTGGGACGCGACCCAGACCTTCGGCCTGGACGGCAGCCAGGACATCGAGGCGGGCGCCGAGATCGACGACGAGGCGGCCAAGTGACCACTCTGACCGAAGCGCCGCCGAAGGCCTCCGAGGTCCTCGGCGCGCCGAAGAAGAAGCGCAACCTGCTGCCGTACCTCCTGCTCGCGCCCGGCGTGCTGTGGCTGGTGGTCTTCTTCCTGATCCCGATCATCACCGCGATCTCGGCCTCGATCCAGACCGGCAGCCTGGACATGGGCTTCAAGGTCACCTGGAACTGGGCGAACTACTCGTCCACGTTCAGCACCTACAACACCGAGATCATCCACTCGCTGATCTACTCGATCGCGTGCACGGTGATCTGCCTGCTGCTCGGCTATCCGCTCGCGTACTTCATCGCCTTCCGCGGCGGCAAGTGGAAGAACCTGCTGATGGCGCTGGTGATCGCGCCCGCGTTCACCAGCTTCCTGATCCGCACGATCGCATGGGAGACGATCCTGTCCGACCACGGCACCGTGGTCCGGATCATGATCGACCTGCGGATCACGAACCTGATGGACCACCTGGGCCTGATCACCGGGAACCACGTGCTCAACAGCCCCTTCTCGGTCGTGTTCGGCATGGTCTACAACTTCCTGCCGTTCACGGTCCTGCCGCTCTACACGTCGCTGGAGAAGATCGACCCGCGACTTCACGAGGCCGGCCGCGACCTGTACTGCTCGGGCTACCGGACCTGGCGCTACGTCACCTGGCCGCTGTCCCTGCCCGGCGTGATCGCCGGCACTCTGCTGACGTTCATCCCGGCGGTCGGAGACTACGTCAACGCCTACATGCTCGGCAGCCCGAACACGCAGGTGATCGGGCAGGTCATCGAGAACGAGGCGCTGCGCGACGTCTTCGGCTATCCGATCGCGTCCGCGATGGGCGTCATCCTCACCTTCGGCACGCTGCTGATCGTGCTCGCGTACGTCAAAAAGGCCGGTTCGGAGGATCTGCTGTGATGACCAAGACCTTCGACTGGATCAAGGCGCACACCCTCGGGTTCGTCGCCATCCTGATCTTCGTCTTCCTGATCGCGCCGAACGCGGTCATGCTGCTGTTCTCCTTCAACCAGCCGGCGAACAAGTACAACTTCGTCTGGCACAAGTTCTCCCTGAACGCGTGGAAGAACCCGTGCGCGAGCGCGGACATGTGCTCGTCGATCAAGCTGTCGATCACCATCGCGATCATCACGATGATCTTGGCGACGGCGCTCGGCACGATGGTCGCCTTCGCGATGATGCGCTACCGGTTCCAGGGCCGCACATTCCTGAACGTGCTGCTGTTCCTGCCGATGGCGGCGCCCGAGGTCACCATGGGCATCACCCTGATGACCTTCTTCTACAACACGACCGGCAGCAACTCGCTCGGCTTCGACACGATCATCATCGCGCACGTGATGTTCTCGCTGAGCTATGTGGTCGTGACAGTCAAGGCGCGGCTCGCGGGCATGGATCCGACGCTGGAGAACGCGGCTGCGGACCTGTACGCGACGCCGTTCCAGACCTTCCGCCGGGTGACGCTGCCGCTGGTGATGCCGGGCATCCTGGCCGCAGCACTGCTCTCCTTCGCGCTGTCGATCGACGACTACATCATCACGGTACTGACGGCCGGCAACGAGGTGACGTTCCCGATGTACGTCTACTCCTCGTTCCAGCACTCGGTCCCGGCGCAGATCGACGTCATCGGTTCGACGATGCTGCTCATCACGCTGGCCGGCATCACGTTCGCCCAGGTGCCGCAGATCATCAAGACCCGTAAGGCGTAACACGCGGCGGTTCTCACTCGGGCGGCGGTCTTCGCGGAGACCGCCGCCCGAGCGTTTCGGGCGGCGGTGCGAACTTCCAGAGTGCAAGATTCGAGGAGGTGATCGGACACCGTTGCCTTTGGTGCGCGCCCCACGGCCGGCGCCAGGATGAATTCAGCAAGCGCTTTTCAGACACAGTGAGAGGGATCCCCATGGAAGTCAGCCATGCGTTGGCCGGGGCCGCGCCGGTGCCGTTCTGGCTGGACGACCCCGGCCGGCCGGCTGCCCTGCCCGCCCTCGCCGAGGACCTGACCTGCGATCTGGCGGTGGTCGGCGGCGGGTACAGCGGGCTGTGGACCGCGCTGATCGCCAAGGAGCGGGATCCCGGCCGCGAGGTCGTGCTCGTCGAGGCGAACCGGATCGGCTGGGCGGCCTCCGGGCGCAACGGCGGCTTCGCCGAGGCGTCGCTCACCCACGGGCTTCCGAACGGGATCGACCGCTTCGAGCCGGAGCTGCGCACCCTGGTCAAGCTCGGCGAGGCGAACCTGGACGCGATGCAGGCGAGTGTGGAGCGCTACGGCATCGACTGCGACTTCGAGCGCACCGGCCAGCTGAGCGTGGCCACCGCGGAATGGCAGGCGAAGGACCTGGCCGAGTACGCGGACGTGGCCGGGCAGTACGGCGAGCACGTGGAGTTCCTCGACCGCGAGGCGATCCGCGCCCAAGTCGATTCGCCGACCTACCTCGCGGGCCTGTGGGACCGCGAGGGCTGCGCGATGGTGCACCCGGCCAAGCTAGCCTGGGGGCTGCGCGATGCCTGCCTCGCGCTCGGCGTGAAGATCTACGAGGGTACGCGCGTCACCGGGCTGGAGAAGACCGAGAAGGGGATGGCGCTGCGTACCCTGAACGGCCGTCAGATCTCGGCCGAACGGGTGGCTCTCGGCACGAACGTCTTCCCGTCGCTGGTCAAGCGGGTGCGGCCGTACATCGTGCCGGTCTACGACTACGCGCTGATGACCGAGCCGCTGACGGACGCGCAGATGGAGTCGATCGGCTGGCGCAACCGCCAGGGGATCGGCGACAGCGCGAACCACTTCCACTACTACCGGCTGAGCGCGGACAACCGGATCCTGTGGGGCGGCTACGACGCCGTCCACCACTTCGGCAGCCGCATCGCGCCGGAACTCGACCAGCGTCCGAAGACCTTCGAGAAGCTGGCGCGGCACTTCTACGAGGCGTTCCCCCAGTTGGCGGAGGTGGCCTTCACCCACAAGTGGGGCGGCGTCATCGACACGTGCACCAGGTTCTGCGCGTTCTTCGACACGGCTTACGACGGACGAGTGGCGTACGCGGCTGGCTTCACCGGATTAGGCGTAGGCGCGACCCGGTTCGGCGCGCAGGTCATGCTGGACCTGCTGTCCGGCGAGCAGACCGAACTGACCGAGCTGGAGATGGTGAAGTCGAAGCCGCTGCCGTTCCCGCCGGAGCCGTTCAAGTCCATCGGCATCAACGCCACGGCCTGGTCGCTGGGCCGCGCGGACCGCAACGGCGGCAAGCGCAACCTCTGGCTGCGCACGCTGGACCGCTTCGGTCTCGGCTTCGACTCGTAGTCCGCACGGGGTGGTCCGCGGGGTAGTCCGCACGGGGTGTGTAAGGCGAAACGCGCGGGGACCGACACCCTGGAAAGTGACGCGACCCCCGCGCGGGCCGCAGACTCGGAAACAGGACTCCCGCAATCACACTGAAGAGGTCTTCCGTGAGCAAGCATGTGACGCACTGGATCGACGGCCGACCGTGGACCGGCTCGGCCGAGCGGCGAGGCGAGATCTACGACCCGGCCACCGGTGCGCTCACCGGCGCGGTGGACTTCGCCTCGGTGCGCGAGGTGGACGACGCCGTGGCCGCGGCCGCCGCGGCGTTTCCGGCCTGGCGGGCGGTGTCGCTGGCCAAGCGGGCCTCGATCCTGTTCAACTTCCGCGAGCTGATCAACGCGCGCCGCGACGAGCTCGCCGCGATCATCGTCTCCGAGCACGGCAAGGTGCACTCGGACGCCCTCGGCGAGGTCGCCCGCGGCATCGAGGTCGTCGAGTTCGCCTGCGGCATCCAGCAGCTGCTCAAGGGCGGCTTCACCGACCAGGCGTCCACCGGCGTCGAGGTCTACGAGCTGCAGCAGCCGCTCGGCCCGGTCGCGATCATCTCGCCGTTCAACTTCCCGGCGATGGTCCCGATGTGGTTCTTCCCGCTCGCGATCGCCACCGGCAACACGGTGATCGTCAAGCCCAGCGAGAAGGACCCGTCGGCCGCGAACTGGCTGGCCGCGCTGTGGAAGGAGGCCGGGCTGCCGGACGGCGTGTTCAACGTCGTGCACGGCGACAAGGTCGCGGTGGACCGCATCCTGGAGCACCCGGACGTCAAGGCCGTCTCCTTCGTCGGCTCGACCCCGATCGCCCGCTACGTCTACGAGAACGGCACCCGCTACGGCAAGCGCGTGCAGGCCCTCGGCGGCGCCAAGAACCACATGCTGGTGCTCCCGGACGCCGACCTGGACCTGGCCGCCGACTCGGCGGTCAACGCCGGCTTCGGCGCGGCCGGCGAGCGCTGCATGGCGGTGTCCGTGCTGGTCGCGGTGGACCCGATCGGCGACGAGCTGGTCGGCAAGATCGTCGACCGGATGGGCAAGCTGCGGGTCGGCCCGGGCTGCTCGGCGACCTCGGAGATGGGCCCGCTGGTCACCGGCGTGCACCGGGACAAGGTCACCTCGTACCTGGACGCGGGCGTCGCGGCCGGCGCGACGCTGGTGGTCGACGGCCGCAAGCACCCGGTCGACTCGCTCGCCGAGTCGGGTGTGGACACCACCAACGGCTTCTGGCTCGGCCCGACGCTGTTCGACAACGTCGGGCGCGAGATGCCGGTCTACACGGACGAGATCTTCGGCCCGGTGCTCTCGGTGGTGCGCGCCAAGTCGTACGAGGAGGCGCTCGAGCTGATCAACTCCAACCCGTACGGCAACGGCACCGCGATCTTCACCAACGACGGCGGCGCGGCGGCGAAGTTCCGCAACGAGGTCGAGGTCGGCATGGTCGGCATCAACGTGCCGATCCCGGTGCCGGTGGCCTACTACTCGTTCGGCGGCTGGAAGGCCTCGCTGTTCGGCGACTCGCACGCCTACGGAACGCAGGGCGTGCACTTCTACACCCGGACCAAGGCCGTGACCCAGCGCTGGCTGGACCCGTCGCACGGCGGCATCAACCTGGGCTTCCCGACGAACGCCTAAGGGTTCTGCCTGCGCAGCGCATCGTGCAATCGGCGTACTTATATACGCCGATTGCACGATGTTTCGTCGTGCGGCGGCGGTGATGCTGGATGCATGACGAAACATGCGAACTATGACAAGGGAGCCGTCGAGCGGCTCTTCGAGAGCCAGGGCGGCCTGGCCGGCCGGTCGCAGCTGATCGAGCTCGGGGTCCCGCCGTCCACGATCCGGCTCCGCGAGGGCCCGCGCGGGCCGTGGCGCCGGGTGCTCAAGGGCGTCTGCGCAAGCCGCGAGGACGCGCTGAAGGGCCTCGGCCGGATCCGGGCCGCGCTGCTCTACGCGGGGCCGGGCGCGGTGGTGACCGGGCTCGCCGCGCTGCGCCTGCACCGGGTCGCCGCGGCCTTGGCCTCAGGGCAAGAGCCGCAGGTCAAGGTGCTCATCCCGCACGGCCGCAGGCGGCAGTCGCACGGCTTCGTGCTCGTCGGGCGCTCGACGAGGATGCCCGAGCCGGTGCGTATCGAGGGCTGCCCGGTGGCGCCGCTGCCGCGCGCGGCGGTGGATGCGTGCCTCGATCTGAAGGACAAGGAATACGTCCGCTCGATCGTCAACGAGCTCGTCTACAGCCGCCGCTGCACGCCCGCGCAACTGTGCACGGAGCTGGCGGCGCATCAGACGCAGCGTTCGGCCCGGATGCGCGCCGTGCTGGCGGAGTTCAGCGCGGGCATCCGCACGCGGGAGGAGGCGGTCTGCCAGGAGCGGCTGGCCCGGACCTCGGCGCCGAGTCCGCTGTGGAACCGCCGCATCTTCGAGCAGGCCACCGGTTGCGTGGCCGTGCTCCCGGGGGCGTTCTGGCCGGACCGCGGCATCGCGCTCGAAGTGGCCCCCGGCTTCCAGCCGAGTCCGGCCGCGCTGGATCGGGCCGTGGCGCGCCGTCGCTGGATGGCCTCGGTGCTGCGGCTGACGGTGGCCCAGGTCACCCCGACCCAGATCCGCGAGAGTTGGGACGAGGTGTGGGAGGAGCTGCGCGGGCTGCTCAACCGCCCGCCGACCTACCGGCTGCCGCGCGGATACGCCCTGGCCTGATCGACATGCCTCAACACCAGCAGCCAGGCGCCGCACCAGCAGAGCGAGCCCAGGATGTCCGTCAGCCAGTGGTAGTTCGACCAGAGCAGCCCGAAGATCGTCAACACCAGCAGCAGTACGGCGATGCCGCCGAGCACCCGCCGCGCGAGTCGGCTCGTCCAGACGAACAGGCCGAGCACATAGGCGGCCGTGACATAGCAGCAGACCGCGTCCGCCGTGTGGCCGGAGGGGAAGAAGCCGAGTGCCGCGTTGCCGAGGGTGACCTCGCCCGGGCCCGGCCGGCCGACCCAGATCTTCAGCGGAATCACCGTGGCCAGCACGATCCAGGCCGCCACGGCCAGCAGCGCCGGCCGCCGGGAGCGGTCGCGCCAGACGGCGAGCAGGGCCGCGACCGCCAGGCTCAGGATCGCCGGAGCCTGATCCCCGAGATTCGCACAGCCGCGGCCGAAGGCCGCGAGCCATTCCAGCCCCGAGGAGGTGGCGGCGTCTTGAATCCCGTCGCGCACGTGCAGGTCGAGCCTGGTCAGCGGGCCGTGCGTGACCACCTGCCAGGTCAGCAGCCCGAACAGGCACAGCAGCGCGCCCGGCGCGATCCACCAGGTCGGCCGGGCAGCGCGGGCGCGGGACTCGATCATCGCCCCAGACCCTACGCCCTCGGGCAGGTCGGGGCGGTCAGCCGGGCGCGGGTACCGAAAAGCCCGGCGCCGGCTTCTCGTCTCCGAGCCGCCGACTCCGGGCCCAACCGTCTGAACCACCTGGATCCTCCCGCTACGCGGGCGCCCGCGTCTGCGCACCGGGCAATGCGCGGGTGGGGCTCATCGCTCCGCTCAGGCGGCGGTGAGCTGCTCGAAGGCGCCCTCGATGACGTCCAAGCCCTCGGTCAGCAGGTCCTCGCCGATCACCAGCGGCGGCAGGAAGCGCAGCACATTCCCGTAGGTGCCGCAGGTCAGCACGATCACGCCCTGCGCGTGGCAGGCCTTGGCGATCTGCCCGGTCAGCGCGGCGTCCGGCTCCTTGGTGCCCGGCTTGACCAGCTCGACCGCGATCATCGCGCCGCGGCCGCGCACGTCGCCGATCTGCGGGAAGCGGGCGGCCATCTTGTTCAGCCGGGGCAGCATGATCTCGCCGATCCGGCGGGCGGCGGCGGGCAGGTCCTGGCCGCGCATCGTCTCGATCGCGCCGAGCGCGCCCGCGCAGGCGACCGGGTTGCCGCCGTAGGTGCCGCCGAGGCCGCCGGCGTGCGCGGCGTCCATGATCTCGGCGCGGCCGGTGACGCCGGCCAGCGGCAGGCCGCCGGCCAGCCCCTTCGCGGTGGTGATCAGGTCGGGCACGACGCCCTCGTGCTCGACGGCGAACCAGTCGCCGGTGCGGCAGAAGCCGGTCTGGATCTCGTCCGCGATGAACACGATCCCGTTCGCCGTGCAGAACTCGGCGATGCGCGGCAGGAAGCCGAGCGGCGGCTCGATGAACCCGCCCTCGCCCTGGATCGGCTCGATCACGACGGCGGCCACGTTCGTCGCGCCGACCTGCTTCTCGATCTGCGAGATCACCTGCGCCGCGGCCTCCTCGGCGCAGTTCTCCGGCCCGGTCGGCCAGTGGAAGGGGTAGGCCATCGGCATCCGGTAGACCTCGGGGGCGAAGGGGCCGAAGCCGTCCTTGTACGGCATGTTCTTCGCCGTCAGGGCCATCGTCAGGTTGGTCCGGCCGTGGTAGCCGTGGTCGAACACGACGACGGCCTGCCGCTTGGTGTAGGAGCGGGCGATCTTCACCGCGTTCTCCACGGCCTCCGCGCCCGAGTTGAACAGCGCCGACTTCTTCGGGTGATCGCCCGGGGTCAGCTCGGCCAGCTGCTCGCAGACCGCGACGTAGGACTCGTAGGGGGTGACCATGAAGCAGGTGTGGGTGAACCGCCGCAGCTGCTCGCCCGCGCGGTTGACCACGGCCTCGGCGCTGTTGCCGACGCTGGTCACAGCGATGCCGGAACCGAAGTCGATCAGCGAGTTGCCGTCCACGTCCACCACGACGCCGCCGCCCGCCTGAGTGACGAACACCGGCAGGGTCGTCGAGACGCCGTTCGCCACGACGGCGTTGCGCCGCTCGAACAGCTCCCGCGAGAGCGGGCCCGGAATCTCGGTGACGAGGCGGCGCTCCTGCGGGAGCGTGGGACCACCGTGGGAGAGCGCGGACATAGCTGGGACTCCATTCCGTGGAAAAGCGCCGACTGCGAGGGGCTCGGCATCGACAGTAGCCGAGGTCGCAGCGGTCTACACCTCGCAGATCGTCGCCAAAATCCGGACGTTCCTTCGCACAGTGTCTACACCTCCCATCCCGGCGCCCGATCGATACGATCGACTCGACAGGTCGTCAGGCAGGGGAGAGTCACTGTGGCGGTGGAGGACGGCGTTTCCGCGGTAGCGGGGCCGCGGCGGCAGCGGATGCCGGAGGGCTGGTACCCGTGTCCGAGCGGCTCGCCGCAGTTGCGCTACTGGACCGGCTCGGCCTGGACCGAGCGGACCCGGCCCGACCTGGTCAGCTGGGTGCACGGCGACCGCGTGCTCGACGCGCCCGGCGTGTTCGCCTACGGCCGCAACCCGGATGAAAGCGAGGGCGGCCGGCCCGGTCCGCTCGAACCGCACATCTGGCGCCGGGCCCGGCTCGCGCTCTACCTCTTCCTGCCGATCTACCTGGCGGCGCTGCTACCGCTCGGGCTGCTGCTGTCCTACCTCAAGCTTCCGGCGGACAACGTCCTCGCCCTGCTGATCGTCCTGGTCGGCGTCGGCGGCTACGGCCGCTGGCACATCGTCGCGCGCTGGCTCTGGCTCCGGTACCGGCCCGAGCCGAAGCCGCCGGCCCCGGTGCCCAAGCCGCGCCCCGACCTGTGGGCCGACCTGCGCGAGGCGGGCTTCGCGGACGCCGCGCGGCGGCTCGACGAGGAGGTCGCCACCGGCGAGCTGACGGACGTGGACTACGTCCGGGTGGCGCGGGTCGTGCAGCGCACGGCGCGGCAGAACGGCCTGGCCGAGCTCGAGCCGATAGCGGTGGCGATCCAGGAGCAGGGCGGCGGCGCGTTCCTGCACTCCTCCGGCCAGCGCGACCTGCCGATGCCGCGGCTCGTGCAGCACGACCTGGTCACCGGCCAGGCCCGGCTCGGCGTGGCCGCGGAGACGGACCGGAACCCCGCGACCCACCAGAAGGAGTGGTTCGCGCTCGACACCGAGGTCCTGCGCACCTCGATGCTGGTGGTCGGGCCGCCCGGAGCCGGAAAGACGCGCTCCTTCGCGCGGCCGATCATCGAGCTGCTCGGCCTGCAGACCCTCGTCGGGATGGCCTCGGTCGTCGTGATCGACCCGACCGGTTCCGCCTTCGACGCGCGGCAGCTGCCGGACTTCTTCGACGTGGACATCGACCCGAACGCGGAGCCCGGTCCTGGATCATGGGGCTTCGACCTGTTCGGCGGCGCGAGCGGGCCCGAGGAGGCGGCGGACCGGCTGGCCGGCGCGGTGCTCCCGCCGGACACCGCGGTGCACGACCCGGCCGTGGACTCGGCGGCCCGCAACACGCTCTACACGGTCATCGCGGAGTTCCACGAGCGCAACGGCCGCTACCCGCTGCTGCGCGAGCTGCTCGACCTGGTGCAGACGCAGAGCCCGGTGCCGCTGCTCAACGAGCGGTTGCGGCTGCTCGACCGGCCGCAGCTGATCGACCTGTTCGACGGCCGGCCGCGCAAGTTCTCGATGCGCGACATCGACCGGCCGCTGCGGGTGCGGATCGCGCTTCCGGAGGGCAGCTCGCCGCAGGCGGCGCGGATCCTCGCCCGGCTCGCCATCGCGCAGTTCGTGCAGGTGGTCGCGGCGCCCGAGGCGAACCGCGAGGTCTTCAAGGGCCTGATCGTGGACGAGGCGGGCCGCTTCGTCGACGAGTACGTCGTCCAGGGCCTGCAGCGGGCCCGCGCGGCGAACGCGGGGATCGTGCTGCTGGCCCAGTCCCTCGCCCAGTTCCCCGAGCACCTGCGCTCGGCCGTGTTCACCGGCACCGGCTGCAAGGCGGTGTTCGCCGGCGTCGAGCCCGCGGACGCGCGCTACTTCGCGGACTACTGGGGCACGTCGTGGGCCGCGGAGACGACCGTGACCACCGGCACCGCGACGACCACGACCTCCGGCCACATGTCCACGCCGGGCTCGCCGGGCCGCTTCGGCCGCGGCGGCGAGAAGTCCGTCGTGCAGTCGCTGACCGGCTCGACCAGCACGCAGTACAACCGCGCGGTCTCCACGAGGGCCGTGGAGCGGTACGTGTGGTCGCCCTCGGACATCATCAACGAGGTCCCGGTCGGGCACGCGCTGATCTCGCTCGCGACCCCGGATGGAATAAGGACGCCCCCGGTGCTCGTCAACTTGAGGGCGTAGGCCGCTTTTAGGCTGCAACCTGTAGCGCGACACGCGGGATGCGGCGAACTAATGTGGCCAAGGAGATCGCCGCCGTCTTGAGGGAGTGCCACGTGTCCACCGAACCGCGCAGTTTCTGGCTCGCCGGGCGTCCGGCCACCGGCTCCGGGTCCTTCCCGGTCGTCAACCCGTACACCGGCGAGACGATCGCCGAGGTCTCGATCCCCACCGACGCCCAGGTCGAGGAGGCGGTGGCGGCGGCGCACTCGGCGGTCGCGACGGCCGGGGCGCTGCCCGCGCACGCGCGGGCCGCGGCGCTCGACCACGTGGCCAGGCGGCTCGGCGAGCGCAGCGAGGAGATCGCGGCGCTGATCACCGCGGAGAACGGCAAGCCGGTCAAGTGGGCGAAGGCCGAGGTCGGCCGGGCCGTATCGGTGTTCCGCTGGGCCGCGGAGGAGACCCGCCGCTTCGGCGGCGAGCTGCAGCGGCTGGACACCGACGCCGCGGCCACCGGCCGGGCGGCGATCGTGCGGCGCTTCGCCAAGGGCGCGGTGCTCGGCATCTCGCCGTTCAACTTCCCGCTGAACCTGGCCGCGCACAAGGTGGCCCCGGCCATCGCCGTCGGCGCGCCGATCCTGCTCAAGCCGGCCCCGGCCACGCCGCTTTCCGGGCTGCTGATCGGCGAGCTGCTGGCCGAGACCGACCTTCCCGCCGGGTCCTGGTCGATCCTGCCGGTGCCGAACGAGCGGATGGCCGCGCTGAACGAGGACCCGCGGCTGCCGGTCATCTCGTTCACCGGCTCGACCGTGGTCGGCGAGCTGATCCAGGGCCAGGCCCCGCACAAGCACGTCACCCTGGAGCTCGGCGGCAACGCCGCGGCGGTCGTGCTCGCCGACTACTCCTCCGAGGCCGACCTCGACTGGGCCGCCAACCGCATCGCCACCTTCAGCAACTACCAGGCCGGCCAGTCCTGCATCTCGGTGCAGCGCGTGATCGCCGACGCCGCGGTCTACGACCGGCTCGTCGGGAAGATCGTCGAGGCGGTCGGCCGGCAGGGCGTCGGCGACCCGACCGACCCGGGCACCGACGTCGGCCCGCTGGTCAGCGAGGCCGCGGCGGAGCGCGTCGAGCAGTGGGTCGACGAGGCCGTCGCCGCGGGCGCGACGCTGCTGGCCGGCGGCAAGCGCGAGGGCGCGAGCTACGCGCCGACCGTGCTCGCCGACGTCCCCGCGGACGCGAAGGTCGTGCGCGAGGAGGTCTTCGGCCCGGTGCTCGTGCTGCAGCGCGTCGAGGGCACCGACGAGGCGTTCAAGCTCGTCAACGACTCGCAGTTCGGCCTGCAGGCGGGCGTGTTCACGCACGACATCCAGGCCGCGTTCCGCGCGCACCGCGAGCTCGAGGTCGGCGGCGTCATCGTCGGCGACGTGCCGAGCTTCCGCGCCGACCAGATGCCGTACGGCGGCACCAAGAACTCCGGCGTGGGCCGCGAGGGCGTCAAGTACGCCATGGCGGACTACACCTACGAGCGCGTCCTCGTCCTGACCGGCATCGACCTGTAGGGAATTCGACCTGCAGGGAAAAGGGATCGAGCCCGGATTCTGGGTGCCCGGCTTCAGGGCTCGATCCCTGCCTGGGGCTACGGCCGGCGTCGGCTCGAGCTCGCTCCGCAGCGCGTGCTAGAGCTCGAATCACGGCCGGCGTCGGCTCGGGCTCCGCAGCGCGTGCTAGAGCTCGAATCACGGCCGGCGTCGGCTCGGGCTCCGCAGCGCGTGCTAGAGCTCGAATCACGGCCGGCGTCGGCTCGGGCTCGCTCCGCAGCGCGTGCTAGAGCTCGAATGCGGCCTCGCCGGTGGCGGTGACGGTTCCGCGCTGGCGGATCTCGAAGCGACCGTCGGGGCCGAACTCCACCGTCGCGGGCGGGGTCGGCTCGGTGAAGCGCAGGGCGCGCACAGTGCAGCTGCGCATCCGCAGGTTCGGCTCGTTCGCGTGCAGGGCGGCGGTCTGCTGGACGGCTCCGACCAGCACCATGCCGGTCATGTGGTCGCTCGGGTGGTCGTGGAAGAACGGGTGGTGCGGGTCGGCGGGTGCGACGCGTACCGCGCCCCGCGCGTCCACGGCGACCAGGACGTCCTGAGTCCGCGTCACGCCCACGCGGCCGGGGTCCACCGGTGTGAGGCGCGGGCTGTCGCCCGCCGACGGAGCGGGCGTCCGGGTGCGGACGGCGCGGTACGCGGCGGGGCTCAGCATCCGTGCCACGCCGTCGGCACGGGCGAATTCGCGTCCGCCCGCGGAGAGCGAGACCTTCAGAGCGAGGTTGCGGAGCCTGTCGGCTCCCGGGGGCGCCGGTCCCCTGTCCACGGCGGCGTTGCACGTCACCTCCGTGCCCTGATACGGCCTCGGCGCGCCGTCGCCGTCAGCGTGCGGGGTGATGTCGAAGCGCAGCTCCTCGATCAGCACCCGGGAGTCCGCCGCCACGCCGTAGCAGCGCAGCGGGAGGTAGGTGCCGAGCTGGCGCAGGGTCTCCGCGACGAGCAGCGGGTCGTGCCGCTCGGTGCCGGGGGAGCGGCGCTCGAAGGCGGCGCGGGTGCGCGGCCACTGGGCCTTGGCCCGGAAGGCGTCGGGGCCGGCCCGGCGCACGTCCGAGAGCAGGATCTGGCTCCGGGACAGCCGGGCGACGAAGCCGCGGGCGGCCAGCGCCGAGCGGTTCGGCGCGGGGTGGGCGAGCAGGTCGACGTCGGTGGTGTGGGTCATGCGGATATATAAACGACTTGTAGTCGAATTCGGGCGCTGACTCGCCGTGGCCGCCGGCCGGGATCCGCCGGTTGGTCCGCACCGGGGGCTGCGGGAGAATGAGGCCATGACTTCGAGCTCCTCCTCCAGCCCCAGGCGGATCGTCATCCTCGGCTCCACCGGCTCCATCGGCACCCAGGCCATCGACGTCGTCCTGCGCAACCCGGACCGCTTCCGCGTCGTCGCGCTGGCTGCGGGCGGCAAGAACCCGCGCCTGCTCGCCCAGCAGGCCCTCGACCTCGGAGTCGAGGCGGTCGCGGTGGCCAAGGGGACGGCGGCCGAGGACCTCCAGCTCGAGCTGTACGCGGAGGCGCAGCGGCGCGGCTACAGCACCGGGGACGCGCGGGTGCCGCGGTTGCTGGCCGGGCCGGACAGCGTGGCGCAGCTCGCGGCGTACGACTGCGACGTCGTGCTCAACGGCATCGAGGGCGCGGCCGGCCTGCTCGCCACGCTCGCCGCCCTCAAGGCGGGCCGGACGCTCGCGCTCGCCAACAAGGAGTCGCTGATCATCGGCGGCGACCTGGTCACGTCGCTGGCCGCGCCGGGGCAGATCGTCGCGGTGGACTCGGAGCACTCGGCGCTCGCGCAGTGCCTGCGCGGCGGTGCCGCCGCCGAGGTGCGCAAGCTGATCGTGACCGCGAGCGGCGGGCCGTTCCGCGGCCGCAAGCGCGAGGAGCTGCACGACGTGACGCCGGATCAGGCGCTGGCCCACCCGACGTGGGCGATGGGGCCGCTGGTCACGATCAACTCGGCCACTCTCGTCAACAAGGGTCTCGAGGTCATCGAGGCGCACCTGCTCTACGACGTGCCCTTCGACCGGATCGAGGTCGTGGTGCACCCCACCTCGGTGGTGCACTCGATGGTCGAGTTCGCCGACGGCTCGACGCTCGCCCAGGCCTCGCCGCCGGACATGCGCATCCCGATCGCGCTCGGCATGGGCTGGCCGGAGCGGGTCGCCGACGCGGCCCCGGCCTGCGACTGGACCCAGCCCGCGACCTGGCAGTTCTTCCCGCTGGACAACGAGGCCTTCCCGGCGGTGGAGCTGGCCAAGCACGTCGGCGAGCAGGGCGGCACCAGCACGGCGGTCTTCAACGGCGCCAACGAGGCCTGCGTCTACGCCTTCCTGGAGGGCCGCATCCCGTTCACCGCGATCGTGGACACCGTCGCGGCCGTCGTCGCCGAGCACGAGGCCTCGCCGGACCGGGTCGGCCGGGCCGAGCTCAGCCTGGAGGCGGTGCTGGCCGCGGACGCCTGGTCCCGGGAACGCGCCGCGCAGCTGGCGCGGGCCAACTAAGGTTGAACCGCACGGCGCCCGCGGACCGTGCGTAAGGCGATGGCCCGGTGTGGTGAACGCGCGGGGGAACTTTCCGCGCGTCGCCATGCGTCTATCCGATGGGATGGACGGCGCGCGGGAGACTGAGCGGCAAGCGATGGAAAGCGGGTAGTCGAGCGTGGGTGTGGTAGGCGCGCTGTTGTTCGTGCTCGCTCTTCTGGTCTCCATCGTGCTGCACGAAGCCGGGCACATGTGGTGCGCGCGCTGGTCCGGCGGCAAGGTCACGGAGTTCTTCGTCGGCTTCGGGCCGCGGCTGTGGTCCTTCACGCGCGGCGAGACGGAGTACGGCGTCAAGGCGATCCCGGCGGGCGGCTACGTCAAGATCGTCGGAATGACCGATCTCGACGAGATCGAGCCGGGAGACGAGGACCGGGCGCTGAAGAACAAGCCCGCGCGCAAGCGGCTGCTGACCCTCTCCGCCGGCTCCCTCATGCACTTCCTGATCGCGCTGTTCATCTTCGCCTTCGTGCCGATGGCGTGGGGCACGCAGCAGAGCACCACGAGCGTCGGCACCATCGCCACCTGCATGGTTCCCAGCGGCACCAACGCCGGCGCAACGACCGGCTGCACCGGCGCCGAGAAGTCCCCGGCCGCCGCGGCCGGGCTCGTGGTCGGAGACAAGATCACCGAGGTGAACGGCAAGAAGGTCACCGACGCGACGAGCCTGGTCGACGCGCTGCACGCGCTGCCCGGCGGCGAGCCGGCGACCATCACCTTCACGGACACCAGCGGCAAGACCCGCACCGCGACGGTCACCCCGGTGAGCTCGAACAGCGTGACTGAGACCAACGGCAGCACCGGCAAGGGCAGCCTGATCGGCATCAGCCTCGGCTCGGCCACCGTGCACCAGAATCCGATCGCCGCGGTCAAGACCAGCGGCGACGAGTTCTGGACCTCGATCAAGGACACCTTCACCGGACTGGCCTCGATCCCGGCGTCCATCCCCAAGCTGTTCACCTCGACGGTCGACCACACGCAGCGCTCCACCAGCAGCCCGGTCGGCGTCGTCGGCATGGCCGAGGTCAGCGGCACGCTCTACCAGCAGGGCGGCTTCGGCTCGGTACTGCTGCTGGTGGCCGAGGTCAACGTCTTCATCGGCGTGTTCAACCTGCTGCCGATCCTCCCGCTGGACGGCGGCCACATCGCGATCCTGCTCTACGAGGAGGCGCGCAAGCGGATCTGCCGGCTGTTGCGCAGGCCGGATCCCGGCCGCGTCGACCTGAACAAGATGATGCCGGTCGCCTACGGGTTCCTGTTGTTCTTCGTGTGCCTCACGGTGCTCCTGGTGGCAGCCGATGTCACCAACCCGATCCGCTTGGGCTAATTGGATTGGTGACGTGGTGAAGGTCACAGCATCGGGTGAAGACCGTTGCCTCACGCCTCACGGTGGTGCTCCTGGTGGCAGCCGATGTCACCAACCCGATCCGCTTGGGCTAATTGGATTGCTGACGTGGTGAAGATCGGGTGAAGACCCGGTGCCGTTCGGCGACCGGTGTCCACCGCTGAGGGGGACGTACCGTAGCGTGGAGGGGGTAGCAGGCCCGGCCTCGGTGAGAATCATGGTGTAAGCCCCGCAGGACCTAGCCGACCCCAGCATCGTCACGACTCGCAGGAGACCCCGACAGATGACCGCCGTCGCACTCGGCACTCCGTCCGTTCCGGCCAAGCCGCTCGCTCCGCGCCGGGTCTCCCGGCAGATCCACGTGGGCGGCGTTCCGGTGGGCGGGGACGCCCCGGTTTCCGTTCAGTCCATGACCACGACCCTGACCTCGGACGTGAACGCCACGCTGCAGCAGATCGCGCAGCTCACGGCGTCCGGCTGCCAGATCGTGCGCGTCGCCGTCCCCTCGCAGGACGACGCGGACGCGCTGCCGATGATCGCCAAGAAGTCGCAGATCCCGGTGATCGCGGACATCCACTTCCAGCCGAAGTACGTCTTCGCCGCGCTCGACGCGGGCTGCGCGGCGGTCCGGGTCAACCCCGGCAACATTCGCAAGTTCGACGACCAGGTCGGCGAGATCGCCAAGCGCGCGAAGTACCTCGGCACCCCGATCCGGATCGGCGTGAACGCCGGCTCGCTCGACCCGCGGCTCTACGAGAAGTACGGCAAGGCCACCCCGGAGGCGCTGGTCGAGTCCGCGCTGTGGGAGTGCTCGCTGTTCGAGGAGCACGACTTCCGGGACATCAAGATCTCGGTCAAGCACAACGACCCGGTCGTGATGATCCAGGCCTACCGGCAGCTGGCCGCCGCGTGCGACTACCCGCTGCACCTCGGCGTGACCGAGGCCGGACCGGCCTTCCAGGGCACCATCAAGTCGGCCGTCGCCTTCGGCGCGCTGCTCGCGGAGGGCATCGGCGACACCATCCGGGTCTCGCTCTCGGCGCCTCCGGTCGAGGAGGTCAAGGTCGGCATCCAGATCCTGGAGTCGCTCGGGCTGCGCAAGCGCGGCCTGGAGATCGTCTCCTGCCCCTCCTGCGGCCGGGCCCAGGTGGACGTCTACACCCTCGCCGACCAGGTCAGCGCGGCGCTGGAGGGCCTGGACGTGCCGCTGCGGGTGGCCGTCATGGGCTGCGTCGTCAACGGCCCCGGCGAGGCGCGCGAGGCGGACCTCGGCGTCGCGTCCGGAAACGGCAAGGGACAGATCTTCGTGCGCGGCGAGGTGATCAAGACGGTGCCCGAGGCGCGCATCGTGGAGACGCTCGTCGAGGAGGCCGCGCGGCTGGCCGAGGAGCTCGGCGCCGATCTCGGCGAGGGCGAGCCGCAGGTCTCGGCGGGCTGATCGTCTACAGGCGTTGAGACCGGAGCCGGTCCCCGGGGCCGCCGCGGCCGCGGGGGCCGTCCGCTGCGCGGACGATCCCGATTACAACTCCCTCTGCAGGGCTTACAGTGGTGGTGTGCCACGTCAGTGCCGCGACCGCGCAAGCCGCGGCGCCGCTTTCTCAGCCGCCGTCCGAACGGCGCCGCGCCGCGCGGGGGTGAGCGCCGCGTGAACATGATGACCCGGCTGCTCTCGCCGTCCGCCGCCGCCCGCGTGCTCGGTCAGGCCGATCTCGGCGAGGTCCTCGATCTGCTCGGCCGCGATCCGGTCGACAACGTCTTCATCGCCTCCCGGGTCGCCGCGTCCGGGCTCGATCCGTGGCAGCTCGGCGGCGAGCTGTGGGGCTTCCACGTCGGCGGCCGGCTCAGCTCGATGTGCTTCTCCGGCGCCAACCTGGTGCCGGTCAACGCGACGCCGGAGTCCGTGCGGGCCTTCGCCGACCGGGCGCGCAAGCAGGGCCGGCGCTGCTCCTCGATCGTCGGGCCGCGCGAGCCGGTGCTCGACCTGTGGGGCTACCTGGGCGCGCACTGGGGCTCCCCGCGCGAGATCCGGGCCAGCCAGCCGGTGATGTCGATCCGCGAGTCCTCGCCGACCGTCGCGCCCGACTTCCGGATCCGGCCGGTGCGCCCGGCCGAACTCGACGCGCTGATGCCGGCCTGCATCGCGATGTTCACCGAGGAGGTCGGCGTCTCGCCGGTCGCCGCGGACGGCGGGCACGGCTACCGGCAGCGGGTGGCCGAGCTGATCGCGGCGGGCCGCGCGTTCGCCTGGATCGAGAACGGCGAGGTCGTGTTCAAGGCCGAGATCGGCGCGGTGACCGCCGAGGCGTGCCAGATCCAGGGCGTCTGGGTCAACCCGCGCTACCGCGGGCGGCGGGTCTCCGAGGGCGGCATGTCCGCCGTGGTCGAGTACGCGCTGCGCGACTTCTCGCCGCTGGTGACGCTGTACGTCAACGACTTCAACGCCCCGGCGCGGGCCGCCTACCACCGGGTCGGCTTCCGCGAGGTCTCCGAGTTCGCCTCCATCCTGTTCTGATCCGTTCCGGTAACGCGTTCGGCGTACGCGCGGAAGACGGATATCCTCGGTTGTCAAGCGTTCAGTAGAAGCCGATCGAGGAGTCCCGCAGTGGTCACGCGCATGTCGTCGCTGTTCCTTCGCACCCTTCGCGACGACCCGGCGGACGCGGAGGTGCCGAGCCACAAGCTCCTGGTGCGCGCCGGATACGTCCGCCGCGTCGCCCCGGGCATCTACTCCTGGCTGCCGCTGGGCAAGATCGTGCTGGACAACATCGCCCGCGTGGTCAAGGAGGAGATGGACCGGATCGGCGCCCAGGAGGTGCAGTTCCCGGCCCTGCTGCCGCGCGAGTTCTACGAGGCCACCGGCCGGTGGACCGAGTACGGCGAGAACCTCTTCCGGCTACGGGACCGCAAAGGCGGGGACTACCTGCTCGGCCCGACGCACGAGGAGATGTTCACCCTCATGGTCAAGGGCGAGTACTCGTCCTACAAGGACCTGCCGGTGATCCTCTACCAGATCCAGAACAAGTACCGGGACGAGGCGCGCCCGCGCGCGGGCATCCTGCGCGGCCGCGAGTTCCTGATGAAGGACTCGTACTCCTTCGACCTGGACGACGAGGGCCTCAAGCGCTCCTACGAGCTGCACCGCGAGGCCTACATCAGGATCTTCACCCGGCTCGGGATGAACTACCGGATCGTCTCGGCGATGTCCGGCGCGATGGGCGGCTCGGCCTCCGAGGAGTTCCTGGCCCCGGCGGCGACCGGCGAGGACACCTTCGTGCAGTGCGTCAACTGCGACTACGCGGCGAACACGGAGGCCGTCGAGGGGCGCCCGGGCGCCGAGATCGACGCCTCGGCGACGCCGGCCGCGCGGGTCTACGACACGCCGGACACCCCGACCATCGAGAGCCTGGTCGAGGTCTTCCGCGGCTTCGAGGGCTTCGAGGACACCGCCGCCGCGAACACGCTCAAGAACGTGGTCGTGAAGCTGCGGGTGCCGGGGAAGAAGGACGCTGAGGTGCTGATCGTCGGCGTGCCGGGCGACCGGGACGTGGACATGAAGCGGCTCGAGGCGGCCGTCGCGCCGGCCGAGATCGAGCTGTTCGAGGCCGAGGACTTCGCGAAGCACCCGGCGCTGGTGCGCGGCTACATCGGCCCGCAGGGCCTCGCAGAGGCCGGATACACCTACAAGGTGGACCCGCTGGTGGTGCCGGGCTCGTCCTGGATCACCGGCGCCAACGAGGCGGGCAAGCACGCCGCGCACGTGACCTGCGGCCGCGACTTCACGCCGGAGGGCACCGTCGGCGCCGCCGAGGTGCGGGCCGGCGACGCCTGCCCGCGGTGCGGCGGCGCGCTGTCCATCGATCGGGGTATCGAGATCGGCCACATCTTCCAGCTCGGCCGCAAGTACGCGGACGCGTTCCAGCTGGACGTGCTCGGCCCGGAGGGCAAGCCGGTGCGGGTGACGATGGGCTCGTACGGCGTCGGCGTCTCGCGCGCGGTGGCCGCCGTCGTGGAGCAGACCTACGACGAGCGGGGCATCGTCTGGCCGCGCGAGATCGCCCCGGCCGACGTGCACCTGGTCGCCACCGGCAAGGACGACGCGGTCTTCGAGGCCGCGGCGGATCTGGCCGCCGAGCTCGACGCGGCCGGGGTGCGGGTCATCTTCGACGACCGGCGCAAGGTCTCCCCGGGCGTGAAGCTCAAGGACGCCGAGCTCATCGGCGTGCCGACGGTCGCCGTGGTCGGCAAGGGGCTGGCCGAGGGCGTCATCGAGGTGCAGGACCGGGCGACCGGCGAGAAGCGGGACGTGCCGCTCGGCGAGGCCGTGGCGGCCCTGGCGGTCTAACCCGTCTGAGCGGCTCGGCAAGGCTTTCGGGCGGGCCGCGAGCGACTACCCTGATAGGGTGCGGAACTCGCGGTTCCGCCCGCCGTGCTTCCGCGTCGCGGGAGATCAGACCGAGTACAGCCGAGGAGCCTTTCCGATGAGCCCCGCCGCCCGCGCCAGACTCGACGGGGCCAAGCTCCGCGCACAGCTCGAGCCGGTCGTGGCCGCGCTGGGCTACGACCTCGAGGACGTGACCGCGAGGCGGGCAGGCTCGCGGCAGCTGCTGCAGGTCGTCGTGGACGGCGACGGCGGGATCAGCCTGGACGACATCGCCGAGGTGAGCCAGGCCGTCTCGGCCGCGCTGGACGAGACGAACGTGATGGGCGAGGAGCCGTACGACCTCGAAGTCAGCTCCCCGGGCGTCGGCAGGCCGCTGACACTCCCGCGGCACTGGCGGCGCGCGGCCGGGCGTCTGGTGCAGGTTCAGCTCGCCGCGGGCGGCGAGCTGACCGGGCGGATCGTCGAGGTCGACGACGAGGGCGTGACGCTGGAGCTGCCCGGGAAGAAGCCGGGGACCGCCGGGGAACGGCGCCGGCTCGCGTTCGGGGAGCTGGGCCGCGGCAAGGTGCAGGTGGAGTTCAACCGTCCGGGGGCGAAGGACGATTTGGACGAAGAGGACGTCGCCGAGGGCGATGTCGACGGAGCCGCCACCGAGGGCGGCGACGACGGGGTCGACGACGACGAGGACGAGCAGAGCTGAGGAACCGATGGACATCGATATGAGGATGCTGCGCGATCTCGCGCAGGATCGGGAGATCTCGCTCGACCTGTTGTACGGGGCCATCGAGCAGGCGCTGCTGCACGCGTACGAGCACACCGAGGGCGCCCGGCCCGGCGCGCGGGTGGAGCTTGACCGCAAGAGCGGCCACGTGACCGTGTTCGTCAAGGAGACCGACGAGGCCGGCGCCCCGGTCGGGCTCGAGTTCGACGACACCCCGAGCGGCTTCGGCCGGATCGCGGCGGCCACCGCCCGGCAGGTGATCGCGCAGAAGCTGCGCGAGGCCGCCGACGAGGCCGTCTTCAAGGACTTCGCGGCGCGCGAGGGCGACCTGGTCTCCGGCCGGGTGCAGCAGAGCGACGACCCGCGGCACGTGCTGATCGAGATCGACTCGGGCAAGCAGGAGCGCTTCGAGGCGATGCTGCCGACCCCGGAGCAGGTGCCCGGCGAGCAGTACAGCCACGGGCTGCGGATCAAGTGCCTGGTCGTGCAGGTGCGGCGCACGCCGCGCGGGCCCGCGGTGATCCTCTCGCGCAGCCACCCGAACCTGGTGCGCAAGCTGTTCGCGCTGGAGGTGCCCGAGGTCGCCGACGGCACGGTGGAGATCGCGGCGCTGGCCCGCGAGGCCGGGCACCGCACCAAGATGGCGGTGCGCTCGCGCAAGCCGGGGGTGAACGCCAAGGGCGCGTGCATCGGCCCGGTCGGCGCGCGCGTGCGCAACGTGATGACCGAGCTGCACGGCGAGAAGATCGACATCGTGGACTGGTCGGACGACCCGGAGAAGCTGGTCGCCTCCGCGCTCTCCCCGGCGAAGGTCTCCAAGGTCAAGATCCTCGACCTGGAGAACCGGTCCGCACAGGTCATCGTGCCGGACTACCAGCTGTCGCTGGCCATCGGCAAGGAGGGGCAGAACGCCCGCCTCGCGGCGCGCCTGACGGGTTGGCGGATCGACATCCGCTCGGACGTCCAGGAAGAGAAGTAAGGCGGCGCGAGAGAAGCGACGAGGACCCAGAGGCAGTGAGTAAGCCCCCACCGAGGAGAGCCATCCGTACTACTGTCTCGGAGCCCGAGCCCAGGCCACCGCAGCAGTTCGCGCCAGCGGGCCTGCGAAAGCTACAATACTGCGTGACTGGCCTGCCGGAAATCTCGAAAGTCCGCGGCGTCCCGACGCGTACGTGCGTCGGATGCCGTGAACGGGGTGCGCAGGACCTGTTGCTCCGTGTCGTCGCGGTGACGGCGGAGTCGGGCGTGGAGAGCGTCCGGCCCGATCCGCGGCGGCGCCTCCCGGGACGCGGCGCCTACGTGCATCCGCGGACCGACTGCCTCGCTCTGGCGGAGAGGAGGCGGGCCTTCACGCGCGCACTGCGCAGGACGGGCCCGCTGGACCTCGAGCCGCTGCGCGCCGCCCTCGGGGTGCGCGCGCAGGGCGACTGAGGCAGTCTTGCGAGGTGAGCACGCAGGTCCAGGGCACCGAACGGGGTCCGGCGGGAACGGCGAATCAGGCGGAAGCAGGTAGAGAAACATCATGAGCACGCGATGAGCACACAGCGATGAGCACGCCCATGAAGTGACAGCGACGGTCGCGCGGACGATAAGACGCGGGCCGAAGAAGGAGTGAAGTGGCCAAGGTCCGGGTCTATGAGCTCGCCAAGGATTTGGGTGTTGAGAGCAAGGTCGTCATGGCCAAGCTCCAAGACCTCGGTGAGTTCGTCCGTTCGGCGTCCTCGACGATCGAGGCGCCCGTCGAGCGCAAGCTGAGAGATGCCCTCGCGGCCGAGGGCAAGGGCGGCTCCGCCGCCCCGGCGCGGTCTTCCGCGCCCAGGCCGACCCCGCAGCCCCGTCCGGCCGCCGCCAACGGCGGCCCGAAGCCGGGTCCCGCGCCCAAGCCGGGTCCCGCGCCGCGTCCGGCTGCGGCCCCGCAGCCCGCGCAGTTCCAGGCGGAAGCCCCGGCGGCGGCCCCCGCGACCGGCGCCCCGGCGGCGCCCGCGCTGAACCGTCCGACGCCCGGCCCCAAGCCGGCCCCGCGTCCGGCGGCCGCCGAGCCGGCCCCGCGTTCCGGCGGCCAGGGCCAGCGCCCCGGCGGCGACCGGGACCGCGGCCAGGGTCCGCGCCCCGGCGGCGAGCGCGACCGCGGCCAGCAGGGCGCCCCGCGCCCCGGCGGCCAGGGCCAGCGCCCCGGCGGCGGCCAGCGTCCGCAGGGACCGCGTCCCGGCAACAACCCGTTCACCTCGGGCTCGACCGGCATGCCGCGCCCGCAGGCGCCGCGTCCGGCCGGCCCGCGTCCCGGTGCCGAGCAGCACCGCGGCGAGGGAGGCCCGGCCCGCGGCGAGGGCGCCGTGCCCGGCGCGCCGCGTCCGGGCATGCCCCCGCGTCCGGCCGCGCCGCGTCCCGGCGGCGGCCCGCGCCCGAACCCGGGCATGATGCCCAACCGTCCCGGCCCCGCCCAGGGCGACCGCGGCGGCCGTCCGAGCGGTCCCGGCGGACCGCGTCCGGGTCCCGGCGGCGGCGGTGGCCGCGGTGCCGGCGCTCCCGGCGGACCGCGTCCGGCCGGCGGCGCCCCGCGTCCCGGCGGCGGCCCCCGTCCCGGTCCCGGCGCGGGCTTCGGCCCGCGGCCCGGCGGCTTCGGCGGCGGTCCCGGCGGCGGCGGTGCCCCCGGCGGCGGTGGCGGCGGCTTCGCCGGCCGTCCCGGCGGTGGCGGCGGCGGTGGCCGCGGTGGCCGCGGCGCCGGCACCCAGGGCGCGTTCGGCCGTCCCGGCGGCCGCGGCCCGGCCCGCGGGCGCAAGTCGAAGAAGCAGCGCAGGCAAGAGTTCGACAACATGCAGGCGCCGTCCATCGGCGGCGCGATGCTGCCGCGCGGCAACGGGCAGGTCGTCCGTCTCACCCGCGGTTCGTCCCTGATGGACCTCGGCGAGAAGATCGGCGCCAACCCGGCCGCGCTGGTGCAGGCCGCCTTCGCGATCGGCGAGATGGTCACCGCGACCCAGTCGGTCAACGAGGAGATCCTGCAGCTGATCGGCTCCGAGATCGGCTTCGAGATCCAGATCGTCTCGCCCGAGGAGGAGGACCGCGAGCTGCTCGAGTCCTTCGACATCGACTTCGGCGACAACGAGGGCGGCGAGGACGACCTCGCGCCGCGTCCGCCGGTGGTCACCGTCATGGGCCACGTCGACCACGGTAAGACCCGCCTGCTGGACGCGATCCGCAAGGCGAACGTCGTGGCGGGCGAGGCCGGCGGCATCACCCAGCACATCGGCGCCTACCAGGTCACGGCCGAGGTCGGCGACGTGGAGCGGCGGATCACCTTCATCGACACCCCGGGCCACGAGGCGTTCACCGCCATGCGTGCCCGCGGTGCCAAGGTGACCGACATCGCGGTGCTGGTGGTCGCGGCGGACGACGGCGTGAAGCCGCAGACGATCGAGGCGCTCAACCACGCCAAGGCGGCCGACGTGCCGATCGTGGTCGCGGTGAACAAGATCGACAAGGAAGGCGCGGACCCGATGAAGGTCCGCGGCCAGCTCACCGAGTACGGCCTGGTGGCGGAGGACTTCGGCGGCGACACCATGTTCGTCGACATCTCCGCGCGGGAGAACATCGGCATCCAGGAGCTGCTCGAGGCGGTCGTGCTGACCGCGGACGCGGCGCTGGATCTGAAGGCGAACCCGCACCAGAACGCGGAGGGCGTCGCGATCGAGGCCCACCTGGACCGCGGCCGCGGTGCCGTGGCGACGGTGCTGGTCCAGCGCGGCACGCTGCGCGTGGGCGACACGATGGTCGTCGGCGACGCGCACGGCCGCGTCCGGGCCATGCTCGACGAGAACGGCGCCAACGTGGAGGAGGCCGACCCGTCCCGTCCGGTGCAGGTGCTCGGCCTGACCTCGGTGCCCGGGGCCGGCGACACCTTCCTGGTGGTCGAGGAGGACCGCGTCGCCCGGCAGATCGCCGAGCGCCGTGCGGCCCGGGAGCGCAACGCGCTGCTCTCGCGGCGCCGGGTGCGCGTCTCGCTGGAGGACCTGGACAAGGCCCTCAAGTCGGGCGACATCCAGCAGCTCAACCTCATCATCAAGGGCGACGTGTCCGGCTCGGTCGAGGCCCTGGAGGACGCGCTGCTCAAGCTGGACGTCGGCGAGGAGGTCGACCTGCGGATCATTCACCGCGGCGTCGGCGCGATCACCGAGTCCGACGTGGACCTGGCCCTGACCAGCGACACGATCATCATCGGCTTCAACGTGCGGGCCGACGGCCGCGCGCGGACGAAGGCCGACCGCGAGGGCATCGAGATCCGCTACTACTCGGTCATCTACCAGGCGATCGAGGAGATGGAGGCGGCGCTCAAGGGCATGCTCAAGCCGGAGTACGAGGAGGTGCAGCTCGGCACCGCGGAGATCCGCGAGGTCTTCCGCTCCTCCAAGTTCGGCAACATCGCGGGCTGCCTGGTGCGCTCGGGCACCATCCGCCGCAACAGCAAGGCCCGGGTGATCCGGGACGGCGTGCTGCTGACGGAGAACCTGGCGATCGACTCGCTGCGCCGCTTCAAGGACGACGCCACCGAGGTCCGCGAGGGCTTCGAGTGCGGTATCGGCCTCGGCTCGTACAACAACATCCAGATCGGCGACACGATCGAGACGTACGAGATGCGGGAGAAGCCGCGCGTCTGACGCGACGGCGGTGAGCGGTAGGTAATTCCCTTGGTCCGAGCGGGCCCGGTGTGCGAACCTCGTGCACCGGGCCCGTAAGGGCTTTGAAAATCCCCGCGGATACCCCCTGGCTGGGTCAAAGCCTTGATGCGCTATGGCCGAGGACGGCATGTTCTCCGGAACGCTGAGGATCGACGTACTGTTGGGTGAGGTGCACTCGCTCAAGGAGAAGCGGGCTCTGATCAGGCCGGTCCTGGCCGAGCTCAACCGGCGTGCCGGGGTGGGCGCGGCCGAGGTCGCGCTGCAGGACCTGCACCGGCGCGCCGTGCTCGGCGTGGCTGTCGTGGCGGGCACCCACGCGCGGGTGGTAGAGCTGTTGGATGACTGCGAGGGCACGGTGGCCTGGCGGCCGGAGCTGGAAGTGCTCTCGGTGCGCCGCCGCGTCCGCAGCGACGAGGACGAGTGAACGAAGGAGCGGACCATGGCGAACAGCACGCGTTCGGCGAAGCTCGCCGACCGGATCAAGGTGGTGGTCGCGGAGACGCTGAAGACCAGGATCAAGGATCCGCGTCTGGGGTTCGTCACGATCACCGACACCCGGATCACCGGCGACCTGCGGGAGGCCACGGTCTTCTACACGGTCTTCGGCGACGAGGAGGAGCGCGCGGCCACCGCGGCGGCGCTGGAGTCGGCGAAGGGCATCCTGCGCAGCGAGGTCGGCCGGCAGACGGGCGTGAAGTTCACGCCGAGCCTGACGTTCATCCTGGACGCGGTGCCGGAGGGCGCGAAGCAGATCGACGACCTGCTCGCGAAGGCCGCCGCCGAGGACGCCCGGGTGCGCGAGATCGCCGAGGGCAAGGCCTTCGCCGGCGAGGCCGACCCGTACAGGGCGCCGCGCGCCGATGACGAGGACGAGGTAGACGAGGACGAGAGTTGAGCCGTCGTCCCAAGGCCTATGCGGACCGTCCGGCGCCGCCGGACGGTCTCGTCATTGTGGACAAACCCCAGGGCTGGACCTCGCACGACGTGGTCGGCAAGATGCGCCGGCTGGTCGGCACCCGCCGGGTCGGGCACGCGGGGACGCTGGATCCGATGGCCACCGGCGTGCTGGTGCTCGGGGTCGAGCGGGCCACCCGGCTGCTCGGCCACCTCGCGCTGACCCGGAAGGAGTACGAGGCGACCGTCCGGCTCGGCCAGGCCACCATCACGGACGACGCCGAGGGCGAGGTCACCGAGCAGGCGGCCGCCGAGCGCGTCGCCGCCGTGGCCGACGAGGCGATCGCGGCCGGCATCGCGGCGCTGACCGGCGAGATCATGCAGGTGCCCTCGGCGGTCTCGGCTATCAAGGTGGACGGCGTGCGCTCGTACGCGCGGGTCCGTTCGGGGGACGAGGTCAAGCTGCAGCCGCGCCCGATCACGATCTTCGAGTTCGAACTGCGCGAGATCCGGCGGACGCAGGCCGGCGGCCTGATCGATCTCGACGTCCGGGTCGTGTGCTCCAGCGGGACCTACATCCGGGCGCTGGCCCGCGATCTCGGCGAGGGACTCGGCGTCGGCGGCCATCTCACGGCCCTGCGGCGCACCAGGGTGGGCCCGTACACGCTCGCCGAGGCGGAGTCGCTGACCGACCTGATGGCCCTCGTGGACGCCGGCGAGCAGGTCCCGGTGCTGCCGATCGCGCAGGCGGCTGGCGCCGCTTTCCCGCGCTACGACGCGGACGAGGATCAGGCGAAGGCGATCGCGCACGGCGGCCCGCTGCCCGCGCGGGGCCTGGGCCCCGGCCCGATCGCGGTCTTCGCCCCGGACGGCACCTTCCTCGCGCTGGTCGAGGAGCAGGGTCGGCGCTGTAAGCCGATCGCCGTATTCGTATGAGAGTCGTATTCGAATGAGAGTCGTACTCGTATGAGAAGAAAGCGCCCCTCGGTCGAGGGGCGCTTTCATTGCTGTTCCCACGGTTTCCGCAGTTGCCGCGGTCGTCGCGGTCGCCGTGATCAGCCGTTCGGCGGTGTGGCCCACGGGTCGGCGGGCTGCTGCTGCGGGGCCGCGCCGGGCTGCTGCGGCATCACGGGGTACGTGTACGGCACCGGGCCGCCCGGATAGCCGTAGGGCACCGGGTAGTAAGCCGCCGGCGCCTTGAAGTAGGGCCCGGAGGCCTTGTTCCAGAGCAGGATGATCGCCGCGAGCCCGACCAGGAACGTGAGCAGGCCGACGATCTCGCCGGCTCCGGTGCTCGAACCGGAGTAGGCCGCGCTCGAGCTCGTCGTGCCGTCCGAGGACGTCGCGAGATAGCTCGCCCCGCCGACGAGCGAGCCGGTCGCCTCGAGCCCGAAGAAGACCGTGCTCAGGATGCGCGCCCAGTTCTTCCCGGCCTTCGTCGCGTAGGCCATCCAGATCCACAGGCCGACCTCGATCGCGGCGAAGAAGCACGCCGCGACGATGACGAAGGTGCCGGCGGTGCTGGCGATGCTGGCGCTGGAACTGCTGCCCGCGTTCGTCAGGTCGGTGTTCAGCTGCGCCTTGATCGTGCCCGACTGGGCGACGGTGATCCCCGCGCTGACCACGGCGAGCGCTGCGCCGGCCAGCATGCAGTAGTGCGCACGCAGCACCGTCTGCGGCAGCGGCGGCCGGTTGTCCGGCATCACGGCCCCGCCGGGGTGCTGCGGGTACTGCGGGTACGGACCCGGGGGCTGGTAGGACATGCGGGAAATCCCCTCCTCGTCAGGCGAAACGCTGTTCATGTTAAGGCCGCGACGCCACCCGCGAGTAGGGATCGGCACCGAAGATCTGGCACCCTTGGTCTGTGAGCGTAGAGCGGGAATCGATGCAGCGTTGGCGCGGCCTGGACGAGGTGCCCGCGGACTGGGGGCCCTCGGTGGTCACCATCGGCTTCTTCGACGGGGTGCACCACGGCCACCGCCGGGTCGTGCGCCGCGCCGTGGAGCAGGCGCGGGAGCGCGGAGTGCGGGCGGTCGCGCTGACCTTCGACCCGCACCCGAGCGAGGTCGTGCGGCCCGGGACGCACCCGGCGCTGCTGACGACGCCCGCGTACCGGTCCGATCTGATGGCCTCGCTCGGCGTGGACGCGGTGCTCGTGCTGCCGTTCACTCCGGCGCTCTCGAAGGAGTCGCCGGCCGAGTTCGTGCAGAGCGTCCTGGTCGACCGGCTGCACGTGGTCGGCGTCGTGGTGGGCGAGAACTTCCGCTTCGGGCACCGGGCCGCCGGGAACGTCGCGGTGCTCGCCGAGCTCGGCGCGGAGCACGGATTCACCGTCGAGGGCATCGCGCTGGCCGCCCCGGAGGAGGGCGAGGAGTCGCGCTTCTCGTCCACCGACGTGCGCCGGATGGTGCTCGCGGGCGACGTGGAGACCGCGGCGCTGCGCCTCGACCGGCCGCACCGGGTCGAGGGGCCGGTCGTGCACGGCGCCAAGCGGGGCCGCGAGCTCGGCTTCCCGACCGCGAACGTGGAGACGCCGCAGTACACCGCGATCCCGGCCGACGGCGTGTACGCGGGCTGGCTCGTCGTGGACGGCGAGCGGCTGCCCGCGGCGATCTCGGTGGGCACCAACCCGCAGTTCGACGGCGAGCACCGCACCGTCGAGGCGTACGCGCTGGACCGCACCGACCTCGACATCTACGACCAGCACGTCGCGGTGGAGTTCGTGGCCCGGGTGCGCGGCCAGGAGCGCTTCGCCGGGATCGACGAGCTCGTCGAGCGGATGAACCAGGACGTCGCGAAGGTCAGAGTTCTGCTGAACGCTGGGTAGACTGCCCTCCGACCATCGGAGGAACCAGAACCCAATCGGGGGCAGTCGGCGTGGCCGAGAACGATGACCAGCTGTTGGAGAGCGCCGAGACCTGGTTCGTGCGGCGCGGCCTGCCGTACTTCATCGAGGACCGGAGGGCGACCGAGGACGTCTTCACGCCCGCGCTGCCGCTGCTGCTCGGCTACTTCGTCATCAACCTGATGGTCGTGCTCTCGCTGCGGCTCACGCTCTGGCAGCGGGTCGGCGGCGCGGCCCTCGGCATCGCGCTGCTGGCGCTGCTGTACATGCTGCGCAACCGGGTCAAGGGCGAGCGCGTGGTCGGCCTGCCGAGCCGGATCAGCTGGATCGAGTTCGGCGGCTTCGTGCTGATCCCGCCGATCGTGGACCTCGCCACCCGGCGCAAGCCGAAGGTCGCGCTGGTCGACCTCGGCGTGGACGTGGTCGTCGTGCTGCTGATCCTGCTGGTCGCCTCGGCCCTCTTCCCGCTGGCGCGCTGGGCGTTCCGGCGCACGTTCCAGGAGCTCGGCGAGGTGTTCGACCTGGCCGCGCGGGCGCTGCCGCTGCTGTTCCTGTTCAACAGCTTCCTGTTCATCAGCAAGGACGTGTGGGAGTTCAGCGGCGAGATGTCCAAGCACCGGATCTGGGGCGTGGTCGGGCTGTTCGCCGTGTTCACAGTCCTGTTCCTGTTCTACCGGCTGCCCGACGAGGTGGCCAGGGTCGCCGCGCACGACGACCGGACGACCATCATCGAGGCCTGCCGCAAGACGCCGATGGAGACCGTCGTCGAGCGCGTCGTGCTGCACGAGGGCGAGCTGCCGCTGTCCCGCTCGCAGCGGCTCAACGTGCTGCTGGTGCTGTTCATCGGCCAGATGCTGCAGGTGCTGCTGCTCGGCGTGCTGGTGTTCGTGTTCTTCCTCGGCTTCGGCAAGGCCGCGCTCACCGACAAGCTGATCAACGACTGGACCGGCCACACCGAGGACTTCACCGATCCGGCCTACCTGTTCAACCACAAGCTGCAGGACTACCTGCACTTCTCCGTCGACGCGCGGCTCTGGCAGGTCTCGCTGTTCCTCGCCGCGGTCTCCGCGTTCTTCTTCGCCATCTCCTCGATGACCGACGAGGCGTACAAGGAGCAGTTCTACGACCGGATGAACCGGGAGCTGGAGACCGCGATCCAGGTCCGCCGCGTCTACCTGGCGCTTTACGAGGGACGGCACGCCGGCGACCCCGAGGAGCTGAGCGCGTCCGGCGTGCTGCTGCAGCACGCGCACGCGCTGGAGCACGAGTTGCGCGAGCTGCCCCATCAGCACCGGCACGCGGCGCCGTCTAGGCTGGAGCCATGAGCGACTCCGCGACCCCGGCCACCGACGAGCACGAGACCGAGTACGGAGAGGTGGTCGGCTTCCTGACCGACCTCATCCGGATCGACACCTCGAACCCGGTCAAACCGGAGCGCCCGGCCGCCGAGTACGTCGCGGAGAAGCTCGCCGAGGCCGGCCTCGAACCGCGGATCTTCGAGTCGGACCAGGGCCGCGCCTCGGTCGTCGCCCGCCTCGAGGGCAGCGGCTCCTCGGCCGACGCGCTGCTCGTGCACGGCCACCTCGACGTCGTCCCGGCGGATCCGGCGGACTGGAGCGTGCACCCGTTCGCGGGCGAGGTGAAGGACGGCCTGGTCTGGGGCCGCGGCGCCGTGGACATGAAGGACATGGACGCGATGACGCTCGCCGTCGTGCGCCGGATGCTGCGCGAGGGCCGCCGCCCGCGCCGCGACATCGTGCTGGCGTTCCTCGCGGACGAGGAGGCGGGCGGCAACTACGGCGCGAAGTTCCTCGCCGACAAGCACCCGGAGCTGTTCGAGGGCTGCACCGAGGCGATCAGCGAGGTCGGCGGCTACTCCTACGAGATCAATCCCGAGCTGCGCCTCTACCTGATCGAGACCGCGCAGAAGGGCCTCGCCTGGATGCGCCTGCACGCGCGCGGCCAGGCCGGCCACGGCTCGATGCTGAACACGGACAACGCGGTGACCCGGGTGGCCCAGGCCGTGGCCCGGATCGGCGCGCACGAGTTCCCGGTCACCCTCACCCCGACCGTGCGGGACTTCTTGACCGAGGTCTGCGAGGCGATGGGCATCGAGTTCGACCCGAAGCAGCCGGAGGCGGCGGTGGCCCAGCTCGGCCCGCTCGCCCGCTTCATCGGCGCCACGCTGCGGCACACCGCGAACCCGACGATGCTCGAGGCCGGATACAAGTCGAACGTCATCCCCGAGCGCGCCTCGGCCGTGATCGACGGCCGCTTCCTGCCCGGCGGCCAGGACGAGTTCCTGGCGGCCATCGACGAGCTGGCCGGCCCGGGCGTGACCCGCGAGAACATCCACCTCGACCGCAGCGTCGAGTCGCCCTTCGGCACGCCGCTGGTCGAGACGATGCTCGCCGCCCTCCAGGCCGAGGACCCGGCCGCGCGCACGGTGCCCTACTGCCTGTCCGCCGGCACCGACAACAAGACCTTCGCCTCGCTCGGCATGACAGGCTACGGATTCGTCCCGCTGCGCCTGACGCCCGACCTGGACTTCGCCGCCATGTTCCACGGCGTCGACGAGCGCGTCCCGGTCTCGGCGCTCGACTTCGGCGCCCGGGTGCTCGACAGGTTCCTGATGGCCGCGTAGAACCGGTCGGGGGACCGGAGAACGAGGGGGATCGGCAGATGGAAGACGACATCCAGGACGCCGCGCCGGAGCCGCTTCCGGTGCGGCTCGAGGTGCCGTTCACGTACAAGGAGCCGCGCCCGCGCCCGCCTCGGGGCGCGGTGATCGCGTTGGTCCTCGGCGCGGACGTGCTGCTGGCGATTCTCGGCGGCTTTCTTATGCTGCTGATCGACTTCCAGAGTTTCGCTGAGACGAGCCCTGCGCTCTCGAGTAAACAGGCCTCGCAGACGGAGTTGCTCGGCGGCGTCGTGACCGCCGTCCTGGTCCTGATCGCGGCGTGCACCGTCTGGGCGAGGACTTACCTGACCGGTCTGCTGCAATGCGTGTTCATCGTCGCGGTGCTCATATTCACCGCATCTGCGGTGCATCACTACGAGCGGTTGTTCCCGTCCTCTGGGACGCCGACCGTTCAGTCGACACCAACACCAACGCCGACCAGCACGTACACCTACGTCCCGTGCTTCAGCGGAAGCAACGACTGTCCAGGCGGCTAGCTCTCCAGCATCGCCCTGTGCCATTGGTGGAACGCCGCTATGTGGTGCTCGCTGGGGACGAGGACGCCGCCCTTCGCGTAGGAGCGGGAGGTCATCGTGGGCTGGCAGCGTTCGCAGGCTGCGAAGTCCTGGACGTTGACGCGGTGGAAGAGTTCGACGGAGGCGTCGAGGTCGGTGCCTGAGGCGACGACCTCGGGGAGGAACAGCCAGTCGCACTCGACGAGCGTCCGGTCCGCGGTGACGGGGAACATCCGGTGCACGATGACGTGGTCGGGCACGAGGTTGATGAAGACCTGGGGCTTGACCGTGATCGCGTAGTAGCGGCGGTCCTGGTCCTCGGTGACGCCGGGGATGCGGGAGACGCCGGGGCGGCCGTCGACGGTGAAGCCTTCGACGGCGCCGCCGAATTCGGCGCCGTGGCCTACGTAGTACTGGGCCGCGTAGCCCTTGGCGAACTCGGGCAGGACGCTGACCAATTCGGGGTGGATCGTGGAGCAGTGGTAGCACTCCATGAAGTTCTCGATGACGAGCTTCCAGTTGGCCTTCACGTCGTACGTGATGCGCCGGCCGACGGTGAGCTGGCCGGTGTCGTAGTGCTCGATCGCCTCCGCGTTGCCGAGGCGTTCGACGGCGGCGCCGATGACGTCTCGTTCGAAGGGCGGCGGCTCGTCGGCCAGGCAGATCCAGACGTAGCCGAGCCATTCGCGGACGTGGACCTTCAGCAGGCCGTACTCGACGCGGTCGATGTCGGGCATCTTGGCGAGGTTGGGCGCGGCGACCAGGCTGCCGTCGAGGGCGTAGGTCCAGGCGTGGTAGGGGCAGCGGAACGTGCGCTTGACCTCGCCGGAGTCCTCGGCGCACAGCTGCGCGCCGCGGTGCCTGCACGCGTTGAGGAACGCGCGGATGCCGCCCTCGCGCGTGCGCACGACGAGCACGCTCTCCCGGCCGATCTGCACGGTGCGGAAGCTGCCCGGGCCGGGCAGGTCGGCGCCGCGTACGGCGCAGATCCACATGCGCTCGAATATCCGCTCCTGTTCGAGCGCGAAGACGTCGGGGTCGGCGTACGCGGTGCCGGGGAGGGTGCGCAGCAGGCTGGCGGGGAGTGAGATGTCGTGGGGGGCAGCGGTCACGGGTGAGCCTTCCGGGACGCGGGCAGCAGGCGTGCGGGGTCGAACAGGGCGATCGGGTGCGGGGTCGAGCCCTCGGCGGCCAGGTCGGCCAGGATCTCGCCGACGACCGGGACGAACTTGAAGCCGTGGCCGGAGAAGCCGCACGCGACCGTCACCTGGCTGTGTGCGGGATGCGCGGCGATGACGAAGTGCTCGTCGGCGGTGTTCGTGTACATGCACGTCGCGGCGTGCAGCAGCGGGCCGGGAAGCGCGGGGATGCGCGGGCGCAGGTGGGTGCGGATGGCCTCGACCTCGGCGTCGTGCACCTCGCGGTCGATCGTCTCCGGCGTGCAGCGTCGGCCGCCGCGGAACATCGCGACCTTCGCACCGCCGTCCGGGCCGTCGATCGCCGGGAAGCCGTAGAACTGCGTGTCGGCGTCGACCTCCCAGATGTAGACGGGGTGGGATTCGGGGACGAAGGCGGCGGTGCCGCCCTCGGGGGCGAACCAGTACATGACCTGCCGCTCGATCTCGAAGTCGACGCCGAGGCCGGCGAGCAGATCCGGGGCCCAGGCGCCCGGGCAGATCACCAGGCGGCCGGCGGTGTACGTGTCCTGATCCGTGGTCACGCGCACGCCCGAGCCCTCGGCCGCCCACTCGGCGACCGTCTCCTCGAAGTGCAGCTCCGCGCCCGCCTGGCCGGCCAGCTGGAGGTGCGCGAGGACGGACTCCTCGGGCCGGACGAAGCCCGCCATCGCCTCGTAGAGGGCGATCTCGTCGTCGGCCGGGTTCAGGGTCGGGAAGCGGCGCCGGATCTCCGCCGCGTCGAGCATGTCGTGGGCCAGCCCCCACTGCTCGGCGCTGAGCTTGCTCCCGGCCACCGTGCGGCTGTCGGGGCGGCCGATCATCACGCCGCCGGTGTAGGTGACGATGTCGCGGCCCGAGTCGCGTTCGACCTGCTCCCACAGGTCGGCGGCGCGCAGTAGCAGCGGCACGTAGGCGGGGTCCTCGAAGTAGGCCTGCCGGGTCACCCGCGAGCCGCCGTGGCTGGAGCCGCGGTCGTGGCCGGGCGTGAAGCGTTCGAGGCCGAGCACGCGCAGTCCGCGCGCGGCGAGCCGGTAGGCGGCGGCGCTTCCCATTCCGCCGAGGCCGATGACGATCGCGTCGTACGAGCTGGTCATCCGGGTGCGCCTTCCTAACGGCGGATGCGGGCCATCGCGGGATCGAAGAGCGGCTCCTCGGCCACGCGGGCGGCGAGGCGGCCTCCGAAATACTCTACGTGCACGTGGGAGCCGGGTTCGGCCGCCGCGGCCGGCAGCCAGGCGTACGCGATCGACGCGCCGACGCTGTACCCGTACGCCGCGCTCGTGACGTAGCCGACCGGGGTTCCGTCGACGTACACCGGCTCCTTGCCCATCACGACCGCTTCGGGGTCTTCGAGGACGAGGCAGGCGAGGCGCCGGGCCGGCGTCTGCCGGTCGGCCAGGGCGTCGCGACCGGTGAAGGAGCCCTTGCCGAGCCGCACGGCGAATCCGAGCCCTGCTTCGTACGGATCGTGCTCGGGCGTCATGTCCACGCCCCAGGATCGGTAGCCCTTCTCCAGGCGCAGGCTGTTGAATGCGCTACGGCCGGCGGCCACGACGCCAAGTGCCTGTCCCGCCTCCCAGAGCGTGTCCCACAGCCGCAGTCCGGCGTCGGCCGTCGTATACAGCTCCCAGCCGAGCTCGCCGACGTAGGAGACGCGCAGGGCCGTGACCGGTATCTCGCCGATGTACGCCTGCCTGGCCTTGAAGTAGCCGAAGCCGCGATGACTGAAGTCGGTGCGCGTCAGCGGCTGGACGAGGTCGCGCGCGAGCGGTCCCCAGACGCCGATGCAGCAGGTGCCGGCGGTGATGTCGCGGATCCGGACGTTGTCCGGCAGTCGCCGGGTGAACCAGTCGAGGTCGAGCTGGCCGTTCGCGCCGACCTGGAAGCGGTCGGGGCCGAGGCGGGCAACGGTCAGGTCGCTGCGAATCCCGCCGAGCTCGTCGAGCAGCAGCGTGTACGTGACCGCGCCCACGGGCTTGTCGAGCTGGTTGGTGGTCGTGCGCTGGAGGAAAGCCAGCGCGCCCGGGCCGGTGACTTCGAGGCGCTTCAGCGGGGTCATGTCGTACATCGCCACGCGGTCGCGCGTGGCCAGCGCCTCCGCGCCCGCGATCGGCGACCAGTAGCGCGAGGCCCACGCGCCGCGCGGCGGGATCGCGTCGACGCCGGGGAGGCCGGCGTTGGCCTCGAACCAGTGCGGGCGCTCCCAGCCGCCCGCCTCGAGGAACACGGCGCCGAGCTCCTGCTGTCGCGGGTAGAAGGGGCTGACGCGCAGCGGACGCGGCTGCTCGGCGGGTTGCAGCGGATGGATGATGTCGTAGACCTCGACGAAGTTCTGGCTGCTGCGCCGATGCACATACGGCGGCGCGAGTTGCACGTCCTCGAAGCGGTTGATGTCGCACTCGTGCACGTCGACGCTCGGCTGTCCGTCGACCAGCCACTCCGCGACGGCCTTGGCCACGCCCGCCGAATGCGTCACCCACACCGCCTCGGCGACCCAGAAGCCGTGCAACTGCGGGGATTCGCCGAGGAGCGGGAAGCCGTCGGTCGTGAACGAGAAGATGCCGTTGAAGCCCTCGTCCAGCTTCGCGGCGGACAGCGCGGGCAGCAGATCGGCGGCGTCGCGCCAGGAGGGTTCGAAGTCGTCGGCCGTGAACGCGAGCATCGAGGGCATGGCCGGGCCGCCCGGCGAGCCGACGTCGGCGAGGTCGACGGGCATCGGCCGGTGTGCGTACGAGCCGATGCCGATCCGGTCCTCGTGCTCGCGGAAGTACAGGTCACGGTCCTGGTGGCGCAGAATCGGAAGGAGCGCTTCGGCGACCGGATCGGCCTTCCGGTCGCTGAGCGCGGGGACCGGCGTCGTTCGGACGTACTGGTGCGCCATCGGCAGGAGGGGGAGTTCGAGCCCTGCCATGCGTGTGACTTTCGGCCCCCAGAAGCCCGCGCAGGAGATGACGACGTCCGCAGGGAACGTGGCCTGATCGGTCACCACGCCGGTCACGCGTCCGTTCGCCGACTCGATGCCGACGACGGTGTGTTGAGGCAGGAAGCGCGCCCCCTGCTCGATCGCCCGCAGTGCCTGGGCTTCCGCGGCGCGTACCGCCTTGGCCAATCCGTCGGTCGGTGTGTGAAACCCGGCGAGTACGCGGCCGCGGTCCAGCAGCGGGTGCAGCGCGACGCACTCGCCGGGATCGAGTAGGCGCGCCGGAACGCCCCAGGAGGCCGCGTAGCCCGCCTTCCGCTTGAGGTCTTCGGCGCGCTCGGGCGTGGTCGCGACTTCGAGGCCGCCGACGGCGTTGTAGCACCAGCGGCCGTCCAGTTCGAGCCCTGAGTACTTGGCGACGGTGTACGCGGCGAATCCGGTCATCGTCTTGGAGGGGTTGGTCTGGAAGACGAGCCCGGGCGCGTGCGACGTGGAACCGCCGGTCGCGAACAGCGGGCCCTGGTCCAGCACCGTGAGCCGCCGCGCCCAGCCCCGCGCGCTCAGTTCGTCGGCGAGCGCGCAGCCGACGATGCCCGCGCCGATGATCACGATCCTGGGCTGCGCCGGCATGGGGTCCCCTCGCTGTTGCGTATAGCGAAATGGAGCTCGCGATAAGGAACAGGTTCGGGCGCGGTCCGGCAGCTGTCAAGGGCTCGGGGGCATCGTTGTGAGCTGATACGACGGGGAAACAATGGCTCATGCCGAGTTAACTCCGGAGCCTTGACGGGGTACTCGGCTGATTCCATGCTGTCTGCAATCCCGTTGCGCGATAAGGAGACTGTCTCTGATTGCGCAACGATCGAGGAGGTAGGTCCGACCGTGCGTTCCGACTCGCTCTTCATCGACGGCACCTGGCGGCCGTCCGCCGCCGGCGCCACCCGCTCGATCCTCGATCCCTGCGACGGGACCGTGATCGCGCAGGTCGCCGAGGCGGATGCGGCCGACGTGGGTGCCGCGGTCGCCGCGGCGAAGGCGGCGTTCCGGAGCGGCGAGTGGTCCGGATTGCCGAGCTCGCGGCGCATCGCCGTGCTCAACGCCGTCGCCGATGCCCTCCAGACGCACCGCGACGACATCGCCAGGCTGGAGACCCGCGACACCGGCAAGACGCTCGCCGAGAGCGAATACGACGTCGACGACTCCACCGCCGTCTACCGCTACTACGCGGCGTTGGCCGCCCAGGATTCGGGACGCGTCGTCGACGCCGGACGTGCGGATGTGGACAGCCGCGTCGTGCACGAGCCGGTCGGCGTGTGCGGCCTGATCACGCCGTGGAACTACCCGCTGCTGCAGATCTCCTGGAAGATCGCGCCCGCGCTCGCGGCCGGGAACACGCTCGTCGCCAAGCCGAGCGAGCTCACCCCCTTGACGACCATCCGGCTGTTCGAGCTGCTGGAGATCGCGTTGCTCGAAGCAGGCGCGCCGAGCGGGGTGGCGAACCTCGTTCTGGGCGCGGGCGCGGCCGGAGCCGCGTTGGCCGCGCACCCGGACGTCGACCTCGTGTCGTTCACCGGCGGAGCGGCCAGCGGGAAGTCCGTCATGAGGGCCGCCGCCAGCACGGTCAAGCGCGTCGCGCTCGAACTCGGCGGCAAGAACCCGAACATCGTGTTCGACGACGCCGACTTCGACACCGCGGTGGACTTCGCACTCACCGCCGCGTTCCTGCACTCCGGCCAGGTCTGCTCGGCCGGCTCGCGCCTGCTGCTGCACCGGAGCCTGCACCAGCCGTTCGTCGCCGAGCTGGTGCGCCGCGCTGAGCTGATCCGCGTCGGCCGGGGCCTCGACAAGGACAGCGAGACCGGCGCGCTGATCTCGGCCGCCCACCGCGAGAAGGTCGTGCGGTACATCTCGGGCGCGCTCCAGCAGGGCGCGAAGCTGCGCTGCGGCGGCACGCGGCCGACCGAGCCAGCCCTGAAGCCGGGCTTCTTCCTGCGGCCCGCCGTGCTCGACGACTGCACCGCGGGCATGACCATCGTGCGCGAGGAGGTCTTCGGCCCGGTGCTCACCGTCGAGACCTTCGAGACCGAGGACGAGGCCGTCGAGCTCGCCAACGACACGCCCTACGGCCTCGCCGGCGCCGTCTGGACGGCGAACGAGGCGCGCGCCGCGCGGGTCGCGGCCCGGCTGCGGCTCGGCACGGTGTGGATCAACGACTACCACCCCTACGTGCCGCAGGCCGAATGGGGCGGCTACAAGCAGTCCGGCACCGGCCGCGAACTCGGCCCGGCCGGGCTGCGCGAGTACCAGGAGACCAAGCACATCTGGCGCACGCTCGACCCGAAGCCGCAGAGGTGGTTCTCGGGCTGAGGCACCGACCTAGGGAGGCATATGACTTCGGCCGAGATCCACGACGTGGTGATCGTCGGCGGCGGCACGGCGGGCGCCGTGCTCGCCGCGCGGCTGACCGAGAACGCGGACCGCACCGTCTGCCTGATCGAGGCGGGCCCCAGCGACCTCGGCGACGACCGCGTGCTCCGGCTGCGCAACTGGATCAACCTGCTCGGCACCGAACTCGACTACGACTACCCGACCACGCCGCAGCCGCGCGGCAACTCCAACATCCGGCACTCGCGCGCCCGGGTGCTCGGCGGCTGCTCCTCGCACAACACCATGATCAGCTTCCTGCCGCAGCCGGCCGACTTCGCCGACTGGGAGGCGGCCGGGGCCGCCGGCTGGGGCTACGAGGCGATGCTGCCGCACTACCGGCGGCTGCGGAACACCATCGCGCCGGTCGCCGAGAAGGACCGGAACCCGATCGCCAAGGACTTCGTCACCGCCGTCAGCACCGCGCTCGGCATCGCGGAGATCGAGGACTTCAACGCCGAGCCCTTCGACGAGGGCGTCGGGTTCTTCTCGGTGGGCTACGACCCGGAAACCGGCATCCGCTCGTCCTCCTCCGTCGCCTACCTGCACCCGGTCCTCGACCGGCCGAACCTGACCCTGCACCTGGAGACGTGGGTCGAGAAGCTGTCGGTGGCGGACGGCCGCGCCACCGGCGTGCGCGTGCGCCGGCCGGACGGCTCCGTCGAGTTCGTCGAAGCGCGCGAGGAAGTCGTGCTGTGCGCCGGATCCATCGACACGCCGCGCCTGCTGCTGCTCTCCGGGATCGGCCCCGCGGACCAGCTGCGCGAACTCGGCATCGAGGTCGTCGCGGACGTACCCGGAGTCGGCGAGAACCTGCTCGACCACCCCGAGTCGATCATCATCTGGGAGACGAAGGCGCCGCTGCCGCCGGAGTCGGCGATGGACTCGGACGCGGGCCTGTTCGTGCGCCGGGACGCCGGCGATCCGCGCCCCGACCTGATGTTCCACTTCTACCAGATCCCGTTCTGCGAGAACACGGCCCCGCTCGGCTACCCGGTGCCCGAGCACGGGGTGTGCATGACCCCGAACATCCCGCGGCCGCACAGCCGCGGCCGGCTCTACCTCACCAGCGCCGACCCCGCGGTGAAGCCCGCGCTGGACTTCCGCTACTTCACCGACCCGGACGACTACGACGCCCGGACCCTCGTCGACGGCATCCGGCTGGCCCGCGAGGTCGCCCGGACGGCCCCGTTGTCCGACTGGCTGCTGCGCGAGGTGGCGCCCGGACCCGACGTGACCGGGGACGAGGAGCTGTCCGAGTACGCGCGGCGTGCCGCGTTCACCGTCTTCCATCCGGCCGGCACCTGCCGGATGGGCGCCGCGGACGACGGGCTCGCCGTCGTCGACCCCGAGCTGCGGCTGCGCGGCGTGGCCGGAGTGCGGATCGCCGACGCCTCCGTGTTCCCGAGCATGCCCACCGTCAACCCGATGGTGGCCGTGCTGATGATCGGCGAGAAGGCAGCAACCCTGATCGCTAAGGAGTGAGCACGTGACCTCATCCGAACCGCCCGCAGCCACCGCCCTCGCCGAACCGGGCGACACACGCGATCTGGCCCGATTCGGCTACAAGCAGGAGCTGCACCGATCCCTCGGCTCCTTCTCCAGCTTCGCCGCCGGGTTCAGCTACATCTCCATCATGACCGGTGTCTTCCAGCTCTTCGGCTTCGGCTTCGGCGCCGGGGGACCGGCGATGATCTGGACCTGGCCGCTGGTCTTCCTCGGCCAGTTCGCCGTCGCGCTCTGCTTCGCCGAGCTGGCCGGGCAGTTCCCGCTGGCCGGCTCGGTCTACCAGTGGGCCAAGCAGATCGCCAGCCCGGCCACGTCCTGGATGGCCGGCTGGATCATCATCATCGGCTCGATCGTCACCGCGGCGGCCGTCGCCGTGGCCTACCAGGTGATCCTGCCGCAGGTCTCGCTCGGCTTCGAGATCGTCGGCGGCTCCTCCGACGCGGGCCTGACCAGCACCCCGGCCGGCGCGCGGAACGCCATCGTGCTCGCCCTCGCGCTGATCGTGTTCACGACGGTCGTGAACATCCTCGGCGTGAAGGCGATGGCGAAGATCAACAACTTCGGCGTGCTCGTCGAGCTCTGCGGCTCCACGCTGCTCGTCATCCTGCTGATCGCGCACGTCAAGCACGGCCCGCAGATCGTCACCGAGACCAACGGGACCGGAGCCGGGCACGCGGGCGGCTACGTCGGCGCGTTCCTCGTCGCGGCCGTCATGAGCGCGTACGTGTTCTACGGCTTCGACACCGCCGGCTCGCTCGCCGAGGAGACCCTCGAACCGCGCAAGCACGCCCCGAAGGCGATCCTGCGCGCCATCAGCGCCGCGTTCGTCATCGGCGGCCTGCTGATGCTGTTCGCGATGATGGCCACCAAGAACCTCGGCGACTCGAACATCGGCACCCTCGGCCTGCCGTACATCGTCAAGAGCGTGCTCGGCAACGGACTCGGAGACGTCTTCCTGATCTGCTCGGCGATCGCGATCACCGTGTGCTGCCTCGCCGTGCAGACCGCCGCGATCCGGCTCATCTTCTCCATGGCCCGCGACCAGCGGCTGCCCTTCTCCGCCTCGCTCGCCAAGGTCTCCGAGCGCTCCCGCACCCCCGTCCTGCCCGCGCTGCTCACCGGCGGCCTGACGATCGTGCTGCTGCTGATCAACATCGGAAACCAGCGGGTGTTCTACATCCTCACGTCGGTGGCCATCATCCTGTTCTACATCCCGTACCTGATGGTCACCGCTCCCGTCCTGCTGCGCCGCCTGCGCGGCGGCTGGCCGGGACCCGAGCACGGCGCGTACTTCAGCCTCGGCCGCTGGGGCCTGCTCGTCAACGGCTTCGCCGTCCTCTACGGCGCCGCGATGATCGTCAACCTCGCCTGGCCCCGCGCCGCCGTCTACGGCAGCGACCACTGGTACTACCAGTGGGGCGGCGTCGTGTTCACCACCGTCATCGTCCTCGTCGGCGCCGCCTACTACGCACTGCGCCAGCATGGCCGCGTGACCGAGTCGGTGATCGAGTCGGTGATCGAGGGGGAGGTGGTGCCGGAGGCGCTGCCGGAGGTCTGATTCGGCGACTGCCGGGTGGAGAGCGGATCGCGTGCTCCGCCCGGCAGCCGCGCGTGGCTCCGGCTCAGCCCGGCAGGTGCCCCATGAGGTACGAGATCTCGGTAGCCGCCGCGATGACGCGTTCGGCGACTTCGGGGATGCGCGCCTCGGGCAGGCGGAATGAGGGGCCTGACGCGCTGACGGCGGCGATGACGAGGCCGCCGGGGCCGCGGATCGGGGCGGCCACGGCGTTGAGGCCGGGTTCGAGTTCTTCGACGGTGTAGGCGTAGCCGGCCGCTCGCGCCTGCTCTAGCTGCTCGCGCAGCGCGGCGGGGTCGGTGAACGTGCGGGGGGTGGAGGGTTCGAGGCCTTCGGCGATCAGGGCCGCCGCGCGGTCGTCCGGGAGGTGCGCGAGCAGGACCTTGCCGCTGGACGTGGCGTGGAGCGGCGTGCGTTGGCCGACCCAGTTGTGCGTCGTGATGGAGGAGCGTCCGAGCACCTGGTCGATGTTGACCGCGCTGGAGCCGTCGAGCACGGCTATGTTGACCGTCTCGCCGACCTCGTCGGCGAGACGGGCGCAGATCGGCCGGCTCTGCTGGTTCAGGTCCATCTGGCCGCTCATCGCGCCCGCGAGGCGGAGTAGGCCGAAGCCGAGGCGGTAGGCGCCGCGCTCGCGGGTCTGCTCGATCAGGCCCCTGCGTTCCAGGGCGGCGGCGAGGCGGAAGGCCGTGGACTTGTGCACGCCGAGGTGCGCGGCGAGCTCCGTGATCCCGAGTTCGCCGCGCCCGGCGAGCAGTTCCAGGATGCTGACCGCCCGATCCACCGACTGCACCGGCGACGCGCCCGACACGCCCTCAGTGTTGCTCATAGCGCAACAGTATGCAGGAAAGTGTCCCCGCTACGCGTAGACCTCGGCGACGTTGTCCTTCGGGACCGGTTGGCCGTGGCCCGCGGGGCCTGAGGCGAAGGCGCGCATCAGGTTCTCGGTCGTCTTCGTGACGAAGGCGCCGGTCCTGGCATCCATGCCGTTGTCCGCGTCGGGGGTACCCGCGAGCAGGCCCTCGACCCAGCGCATCGTTCCCGAGGCGAAGACGCCGGCGCCGCTGGCGACCGTGTAGTACGCCGAGTCCGAGTGACTCGACTCGCCGTTGCAGACCAGCGGGGAGTGCGCGACGATCTCGATCGGCCGCGGCGTCGGCTGGTCCGGCGTCACGCGGTCGTACTCGACGCCGATGAGGTGGTCGAAGCTGTCGCCCTTCTTCACGCCAGTGCCGTCGAACAGCCAGTGGTCGGCGTTCAGGACGACATAGGGCGCGTCGGTCGGATAGTTCTCGTAGAGCACGCCGGTCATCGACGATTCGGGATCGGGTGACGGGTCGGCGCGGAAGTCCGTGGTCACGAGCGCGTTGTCGCGGCCGTACAGCGGATCCTGCTCGTAAGAGGTCTTATAGCAGGCCACGTCGCGGTTCGCGCCGAGCGCTGTGTCGGAGAGGCGGATCCGGCGGAAGCACGTGTTCGCGCCGAGGAACGCGACGTTCGTGCCCGCATCGCGCGCGGCCATGACGCTCTTGCGCTGCTGCGGCGTCCAGTACTCGTCGTGGCCGAGAGAGAAGACCGCATTGGCGCCGTCGAGGATGCTCGGATCGTCGTGCACGTCGATGCCCGTGGTGTACGCGACCGGCAGGCCGAGGCGTTCCGCGAGCACGACCGCCGCGCGCTCGTAGACCAGGAACTTCTCGGCGCCGACGTCGTCGTACGGCCGATCGAAGCTGACCACGAGCGACCGGGTGTCGTAGCTTCCGTTCGGACCCTGGTAGAGGCTGTAGCCGCCCCACAGGTTGTACGCCTGCCACGTAGCAACCGCGTGCATCAGCAGCAGTCTGCCCTTCGCGCTCGACGACCGCACGATCATCGGCACGTAGCGCTGATGGCCGTTCGCGGCGTCGAGGCGCAGCAGGTAGGCGCCCGCGGGCCAGCCGTCCGTCGAGACGGTCAGCGATTTGGTCCATTCGGTCGAGACGCGGCGCGTGGCGCTGTCGAGCCGCGAGGCGGACTGCATCGCCCCCCGCTGCGACTCGGACGTCCACACGAGACGAGCCTCGGCGCCGCCATACCAGCCGACGCGGAACGCGCGGACCTGGTACGACGCGGCGGTCGTCGAGACGTAGAGGCCGAACTGCTGACCCGGCAGCACGCTGTACCGATCGGCGTATCCCTGGATCGCGTCGGGCTTGCCGGCCGAGGTGATCCGCCAGTTCGCGTCGCCCGGCAGGTCCTCCTCGGCGACGGCCGACGAGGACGCCGCGGACACGCCGGCGGCCGCGCTCGGGCCTGCCCCCGACGCCGCAGTGGCGCTCGAGAACCCGGGTGCGCCGGAGGCCCCGGAGTGCTGCGTGACCGCGATACCGACTCCCACGGCGCCGAGCGCGCCCGCCGCCGCCGCGCCGAGCACGACCCGTCGCTTCGGGCCGCGTCCGCCTTCGTGGTCCTGATCCTGATCCGCGCCGCGCTCGCGCTGTTCGCTCACGGCGCCATGGTACCTGCGGATCAGGGCCCGAAGTGGTGCTGCGGACCGGCGCCGCGCTGCGAGGCGAAACCGTCCGCGACGTGCGCGGCGAGCTCCAGGTAGGCGTCCGCGGTGGCCGGCTTGAGGTACTCGAGGTCGACCTCGGCGCCGGTGGCGAGGTGCGAGTCGTACGGCACCGAGACGACCGCCCGGCAGCGCGCCGCGAAGTGCGCGACCAGCTGGGACAGGTCGATCTCCTTGGACGACGGGCGCACCGCGGAGATCACCGTGATCGAGCGGCGGACCAGGTCCTCGAAGCCGTGCGCGATCAGCCAGTCCAGCGTGGTCGAGGCCGAGTTGCCGCCGTCCACGCTCGGCGTCGCGACGACGATCAGCTGGTCGGCCATCGTCAGCACGCCGCGCATCGCCGAGTAGAGCAGGCCGGTGCCGGAGTCGGTGAGGATTATCGAGTACTGGTTCTGCAGCGCCTCGATGATCCGCCGGTAGTCCTCGTCGTTGAACGTGGTCGAGACGGCCGGGTCGACGTCGTTGGCCAGCACCTCGAGCCGGCTCGGGGCCTGCGAGGTGAACCGGCGCATGTCCACGTAGCTGCGGATGTTCGGCAGCGCCTGCATCATGTCGCGGATCGTCGCGCCGGTCTCCCGGCGCACGCGGCGGCCGAGCGTGCCGGCGTCGGGGTTGGCGTCCACCGCGATGACGCGGTCGCCGCGGTTCCAGGCGAGCGTCGCGCCGAGGGCGGTGGTCGTCGTGGTCTTGCCGACGCCGCCCTTGAGCGAGATGACCGCGATCTTGTAGCAGCCGAGCAGCGGCGTGCGGATCCGCTCGAGCTTCTCCAGCCGCTGCGCCTCGGACTTGCCGGGCTTGACCTTGATGACGCCGCCGCTGACCGAGCGCACGGTGCGCCGCCAGCCGGTCTTGGCCACCGGCTCGGCCCGGCGCACCAGGCGCTCCGAGCTGAGCTCCTGCGAGGCCTGGAAGCCCAGCGGCGTGGCCAGGCCGGAGCCGTAGGACTGCCCGGCGGACGCGGTGTAGCCGGAGTTCGGGGCCGGCGGCAGCTGCTGGGCCGGGAAGTAGCCGGGCTGCGGCGCCGGGTTCTGGCCGGAGTCGTACGGCTGGCCGGGCAGCGGCTGCTGCGGACCCTGCGGCGGCTGGCCCGGCTGTCCGGGGTACTGCTGCGGGTAGCCGTATGGAGCCTGCTGCTGCGGGTAGCCGTACGGAGGCTGCTGCTGCTGTGGCGCGTAGATCGGCTGGTCGCCCTGCTGCGGGCCCTGCTGTGGCGTCGGCGCGTTGAACACCGCGAACGGCTGCGGACCGGGGTTCGGACCGGGCTGCGGCGGCTGCGGGGTGTTGACCGGCGCCTGGTTGATCGGCATGGGCGGCGCCGGGTGCGGCGGCTGCGGAGCGGGGAACTGCGGCGCGGGCACCGGGGCGGGCAGGTTCTGCGAACCCTGCGTCGCGGGCGGCGCCGGCGGCGTCAGCGGCGCGGGCAGCGACTGCGACTGCGGCGGCGCGGACAGCGGCTTCGGCAGCGCCGGGGGAGCGGGCGACTCGGAGCGCTGGTCCTGGACCGGCGACGAAGGCGACGGCGGAGTGGCCGGGGAAGGCGGCGACGGCGAAGTGGCCGGCGACGGCGGAGTGGGCAGCGAAGGCGGTGACGGCGGAGTGGCCGGGGACGGGGCGGCGGCCTGCCACACGCCGGGCGCGGGCGGGTCCACCGGAAGCTCGCTGGAGCGCGCGGCGGCGGACGACGCGTCAGCCGACGAGTCAGTGTTCCGCGACGTCTGCGCGTTCGGCGGCGGCGGCGGCGGGGGCGGCGGCAGCGCCGAACCGCCCTGCGACTGATGCGGCGCGGGCGACGGAGGCAGCGCCGGACC
>NZ_JAGSOH010000029.1 GCF_018139625.1 Actinospica acidithermotolerans | reverse complement strand
CCACCCAGCCGCTCCCCCTCCCCGGCTCCGAGGGCCGCCTCCTGATGATCAGCGCCCTCAACGGCCACGGCGGCCTCATCTCCGACGAGGCCGCAGCAACACTCATCGGAGCGATAGCGCACATCCATCGCCACCGCTTCGGCCCGAAGGGCGCGGAGTGAGGCTCGCAGTCGCCAGCTGGCCGTAGGGTGCCGCCGACGGTAGACGACCCGCTGGCGACGAGTCGCAAGCCGCCGATCCGCCCGCAAGCTTCCGGCCGTTTCGGCGAAACGCCGCGGGCCGCCTCCGGGATTCTGGAGGCGGCCCGCGGAAAAAAGCATGATGTTCCGCCGACCGGGTGAACGCGGCGGCCGGTCGGCGTCGGACCGGGGTTCTAACGGGTGAACTCGGCCAGGGCGGCCTGGGCCTGCTCGAGCCACTCGCGGCGGGCGCTGATGGCGGCCTCGGCGTCGGCGGCCTTGCGGGCGTTGCCGGCGGCCTGGGCCTTGGCGAGCTCGGTCTGGAACTTCTCGATCGAGACCTCGAGCTGGCGCACGGTGGCCTCGGCGCGGGCGCGGGCCTCGGGGTTGGTGCGCTGCCATTCGGCCTGCTCGGCCTCCGCCACGGCGCGCTCGACGTCGCGCAGCTGGCCCTCGATCCTCCCCTTGGCGTCGCGGGGGACGGGGCCGATCTCCTCCCAGCGCTCCTGCAGGCCGCGCAGGGCCGCCTTCGCCGCCTTCAGGTCCTTGACCGGGACCAGCGCCTGGGCCTCGACCAGCAGCTCCTGCTTCCTGGCGAGGTTCTCCTTGAAGCCGGCGTCGCGCTTGTCCAGGTCGGCGTTGCGGGCGGCGAAGAAGCCGTCCTGGGCGGCCTTGAACCGGACCCACAGCTTGTCCTCGACCTCGCGCTGCGCGTGGCCGGCCTTCTTCCAGCGCTGCATCAGGTCGCGGAAGCCCTGGGCGATATCGGCCCAGTCGGTGGGCTGGTTGATCGGCTGCCGGGCGAGCTCCTCGGCCTCCTCGACCAGCTCCTCCTTCCGGCCGCGGGCCACATCGCGCTCGGCGTCGAGCTCGGCGAAGTGGGCCTTGCGGCGCTTGGCGAAGGCGGAGCGGGCGGCGGCGAAGCGGTTCCACAGCTCGTCGTCGCTCTTGCGGTCGAGGCGGGGGACGGCCTTCCACTCGTCGACCAGGGCGCGCAGCCGCTCGCCGGTGGCCTTCCACTGCCCGGACTCGGACAGCTGCTCGGCCTCGGCGACGATCGCCTCCTTGCGCTTGGCGGCCTCGACGAGTTCCTTGGCCCGGGCCTCCTTGCGGGCGCTGCGCCGCTGCTCGGCGAGCACTTCGAGCTTGTCCAGGCGGCCGAGCAGGGCGTCGAGGTCGCCGATGGCGTGCGCGTCGGTGATCGCGGCGCGCAGCTCCGCGATGGAGGCGGCGGAGTCCTTGCCGTCCCCGCGCAGCCGGCGCTCGAGCAGCTCGACCTTGGTCTTGAGCCCGTCGTAGCGCGTACGGAAGAAGGTCAGCCCCTCCTCGGGGGTGCCCGCGGCCCAGTTGCCGATCTCGTGCTCCCCGTCGGACCTGCGCACGAACACGGTCCCGTCGGCCGCCACCCGGCCCCAGGGGCAGACGGCCTCGACCGCCGGACTCGCGGCGGGCGCGGTGTCGGCCGCGCCGGTCGCCGGGGTGGTGGCCTGCTCGCCGTCGGACACGGTAGTCCTCCTACGTTCAAAACGGACGGACTCCCGCCCGCACCGGGAACTCTACATGCGCTCCACGGGCGGACGGGAGGGTGAATCCCGCAAAAGTGCGTTTCGGCCCTACGAGATGGCGACCTTCTCGATCTGGACCGATTCCTTCGGAGCCCCGTCTCCGGTGCCGTTCGCGTTGTTCGAGCCCTTGGCCGCGACGGACTGCAGGATGTCCATGCCCTTGGTGATGGTACCCCACGGGGTGTAGCTCGGAGCGAGCGGCGAGTCCTTGTACACCAGGAAGAACTGGCTGCCGTTCGTGCCGTAGCCCGCGTTCGCCATCGCGACGGTGCCGGCCTTGTACGTGACGGTGCCCGAGGAGTTCGCCGTGCCGAGCGAGCTCAGGTTCTCGTCCTGGAACGCGTAGCCCGGGGTGCCCGCGCCGGTGCCGAGCGGGTCGCCGCACTGCAGCACGTAGATGCCGGAGGTCGTCAGGCGGTGGCACTTGGTGTTGTTGTAGTAGCCCTTGTCGACCAGGTAGACGAAGGACTCGACGGTGTACGGCGCGTCCTTGCCGTCGGCCGTGAACACGATGTCGCCGAGGTTCGTGGTGATCGTGACCGTGTGGTCCACGGCGCCGGCCGCGGTGTAGGTCGGGACGCCGATGCCGGACTTCGCGGCGCTGCCGCACGCGTGGTAGCCCTTGGTCTCGGCCGCGATGCTGCTGGCCGCGGTGCAGGAGCTGGAGCTCGCGCTCGAGGCGGCGCTGGCGCTGCTGGTCGCGGAGGCGGTGGTCTTGCTCGAGGAGGAGCCGCTGGTCGCCAGCACGCCGGCCACCACACCGCCGATGACCGCGATCGTCGCGATGCTGCTGACCAGGGCGATGCGCTGCTTGCGCTTCGCCTCCCGGCGCTTCTTCTGGATCTTGGCTTGCACCCGCTCGTAGCGGGCCCGCTCCAGTGCCCGCTGGCGGTCCTTCGTGCTGGCCACGTCGGTGTCTCCTCGTCGATTTCCGCTGTATTCCCGCTGCCGCCGCCAGGGGCTTCGCCCGGCGTTGTCGGTACGTGCCCGACGGCCCCGCACGCAGTGTACGGGGATAGTCCTAAAACGCTCAGGGGAGCGTGGCATTGACGCGCTGATTGTTACCGGTTAGCTAACGGCCGCGACCCGCCGGTAGGCTTGCCATCACGTCACCCTCGGTCCGCTATAGGTAGAAATCAGGACGCACGTTGCTTATCGCAGGGTTCCCGGCAGGCAGCTTCGGCACGAATTGTTATGTGATCGCGCCCGCTGCGGGTGAACGCTGCGTCGTGGTGGACCCGGGGCAGGACGCGGCGGACGGCGTGGCCGAGATTTTGCGCGAGCACCGGCTGCGGCCGGCCGCGGTGGTCCTCACGCACGGGCACCTGGACCACATGTGGTCGGTGCTGCCGGTCTGCGGAGCGCACGACGTGCCGGCCTACATCCACCCGGCCGACCGCTTCATGCTGGCCGACCCGCTCAGGGGCGTCTCCCCGCAGTTCGCCGCGCTGGTCGGCCCGGACGTGACGTTCGCGGAGCCGGACGAGGTGCGCGAGCTGGCCGACGGGGCGCCGCTCGGCCTCGGCGGCGTGCTCGGCTTCGACCTCGTGGTGGACCACGCGCCCGGCCATACCAAGGGGTCGGTGACCTTCACGTTGCCGCGCCTGGACGACGCCGGGGATCCGGACGTGATGTTCAGCGGCGACCTGCTGTTCGCCGGCTCCATCGGACGCAGCGACCTGCCCGGCGGCGACCCGGCGGAGCTGAACGACTCCCTCAAGCGGGTCGTGCTGCCCCGCCCGGACGACACGCTCGTGCTGCCGGGGCACGGCGGGAGCACCACGATCGGCCGCGAGCGCGCGTCGAATCCGTTCCTCAGGGGACTGAAGAGCGTCGATTCCGCGCGTCCCGGGCTCTGAGAAGCCTCTGTGAAGACCTGAGACGAAACGAGCAGCGAGAGATGAGCACCTTTCGGGCGCCGAAGGGCACCTTCGACCTGATCCCGCCGGACTCCGCCGCGTTCCTGCGCGTGCGCGAGGTGATGGCGCAGACCGTGCGGCTGGCCGGGTACCAGTACGTCGAGACCCCCGCCTTCGAGGACACGACCCTGTTCAAGCGCGGCGTCGGCGAGTCGACCGACATCGTCAACAAGGAGATGTACACCTTCACCACCCAGGGCGGGGACTCGGTGACGCTGCGGCCCGAGGGCACCGCGTCGGTGCTGCGGGCCGTGCTGCAGGCGAACCTCGAGAAGGCCGGCCAGCTGCCGGTGAAGCTGTACTACTCGGGCTCCTACTACCGCTACGAGCGGCCGCAGAAGGGCCGGTACCGGCACTTCTCGCAGGTCGGCGCCGAGGCGCTGGGCGCGCAGGACCCGCAGCTGGACGCCGAGCTGATCATCCTCGCGGTGGACGCCTACCGCGCGCTGGGCCTGAAGAACGTCAGGCTGCTGCTGAACACGCTCGGCGACGCGACCTGCCGCCCCGTCTACCGGGCCGCGCTGCAGGACTACCTGCGCGCGCTCGATCTGGATGAGGCGACCCGCGCGCGCATCGAGCTCAACCCGCTCCGGGTGCTCGACGACAAGCGCGCCGAGGTGCAGGCCCAGCTGACCGACGCGCCGCGGATCGTCGACTACCTCTGCGAGGACTGCAAGGCGTACCACGACGAGGTGCGCGGGCTGCTGACCGCCGCGGGCGTCGCGTTCACCGACGACCCCAAGCTGGTGCGCGGCCTGGACTACTACACCCGGACGACCTTCGAGTTCGTGCACGACGGCCTCGGCTCGCAGTCCGCGGTCGGCGGCGGCGGGCGCTACGACGGCCTGTCCGAGCTGCTGGGCGGCCCCTCGCTGCCTTCGGTCGGATGGGCGCTCGGCGTGGACCGCACGGTGCTCGCGATGGAGGCCGAGGGCGTGCTCGAGCGCGACGTGCCGCGGGTCGACGTGTTCGCGGTGCCGCTCAACGACGAGGCACGCACGCTGTTCTTCGGCGTCATCACGGAGCTGCGCAGGCGGGGCGTGAGCGCGGACACCGTCTTCGGCGGCCGCGGGCTCAAGGGCGCCATGAAGGCCGCGGACCGGTCGGGGGCGCGGTACGCGCTGGTGGCCGGCGAGCGCGATCTCGCCGAGAACGTGGTCCAGCTCAAGGACCTGGCCAGCGGGGAGCAGTCCCCGGTGGCCGTCGATCAGATCATTCCGACGATCAAGGAGAAGCTGTCGTGATCCGCACGCGCGAGGCGGGAACCCTCAGGGCCGCCGACGCTGGCACCACCGTGACTCTGGCCGGGTGGGTGGCACGCCGTCGCGATCACGGCGGCGTCACCTTCCTCGACCTGCGCGACGGCTCCGGCGTCGTGCAGGTCGTCGTCCGCGACATGGAGTCCGTGCACGACCTGCGCAACGAGTACTGCGTGGCCGCGACCGGCGAGGTGCGCACCCGCCCGGAGGGCAATGCCAACCCGGACCTGGCCACCGGCGAGGTCGAGGTCGTCGTCGAGACGGTCGAGGTGCTCTCCGAGGCCGCGCCGCTGCCGTTCCCGACCGATGAGCGCAAGAGCGCGAACATCAACGAGGAGGTCCGGCTGCGCTACCGCTACCTGGACCTGCGGCGCGAGGACATGGCGCACAACATCCGGACGCGCTCGCGGGTGTCCAAGGTGATCCGCGACGTCATGGACGAGAACGGGTTCCTCGACGTGGAGACCCCGTACCTGACCCGGGCCACGCCCGAGGGCGCCCGCGACTTCCTGGTGCCGGTCCGGCTGCAGCCGGGCTCCTGGTACGCGCTGCCGCAGTCGCCGCAGCTGTTCAAGCAGCTGCTGATGGTCGGCGGCCTGGAGCGCTACTACCAGATCGCGCGCTGCTTCCGGGACGAGGACTTCCGCGCCGACCGGCAGCCGGAGTTCACCCAGCTGGACATCGAGATGTCCTTCGTCGAGCAGGAGGACGTCCTGCAGCTCGCCGAGAAGGTCTACCACCGGATCTGGAGCGAGGTCCTCGGCGTCGACCTGCCGCTCCCGCTGCCGCGGATGACCTACGCCGAGGCGATGGGCCGCTACGGCTCGGACAAGCCGGACGTGCGCTTCGGCCAGGAGCTCGTCGAGCTCACCGAGTACTTCCAGGGCACGGAGTTCCGGGTCTTCCAGGCCGAGTACGTCGGCGCGGTCGTCATGCCGGGCGGCGCCTCGCAGACCCGCAAGGAGCTCGACGGCTGGCAGGACTGGGCCAAGGCGCGCGGCGCCCGCGGCCTGGCCTACGTGGTCTTCGACGCCGAGACCGGCGAGCCGAAGGGCCCGGTCGCCAAGAACCTCTCCGAGGCGCACCTGTCCGGGCTGGCCGCCGCCGTCGGCGCGAAGAACGGCGACGCCGTGTTCTTCGCGGCCGGCGCCAAGACCGCCTCGCAGGAGCTGCTCGGCGCGGCGCGGCTGGAGATCGGCCGCCGCTGCGCGCTGATCGACGAGGGGCGCTGGGCGTTCCTGTGGGTCGTCGACTTCCCGATGTTCGAGCCGCTCACCGACGACAAGGGCGCCTTCGCGGGCTGGCACGCGATGCACCACCCGTTCACCGCGCCGACCCCGGAGTGGCTCGAGGGTTTCGAGAAGGACCCGGGCAGCGCCCTGTCCAACGCCTACGACCTCGTGCTCAACGGCACGGAGCTGGGCGGCGGCTCGATCCGTATCCACCAGCGCGAGGTGCAGCAGCGGGCCTTCAAGGCGATCGGGCTGAGCCAGGAGGAGGCCGAGTCGAAGTTCGGTTTCCTGCTCGACGCGTTCAACTACGGGCCGCCGCCGCACGGCGGCATCGCCTTCGGCCTGGACCGGACGGTCGCGCTGATCACCGGCGCCGACACGATCCGCGACGTGATCGCGTTCCCGAAGACCGCCTCCGGCGGCGACCCGCTGACCGGCGCCCCGGCGCCGATCACCGCGGAGCAGCGCAAGGAGGCCGGGATCGACTTCACGCCGAAGCCCAAGGCCGCCGAGCCGAAGTCCGCGGACGCGGCCGAGTAGCGCGGGCGGACGGACCGAGGGCGGGAGGCATGGGGCGGTGGTGGCCCGTTCGGTGGCGCTGATCCGGCGTCTGTGGCGCGAACTGCTGGGATTCGGGGCGGTGGGCGTCGTCGGCTACGCCGGCGACGCGCTGGTCATCAACCTGCTCTACCACCGCGTGCCCTCGGTGCTCGCCTCGGCGATCGCGATATCCGTCTCGACGGTCATCGCGTACCTGGGCAACCGCTTCTGGACCTTCCGCCGTCGCGACCGGCGCGAGACGCGGGCCGAGTTCGGCCTGTTCGCGCTGGTCTCGGCGGGCGGGTTCCTGATCACCGTCGGCTGCGTGTGGTTCACCGAGCACGTGCTCGGCGCCGACTCACGGCTCGCGGTGAACCTCGCGCAGCTCGGCGCCGGCCAGGTGCTCGGCTCGCTCTTCCGCTTCTGGGCCTGCCACCGGTTCGTCTTCCCGGAGACGAGGCAGCTCGCGAGGTCTATACCATGATTCGGTGCAGAGAGAACTTGCTCCGCGGGGGCGCCGGGACCGGGTAGCGATCAGTCTGATCTTCTCCGTGCACGGCGCGGTGGAGGGAAGCTACGCGTCCCGGATCCCGTGGGTCGAGGCTCATGTGCACGCCACGCCCGGTGTGCTCGGCGCCGTGATGATCGCGCCCACGGCCGGAGCATTGCTCTCGATGCCGCTCGCGGGCGGCGTCGTGCACCGGCTCGGCGCCCGCAGAGCGCTGCGCGTGATGCTCATGCTGTGGACCGCGGCGCTGGTGATCCCCGGGGTGATGCCGAACGTCGGCCTGCTCGCGGTCGGGATGTTCTTCTACGGCTCGATCTCCGGTGTCGCCGACGTGATGATGAACGCCGAGGCGGTCCGGATCGAGCGGCGCGCCGGCAAGTCCATCATGTCCGGGCTGCACGGCCTGTGGTCGGTCGGTGTCATCGTCGGAGCGCTGTTCGGGGCGCTGTGCGCGGGCGCCGGGATCAGCGCGCTGCCGGAGTTCCTCGTCACGGCCCTGATCCTCACGGCGGCGGCCGCCGCCGTCACCGCCCTCCTTCCCGCGGACGCCGAACTCGGCGGGGTCGCCGAAGAGGCGATCCGGCCGCCGCGCTTCGCCCGTCCGACCAGGGCGGTGATCGGCATCGGCATCGTCGGGTTCTGCGCCATCTTCGCGGAGGGCTCCGGGACGAACTGGTCGGCCGTCTACCTCATCACCGTCACGCACGCCTCCGCCGCGGTCGGCGCGTACTGCGTCACCGGATTCGCCGTGACCATGGCCGTCGGCCGGCTCACCGGCGACGCGATCGTGCGCCGGCTCGGACCGGTGCGCACGGTGCAGATCGGCGGCGTGCTGGCCGTGCTCGGCGGCGTCGCGATCGTCCTGGCCCGCACCCCGTGGCTGGGCATCGCCGGATTCGCGGCCATGGGACTGGGAATCGCGACCGGCGTGCCGCTGGCGATCGCCGCGGCCGGACGCAGTGGCGGCAACACCGAGTCCGCCGTCGCCGGGATCACCACCGTCACCTACTCCGCGGGGCTGCTGGCCGGACCGTCGGTCGGCGCGCTCGGATCTGCCGTCTCCCTGCCCTTCGCCTTCGGCATCGTCGCGCTGCTCTCGGTCGGCATCGTGCTCTCGGCGTTCACGCTGCGGGTCGGGCTGGGCGAGTCGTCAAATCATTTGGCCGGGATACGAAGTCCGGCTTAGGGTCGGGGTCATGGCCATCGAGGTACGCAATGTCCGCACCGATGAAGAGTTCAACGCCTGGTGCGACGCCATGGACGTCGGCTTCTACCTGCCGCAGCACCGCGGCGAGGGTCCGCGCCGGCGCGAGCGCTACCAGGACCTCGGCAGGGTGTGGGCGGGATTCGACGGCGACCAGCTCGTCGGCACGCTCGCCAGCCTGGACCTGCGGCTGACCGTGCCCGGCCGCGCGCAGATCCCGCTGGACGGCATTAGCGCCGTCACGGTCGCGGCCACGCACCGGCGCCAGGGCCTGGCCCGGCAGCTGATGGCCGCGGAGCTGGGCCGGGCGAAGGAGCGCGGCGAGTCGATCGCCGCGCTGGTCGCCGCCGAGTACCCGATCTACGGGCGGTTCGGCTTCGGGCCGGCGACCGAGACCGCGCAGTGGCTGGTGGACGCGCGCGACCTGCGGTTCCGTCGGGAACTGCCCGGCCGGATCGAGCTGATCGACGCGGCCGCCGCCCGCTTCGAGGCCGCCGCGCTCTACGACCGGGTCCGCGCCGACGGCGTCGGCATGGTCAGCCGCGAGGGCTGGCGCTGGGACCGGGACACCGGCCAGTCACCGCGCGACGGGGACGCGCCGGCGAAGAGCGTGCTGCACGCCGTGTGCCGCGACGAGCGGGGGCAGATCGTCGGCTATGCCGCCTACCGTTTCACGGAGAAGTGGACGAATCAGCGCCCGGACAACACGCTGCACGTGGTCGCGCTCATCGCGACCGACCCGGTTTACGAGGCCAGGCTGTGGAAGCACCTCGCCGACCACGACTGGGTGACGAACATCGTCGGGCCGGAATTCGACCGCGCCGACGCGATCTGGCGGGATCTGCTGGTCGACCGGCGGATGGCCGTTCCGGCGAACGGCTGGGACTTCCTGTGGCTGCGCGTGCTCGACCCGGCCGCCGCGCTCGCCGCCCGCACGTATGCGAGGGCTGATCGGATCGTCCTGCGCGTCGAGGACAAGGACGGCTACGCGGCCGGCACCTACGCGCTGCAGGCCGAGGCGGACGGCGGTGCCCGGTGCGCGCTCACCCTGGAGCCCGCGGACGTCACCCTTCCGGTGGATCGGCTCGGCTCGATCTACCTGGGCGGCTTCACCGCGGCCAGGCTCGCGGCGTCGGGCCTGGTCGAGGAGCACACGAGCGGCGCGGTCGAGCGGCTGAGCGCGCTGTTCGCCGTCGGGATCGCGCCGCACAACCCGATGATCTTCTGAGCGGCGGACCATCCGCGGACTTGTCGGACCTCTGCCGGATAATGGTGACCATGAGCGCACTGGTGTGGACGGCGAAGGGCACGGCCGAATGGCTGGCGGGCCTCGATGAGCGGCTCGAGGTCGTCGAGGTGCCGGCCGAGCCGCTCGCCGACCCGCGCCTGAACGAGGTAAGGGTTCTGATTCCGCCGCTGATGCGGAACGCGGCCGACGAGGACTTCGACCTCACGGCGCTCATGGCCGGCGCCAAGAACCTCGAGTACGTGCAGGCGCTGTCCGCCGGCGTGGACAACATCGTGCACGCGGTGCCGGACGGCGTGCTGCTCTGCTCCGTGCGCGGCGCGTACGACGAGCTGATGGCCGAGCTGCTGCTGACCGGGATCCTGACCGTCTACAAGGAGATCCCGCACTACGTGCACGCGCAGGACGCGGGCTCGTGGGCGCCCGAGCAGGTGCGCGTCGTGCAGGGAAAGACGGTGCTCTACGTCGGGTACGGCTCGATCTCGCGGTGCCTGGAGCGCTACCTGGCACCGTTCCAGGTCAGGACCCTGAAAGTCGCGCGGACCAGGCGCGGGGACATCGCGTCGCTGGAGGAGCTGCCCGGCCTGCTGCCCGAGGCCGATATCGTCGTGCTGCTCACGCCGCTGACCGAGCAGACCCGCGGCCTGGTGGGCGCGGACTTCCTGGCACGGATGAAGCCCGGATCGCTGCTGGTCAACGGCGCGCGCGGCGCCTGCGTGGAGAGCGAGGCGCTGCTCGAGGCGACCCGGGAGCGCGGCATCCAGGCGTTCCTCGACGTCACCGACCCCGAGCCGCTGCCGGCCGGGCACCCGCTCTGGAGCGCGCCGGGCGTGTTCATCACCCCGCACATCGGCTCGCTGGTCGCCGACAACCGGGAGCGCTGCTTCCAGGTCGTCCGCGAGAACCTGACCACCTGGGTGAACGGCGGCGCGCCGAAGAACCGGGTCGAGCACGGGTACTGAGGCGCCGACGATGACGGGGACCCGGCTGACGAAACTGACCAGGCTGACGCCGGAGCAGGCCAGGCGCCGCCGCAAGGCGACCGTCGAGCTGCTCTGGGTCTGCGCCGGGGCCCTGGTCCCGTGGACGATCTACCTCGGCGTGTCCCTGCCCGCCGACTTCAGCACCCGGCACTGGGCCGTGGCGTGGACCGGCTTCGACGTCCTGGAGCTGATGGCCCTCGCGGCGACCGCGTACTTCGGCTGGAAGCGGCGGCAGGCTTTGATCGGCACGGCGGTCGCCGCCGCCACGCTGCTGGTGTGCGACGCCTGGTTCGACATCACGCTGAACCTCGGCACGCCGCAGGTCTGGTGGTCGGTCGGCTCGGCCGTGCTGATCGAGCTGCCGCTCGCGTTCTTCCTCATCCACCGTGTCACCCTGCTGATGCGGTTGACGATGATGCGCTACTACCCCGAGACGGACGAGCGCGGGAAACCGATCCGGCTGACCAAGATCCCGCTCATCGCGCTGCTCCCGGACGACGACGAGGACGGGAACTCCGCGCCCGCCGAGGATCGTTGAGCCTGCATACCGAGGAAGGTCGACGGTGACCGCGGGGAGAGGGGTTCGGGGCAGATGGAGGCCGAAGCGATCATCGGCGCCTTGATGACGCCGGAGGGCAGGGGCGAGCCCTATCCGCTCTACGCCGCCGCGCGGGAGCTCGGCGCGATCAGGAAGGTCAAGGACTGGCCGATGCACCTGTGCACCGGCTACGACGAGATCAACGCGATCCTGCGCGACAACGCGTTCGGCAAGATGGACTTCGACATGCTGCCCGCGGAGTGGCGCGGCCTGCTCCTGCCGGACGGCGCGATGGAGAGCATCTCGCGCTCGATGCTGCTGATGAACCCGCCCGGCCACCGCCGCGTCCGCTCGCTGGTCAGCTCCGCGTTCACGCAGCGCCGCGTCGCCGGGCTCGAACCGGCGATCGAGCGGATGACCGACGCGCTGCTCGACGAGCTGGCCGCGCTCGGCGCCGGCGGCGAGCCGGTCGACTTCATGGAGAACTTCGCGTTCCGGATGCCGGTGAGCGTGATCTGCGAGATGCTCGGCGTCCCCGAGGCGGACCGCTACCGCTTCCGCCCGCTCGCTCACGACCTGACCTTCGTGCTGGAGCTGACCGACAGCTTCGACGACTTCGGCCCCGCCGACGCCGCGACCCTGGAGTTGCGCGCCTACTTCACCGAGCTCGCCGCCCGCCGTCGCGAGCAGCCGCAGGACGACCTCGTCAGCGCCATGGTCCAGGCCAACGACGCGCACGACGGCAGGCTCAGCGACGCCGAGCTGCTCGGCAACCTCCTGCTGCTGCTGGTCGCCGGCTTCGAGACCACGACGAACCTGCTCGGCAACGGGCTCTACCTCGGCTTCCGGCACCCCGAGGTGCTCGGCCGCGTGCGCAAGGGCGAGATCCCGGTGGCCGCGTACGTCGAAGAGGTGCTCCGCTACGACTCCCCGGTACAGCTCACCAGCCGCTTCGCGCTCACCGAGGACGCGCACGTGGGCGGCCACCCGGTGGCCCGCGGCGAGCAGGTGATGCTGCTGATCGGCGCCGCACACCGCGATCCGAAGCGCTTCGCGAACCCCGACGTTTTCGACCCGACGCGCCCCGACAACGTCCCGCTCAGCTTCGGCGCCGGCATCCACTACTGCCTGGGCCAGGGCCTGGCCCGCCTGGAGGGCAGGGTGGCCTTCGAGAAGCTGCTCGCCCGCTTCCCCGAGATCGAGCAGGCGGCCGAGCCGGAACGGCGCGACCGCCTCGTGCTCCGCGGTTACGAGACATTGCCGGTGCGGACGGGCGCCCCGGCGGCCTGAGCGGGTCGCGGCGGCTCCGTGCGCCGTGGAGTGCGGCGGTGAGACCTTGCTGTCTCGCGTGCGGTTGGCGGCCTGAGCGCGGCGCAGCAGCAGGCTTCTGCGTCGCTGATGTCGGAGAGCAGGTCGGGCTCGTTCGGGTGATGTGCGGTTGGCGGCCTGAGTGGGAGGTTCCTGATCAGGCGGGCTTGATGGCGACGGCGGCGTAGCAGCAGGCTTCTGCGTCGCTGATGTCGGAGAGCAGGTCGGCCTCGTCGGGGCGCCAGCGGTGGGTGACGGCGATGCCGGGCTCGACGAGGTCCCAGCCCTCGAAGAAGGCCTCGATCTCCTTGCGGCTGCGCGGTTGGGCCGAGGTACCGACGGCGCGGTAGATCTGGGTCGTCTCGGTCGCCTCGACCGGGGAGAAGTCCGCGGTGCCGTGCGAGATCACCAGCGCGCTGCCGGGGGCCAGGGCGTCCTTGAGCGTGTCGACGATCTGGTGGGCGCTGAGGCCCTCGCGGCCGTCGGCGATGAAGTGCAGCACGGCGTTCAGGCTCAGGGCGACCGGGCGGCCGAGGTCGAGGGTCTTGGCCAGTTCGGGGGAGGCGAGGATCGACTCGGGCTCGCCGAGGTCCGCGTGGACGTAGGCGGTGCGGCCCTCGGGGCTGCTGGTGAGCAGCGCCTGCGCGTGGGTGAGCACGATCGGGTCGTTGTCGACGTAGACGATCCGCGCGCCGGGGGTGACGCTCTGGGCGACCTCGTGCAGGTTCGGGCTGGTCGGGATGCCGGTGCCGATGTCGAGGAACTGGTCCATGCCGTGCTCCGCGAGGTAGCGGACGGAGCGGTGCATGAAGTCGCGGTTGGCGCGGGCGGCGACCAGCGCGGCCGGGAAGGCGGCCATCACCTTGCCGACCGCCTCGCGGTCGGCGGTGAAGTTCGTGCGTCCGCCGAGGTAGTAGTCGTACATCCGCGCCGAGTGCGGACGGTCCAGCTGGAGGTCGATGGCGTTCGCGTCCACGTGGTCTCCTCGGTTGACCGTGTCGATCCTTCACCCTGGCCCCGGAACCGGGGCCGTCCCAGTGTCTCATTACACTGAGTCGGATGTCGCGGTCGCCGGCGGGGGCGCGCGGCCTCCGTCGCGCGCGGATTTCTCGCACGGAGTTTTGCACAAATCGGCGATCCGGCTGATTTGCTGGTCGCGCGGCCCTTTCGCAGGGCTCGTATCCCGTCGTTCGGCCTCCGTCGGAGCGCCGCGGACAGAGATATGGAGCGAACCCGCAAGTGACCATCGACAGAGATCACCACGGGGCCCGCGGGCCCGCGCGGGAGCACCCGTGACCGGCGGCACGGACCCCCGGTCGCGCTCGGATCGCGACCGGATCACCTTCGAGGCGTTCTACCAGAAGCACCAGGGCACGTGGAGCCACTACGCGTTCCTGCACACCGCCGACGGGCGGGACGCCGAGAACATCACCAACTACTTCACCTGGCGGCTGGTGAACTCCTGGTCGCAGGCGCTGGCGCAGGAGAGCGTCGAGCGCTTCGCGTGGGATCTGTACAAGGAGGTGCTGGAGCGGTGGCTCGAGGAGCGCGACGCCGGTTCCGACTTCGTGCGGTTCGCGGCGTTCGAGCGTGCGGTGCGCGCGGTGGCCTGGTCCGGCCAGTTCGAGGCCCTTCAGGAGTCGCTGTGGCTCTACCGCGGCATATTCGACCTGCCCGAGCGGCAGCACGAGGTGATGGTGCTGATGTACGTGATGCACCTCGATGAGGAGCGCATCGCCGAGACCCTGGGCATCGCGGCCGGTTCGGTGCGGTCGAACCTGCGCCATGCCCGCAACAGGCTCGAGCAGGAAGCCAATGCGCGCCATCTCCTGCACATCACCGACTCCGAGGGATAGGCGAAGAATCGTGTACTCCAGCAACGGCCCGATCCGGCCGATCGACAGGCTTCTAGCCGACGCGTACATCGCGCCGGCCCGCGACGTGTGCGGGCGGCCGAGCGCCGCCGAGCGGATCGTGCGCGCGGCCCGCGACCTGGAACTCCCGACGTCGATCGACGGGGCGCCGCAGGCCAGGCGTGAGCAGTTCGAATACGAGCTCAATCTCACCAGCGCCCTCGTCATCGGCGACACGAAGGCGGCGGCGGTGCTCGCCCGGCTGTTCGACAAGGACGACCCGGAGCCCGAGGGCGCGCTCGTCTTCGGCTGCCTGCTTCACCTGACCGGCCGTGTCGCGGCCAGCCGGTTCTGGTGGCGCTTCGCCGCCGGGGCCGGCGTGCACCTCGGCGCGTACTGCCTGTACCTGAACCATGCGCAGCGCGGGGAGAGCGACCAGGCCGAGTACTGGCACGCCGAGTCGAACGCGCTGCGCGAGGGCGACTCCACGCCGAGCCGGGCCGTCCCGCGCGGGCCGCTGCTGCCGGATTCCGTCTACCACGCGCTGCTCGCGCAGTGCCGGCGCGGCATGAAGCCGCTGCTGCCGATCGATGTCGAGGTCGCCGTCAACCAGGTCCTGGTCGACTCCGACGAGGCGGAGTTCGGGGACATCCCGTGGCCCTCCGCACAGCTGCCCGGCGTCCTGGCGATCGCAGCGTGATCTGGTGCTCAGTTCCCGAATCACCCGCGACCTCGTGCGCAGGCCGGCTCCGCACGCCGTGAACCGGCGATTGCCCTGCCAGGGCTGCGCGTTCCACTTCACCGGTGAAACGGATGCGGCGTGCCCGTTCGGCCTGCCCACGTCCAGCCTGCCGTACGACGCGGCGCACGTGGACTCGATGGTCCGGCCGCTGGCCGTCGAGGTCGAGCTTCGGGAGGGCTACGCCCGGTTGATCCTGACGGGCGAACTCGATCTCGCGACCGGCTGCAAGCTGCACTACGTCCTGCGCGGCGTTCTCGACGACTGCCCGAGGGTTGCGATCGAGGTCACCGGTCTCGTCTTCACGGACGCCGCCGGCCTCGGGATCCTGCGTGCGGCCGCGGCCAGGGCGGTCGCCGCCGGCGGCTGGCTGCGGCTGACCGGTGTCAATCCTCAGCTTCAGCGGCTGCTGACCCTCGCCCGGGCCCGGACGCTGCTGCCGGTCTTCGCAATCGAAGGCGCGATGCCCCACAGCGTGCCTTAGGCGGCACCAGAAGATCTTCGAGGAGCGCTTCCTTCCATGCCGACCGCCGCCTCGGCTACCTCGTACTCCTGCAGCGAGTTCGGCGGCATCCTGTGGGTCCCGCCGGAGGACCGAGGCGCCGACGACCTGGGGGACCGAGCGGCGGGCCTTGAGCCATCCGGACCCAGCGGGATGCAGGCACCTGTGCGCCGGAGGAGAATTGAGCAGGTAGTTCGACCTCCTACAACGGAAGCTCATGACCTCAGACGTCGGCGCGGGGGATCGAGGCCGCGATGTCTCCGGTGCACCCGAGGTCGCCCTCGTCATGCTCGGAGAGGGCGACGTCGTCACGGGGTGGGGATCCGGCGCCCGATCGCTGCTCGGCTACGAGGCCGCCGAGGCGGTCGGCCGGCCGCTGCGGGAACTGCTGTTCGCCGAGCCGTCCGCGGACCACGCGGCCGAGCCGAGCGGCGCCGCACTCCTGCTGCGCCATCGGGACGGCCACCCGGTGCCGGCCGAGGTCACCGTCGACGACGCCGACCCCGGTACGCCGCAGTTGCGCCGCGTGCTCGTGGCAAAACCGCTCGGCACCGGCCTCACCGACCCGCATCTGCTGGAACGCGCGATCGACCAGTTCCCGATCGCGGTCGGCGTCCACGACGCCGATCTGCGCTTCGTGTGCGTGAGCAAGGAGCTGCGCCGCCTGCTCGCCCTTCCCGAGGACGTGCAGGGCCGCCGGCTGTCCGAGATGCATCCGAGCGACTTCTACCGCGACGTCGACAACCGGATGGCGCGCGTCGTGCGGTCCGGACGGGCGTTGGAGCGCAGCGTCCGCCACACCCCGCCGGGGGAGACCTCCGCACGCTCCTGGATCGTCTGGTTCTCGCCGCTCCGGGACGCGCACGGACGGGTGACCGGCGTGGTCGCCGCGATGCTCGACGACACCACCCAGTACTGGGCACGCACCTGGCTCGACATGCTCAGCGAGGCCGGCACCCGCGTCGGCACCTCGCTGGACGTGGCCAAGACGGCGCAGGAGCTCACCGAGGTGATCGTCCCCAAGTTCGCCGACCTGGCCACGGTCGACCTGCTGGACGCGGTCCTGACCGGCAGCGAGCTGACCCCGGCGCAGTCCTCGCAGCAGATCACGCTGCGCCGGGTCGCGCAGCGGGCCGAACCCGCGGACACCCCCTTCGGCGTGCAGCTCGACGAGGTGCACAGCTACCCCGACTTCTCGCCGGTCGCGCGCTGCCTCTCCCTCGGCCGCGGGGTGCTCAGCCGGGGAGACGAGCCCGGGTTCACCCGCTGGATAGCGCAGAGCCCCGAGCGGACCGACAGCTACGTGAACTACGGGCTGAACACGATGATCGCCGTGCCGCTGCGTGCCCGGGGGACGCTGCTTGGCGTTCTGATGTGCGTCCGCAGCCGTCCCGAGCACTTCGCCGAGGGCGACCTGCGCGTCGCCGGGGAGCTGGCCGCGCGGGCGGCGCTCTCGCTGGACAACGCCCGCCGCTACACCCGCGAGCGCAACACCGCCGTCCTGCTGCAGCGGAGCCTGCTGCCGAGCAGGCCGCCCGAGCTGGCCGCCGTGGACGTGGCCAGCCGGTACCTGCCGTACCTCTCCGGCGACGCCGAGATCGGCGTGGGCGGCGATTGGTACGACGTCATCCCGCTCTCCGGCGGCCGGGTCGCGCTCGCCGTCGGCGACGTGGTCGGGCACGGCGTGCACGCCTCGGCGACCATGGCCAGGCTGCGCGGCGCCGTGCGCACCCTCGCCGACGTCGACCTGCCGCCGGACGAGCTGCTCACCCATCTCGACGACATCGTCACCCAGCTGTCCGGCGAGGCCGACGAGGAGGCGCTCGCCGAGTCCGGCGACGGCGAGACCGGCGCCACCTGCCTCTACACCGTGTACGACCCCGTCACCCGCCGGTACACGATCGCCTCCGCAGGACACCCGCCGCCCATCGTGGCGAGCCCCGGGGCCGCGCCCGAGATCCTCGTAGTGCCGACCGGGCCGCCGCTCGGCGTCGGCGGCGTCCCGTTCGAGAGCACGGAGGTCGAGCTCCCGCCGGACAGCACCCTCGTGCTCTACACCGACGGGCTGATCGAGTCGCGCGAGAACAACCCCGAGGACGGCCTCGCGCAGCTGCGCGAGGCGATGACCGAGCCCCGCGCGGTCCTCGAGGACCTGTGCGACTCGCTGCTCGACGCGATGCTCACGACGCCGCCGAGCGACGACGTGGCCCTGCTCGTCGCCCGCACCCACGCCCTCGACCCGGACCAGGTCGCCACGTGGGACGTGCCCGTCGACCCGGCGATCGTCGGCGAGATGCGCGCGCGGGTCAGCCGGTGCCTTTCCGGCTGGGGCCTCGACGAACTCGCCTTCACCACCGAACTGATCGTCAGCGAGCTGGTGACCAACGCGATCCGCTACGGCAGCGCGCCGATCCGGCTGCGCCTGATCCTCGATCAGCCGCGCCGCCGCGCCGGCAAGCTCGACGGGACGCTCATCTGCGAGGTCTACGACGCCGGCGAGACCGCGCCGCACGTGCGCCGCGCCCACGCCTTCGACGAGGGGGGCCGCGGCCTGATGCTGGTCGCCGCGCTCTCCCGCCGCTGGGGCAGCCGGCCCGTCGCGGGCGGCAAGACGATCTGGTGCGAGCAGCCGGTCGAGCTCAGCCGCTCCGCCGACTCCGAACCGTCTCCGCAGCTGGCCTGCTGACCGCAGAGCACTGCGGCGGCTCGGGGTCGGCGCCGGCTCCCGGTGCCGAAAACGCCCTTGAAACGCCCCTTAATCAGCCCGGGAACGCCGCTTTGGGCTATCGTGGGCAGGCAAATGCCCATGTCACCTTCCGTTCCTCAGGCCACAGCCGCACCGGGGCCCGCCGGCACCGCGGCGCGGCTCGACGCTCTGCGCGGACCGGTACCGCCGCGCAGCCACGACGCGCGCACGATCGCGGCGCTCACCGTGAATCCCGGCTGCTCGCGCCGGGCCGTGCTGGACGCGGCGGGCGTGGACAAGCGCAAGCTCGCGGAGCGGATCGGCTTCCCGGCGCGATACGGCCAGTCGCCGTTCGCGATCACCCGCGGCCTCGCCTTCGAGAAGCAGGTCAAGGCCGACAACTGCGCCGCACTGCTCGAACTGCTGCGCGCCGAGCCGCTGCGCTTCGACGTCCCCGAGCACGAATACGTCGACCTCGGCGTCGAACCGGAAGCCGATCCGGCCGCGCCGGTGAACCTCGACCGCGCCGCGCGCTACGAGCGCACCCGCCAGGCGTTCGCGCGGGTCGCGGCCGGTGAGCCGCTGCTCGCCGACCATCCGCTGCTGCGGCTCGACGTCGGCGGGCGCACCGCGTACGTCGAACCCGATGTTGTCGCCCTCAGCGCCCGTCCCGCCGACGCGTCCGCGAGCGCCCCCGCGCGGCTCTACGTCGCCGAGGTGAAGTCCTTCGCGGTCATCGACGGCCAGGCCGATCCGGCGAAGGTGGGCGCCGCCGCCACCCAGGCCGCCGTGTACGTCCTCGCGCTGCGCAGACTCTTCACCGAACTCGGCGTCGATCCCGCGATCGTCGCCGACGACGTGCTGCTGATCTGCCCGACGGACTTCGCGAACAAGCCCAGCGCGCACCTGCTCGACGTGCGCCGGCAGATCGCCGCCGTGGAACGCCAGCTGGCCAGGCTGCCGCGGATAGGCGCGCTGATCGCGGATCTCGATCCGGCCGTCGACTTCGACCTCGCGGTCGACCCGCCCGAGGCGAAGGGCGAGCCGGGACGCGAGCACCGCAGCGCCGTCGAGCTGACCAAGTCGCTCACGATGATCGAGGCCAGATACGCCCCGGAGTGCGTGACGAACTGCGAGATGGCGTTCCACTGCCGCTCCGAGGCCAGGGCCGCGGGCGCCGCCGACGCGCTCGGCCGCTCGGTGCGCGACGCGCTCGGCGGGATCGAATCCCTGTCCGAGGCCCTTGAGATCGCGGACGGGACCGCGGGAGCCGGCTCCGGCCAGCACGAAGCGGCGCGGCTGCTGCGTGCCGCGGCCCGAGCGTACGACGAGGCGCTGCGGGTCGCGCCCCGGGCCGCCGGCGGGTCCGAGGCCGACGGATGAGCACCCTGACGGCGCTCGCGCGGGCGCGGGCGGCTCGCGGCGGCCGCGCCGTGCCGATCACCGCGGTGCGGCACGTGCACGTCTCCGACGAACCGCTCGTCGTCATCCCGCTGATGCAGGCCGGCGAGGCGGCGGCGCCGCTCGCGGTGATGGCCGGTACGGATCGCGACGCGCCGACGCTGCTCGTCGTGGCCCAGCCGCGCAACCGCGACCAGCGTTTCGAGTTCCTGACCGCGTTCGCCGAACTGCTCGTGCCGTACATCGACGCGCGGCGTCAGCACACGGAGACCGTCGAGGCGACGAAGAACCACGAGGAGTGGGAGCGCTGCACCGACGCGCCGCAGCTGATCCTGCCCAATCCCGGCGGCGTCGAGGCGCTGCGGCTGCTCGGCCGCTCCGCGCGCTTCCGGACCGTGGACGGACCGTACCCGGTGGACGCGCGGGTGCCGCTGCTCGGACGCTACCTCACCTGGTTCGCCGACGACCGCGCGCCGATGCCCGGATCGAGCGTCTGCCTGGCCCTGACGTCCGTGCTCGCCCAGCACTGGGCGACCGGCCAGAGCGCGCTGGAGGACCAGCACCTGCCCGCGCTGCTGAGCTGGATCGACCCGCCGGACGGTATGAGCGGCGCGGCCGCGGCCCTGCTCGCCGAGGACCCCGACGCGGTGCCCCCGGCCGGCCCGGCCACCGACCCCGCCTTCGACACCGGAGTCCTCGCGCCCCTCGTGCGCGCGCAGGAGGAGGCCCGTGCGGCGGACGACATGCGCGCCGTCGCGAAGGCCGAGGAGGAGCTGCGGGCCGCGCTCGCCGCGCAGCTGGAGCCCACGTGGGAAACGGTCTGGCGCGGCATCGACGTGCTGCGCGCGATGCCCGCGGCGGCGTCCGACGAACTGCGCTGGCAGGTGGACCGCGGCCGCTTCACCGACTTCATGACAGGGATAGAAGACGGCGCCCCGCCGCAGCCCAAGCGCCCCAGCGCCGTAGCCGCCGCGCGCAGGCTCGCCGACCTGGAATCCGCGCAGCAGAGCTACGACCGCACTCAGGCCATCGACGACCCGCTCGTCCTCGCCCGCTACCGCGTCGGCGGCGAGGCGTTCGCGGGCCGGATCACCTTCGTCGACGCCGAGCGCCAGGAGATCAAGGGCAAGCGCGCCTGGCCCCGTCCGCTGGTGGTCATGCAGACGCAGGACGAGGTGATCCTGCGCCCCGGCGTCAAGCTCGCCAGCCCCGCGCGCGTCAACCAGACCGTCCGGCTGCTCGCCGTGCGGCCGGCCGAGGCGGGCGGCTTCGAGGTCGAACTCGAGCTGCAGAGCGGCATGGGCCGCGGCAAGACGCCGGAGGCGGGCAGCGTCCCGGCGGTCGGCGAGGAGCGCTGCTACGCCACGTTCCTCGCCGAGCAGCGCGGCACCCGCCCCGAGCTCCCGGACGCCGATCAGACCCCGTGGACGCACGGCGGCCCCCCGTGGCCGCACGTCGCCCGCGCTGAGGACCAGGCCGAGGAGTGGCGCTAGCGATGGCACTGTCACCCGCCGAAGAGAGCGCCGGCGCCGGAGTTGTTGGCCGGGGCGGAGCCGGAGCCGTTGGCCGTGCCGGAGCCGATTGCCGTGCCGCAGCCGATCGCCGCGCTGGCACTGGAGCCGCTGGCCGCGCCGGAGCCGATCGCCCCGCTGGCACTGGAGCCGTTGGCCGTGCCGGCACCCGACCCGCCCGTCGCTCCGGGAAGGGGGTCCTGTGATGACGGCGTCAACCCGATCCATTGAAGCGCGGGCCGTCATCGAGGCCGTGGCCGCCGACCTGCTCTCCCGCGCCCACCGCGGCGTCATCGTCGATTCGCCGCCCGGGGCCGGCAAGTCCACCCTCGTCGTCGAACTCTCCGAACGCCTGGCCAGAGACGGCGAGCGCGTGATGATCGTCGCCCAGACGAACGAGCAGGTCGACGACCTCGTCGAGAAGATCGCCCAGAAGCACCCGGCGCTCGTCCTCGGCCGCCTGACCGCGGGCGACTACGAGGTCCCCGAGCGGCTGGCCCCGTTCCGCGGCCCGAACCTGGCGTTCTCCTCCAAGCTCCCCGAACTCGCGGCGGCCGGCATCGTCCTCGCCACCGCCGCCAAGTGGGCGCTGGTCAAAGAGGGCGAGTTCCCCTGGGCGATCCTCGACGAGGCGTACCAGATGCGCTCCGACGGCCTGCTCGCCGTAGCCCCGCGCTTCGCGAACGGCACCGCCCTGTTCGTGGGCGACCCCGGCCAACTCGATCCCTTCGCGACAGTCGACACGGACGCGTGGGCCGGATCGCCCTGGGACCCGAGCGACAGCGCCGTAGCCGTCGTCCGCGCCCACAACCCGCACCTGCCGGTGCACCGCCTCCCGTACTCCTGGCGCCTGCCCGCGACGGCCGCGCCGCTGGTCGCGAAGGCGTTCTACCCTTTCACCCCGTTCGACGCGGGCAGCGACCTGGAAGACAGAGCCCTGAGCTTCGCGGTCGCGGCCTCGTCCTCCGATCTCGACGAATCGCTCGAACTGGCCGCCGAGACCGGCTGGTCCTGGCACGGCCTCCCTGCCGCTCACACCATCCGCACCGACGCCGAGGCTGTCGAGGCCTGCGCGGCGCTGGCGGACCGCCTGGTCCAGCGCCGTGCCATCGCCGTGGACCGCGCCGCCGGCTACGAGCGCGAAGTCACCCCCGACCGCATCGCCATCGGCACCGCCCACCGCGACCAGGCCGCCGCGGTCCGCGCCGCTCTCGCCCGCCCCGACCGAGCCGCACGCGGCCTGGCCGACGTCACCGTCGACACCGCGAACCGCCTCCAGGGCCGCGAGTACGACGTCACCATCGTCTTGCACCCCCTGTCCGGCCGCCGCGACGCGACCGCCTTCCACCTCGAGACCGGCCGCCTCTGCGTCCTGCTATCGAGGCATCGTCACGCGTGCATCGTCGTAGGCCGCGCCGGCATCGCCGACCTCCTCGACGCCCACCCCCACGCCGAGCCCGTCCGCCTGGGCGTCGCCGTCAAGTTTCCGGACGGCTGGGCCGCGCACCAGGCAGTGCTTGCGCACTTGGGCGCGGGATAGGGAGAGACCGGGCCGCGATTCCTGTGGTCGGCGCTGTGATTTTTCGCCTCGGCAGCGGGGTGGTTATGGGCGCTGCGTCGTGCCGCTGGGGCCAGTGTTCGTAGGTTCGGCGTGCTGTGCGTTACCCACCCGCCCGCCCCGGTCCCAGCGGGCTCACTCCGCGTCGGCTGCCTGCGGTGGCGTCAGTCTGCGTTTTGCAGCGGGTTCGGCGGTGGGCACGGACTCAGATGTTTGATTCGTTGATTCTCAGACCTGGGTCCGCCGCCCGAAACGAATCAAGGAATCGCGAGACGAGCTTGGTGGCAAGCCTGGCATCCGTCATCCCATGCTGGGCTACCAGTTCAACGTTGCGCGCATTTCCATTGTTCTTCACATACATGTGAACGTGCGTACCGTCACCCGGACCGCTGCCGGGAGCGAAACCTGGGCCAAACTTGAGGATGTTTACCCCCACCGCAAAGTCGGGCTGCTCCTGTACGCCGGACCAAACCGGGTCGAACTTCGGCGTGTAGAAACCAATCTTATCTCCCGCTCCGGTCAGCCGGGGGGCCACCTTGAGTACCCTCCTCACCCCGCCCATGGCGGCCTCGCCCGTTCCCTTGAAGACATTGGCCAACGCCGGTATATCCAGCGTTGTAGTGAAAACGACGCCCTTTTGCCGCATTACGACCTCCAAGATGCCTTTGCCCCAGCTGAAACTAAATACGAGATTGCGGAACCGCGGAAATTCGCGCGGCCTGGCCGCGGCTTATCTTTCAGTAGTCCTTGCCATGCTTAGGGCACAGCCAGCCATGCTGCTTGCACGCATTACGACACTGCGTTGTCGCGGTGCCGCCCCTCCCCTTGCAGACTTCGCAGCGAATCATTCTAACTTTCTTTTTGCATTGAGGGCAATAACGCTCCTCGTGCACGGTCACGAATTTCCTCCTCACCTCTACAGATGCCGCAATAAGTGGTGCGAAAAAATCTACTGCCCTGGCCGCCTGCGAGATTGGTGTGGCCTGTGATGTTGCCGGGGTCTGATGGGCGACATTCGTACGACTGGCAGGGTGCGTGGTCAGAGCAGGAGCAGAACGGGCTGTGCGCTGCGCGGAACCAAACTCTCCTTTCCCTGGACGCCTGTACATCTCAGAGTAGGAAGCCGCGTCGCCGGATCAGGGATATTCTCGCCTCGGACACTTGCCAGAATGTACGCTGCTGATGAGGTTTGGCGATGCCCAAACGTGGGGGTGAATCGGATCTTGGTCGACAAGAGCGAAACCTGGCTACTGCTCGGGCACTCGATGAGGCTCCTGCGTGAACGGGCGGGGGCCAGCCTCGCCGCCGCTGCCGAAAGGGTAGGCGCGAGCAAGAGCCACCTCTCCCTGGTGGAGCGCGGACGCGATCGGCCCAGCCATGTACTGGTGACCCGCTACGACACGTGTTTCGGCGGTGACGGGATGCTGAGCACGATGTACCTGACAGCCCGAGCTCCCATGATCGGGGGCAGGCCCCTGCCGCCAGGGCAGACTCCGCTACAACTTTGGCCGACGGAGGAACCATCCGGAGCCGCGGTCGGAGTTCACGGCGAGCGCAGCAGCTTTATAGCGGACGTGACACCGGACGGCGCAGTAGTCGAGCGGGGCGCGGAGATCACCAAGACTTGGCGCATCCGGAACGACGGCGGCCAACCCTGGGTGGGCATGCAACTGGCACGTGTCGGCCCGTGTGACGGCCCGACGGTCCTCGCATCTGCGCCAAGCGTCCCGATCCCGCGCACCGAACCCGGAGAAGTGGTCGACGTCAGCGTCCCCTTGCGCGCCCCGCTGGTCGCCGGTACGAGCTTCGCGGTGTGGAAGATGGTCGACCGGGACGGCTGCCTCGTCTTCCGCGACCTGCGCCACGGCCTCAGCACGATCGTGATCACGGTGGAGTCGGCCCTGTAGCCTGCCAACCAGGCTGCGCACCCAATTTGGTGCGCTTCTTGCTGGTCTTGACGTGCCCGAACAGCTCCAGGTGGATTCTCAGACCATCGGGTCGTGTCCGCGCGATGATTGCGGACACGACCCGATGCAGAGGTACATCCCTAAGCCGCAGCCACCTCCGCCGGTGCCGTCACGTGACAGGCTGCCGCGTGCTCCGGCACCACAGGCCGGAGCACCGGCGTCACATGGGCGCACACGTCGACGGCGAGAGGGCAGCGGGCGCGGAAGCGGCAGCCGGGCTTGGGGTCGATGACGGCCGGGGGCTCTGCCTTGGCCGCCTCCGTGGTCACCTCCAGCGGGGCTCGGGGGTCGGGCACGGCGGAGAGCAGGAGCTGGGTGTACGGGTGCTGAGGGTCCGCGAGGAGAGACTCGGTGGGACCGGATTCGACGACGTGGCCTCCGTACATCACCATGACGCGGTCGGAGACGTACCTCGCGCTCGCGATGTCGTGGGTGATGTAGAGGATGGACACGCCCTCCTCGTCCCGCAGCTTCGCCATGACGTTCAGCAGGCCGATGCGGATCGAGACGTCGAGCATGGAGACGGGCTCGTCGGCGAGGATCAGCTTCGGGCGGTAGGCCAGGGCCTGGGCGAAGCCGATGCGCTGGCGCTGGCCGCCGCTGAGCTCGTAGGGGTAGCGCTCGATGATCTCTTCGGGCGGGTTGAGGCCCACCGCCGCGACGACGCGCAGCAGCTCCTGGTGCCGCTCCTGCGCGGACAGTTCGGGGCGGTGCAGCTTCAGGCCGCGCTTGATGCCGTGCGAGACCTTGTAGACCGGGTTGAGCGAGGCGAACGGGTCCTGGAAGACCATGGGCACGTCGCTGCGGTACTGCAGGTGCTGCTTGCGGCCGCGCAGCTGCGCGAGGTCCTTGCCCTGGAACGTGATCTGGCCGGCGGTCGGCTTGTACACCTGCGCGAGCAGGCGGGCCATGGTGCTCTTGCCGCTGCCGCTCTCGCCGACCAGCGCGACGATCTCGCGCTCGTTGATCGTCAGGTTCACGTCGTCGACGGCGTGCAGCAGTCGGTGCGAGAAGAGCTTGCCGCCGACCTTGAAGTGGCGGCTGAGGTCCTTCGTCTCGAGCAGGGGGCTCATGACGCCGTCACCTCCGTGGCGGGAGAGGAGATGTCGATCGGATCGGTCGGACGGTGCGCGAGGCAGCGGGATTGCACGCCGGGCGACGCTTCGAGCGGGTAGAGCTCGGGGGCCTCGCTGCGGCACGCGTCCTGGACCACCGGGCAGCGCGGGTTGAAGCGGCATCCTGCCGGCGGGTCCGCCAGGTTCGGCGGGTCGCCGGGGATGCCGAGCAGCGGGACCTTCGGGCCGCGGATCGACGGGAAGGCGTCGAGCAGGGAGCGGCTGTACGGGTGCGAGGGGGTGTCGAAGACCGTGCGGGTCGGGCCGAACTCGACGACCTGGCCCGCGTACATCACCAGCAGCCGGTCCGAGAAGTGGCTCACCAGGGACATGTCGTGCGTGACGAAGACGACCGCGAAGCCCAGCTTCTGCTGCAGTTCCTTGATCTGCACCATCAGCGAACGCTGCGCCACCACGTCGAGCGCGGAGGTCGGCTCGTCCATGACGATCAGGTCCGGCGTGAACAGCAGGGCCATCGCGATCATCGCGCGCTGCCGCATGCCGCCGGACAGCTGGTGCGGATAGCTGCCCAGGTGCACGGGGTCGATCGCGACCAGGCGCAGCACCTCGGCGGAGCGCTCGCGGATGCGCTCGTCGGTCCACTTCTCGTGCGCCAGGATCGCGTCCTCGAACTGGTCCCCGATCGTGCGCACCGGGTTCAGCGCGTTCATCGCACTCTGCATCACGACCGCCAGGTTGCGCCAGCGCAGGTCGCCCAGCTCCTTCGGCGGCAGGGTGACGAGGTCCTTGCCCAGGAAGAGCACCTCGCCGCCGGCGATCCGCGCGGGGGCGGTGTGCAGCTGCGCGATGCCGAACAGCAGCGTGGACTTGCCGCAGCCGGATTCGCCGACGATGCCGACGAACTCGCCCGGACGCACCGTCAGGTTCACCCCGGAGCAGGCCTCCACCGGGCCGCGCGGCGAGTCGTAGACGATCCGCAGGTCGCGCACATCGAGCAGCGCGGCCGTGTCCTCAGACGGCCTCGACGTAGGCGTCATGGCCCGCTCCCTTCTCCTCGAGCGCCGCGGCGCCCTTCTTCGCCCTGCGCACGTCCTTGCGGCGCACCGGGCGCAGCGCCGGGTTGCCGATCTCGTCGAAGGCGTAGTTCATCAGCGCGAACGCGGCGCTCAGCACGGCGATCGCCAGGCCCGGCGCGATGATCCACATCGCGTTGCCGGCCTGCAGCGCCTCCTGGCTGTCGGCCCAGTAGAGCATCGTGCCCCAGCTGTCCGAGCTCCGGTTGCCCAGGCCGATGAACTGCAGGCCCGAGGCGGCGAGCACCGAGTAGAGCGCCGAGCCGAGGAAGTTGGCGACGATGAGCGAGGTCATCGTCGGCATCATCTCGAACAGGATGACGTACGCGCGCCGCTCGCCGCGCACCCGCGCGGCCTCCAGGAAGTCCCGGTTGCGCAGCGAGAGCGCCTGCGCGCGCATCTGGTTCGCGCCGTACGACCAGCCCGTGGCCACCAGCACGAAGATCATCACCCAGTTCGAGGTGCCCGCGTACCGGGCCAGGATGATCATCAGCGGGAACGTCGGCAGGATCAGCACCACGTTCGTGATCAGCGACAGGAACTCGTCCACGACGCCGCCGAGGTACGCGGCGGTGATCCCGATCAGCACGGACAGCACGGTGGCGAACCCGCCCGCCGCCAGCGCGATCACCAGCACCTGGCGCGCGCCGAAGACGAGCTGGCTGAAGATGTCCTCGCCGTACGACGTGGTGCCGAGCAGGTGCGCGGTGGACGGGCCGAGGTTCGGCGCGAAGGCGCCGATCACGTCCGCGTCGGACTGCGACGCGAACAGGCCGGGGAACAGGGACACCACGACGGTGATCCCGAACAGGATCAGGCCGATCAGGGCCTTGCGGTTCTTGACCAGGGAAGCGAACTTCATCGTGCGCCTCACCCCTTCTCTCGGGCGCGCGGGTCGAGCCACACCATGAAGAAGTCCGCGGCCAGCAGCGCGACCAGAACCGCGACGGTGTAGAGCATGAACAGCACCTGCATCAGCGGGTAGTCGTTGTTGTCCACGGCGTTCAGCAGCTGGTAGCCGAGGCCCGGGTAGTTGAACACGTACTCGACGAGCACCGAGCCGGAGAGCACGAAGCCGAGCGACATCGCGAAGCCGGAGATGTTCGGCAGCATCGCGTTGCGGGCCGCGTAGCCGAACATGATCTTCCGGTCGGCGAGGCCCTTCGCGCGGGCCATCCGCACGTAGTCCTCGGCCACCGTGGTGATCATGTTATTGCGCATCGTCAGGATCCAGCCGCCGATCGAGGTGACCAGCAGCGTGAACGCGGGCAGCACGGCGTGCTGCAGGACGCTGCCGATGAAGCCGGGCGAGAAGCCGGGCAGGATCGTCGGGTCGTAGTTGAAGTCGGGGGGCAGCCAGTTGAGCGTCGTGGCGAACAGCAGGATCAGCAGCATGCCGACCCAGTAGTACGGCAGGTTCGCGGTGACCACGAGCGTCGAGGGCAGCCACGAGTCGAGCGTGCCGCCGCGCCGCCAGCCGGCCACGATGCCCGCCACGTTGCCCAGCGCGAACGCGACGACCGTGGTCAGGCCGATCAGCCCGAGCGTCCAGGGCGCAGCCTGGAGGATGATGTCGCGGACCGGTTCGCCGAGCGAGAGGCCGATGGAGGCGCCCCACTGGCCGGTGAGCATGTCCTTGAGGTAGGTGAGGTACTGCGGGACCAGCCCGGCGTTCGGCTTGTAGCCGAAGCTGGACAGGATCGACGCGAGGGCGGCGGGGGACTCCTTCACGCGGATGCGCGCCTGGAGCGCCTGCACTGGATTGCCCGGCATGAAGCGCGGGATGAAGAAGTTCAGAGTCATTGCCGCCCAGAGCGTGAACAGGAACATGCTCAGTCGGCGCACGACGAATCTCACGGCGTGTCACGATCCTTCGTTGATCGCCGGGTGCGGACGCCGGCAGACGCCGGCGTCCGCACCCGGCGCGCGATTACTGAGCGCTCTTCGAGTACAGGCGCAGCAGCACCTGCTCGACATCCGGGTACGTCCAGGGCGAGGGCTGCGCGTAGGCGTCGGCCGCGGACGGCCAGCCCTCGAGGTCGGCGGTGGAGTACTGGTACCAGTCCACGGACTCGACGACCGGGATCAGCGGCACGTCGTTGATCATGTAGGTCTCGACCTGCTCGAGCGCCGCCTGCTGCGCGGAGGCCGACGTGGCGGCGGCGTACTGGCCGAAGGCCGCGTCCACCGCGGAGTTCTTGTAGCGGCCGTAGTCGCCCTGCGCGGCGGTGCCGATCGCCTGGTCGTTGGCCGAGTCGAGCATCAGGTGCAGTTCGTAGTACGGCGTCGGGCCGGCGGGCGGGCCGTACATGATGACCTGGAAGTTGCCGTTCTGCAGGTCGCTGGTGAACGTGTTGTCCGCCTCGTCGAGCACGGTGACGTCGATGCCGATGCCCGCGAGCTCCTGCTTGATCACCTGCAGGTCGGCGTCCCAGTCGGTGTAGCCGGTCACGGTCTTGACGGTCAGGCTGAGCGGGTGCGAGGGCGAGTAGCCGGCGGTCTTGAGCGCGGCGGCGGCCTTCGTCAGGTTCTGCGACGCGTAGCCCGAGGAGGAGAGCGCCGAGGAGTTCAGGAACGCGTTGAAGGTCGGGGTGACCACGCCGGTCTGGTTCGCCGCCGGCTCCTCGCCCTGCTCGCCGATCGAGGCGATCTGCGCGCGGTCGAGGGCGTAGGCGATGGCCTGGCGCACGCCGAGGTTCGCGGTCGGGCCCTGGGCCGTGTTCGGGATCAGCGACACGTTGGCGACCGGCGGCGACCAGATGTGGTTGTTCGTGGACTTCGACACGTAGAAGCTGTTGACGCTCGGGATGTACTGGCCGCCCCAGTTCGCCTTGCCGCTGGCCAGGTCGTTGTTCGCCGGGTCGTTGCTCAGGTAGGCCGGGTAGTCGATCGTCTGGACGTGCGGCTCGTTCGGCATCCAGTACGTCTTGTTCGCGGTGTACTTGATGTTGTCCGCGCTGCACGAGCTGACCACGAAGGGCCCGGTGCCGACGGGCTTGGTGTCGGTGTAGTTGGTCGGGTTGCCGACCTTCGACCAGATGTGCTCGGGCACGATCGGCATCATGTTGGCCACGTCGTAGAAGAACACCGACGCGTTGGCCGAGAAGGTCATCGTGACCTTGTCGCCGCTCGCGGTCACGCCGGTCAGTCCGGCGCCGCCGCCGGCGGGCGCCGTCCACAGCGCGAAGGTGTCCAGCGAGCTGTACTGCTTGACGAGGTTGAAGGTGTAGGCGACGTCCTGGGCCGAGAAGGCGGTGCCGTCGCTCCACTTCACGCCCGGGCGGATGTCGAAGGTGAGCTGGGTGTCGGTGGAGTTCCAGCTGTAGCCGGTCGCCAGCATCGGCGTCGGGGCCGCGGTGCTCTGCAGGGGGTTGACGTACAGGAGCGACTCGTAGAGGTAGCCGTTCGCCTCCTGCTGGTTCGTGGTGAGCGGGTTGAACTGGCAGTTCCAGGTGGCGCCGGTCTCGTTCGCGATGGTGACCGTGCCGCCTGCCTTGAGGTTCGCGCTGAGCGCCGGGACGGCGTTGCCGGAGGCGTTCGAGCCCCCGGACGCCCCGGTGTGCTTGGTCGAGCTGCAGCCGGCCACCGCGGCGGCCAAGCCTATCGCCGCGCCGGCGGCGAGGATCTTTGTGCGCCTCATCCTGGAAACCTCACGAGTGAAAAGGGGGGATCGGACCACGTGCCAGAAAGGTAAGTAAAGTTAACTGCCCGGTGCGAGGGAGTGCAATGCTCCCGGGCAAAGGATTAATAACGGGTGGGCAACGCCGGTGCGGGGCGGTTCGGCCGCCGGCCGGCGGGCCCGGCGAGGCTCCCGCGGGCTCAGCCCGAGGGAGTGAGCCCCAGCCGGTCGAGGCCGAGCAGCACCGCGCCGTGCACGGGCCTCCGGGCCGGTACGACGAGGCGGGCCGCCGGGATCCGGGCCGCGGCGAGCGCGGCGATCCGGTCCATCAGCACCGGTACATTCGCGCGCAGGACGCCGCCGCCGAGGACGACCTCCGTCTCGCGATCGAGCAGGTCGAGCCGGTTCAACGTGGTGCGCGCCCAAACGACGACCTCGTGCGCCTGCCTGTCGACGTAGCCGAGGGCGACCGCGTCACCCGCCGCCGCGACGCGCAGCAGCAGCGGCGAGAGTTCATGGATCCGGCTTTCCGCGAAGGTGCCGACGTGGAAGCTGAGCGCCGCGTCGATGGCCGTGTCGGTGCCGAAGTGCTCCGCGACGGCCGCGGTGAGCGCCGTCGGATCGCCGCGCCCGTCCTCGCCGCGCACGGCCGCGTACATCGCACGCTGCCCGAGTGCGTGGCCGCCGCCCCAGTCGCCGGTCAGGATGCCGATCGCCGGATAGCGCACGCGCCGTCCGTCGGGGCCGATGCCCGCGCAGTTCGTTCCGGCGCCGCAGACGACCGCGACGCCCCAGGGATGCGAGGCGCCGGCCCGCAGCAGCGCGAACGTGTCGTTGCCGACCTCGAGGGTCTCGGCCCAGCCGCGTCGCGCGAACGCCGCCGTCAGGGCCGCCTCCTCCTGCGGGAGGTCGGCTCCGGCGACGAACGCCGACAGATGCTGCGCGAGCGGTTCGTCGTCCGGGAGCCCGAGTTGCGTGCGGATCTCGCCGATCGCCTTGGCGACGGTGTCGATCGCCGGGTCGACGCCGATGGTCTGCGGGATGAACGGACCTGACCGCGCGTGCGCCAGCACCTCGCCGTCCGCGGTGGCGAGCGCGATGTCGGTCTTGCTGTTGCCGCCGTCCACCGCGAGCACCAGGCCGGGGTAACGCCCGGCCGCGCTCCGGTCGGCGACGGCGGGCGCGGTGCTCAACGCGCTGCCCACGGCAGGAACTTCTCGTTCGCGGCGATCAGCGCGTCGCCCAGGCGGTTGGCCAGGTCGTACTGGCCGATCAGGGGGTGCGCCAGCAGCGCCTGCACGACTCGGTCCCGGCCGCCGTGGATCGCGGCGTCCAGGGCCAGCTCCTCGTACGCGCTCACGTGCGCGATCAGGCCCCGCATGTGCGCCGGCAGCGGCGCCTGCGGCAGGGCCTTGATGCCGCTCGGGCCGACCTCGGCGGACACCTCGATCACCGTCTCGTCGGACAGGAACGGCAGCGTGCCGTTGTTGCGCAGGTTCACGACGCGCACGTCCGGCTCCGCCGTGTGCTGCCCGCCTTCCGCGGTGCCCGCCGGACCCGTCAGCGATGCGATGAGCTCGACGGCCGCCTCGGAGTAGAACGCGCCGCCGCGCTCGGCGAGCAGCTGCGGCTTCTCGTCCACCGACGGATCGTTGTACATCTCGATGAGCCGGCGCTCCATCGCCGCGACCTTCTCGGCCCGCGACTCGGAGGTCTTGAGCTCCTGCACCACGGCGTCGTGCTCGTAGAAGTAGCGCAGGTAGTACGAGGGGATCGCGTGCAGATCGGTGAGGATCCGGGCCGGCAGGTGCAGGTTCCCGGCGATCTCGGCGCCCTGCTCGGCGATGATCTCGTCGAGCCGCTCCTCGCCGCCGATCCGCACGCCGCGGATCCACGTCAGGTGGTTGAGGCCGACGTGGTCCAGCGCCACCTGCTCGGGTGCCACTCCGGCCGCGGCGGCGAAGCGGCGCTGGAAGCCGATCGCCACGTTGCACAGCCCGACCGCGTCGTGGCCCGCGTCCAGCAGCGCGCGGGTGACGATGCCGACCGGGTTGGTGAAGTCCACGATCCGCGCGTTCGGCGCGTGCTTGCGCACCTGCTCGGCCAGCTCCAGCACGACCGGGACGGTGCGCATCGCCTTGGCCAGGCCGCCCGCGCCGGTGGTCTCCTGGCCCAGGCAGCAGAAGTCGAGCGGCAGCGTCTCGTCCACGTTGCGCGCGGCCTGCCCGCCGACGCGCAGCTGGAAGAGCACGGCGTCCGCGCCCTCGATTCCGGCGGCCACGTCCGAGGTGGCCAGCACCTCGCCGGGATGCCCCTGCTTGGCGAGGATGCGGCGGGATATCGCGCCCACCGCGTCCAGCCGCTCCTGGTCCGGATCGACCAGGGCGAGCTGCTCGACCGGCAGCTGGTCGCGCAGCCGCGCGAACCCGTCGACGAGTTCGGGCGTGTACGTCGAGCCGCCTCCGATGATGGCCAGCTTCATCTGTTTCCTCTGCGGGTGTTGTCGAAGAGTTCCTGCTTCGTCTGCGCGAGCGCCGACTCGATCGCGCCCGCGAGCACGGGTGCCTCCGCGAGTTCGGAGAGCACGAGCTTGGGGCGCGGGATGACGATGTCGTGCAGCGCGGCGGTCATCAGCTCGCGCAGCGGCTCGCCGCCGGCCTGCAGCATCGCGCCGGTCAGCACGATCAGCTCCGGGTCGATCACCGCGACCAGCGGCGCGAGGCCCACGGCCAACCGCTCGGCGAGCTCCTGCAGCAGCGGCGTGCCGAGCGGTCCGGCCTCGGCCGCGCGGCGCACCGCGGTGGCCGCGTCCGAGCCGGAGAACCCCTTGGAGCGCGCCAGCTTCAGCACCGCCGGCGCGCCGCCGATGGACTGGAAGCCGCCGTTGACGTTGCGCCGGATGTTGCGCGTCAGCGGCTGGCCGGAGACCGGCATGTAGCCGAGCTCGCCCGCGCCGCCGGTGTAGCCGCGGTGCAGCCGGCCGTCGATCACGATCGCCGCGCCGATGCCGTCGCCGATCCACAGCACCGCGAAGTCGCGGCACTCCAGCGGCGCGCCCTTGCGGGTCACGCCGAGGGACTGCTCGGCGATCGCGGCCAGGTTGACGTCGTTCTCCACGTCCACGGCCGGATCCGGCTCGTTCTGCCCGGTCAGCTCCGAGCGCAGCCGGGCCGGGAGGTTCGGGTCGTGCCAGCCGGGTAGGTGCGGGGCGTACCGGATCCGGCCGGTCTGCGGATCCGGCGCGCCGCCGAGCCCGATGACGACGCGGTTGAGCTGCGGCACGGTGATCCCGGCCGCGGCACACGCCTCGGTGAGCGCCTCGCGGACCCGGTCCACCGCGTCCTTCACCTCGCGGCGCGGCGTGGCGAGCGAGGTCTCGGCGATGATCTCGCCGGTCAGATCGCACAGCCGCACCCGCAGCCGGGCCGGCGTCACGTCGATCCCCGCCACGTAGGCGGCGCCCGGCCGCACCCGGTACAGTCGCGCGGTGCGCCCCTCCCCGGGCAGCGCCTCCACCAGGCCGGCCGCCTCGAGGCGGTCCATCAGCTGGGTGGCGGTCGGCTTGGACAGCCCGGTCAGCGCGCCGAGCCGGGCTCGGGTGAGCGGACCCTGCTCGCTGAGCAGTTGCAGCGCGGTCCTATCGTTGATCGCGCGCAGCAGGCTCGGGGTTCCGGGGACCTGGTCCATCGCACCTCTCTAATAAGGAAAGTTTCCTTACTTTTCGAGGTCACAGTAGGGCACCGTGGCTACCCAGTCAAGCATCCGGCCGGGGTGCCATCAACGGGATTACGCGGACCTCTCCCGGGGCGGCGATCACCACGTCGCCCGCCCGCGCCCCTCCGCCTCCGCCGCCGGGGCCGCCGCTCCCGGCGGCGGAGGGGGTGGTCTCCGGTCGGCGCCGGGGCGCGCGCGGGGACCGGTGCCCACTTAAGTACGCATCCTGCCGCGCCGCATGAAACAAGCTTGAAAGCGGCCTAAGAAAGGCGTTTCCATCGCAAAATCTCCGTCCGCGCCGCTTGACGGAGCCGCGGGTTTAAGCAGAGGTCTTCGATACCCCGTCGAGCAGCATCTCGAGCGCGAGGGCGACGCCGTCCTCGGCGTGGTGGCCGACCACGTGGTCGGCGGCGGCCAGGACCTCGTCGTGCGCGTTGGCCACGGCGTAGCCGCGGCCGGCCCAGCGCAGCATCGGGAGGTCGTTGGGCATGTCGCCGAACGCGGCGACGTCGGCGGCGTCGATGCCGCGCCTCTCGCACAGCCAGGCCAGCGCGCTCGCCTTCGAGGCGCCGAGCGGGGCGATCTCCAGCAGGCCGGCCCCGCCCGAGTGGCTGACCTCGGCCTGGACGGTGAGCTTCTCGGCGGCGAGGGCGACCATGTCGTCGGCGGTGCGCTGCCCGGATCTGGCCAGGATCTTGATGATGCTGCGCATCTGCGGGGCTATCGCGGCCAGGCTGTCCGTCAGGACCCTGCGTTCGTCGGTGACCGAGCCGAGGCCGAACCCGGTCTCGAAGTACACGTCGAGCCCGGTCTCGATGGCGAACCCGGCCTCCGGGAACACCGGCTTGAGCTGCTCCACGATCGCCACGGCGTCGGACGCGGCGAAGGAGCGGATGAAGGTCAGGGTGCCGGCCGACGCCGCCTGATCGGAGGCGGCCGCGGAGGTGTCGAACTCGGCGAGTATCGTGCCGTTTCCGCACAGCGCCGCGATCCGGCCGCCCAGCTGCTCGGCGAGGTGCCCGACGGTCCGCGGCGGGCGCGCCGTGACCAGCACGAACCCGATCCCCGCGGCCATCACCGCGCGCACCGCCGCGACCGTGCGCGGCGTGAGCTCCTTCCGGTGGTCGAGCAGCGTGCCGTCGAGGTCCGTGGCGATCAGGCGGGGCAGCAGCATGGGCCCGATCATCTCACGCGCGATAAAGCCGTTGGCGTGCGGCTGCGCGCCGCTGGCATGCTGGTCGGATGGAGCCCGTGGAGATCCAGGTCGCCTTCGACCCGCGCCTGCACCTGTTCGTCGGTCCCGCGCAGCGCACGGCCGGGGCGACGGTTCGCTGCGACGGCGTTTCGACGCTGGGCCACGTCGTCGAGTCGCTCGGCGTGCCGTTGACCGAGGTCGGCGCGCTGCGGGTGGACGGCGCCGCGGTGAGCGCCGGGCACGTTCCGGCGGCGGGGGAGTACCTCGAGGTCGAGGCCGTCGGCCTGCCGCAGCCGGCACCGGGCGCGGGTGCGCCGCTGCGCTTCCTGCTCGACATCCACCTCGGCACGCTCGCTCGGCGGATGCGGCTGCTCGGCCTGGACACGGCATATGAGAACCCTGACGTCGGTGACGCGGCCCTCGCCGCGAAATCGGCGGCCGAGGAGCGCATCATGCTCTCGCGCGACCGCGGCCTGCTGCACCGCCGCGAGCTGTTCGCGGGCGCCTACATCTACAGCAACCGCCCGGCTCAGCAGCTCGATGAGGTGCTCACCCGCTTCGCGCCGCCGCTCGCGCCGTGGACGCGCTGCACCTCCTGCAACGGCGAGCTGCGCGAGATCTCCAAGGAGGAGATGGGCGACCGGCTGCCCTCCGGCACCCAGCGCACGTACGAGACCTTCGCCGAGTGCTCCGAGTGCGGTCAGGCCTACTGGCGCGGGGCGCACGCCGGCCACCTGGACGCCATCGTGCAGCACGCGAAGAGCATCGTGCCCGAACGCCGTTGACGCCGGTACTACGCCACTTGGACGCCATCGTGCAGCACGCGAAGAGCATCGTGCCCGAACGCCGTTGACGCCGGAACTACGCCACCTGGACCGTGATCGTGTGGTAACCCGTCGCGCCGTCCGGAACCGGGTCGGCGACCACGGAGGTCTGCGTGGTCCCGGTGCCGTCGGTCGCGCGCACGGCGACCGTGTGCGAGCCGCGCGCGGCGTTCGGCCACTGATACACCCACTGGCGCCAGGTGTCCGGCGTGTCGGAGGCCGCGAGCGACGCCTCCTGCCAGGCGCCCTTGTCGATCTGCACCTCGACCGCCGCGATGCCGCGGTGCGTGGCCCACGCCGTACCCGCGAGCGTGACGGTACCCGCCGAGACCGTGCCGTTGTCGCTCGGCACGTCGATCCGCGACGCCGTCTTCACCGGGCCCTGCGGAGACCAGCCGTTCTGCGTCCAGTACGCGGACGACGAGGCGAACGTGGTGATGTTGAGGTCCGTCACCCACTTCGTCGCCGACACGTACCCGTACAGGCCCGGAATCAGCATCCTGCACGGGAAGCCGTGCTCGACCGGCAGCACCTCGCCGTTCATCGCCACCGCGAGCATCGCCTGGCGGCCGTCCAGCGTCGCCTCGACCGGCGAGCCGATCGTCATGCCGTCGGTCGACGTCGAGAGGATCATGTCCGCGCCCGACTGCACTCCGGCCCGGCGCAGCAGCGGCGCCAGCGGCGTGCCGAGCCAGCGCGCGTTGCCGCAGTACGAGCCGCCTACCGGGTTGGACACGCAGGTGAGTGTCATGTCGTGCTCTTCGAACGCGTACTTGAGCAGCTCATCGAAGGTGATCTCGAACGGCCGGCTCACCATGCCGTGGATCCGCAGCTTCCAGGTGTCCGGATTCACCTGCGGGATCGAGAGCGCCGTGTCCACGCGGTAGAACTGCGAGTTCGGCGTGAAGAACGGCCCGAGCCCGGAGACGTTCGGATGCACCGAGGCGGGCGGTTCGGCGAGGGCGGTCTCCGGCTTCGGCAGCACGACCGTGGACCGCGCGGCCTCGGCGTCGTACCGGCTGTCGATCCAGGCCTTCGCGCCGAACCCGCCGACCAGCGCGCCCGCCGCGGTGCCGAGGATCCCCAGCAGGAAGCGGCGCCGCTCCTCGCGGCCGGCCCGCTCGTCCGAGTCCGCCGCGGCCAGGATCGTCAGCCAGCGCAGCACGAGCACCGCCGTGACCCCGGCCAGCAGCGAGGGAAGCAGATAGCTGAGACCGGCGTTCGGCCGGGTCGCCGCGGCGAGCATGCCGACGAGCCCGAAGCACGCGGCGACCCAGCTCGCCGCCGTCAGGCGGGTGCGCGCCAGGACTCCGGCGCCCGCCGAGGCCAGCGCCAGCACCGCGTACACGCCGATCAGCAGCATCCGCTTGTCGCCGGTGCCGAAGTTGCGGATCGCGAACTGCTCGAGCCAGGTCGGCGTGTGGCCGATGGCCCACTGGCCGACCGCCACCGCGGGCGAGGACGCCTCGCCCGTGACCACCGCCACAAGTTCGCCCACCGCGAGGCCGGCACCGCCCGCGACCAGGCCGACGAGGCCGCCGCGGACGAGGTGGCCGGACCGCCCGGATCTGGACCCTTCGCTGCTCATAACCGAACTCTAGCCCCGACCGCCTGAACGAGCGCTGAGACCTGCCTCGGCCCCGGCGCACGGCGCTATCGCAGCCCCAGCACGACGTACCGCACGATCGCGGCCTTGATCAGCCTGCCGGTCCGGCCGCCGAACACGCGGCCGGTCATCGCGTCGTCCTTGCCGACCACCTGCACCATCCCGGAGTTCCGGCCGAGGCTCATGCACTGGACCACGTAGCGGTACGTGTAGGGCTTCGACGCGCCGCCGCGCGCGAGCGCCCGTCCGACGTACCAGCCCATCGGCTGGGCCGTCGCGCACGCCTTGCGCAGCCGGCCGATCCCCGGCAGCGTCACGGCCGCCGCGTCGCCCACGACGTACACGTCGGGGTGCGAGACCGAGCGCAGGTACTCGTCCACGAGCGCCTCGCCCTGCTCGTTGACCGCGAGCCCGCTCTGCGCCGCGAGCGGCCCGACCTCGAGCGACGCGGTCCACGCCACGATCCCCGCCTCGATGCGGCCGCTCGCGGTCGTCAGGCCCTCGTCGTCCACGGCCGTGACCTCGGTGTGCTCGTGCACCTCGACACCGAGCCTCCCCAGCGTCTCGTGCACGAGAGCGCGGCCCTTCGCCGAGTACCGGCCGCCGACCTCGCCCGCGTCCACGATCGCCACCCGCCGCTCCGGGTACGCCTCGGCGAGCTCGGTGGCCAGCTCGATCCCGGTCGCGCCGCCGCCGACCACGACCACCGCCGCGTCGTCCTGGCGCCGCAGCCGGTCGCGCAGCTCCTCGGCCCGCTCCATCGGGTAGGAGTGCTCGCGGGCTCCGGGCACGGAGTGGAACGCGGTGCGGCTGCCGAGCGCGTAGACGAGTGTGTCGTAGCTGATCGGCGTGCGGCCGCCGTCGGTGAACACCTTGCGCCCGGCCAGGTCCAGCTCGGTGGCCCGCGCCTGGACGTGCGTGACGTTCCGGCCCCGCAGCACGTGCGCGATCGTTGGCCGGTGCTCGGCGTGGCCGGCCGCCACCTCGTGCTGGCGGACGCGGTTGAGGAAGCGGTCCTCGGGAGCGATCAGCGTCACCCGCTGCTTGCGGCCCGCGCGGGTCGCCGCGGCGAGGCCCGCGTAGCCGGCACCGATGACCACGATGTGCCTGTCCATGTTCTGTTCGTCCTCTCGTGAGCGTGTCTACGAGAGGGGGACCGGGCCGGGCCCGTGAATGTGACAGTGACCGCGCTCACACCCACTGCGCTCACACCGACTGCACCCTGGCCGGCTGCGCTCAGACCGCCGCGGACGGCACCCGCGTCAGCTTCTCCGGGGTCACCACGGCATGGGACTCGCAGATCAGGCCGCTGTCATCGACGCAGAAGCCGAACACGGCGATCGGCGCGCCGTCCGGGCCGTGCACGACGATCCCCGTCTCGCCGTCGAGCTCGACGAATCCCATCGTCGTGCCCGGCTCCACGAAGTTCCTGACCAGTCCGAGGACGAGCCGAGCCACCTTGTCCGCGCCCAGGATCGGGCGCACCCCGGCCCGCACGATGCCGCCGCCGTCCGAGTGCCAGACGGTGTCCGGGTCAAGGACCCGCATCAGAGCCATGATGTCGCCCTGCGTCACGGCTCCGGCGAACGCCTCGACGGCCCGCCGCTGCACGGCCCGGTCGGCGGTCCGTCGCGGTCCGTCGTCCTTGATCTGCCGGCGGGCCCGCGAGGCGAGCTGGCGGACGGCCTGCTCCGAGCGGTCGAGCGCCGAGGCGATCAGCGCGAAGTCCACGCCGAACACGTCGTGCAGCACGAAGGCGGCGCGCTCGGCCGGACTCAGCCGCTCCAGCAGCGCCGTGACCGCGTACGAGATCTGCTCGCCGACCTCGGCCCGATCCTGCGGGCCCGGCGCCTCGTCGAGCAGCGGCTCCGGCAGCCACTCGCCGTAGTAGGACTCGCGCCGCGTACGCGCCGAATCGAGCTCGTTGCAGCACAGCCGCGTGACGACGGTCGTGAGGTAGGCGCGCGGATTCTCGACGCCCGCGTGGTCCACGTCCCGCCAGCGCAGCCAGGCCTCCTGGACGACGTCCTCGGCGTCGGCGATCGAGCCGAGCATCCGGTAGGCCACCGCGCCGAGATAGCGCCGGTGCTCCTCGAAGTCCTCCGCAGCCGCCATGTCCCGCAGCCTAGTCCGGCGCGGCGCCGGACGGTCGCCGCAGGCTGGGAGCGTTCACGGAATTGTGTCCTTCAAAACCCCTTGGCACATCTCGACGAATTGCAGCTGCAGTGGTATTTCTTACGGCCGGGCCTGTGAACGATCCCAACGAAGGGTGAGCGGCGGGCCCCGATCTTGGGAGTGATGCAGCGATGCAGCATGCGAAGGCACAGCCACGGATATGGACGCGCGGACTGTGCGCGGGCGTCGCCGCCCTCGCGTTGACCGCGTTCCCCGCAGTGGCCCACGCGGATGCGAACGGCGGCCGCGGCGGCGCCGAAGCCGGCGACGGCCAGGTCGTCAACCCGGGCTTCGACGTCGACGGCACCGGCACCGCGACCCCCGCCGGCTGGAGCACGACCGGAACCGCGGGCGCCTCGTTCACGGAGGCGACCGGGTACGGCTACGACGGCGACGCGTACCAGCTCACGCACTGGTCCTCGTCCGCGTACGACGTGGACACCTGGCAGCGCGTGACCGGCCTGGACGACGGCGCCTACACGCTCGGCGCCTGGGTGAAGTCGGGCGGCGGCGACACCGCGGACTACATCGAGCTCCAGTCCGGTCGGCAGAGCAACCGGACCGCCGTCCCGGTGATCTCGGACGGCAGCTGGATCCACATCGTCACCTCGGTGCACGTGACGAACCACGAGGCCACCATCCACCTGGTCTCGAACAGCGCGGCGGGCGACTGGACCAACTACGGCCTGGTCACCCTGACCCCGGGCTACGCCTCGCTGCCGATCCGCGGCGGCGACGTCTCCACGCTGGTGCGCTCCGAGCAGCTCGGCGGCACCTACTACAACGCCGACGGGCAGCAGGAGAACGCACTCGACATCCTCGGCAGCGCGGGCATGAACTACGTCCGGCTGCGCGTGTGGGTGAACCCGGAAGACGGCATGAACGACGAGCAGCAGCTGCTTGAGGGCGCCCGCGAGGCCAAGGCGCACCACATGAAGCTGTTCCTCGACTTCCACTACTCCGACACCTGGACCGACCCCGGCCACCAGGCGACCCCCGCGGCGTGGGCGAACGACAGCCTGAGCCAGCTCGAGACCGACATCTACGGCTACTCGGCGAAGGTGGTCGGCGACCTCGTGCGCCAGGGCACCCCGCCCGACATGGTGCAGACCGGCAACGAGGTCAACGGCGGCTTCCTGTGGCCGACCGGCCTCGACTACGGCTCCAGCACCGCCTGGACCACGTTCGGCGCGCTGCTCAAGTCGGCGATCGCCGGCGTGAAGTCGGCGGATCCGCACGCGAAGATCGCGCTGCACATCGCGAACGCGGCCAGCTGGGGCGGCGTCGAGTGGTTCTTCGACAACGCGGTCGCGCAGGGCATCCCGTTCGACGTGATCGCGCTGTCGTACTACTCCTACTGGCACGGATACCTGGACGAGCTGCAGTCCACGCTCGACCAGACCGCCGAGCGCTACGGCAAGCCGATCATCCTCGCCGAGACCGCGTACCCGTTCACCCTCGACAGCGGCGACCCCACCGCCTCGCTCAGCTTCAGCACCGCGAGCGAGCTGGAGACCGGCTACGCCGCCACGCCGGCCGGCCAGGCCGCGATGTTCCGCGACACCCTCAGCATCGTCCAGGCCGTCCCGAACGGCCTCGGTCTCGGCGCCTTCTACTGGGAGCCGACCTGGACCGTCGTGCAGGGCAACGGCTGGGATCCGACCGACCCGAGCTCCGGCGACGGGTGGGAGAACCAGGCCATGTTCGACTACAGCGACAAGGCTCTGCCGGTCATCGACGACTACGCGCCGCGTTAAGCACGCGCCGCGCGGCGGTTGCGCACTCCGGCGAGCCGCCGGTCACGCGGGCCGGGCCCCTGTGCCAAGGGACCCGGCCCGCGTCACCATCCGGCGTCGGCATGCTCCCGCCGATCACGGCCTGAAGAGCTTCCACTGCCCTTCCGAGACGACGCGGGCGACCCCGTCGACCACCGAGACCGCGCTCTGATCGTCGATCGCGTATGTGGGGACGGGGATGCGAGCCGCCCACTTCTCCGCGTTAGGCAGCGAGGCGTCGGGGTGGTCGGGGTTCTCCAGATGCGGGATCACCGCGAAGTCGACGAGGCCCGCGCCCCGCCCCGCGACCAGGAGCCTTTCGACATCGCCCTGGGGCGTCGCGAAGACGACCTGCTCCGACTCCAGCGGGCCGTCGTTCCCGCGCGGCGGCTCGGGATATGTCTCCGCGAACGTGGTGGTGGCGGCGATGCTCCCGGCACTCACCCCGACGTAGACCGACTCGGGGCGCAGCGTCGGCAGTGCCTCCGCCAGCCCGGAGCGCCGCAGCCACTCGGCGAGGAAGATCGGATCGCCGCCCCACACCAGCAGCGCATCGGCCTCCTGGACCGACGGCAGCCACGCGGCCTGCTCGATGTGCGGCAGGGCCGTCAGCTCCAACAGGCCCAGCGACCTCCACCCCAGCTGGACCAGCGGTGACGCCGACGCGCCGGTGACCGCCCGCCAGGCCATGCCCGGCCCGCCGGGGAAGGGGTGGATCGCGGTCGGAATGAACAGGGCGCTGGACTCGGCGATCGGTTTGCCCAGCAGCTCCACCAGCTCATCGTGGATGCTGCGGTTCTTGATCCCGGCCGAGGTGAGAAGAGCCTTCATGACCCCGGTTCTACCGGAGGGGTCCGACAGGAATCTGCGGTTAGGCTTGTCCCCGTGCTCAGACATGTCACCGCGACCAGATACGTCACGCCGTTGAAGGAGGGCGGCTCGCTTCCCGCGATCGTGGAGGCGGACGACCTCGGGATGTACGTCGTGAAGTTCCGCGGCGCGGGGCAGGGCCGCAAGGCGCTGATCGCGGAGGTCGTGGCGGGGGAGCTGGGCCGCGCGCTCGGGCTCCCGGTGCCGGAGCTGGTGACGGTGCAGCTGGACGCGGCCATCGGCAAGGGCGAGCCGGACCAGGAGATTCAGGAGCTTCTCCTCAACAGCGTCGGGCTCAACCTCGGCATGGACTACCTGCCGGGCTCGCTCAACTTCGACCCGCTCGCGTTCGAGGTGGACGCCGGGTTCGCCGGACGCGTCGTCTGGTTCGACCTCCTGGTCGGCAACGTGGACCGCTCGTGGCGCAACCCGAACCTGATGCGCTGGCACGGCAGGCTCTACCTCATCGACCACGGCGCGTCGTTGATCTTCCAGCACTCCTGGCCGCAGGACGCGGCGGCGATCGAGCGCTCCGCGCGCCGGCCGTCCCGGATGGCGCCCGGGGAGCACGTGCTGGCCCGGTTCGAGCCGGATCTGCGGGCGGCGGACGCGGCGTTGGCGCCCCTGGTGACCCCGGACGCGGTCGCCGCCGCGGCGGCGCTGGTTCCGGACGAGTGGCTGGCGGACGAGCCGGGCTTCGACTCGCCGGACGCCGTGCGCAAGGCCTTCGTGGACTGGTTCGCGGTCCGGCTCCGCGAGCCGCGCTCCGAGTGGCTTGCGCCGGTGGACGCGAAGGCGGCCCGGTGACGATGATGACTGCCGCTCAGCACGCTGCCGCCACCTCCGCGGACTCCGCGCACACCGCGGACACCGCAGCCGCGAAGGACGCCGCCTCGAACGCGGTGGAGTACGCGTACCTGCGCGCGGTTCCGCGGGTGGAGCTCGGCGAGGCGGTGAACGTCGGCGTGCTCGTGTACTGCCAGGCCCGCGACTTCCTGGCCTGCGCGACGTGGCTCGACCCCGACCGCGTGCGCGCCCTCGATCCGGACGCCGACATCGACGGCCTGGCCGCCGCGCTCGGCGCGATCGCGAAGATCTGCCGCGGCGGGGCGCCCGCCGGTCCGGCCGGGGAGATCTCGCTCGGGCAGCGCTTCCGCTGGCTGACGGCCCCCCGCTCGGCCGTGCTGCAGCCGGGGCCGGTGCACCTCGGGCTCTGCCGCGAGCCCGAGGAGACCCTGCGCCGGCTGGCGCACGGCGGCTGACGCGCCGGCTACGCGCCGACGCGCCGGCCACCGCCGGTGCACCTCGGGCTCTGCCGCGAGCCCGAGGAGACCCTGCGCCGGCTGGCGCACGGCGGCTGACGCGCCGGCTACGCGCCGACGCGCCGGCCACCCGCTGACGGGCCGGCTACGCGGCGAGCTGGACCGGCGAACCGGCCGGGGCGTCGCCGTAGTGCTCGACGACCTTGTTCAGCTCGCCCTGGTAGTACAGCGTGCCCAGGCCGAACACGAACATCAGCAGCAGCCCCACGACCGGGCTGCAGGTCTGCGCCAGGCCGGCCGCGCGCTGCGCGTTCGCGATCCGCTTGCCGGTGTTGTAGTACGACACGAGCGGCGGGACGTAGCACAGGATCCAGCCGAACATCACGGTCAGCAGCGAGCCGACCGGGTTGATCTTCTCCTCGCGCGGGTCGAACTCCTTCATCTCGGCCTGGATCGTGTAGTACCAGACGAGGTGGTAAATGCCCAGCGTGATCAGCGGAAGCCCGATCCACACGGCGACCACGTTGCGCTTCTTCATCTGCTTGCCGACCGGCGCCGGCCCGAACTGGGCCGCGGCTGCGTCCTGGAACACGGACACGTCTCTCTCCCCCAAGGTGGTTTATCTCTACAGTCTGGCGATCAGGACCCGATGACGGTGATCGCCATGCCGAGCGACTGTAGCCGATTCAGCGGCTCGTCGTAGCCGCGTTCGAGGGATTCGACGTCCAGCAGCACCGAGGGGCCGTCGGCGATGGACGCGGCGATGACCGAGGAGTAGCCGGTGCGCACGTCCGGGACGTGCACCTCCGCGCCCACCAGCTTCGAGGGGCCGTGCACGACCGCCGAGTGCAGGTGGTTGGTGTCGTGGAAGCGGCAGGCGTTGCCGCCCAGGCACATCGGGAACAGCTCGATCTCGCAGCCCAGCTGCTGCAGCGCCTTGACGTACACGAACCGGTTCTCGAACACCGTCTCGTGCAGCACGGACAGGCCCCGCGCCTGGCTCATCAGCACGAGCAGCGGCTGCTGCCAGTCGGTGGCGAACCCGGGGTGGGTGTCGGTGTGCACGGCCGCCGAGCGCAGGCCGTTCGGCGCCGAGGCGGTGATGTACTGGTCGCTGATCTCGAAGTGCGTGCCCATCTTCCGCAGCGTCTCGATCGCGGTCACGAGGCGCTCCTGCGCGCAGCCGTGGACGCGCACCTGCCCGCCGGTCAGCAGGCCCGCGACGAGGTAGCTGAAGGCCTCGAGCCGGTCGCCCGCCAGCGTCGTCGCGGCGCCGTGCAGCTTCTCGACGCCCTCGATCAGGATCCTGCGGTCCGGCTGGAGCTGGATGCCGGCTCCCATCCGCTGCAGGAACAGCGCGAGCTCCATGATCTCCGGCTCCACGGCCGCGTTCTGGATCACGGTCCGGCCCTCGGCGAGCACCGCGCTCAGCATGACCGACTCGGTCGCGCCGACGCTCGGATACGGCAGCTGCACCTTCGTGCCCTGCAGCCGCCGCGCGGTCGCGTGGATGCCCGTCTCGTCGACGACGATGTTCGCGCCCATCTTGGTCAGCGCGTCGATGTGGAAGTCCAGCGGGCGCGGGCCGATCGCGTCCCCGCCGACCAGCGGCACGAACGCCTCGCCGGTGAGGTTGAGCAGCGGGCCGAGCAGCAGCACCGGGATCCGGTTGCGCCCGGTGAACGTGGTGGGCACCGCGGCGGAGAGTTCGGCGCCGCGCTCGATGACCAGCGTGTCACCCTCGCGCTCCACGCTCGCGCCGACCGATCGCAGCATCGATCCGGTGATCTCCACGTCGCCGACCCGCGGCGCGTTCGCGATCCTGCTCGGACCCTCGCCGAGCAGCGCGGCGACCATGTGCTTGGTGACGGCGTTCTTCGACCCGCGGACCGTGACGTCCCCGCGCAGCGGACCGGTCGGCTCGATCTTCCAGGCTCTCGTCATGGATCTTATTGTGTCCCACATCACTCGCCCGGGCCCAGGGCTCAGGGGCACCCCGCCTCGCGACGGCGCCCGAACTGGACCGATTGCGACTGATGCGTCGTCCGATAGCCCAGCCGCAGGTAGATCCGGCGCGCCGGCTCGTTCGGATGGTAGTGCGCGAGCGTGCACACGGTGTCACCGGACGTGAACGCGTGCCGCGTCAGAGCCGCCGTCACCGCCGCGCCGAGCCCCTGGCCGCGGGCGGCCTCGGCCGTCGCGATCGAGGCCAGATACGCCGTACCCCGTCGGCGCCGGGTGAACGCGCCGACCGCCAGCAGCTCGCCGGACACGGCGTCGCGCGCTCCGAGCCAGCGCTCCACCTCGGGATGGTCCGCGCGCACCGAATGGTGCGGATTGACCCGGTCCAGGAACTCCTGGAGCGCCGCGAGATCCTCGATGGGCCGCACCCGCTCCTCACCCGGCTGCACCGGCGGCGGCGCGTCGCAGCGCATCGCGTCCCACTGGCTGGGCTCGAGCAGGCCGTCCGCGGCGACCGCCCCGACCTCGGCTCCCGTCCCCGCTGCGGCTTCGGCCGCTGCCTCGTCGCCGTCGCCGTCGCCGTCGCCGTCGCCGTTTCCGGTTCCGTCCCCGCTTCCGGTTCCGGCTCCGCTTCCGTTTCCGGTTCCGTCCCCGCCTCCGGTTCCGGCCCCGGCGCCGGTTCCGTCCCCGCCTCCGCTTCCGAAGCGCAGCCACGGCGCGACGTCCAGCCCGCGCGGCACGGTCATCCCGCAGCACCGCCCGCCCAGCTCGCCGAGCGCCGCCTCGATCAGCGCCGCGGAGGTCTCCGGCGGCCCGACGACGTTGAGCCAGCACGGATCGCCGCCGTAGCCGTCGACCGAGGCGAACGCGTACCCGTCCGAGGCGGTCCACGCGCCGTGCAGCACGCCGGGGTCGGTCTCGATCAGCAGCATCGTGTCCTCGAGCATCGCCCCGGGCAGTTCGGCGTACGAGCCGTACCGGGTGACCGCCGCCTGCGGCATCACGTCCATGGCGACGATTCTCGCATCCGGCACCGACAAGCTTGATCCGGTACGGCGCTCGCGCGAGCCATGCGCGTACTCCTTGATCCGGTACGGCGCTCGCGCGGGCCCTGCACGTACTCCTTGATCCGGTACGGCGCTCGCGCGGGCCCGCGCCTACTCCTTGATCCGGATTTGTCGGCGCCGCGTATTAGGCTCGTGCCATGCCGGCCGACAGCCTCTTCGACTACGCGAGCCGCGAGCAGGGCGAATCCCGCGCCCCGCTCGCCGCGCGCATGCGCCCGCGCACCCTCGACGAAGTCGTCGGCCAGGCCAAGCTGCTGCGTCCCGGCTCCCCGCTGCGCCGGCTCGTCGAGGCCTCCGCGCAGTCCCGCGCCGTGCCCGCCTCGGTGATCCTCTGGGGCCCGCCCGGCACCGGCAAGACCACGCTGGCGCACGTCGTGGCGCAGAGCACCGACCGGCACTTCCTGGAGCTCTCGGCGATCACCGCCGGCGTCAAGGAGGTGCGCGCTGCCCTGGACGAGGCGCGCACCCAGCTCGCCGGCTACGGCCGGGAGACGGTGCTGTTCCTCGACGAGATCCACCGCTTCTCCAAGGCCCAGCAGGACTCCCTGCTGCCCGCGGTGGAAAACCGCACGGTCACCCTCATCGCGGCCACGACCGAGAACCCCTACTTCTCGGTCATCTCCCCGCTGATGTCCCGGTCCCTGCTGCTCACCCTGGAGCAGCTCGACGAGGCCGACATCAGCTCCCTGATCGACCGGGCGCTGGCCGACGAGCGCGGCCTGGCCGGCACCGTCACCCTCGCCGAGGAGGCGCGCGGCCACCTGCTGCGGATGGCCGGGGGAGACGCGCGCCGGGCGCTGACCGCGCTGGAGGCCGGGGCGGGAGCGGCGAAGGACAGCGGTTCGGACGAGATCACCGTCGCCATCCTGGAGCAGGCCGTCGACCGGGCCGCCGTGCGCTACGACAAGGACGGCGACCAGCACTACGACGTGGCCTCGGCGCTGATCAAGTCGATCCGCGGTTCGGATGTGGACGCCGCGCTGCACTACCTGGCGCGGATGATCGAGGCGGGCGAGGACCCGCGCTTCATCGCCCGCCGGCTGGTCATCTCGGCCAGCGAGGACATCGGCCTGGCCGACCCGTCCGCGCTGCCCACGGCTGTCGCCGCGATGCAGGCGGTGTCCTTCATCGGCTGGCCCGAGGCGCAGCTCTCGCTGTCCCAGGCCGTGATCGCGCTCGCGCTGGCCCCCAAGTCAAACGCTGCCACGCTCGCCATCGGTGCGGCGCTCGCCGATGTCCGTGCGGGCAAGGCCGGCCCGGTCCCGCCACATCTGCGCGACGCGCACTACAAGGGCGCCAAGAAGCTGGGCCACGGCCAGGAGTACGTCTATCCGCACGACCTGCCGAACGCCGTCGCCGCCCAGCAGTACGCGCCGGACTCGATCCACGGAACCCGCTACTACCGCCCGACGCGCCACGGCGTCGAGGAGCGCTACGCGGACCGCGTCGAGAGGCTGCGGTCGCTGCTCGGGCTGCCGGACGAGGAGCCGAGCTGATTGCCCGCCCACACGATCAGCAGCATGAAGACCACGAAGACGCCGGTGACGATGAACGACCAGGTCGTCACGTGCGTGTATCCGCCGGGCTGGGTCGGGTCCAGGAAGTCGTAGGGCCACCAGCGCACTATCGGCCCGCGGATGAGCGAGACCGCGAGGTAGAGGATCGGGAAGGCGAGCCAGCGGCTGGCCTTGCCGAAACCGAGGCGCCTGGCGGGCGGTGAGACGAGCCAGTCGATCACCAGCACGGTGGGCATCACCCCGTGCACGATGTCGTTCTCCCACACGATCGTCTGCGCGTTGATCGTGTTGGCGAGCAGCGTCCAGTACACCAGCCCAGTGATCACCAGGTAGAGCACCGCCGCCCCGCGCATCAGGTCCGGCACGCCAGGACGTCCGCGCAGCACCGCGATCCCGCCGTACAGGAACACGCCCGCGGCGAACATGTTGGACAGGTCGGTGAAGTAGAACCAGAAGTTCACCGCGTCGCCGGTGTGGATGTCCCGGTCGTATCCGACCGTGAGCGCGACGAGGCCGAGCAGCCCGAACACCACCCGGAGTACGCCCACGGTTCTCTGCTTAGTCACGCGAGCAAAGGTAAGGGCCGGTAGCCCCGCGGCGCCAGCGGCACGTGTCGCGCCGACGTCGAATTCGCGCCGGACACGCGTGCGGGCCGATGTCGAATCCCATTCCGGCGATTCCGTCGAATCCGTCGATTCCGTCGATTCCGTCGAATCCGTCGAGCCGGACCGGCGGCCCATCCCCAAGCCCGCCGCGCGGTCAAGACCCGGTCTCGTAGGCGGCGCGGGCGGGGGAGTAGTCCTCGAACACGCGCGCCGCCGCGACCTGCTGGCGTCGCAGGAACTGGGCCGTGATCCCGACCAGTGCGAGCACGCACACCATCGCGCCCATCACGGCCATGCCCCAGCCGGTGCCGCCGCTGTCGATGACGATGCCGACCAGCGGGGAGCCGATCGCGCCGCCGACGGTCAGCGCCGCGCTGTGCATGCCCATCGCCTGACCGCGGCGCTCGGCCGGCACCGCGCGGCTCACGCCGTCCACCGTCGAGGCGATCGTCGGAGCGCAGGCGAGCCCGGCGGGGATCACCACGAGGCACAGCAGCCACCACGAACCGGCCAGGCCGATCGGGATGCTCAGCGCTCCCAGTGCGAGCAGCAGCACCGTCATCGGCAGCGGCCGCGGCATCGCGCCATGCACGAATCCGCCGACCATCGACGCCGCGCACCAGGTGATCACGACGATGCCGGCCCACTCGATCTGCCCGTGCCCGCGCAGCACGGCGACGATCGCGACGTCCGTGGACGCCAGCATCATGCAGGCGGCCGCGCAGACGGCGAGGATCATCAGGAAGCCCGGAGCGAGCCAAGCCGCCTTGGCCTTCGGCCGCGCGGCGGCGTGCTCCGCACCTTCCGCGCCCGCCTTGCCGACGGAAGAAGCGCCGTCGTGCAGCCGCGGGTTGTACGCGTACAGGACCGCCGCACTCAGCCCGAGCCCGACGCCGAGCACCCGCAGCGTCGACGTCGCCTCGCCGAGCTGCGTGATCGCCAGTACCGCGAGCGCCGGGCCGACCATGAAGGACAGCTCGACGGCCATCGAGTCCAGCGAGTACGCCTGCCGCCGCACCTGCTCCGGCACGCGCGCGGCCAGCGACTGCCGCACCAGCGTCGTCACCGGCACCTGCAGCGCGCCGCACGGAACAGCGAGGGCGAGCACCGCGGAATACGGCAGTATCGGCACCAGGTTCCAGAACAGCAGCGAGACCAGCCCGGTCAGCAGCAGCACCGGCCGCGGCCCGCCCCGGTCTATTGCCCGCCCGAGCAGCGGCGAACCGAGCGCGAGCCCGACGGTGAACGCGGCGGTGGCCGCGCCCGCCTCGGCGTAGCTGCGGTGCCGGTCGAGCACGACGCTCAGCGTGAGCGCCGTCGTCCACGCCGTCCCCGGGATCCGGGCGATCAGCGAGACCAGCATGAAGGTGCGCATTCCGGGCAGCGCGAGAACGGACTTGTAACGGGCGAGATGCATGTGGGTCTCCTACTTCCTGACCCATCCTGGCAGACGCCGCCGACAAAGACGAAATAAATAACGACCTATGCCCGCTATACCCGGCAGGGTATCGCCCCCCAGGCAGCCGGCCACGGGGCACGGCACGGATGGAAGGAACGGGCATGGCAGGCAACGGTGCGCACACGGTGGAACTGACGAAGGAGAACTTCGACGAGAAGGTCGGCAACGACGGACTGATCCTGCTGGACTTCTGGGCGTCCTGGTGCGGCCCCTGCCGCCAGTTCGGCCCGGTGTACGAGCGCGCCGCCGAGGGCAACCCGGACCTGATGTTCGGCAAGGTCGACACCGAGGCCCAGCCCGAGCTCGCCGCCGCCTTCGAGATCCGCTCGATCCCGACCCTGATGATCGTCCGCGACGGCGTCGTCGTCTACTCGCAGCCCGGCGCCCTGCCCGAGGCCGCCCTCGACGACCTCATCGGCCAGGCCCGCGCCCTGGACATGGACGAGGTCCGCCGCGAGATCGCCGCGGCCAAGGCCGCGAACTGAGCGACCGACGCAAGCAGTGAGGGGGACCGGCCGTACGTGGCAGGTCCCCCTAACCGCCGATCGCCCTTGCGCCGGCGAGCGCCGCACAGCTCGGTTCACGGCTTACCGGAACGCCTTGCCGAGACCCAGCGCGCTGAAGTGCTCCGGCGCGACGCCGGTGGTCGCGAAGCGGTAGACCGCGACCCGGTAGACGCCGTTGAGGCAGGACACGATGAGGGAGCACAGGCCGAGCCAGAGTGCGCAGATCGCGATCGACAGGACGATGTCGGGGCCGTCGGCCGTCGTGAGGCCCGCGACGAACACGAGCAGCGCCGGGAGGAACATTAGCAGCGCGTACACGCCGAGCCGCATGGTTCCGATGGCCTGCTCACGCCACGTGCTCTTGAAGACCGCCATGGACCTGCGGACTCCTTCGACGGCGCCGACTCCCTCGAAGATCATCATCGGCAGGGCGAGCATGCTGACGCACGTCCAGGAGATGCTGAGTACGAGGCTTGAGAGCGGCACTCGCTTGTCGATGGTCCGCACGACGAGCGAGACCGTGCACGACACGATTGCCCACGCGAAGATCGTCGGGAGCCGCCGCAGCGCGCCGCGCAGTGCCGTCTTCAGCCTCACCTCGTCGCCGTTCATCGCGTCGGCCACGGCCAGGAACAGGGCCGCGCTGAAGAACAGGCTGATGGTCGTAGCGATCAGCGAGAAGAGGCCGAGCAGAACGTCCGTCGCCGGTGTCAGGTGCGTCGCGTCGGCGGACGAGCCGTGACCGGTCATGATGTAGGGCACCGCGAACGACGCGCCGACGACGGCCTCCGCCGTGATCGACAGTGCCGGGAGCACGAGCAGACGCCTGTGCTCCCGCAAGACCCGGAACGACGCTTTCAGCATCACGGACGTCGTGCTCACGACGGTTCCCCTCACCAGTGACAAGACACTGACTCCCTCAGTGTCCGCCGCATGCTATCGCGTCAATGCCGCGCCCCGCGTCACCTCCAGGGTGGCGTCCGCCGCCCACGGAGAGCAGCGTGCGGTCGACGGGGTGGTTCGTGCGGTGTTCCGGGGCCGTCCGTGCGGTGTTCCGGGGCCGGGGCAGGCGCGCGAACCTCTCGGCGCGGCTTCAGCCTCCGGCGGCGGGCGGTCCGTAGCCGCCTCCGCCGGGGGTCTCGATCACGAGAAGGTCGTCCGCCTCCACGCGCACCGTGTCGCAGCCGCGCAGCTCGGTCACCCGGCCGTCGGCGTGTTCGACGCGGCCTCGGCCGAGGTCTCCGGGCTGGCCGCCGGCCATGCCGTACGGCGGCACGCGCCGGTGGCCGCTGATGAGGCTGACGGTCATCGGCTGCAGGAAGCGGAGTCGCCGCCGGCCGCCGTCGCCGCCGTGCCGGCGTCCCGCGCCGCCGCTGCCCCGGCGGATCTCGTAGGACTCCACGCGAACCGGGTAGCGCCACTCGAGCACTTCGGGATCGGTCAGCCGGGAGTTGGTCATGTGGGTCTGCACGGTGTCGGTGCCGTCGAATCCGTCTCCGGCGCCCGAGCCGCTCGCCAGAGTCTCATAGTACTGATACCGATCGTCGCCGAAGGTGAGGTTGTTCATCGTCCCGGCTCCCTCCGCCATCACCCCGAGTGCCGCGTAGAGCGCTCCGGTGACCGCCTGGGAGGTCTCGACATTGCCCGCGACGACGGCCGCGGGGTACGCGGGCGCGAGCATGCTGCCGGGCGGGATCGTGACGCGGATCGGCTTGAGGCACCCGGCGTTCAGCGGGATCTCGTCGTCCACCAGCGTGCGGAAGACGTAGAGCACCGCGGCCATGACGACCGACGAGGGCGCATTGAAGTTGCCGCGCAGTTGCGCCGAGGTGCCGGTGAAGTCGATCTCCGCTTCGCGTGCCGCGCGATCCACCCGGACGGCAACCCTGATCACGGCGCCGTTGTCCATCTCGTACGCGTATTCGCCGTCGTGCAGGGCGGAGATGACGCGGCGCACCGACTCCTCCGCGTTGTCCTGCACGTGGCCCATGTACGCGTGGACGACGTCGAGGCCGAAGGTCTCGACCATGCGGCCCAGTTCACGCACGCCCTTCTCATTGGCCGCGACCTCGGCGCGCAGGTCCGCGACGTTCGTGACCGGATTGCGCGACGGGTACTCCGCAGAGGCCAGCAGTTGAAGCGTCTCGTCTTCACGCAGCACGCCATTCTCGATGAGCAGCCAATTGTCGATCAACACACCCTCCTGCTCGACGCGGGTGCTGAAGGCAGGCATCGATCCCGGCGTCATGCCGCCGATCTCGGCGTGGTGGCCGCGCGAGGCGACGAAGAAGAGGAGTTCAGAGCCCTGTTCGTCGAAGACGGGGGTGACGACGGTGACGTCGGGCAGGTGCGTGCCCCCGTGGTACGGGTCGTTGAGCACGTACACGTCGCCTGGCTTGATGCGACCCGCGTTCCGGCGGACGACCATCTTGATGCTCTCGCCCATCGATCCGAGGTGGACCGGGATGTGCGGCGCGTTGGCGATCAGGTTGCCCTCGGCATCGAAGACGGCGCAGGAGAAGTCGAGACGCTCCTTGATGTTGACCGAGTGCGCGGTCCCGCGCAGGCGCGCCCCCATCTGTTCGGCAACTGACATGAATAGGTTGTTGAAGATCTCCAGCATGACCGGATCGGCCCGGGTGCCCACGGCCGCCGCCCGCGGGGGCGCGCTCGACCGGGACAGCAGCAGATCGCCGAGATCGGTCACCTCGGCACGCCAGCCCGGCTCGACGACCGTTGTGGCAAACCGCTCCGCGATGACGGCCGGGCCGGGCACCGCGTCTCCGGGCCGCAGGTCGGCGCGATGGAACAGGTCCACCTCGCGCCACGCGTCGTCCGCGAACATCCGGACCCGCCCCGCCGGGACGGGCGTGCCGCGTGCGGCCGCGCCCGAGTGCGCGGGCCGGGCGCCCGCCCCCGACGGCAGCCCGGATCCCTCGACGAGTTCGACCGATTCCGCCTCCGCCCCGGACGGCAGCCCGGGTCCCTCGACGAGTTCGACCGATACCGCCTCCGCCCCCGACAGCAGCCCGGGTCCCCCGATGAGTTCGACCGATACCGCCTCCGCCACGATCGGCTTGTCGGGCATCAGGAAGGAGAACCTCCGGCGATACGTCGCCTCGAACGCGCTGAGCATCTCGGCCGCCGGGCCCATGACGACGGGCAGCGCCGTGTCGGTCCCCGCATAGCGCAGCTGCACACGGCGCTCGCTGCGGATCCGGTCGTCGGGGATTCCGGCCGCGCGCAGTTCCGCGAGGCCGTCGGCCTCGAGTTCGCGGGCCACCTCCTCAAGCCTCGGTTCCACGCTGGGCGAGAGCGCCTCCTCCACCGCCCGTTCACGCATCGCGATGACGTCGGCCAGGCCCATGCCGTAGGCGGACAGGACGCCGGCGAGCGGATGGGCCAGCACCCGGGTGATGCCGAGCTCGTCTGCGACGGCGCACGCATGCTGCCCGCCGGCACCGCCGAATGTCGCGAGAGCGTAGCGCGTGACGTCGTAACCGCGCTGGATCGAGATCCGTTTGATCGCACTCGCCATGTTGGCCACCGCGATCCGCAGGAATCCTGCCGCCACCTGCTCCGCACCGCGCCGATCGCCGGTGGCCGCGGTGATCCGACGCGCCAGCGCGGCGAAGCCGGCACCGACGACCGCCGTGTCGAGCGGCTGGTCGCCCGAGGGGCCGAAGACCCGCGGAAAGCACTCGGGCTGGATGCGGCCGAGCAGGAGGTTGGCGTCGGTGACCGTGAGCGGACCGCCCATGCGATAGGCGGCCGGGCCTGGATGCGCCCCCGCCGAGTCGGGCCCGACCCGATACCGGGCCCCGTCGAAGTGCAGGATCGAGCCGCCTCCGGCTGCCACGGTGTGGATGCTCAGCATGGGCGCGCGCATCCGCACCCCGGCCACCTCCGTCTCGTACTGCCGCTCGAACTCGCCGGCGTAGTGCGACACGTCCGTCGAGGTGCCGCCCATGTCGAAGCCGATCACGCGCTCGAAGCCGGCCGCCGCGCTGGTGCGGGCCATTCCGACGATCCCGCCGGCCGGCCCGGAGAGCACCGAGTCCTTGCCGCGGAACCTCAGGGCGTCCGCGAGCCCGCCGTTGGACTGCATGAACAGCAGCCTGACACCGCCGAGCTCCCGTGCCACGCTGTCCACGTAGCGTGCCAGGATCGGCGAAAGATACGCGTCGACGACGGTCGTGTCCCCGCGGGAGACCAGCTTCATCAGGGGGATCGTCCGATGGGACTCGGAGACCTGGGTGAACCCGATCGCCCGCGCGATCTGCCCGATCCGCGATTCGTGCTCGGGATAGCGGTATCCGTGTACGCACACCACGGCCACCGAGCGGAAACCCTCCGCGTAGCCGCTCCTGAGCCCGTCCGCGACCGCGTCCTCGTTGAGCGGCACGACGATCTCACCGTGCGCTCCGAGCCGTTCGTCGGCCTCGATCACGCGAGCGTACAGAAGTTCCGGCAGGACGATCTCGCGCGCGAAGATGCGCGGCCGGTTCTGGTAGCCGATCCTCAGAGCATCGGCGAAACCGCGCGTGATGACGAGGATCGTCGGCTCGCCCCGGCGCTCCAGCAGCGCGTTGGTCGCGACCGTGGTCCCCAGTCTCACCGAGCCGATCAGCTCCGCCGGAACCGGCTGCCCGGAGCGGACGCCGAGCAGTTCGCGGATTCCCGCGATCACCGCGTCCTCGTACCGCGCCGGATCCTCGGACAGCAGCTTGTGCGCCACGAGGCTTCCGTCCGGGCGCCTGGCGACCATGTCTGTGAACGTCCCGCCCCGATCGACCCAGAACTCCCACCGCCCGGCCATCCGCTCCACTCCGATCGTCGCGGCGAACCCCTCCTTCGATCGGACCATGCCGGACCGGCCCTTGCCATGGACGTTGGTCCTTTTCCGACGGCTCAGCCGAGTGACGCGAAGGCGCGCCGGGATTCCGTCTCCGCGCGTCTCGATCGCTCCGGCACCACGGCGACCGGGCAGGTGCCGAGGTCATAGACGGCGCGCATGTCCACGCCTGATCCGGCGCCCGCGCCCAGCACGGCCAACTGCGCCGCGCGGGTCATGGTGCGCAGCGCGGGCCAGGGCCGATCGCCGAGCGAGTAGAACTCGCCGGGTACGCCGAGGAACCGGGCCTGCATGCCGGCGATCTCCGAGCGCAACCGCGGTCCCAGCGAGTACGGCCCGTGTGCGGCGGGTCGGGGTTCGTCCAAGAACTCGTCGTAGGCACAGGGCAGGCGCACCACGTCCATCGCCACGCCCAGGTCCGTCGCGGCGGCGAAGGCGAAGGACGCGGCCGCCGGGAAGAAGCGCGGCCCCGTGAGCAGCAGCACTCGCCGGCCGCTCGGCTGGGCCGCCTCGTTGAGCGGCACGAACACTGTCGGCGCGGGGAGCCGGGCCGCCGCGTGCACGTGGAGTTCCGTCTGCTCGGCGAGTTCGAGGTATCCGCTCGGCCACGTCACGAGGATGTCCTCGGGATCGACGAGTCCGGGCCCAGGGCAACGGCGTCCGTACAGCACGGCCTGCTCGGTCACGGCGAGGTCCGGGTATTGGGCCCGCAAGCGCGACAAGCAGGCGTCGACACGCTCCATATCCGACGCGTCCGACGCGAGGTCGCCGCCCTCGGCCGCGTGTCCTGGGGAACTGTGCCCTGGGGAACTGCCCTGACCGACCGGGGCATCGAAGCGCGGTACGTAGAGCACGTGCAGTGGGAGGGCCCTGGCCATCGCGTGCCGGGCGGCCCAGTCGGTGGCGTGCGCCGCCTCGTCGGACCCGTTCGTCCAGGCCACTACTCGCCGGTGGGAATTCAGCTCCGACATGGCACCTCTCCCGTCAGCTCGAGATTCGGGACCGGGCACGGACGCGGCGGCCGGACGTCCGAGGGGACAGCCGATGTGCGACATCGACGTCGGCGCCGACGGTCAGTTCGAGTTGGCCGACGCCCGGGATACCGCGGAGCATCTGCTCGATGAGCGGGATCTCGCCGCAGTCCCCGACATGCACGCAAAGACGCACCACGCCCTCCTCGACGCTGAGCGCGCTTACCTCGCCCCCGGCGTCGATGACGCGGTCGATCACCCGGCGCCGCAGTTCGGCCTCCTCGATGGCTGTCGGCGAAACGGTACGCCGGAGATCGCTTGCCCTGATCATGCCGATCACGCGCCCGGCGCCGTCGAGAACCGGCAGGTGCCCCACGCCGTTGCGCCGCATCTCGCGCTGCGCATCATCGACGCGATCCTCGGCCCGGACGGCGAAGACCGGCACCGACATCACGTCCGCCGCCGTGGCGAACCCGCTCGCCGTGCCGCCGCGCGCCAGGTCGGCCTCGGTGACGATGCCTATGACCCGGCCCGCGCCGTCGACCACCGGCACGGCGCCGACACGGTGCTCGGCCAACGTCCTCGCCAGGCGGCCGATCGTGGCATCGGGGGCGGCTGAGCCGACCGTCGCGCTCATCACCTCACGGACGAATTTGTCGGTATTCATGCTTCCATCACCTGTCACGGTGGTTGCCCCGCCCAGGGCCGAACGGCCCGGTGGGCGATGCCGATCGTCCCTTTCGCAGTGCCGGCAGCGCGCACCGAGACCACCGCGACGGGACCGCGGACCCGCTTGTCCACGGCGTGCGCAGGCGCTCACCTGGATGGTGTACACGCCGTCGTCGGCGGGCGAGCAGGCGACGGAGAATCTCGTATGGACCTGAGCACCGTCCGCATCGACACACCCGACGACGTGAACGTGATCATCGGGCAGAGCCATTTCATCAAGACCGTCGAAGACCTGCACGAATGCCTCGCGGGGACCAGCCCGCACCTCAGATTCGGCGTGGCCTTCTGCGAGGCGTCCGGCGCACGTCTCGTCCGGCGCTCCGGTAACGACCCGGACCTGGTGGCGATGGCCGTCTCCCACGCGGTCGCGCTCTCCGCGGGCCATGTGTTCGTCATCTGCCTGCGCGAGGGCTATCCGGTCAACGTGCTGAACGCGATCAAGCAGGTGCCCGAGGTTTGCGGGATCTTCTGCGCCACGGCCAATCCCGTCGAGGCGCTCATCGCCGAGACCGGACTCGGCCGCGGGATCGTGGGGGTCGTCGACGGCGCCGCGCCGCTCGGCGTGGAGACGGACGGCGACGAAGCGGATCGCAAAACCCTGCTTCGTCAGATCGGCTACAAGCTGTAGCTGTGCGCTGTGCGCCCGCCTCCCGTCAGCTGCGCCCGCCTCCCGTCAGCTCACCGCTTCCGTCCGTTCGAACCACTCGTAGACCGGCAGCCGCCCGTCGGCGGAATCGGTCTCCCGCGCGGTGGCCCGGAAGTGCTCGTATCCGTTGCGCAGGGGGATCTTCACGTCGTGGCCGGGGCGGCTGATCGCGACGATGCGCTCGGGCAGGTCGTTCGGGCCGCCTTCGAGGTACGCGTGGTCCGGGTTCGTCGTGTTCGTCATACCGTGCTTTTGCCCGGCTTACCCCGATTCGCACCTCGGGGGGCGGGTGAACCGTACCCGGACGGACCCTCAATCCTGCTGAGGGGGCACGATCACGACGGGGCAGACGGCGTGCTGCGCACAGTGCTGGCTGACCGAGCCCAGGAGCATGCCGTCGAAAGCCCCGTGGCCCCTGCTGCCGACCACCAGCAGGTCCGCGCCGCGGCTGGCCTCGACCAGGACGGCCGTGGCTGGCCCCTGCTCGACCCGCACGACGATCGGCACGTCCGGCAGGTCGCCGAGCACTTGCGTGATCGTCATGGCCAGGTCCTGATGCGCCTGCGCGGCGAGATCCACGTCGGAGTAGTCCGGCGTCCAGCCGTAGGTGACCGGAAAGTCCCAGGCGCGGATCGCGTGCAGTTCCGCCTTGGTCAACCGGGCCTGGCGGGCCGCCCATCGCAGCGCCTCCCTGCTGGAGGCGGCGCCGTCGACGCCGACCACGATGAACGGCGCGATCTCGTCTTCAACCACGTGACGCCCTCCTCGGGCTCGGCGTTCCGCTCGCGGCCGGGCCGCCGCCCGCCGCGCCGCGGAGGTTCGCGGCGAACCAGTCGGTTGCCAGCTCGGTGACCTGCTCGAGCGCGCCGTGCTCCTCGAACAGGTGAGTGGCCCCGGGCACGATCTCCATGCGGTTCGCGCAGCGCAGCATCGCCTGAGCCCGCCGGTTGAGGTCGATGACCGCCTCATCGCGGCCGCCGACGATCAAGAGGGTGGGTGCCGTGACCGACGGCAGGCACGAGGCGGCGAGATCGGGGCGTCCGCCACGGGACACGACCGCGCGCACCGGGCAGTCGGGGTCGGCCGCCGCGCACAGCGCCGCCGCCGCTCCGGTGCTGGCTCCGAAGTACCCGATCGGCAGCTCGCCCAGCCATTCACCCACCCAGGCGGTGGCCGCCCGCAGCCGCTCGGCGAGCAACTCGATGTCGAAGACGCCGGCCCGGCCGCGTTCCTCCTGCTCGGTGAGCAGATCGAGCAGCAGCGTGGCGAACCCGGCACCGTTGAGGGCCGCCGCGACATAGCGGTTGCGCGGACTGTGCCTGCTGCTTCCGCTGCCGTGCGCGAAGATCACGATCCCGCCGCCCTCGCGCGGGGTGACCAGGTGCGCGGCCAGCTTTCCGTCGTGCACGGGGAGCACGATCTCGGGATCGGCGGCCTGGGCCGCGGGAGGCCGCGGAGCCCGTGCCGCCTCGCTGCCGGCGGCCGACCCGGGCCGCCCGGCCCGCCGCAGGCAGGCGCGCACCTCCGCGTCCGAGGTCGCGGCGAAGTCATCGTAGAACTGGCCGATGGCGTAGAACTCGCGCGGCGTCTCAAGGCAGACGAGCTCGTCCGCCGCGTCCCCGAGCCGACGGGTCCACTCGCGCGGCGCGACCGGCACGGCGAGGACCACGCGGGCCGCTCCGCGCTCCCGGGCGATGAGGCAGGCGGCGCGGGCGGTCGCTCCGGTGGCGATGCCGTCGTCCACGACGAGCGCGCACCTGCCCTCCAGCGGGATCGCCGGGCGCCCGTCCCGGTATCGGCGCAGCCGCCGCTGCAACTCCTCTCGCTCGCGGTCCTCGACCTCGGCGATGTCCTCGTCGTCCAGGCGCAGCGTGCGCACGACGGAGTGATTGATCACGCGTACCGCGTCCTCGCCGATGGCCCCGAAGGCGAGTTCAGGCTGGAACGGTACGCCCAGCTTGCGCACCACCAGCACGTCCAGCGGCGCATGCAGTGCCTCCGCGATCTCGGCGGCGACCGGTACACCGCCGCGAGGCAGGCCGAGCACCACCACGTCCTCGGAGCGCAGTCGCGAGGCCAGGTACCCCGCCAAACGCCGTCCGGCGTCGATGCGGTCGATGAAGGGCACGCTCCGACCTCCTTCGGCTGGTACGGCGAGAGCCGCTTTCCCCGCACCTCCAGAGTCGATCAGCCCGAATGGGAGGATAAGGGACTTTCGGCCCTTTCTCCTCGCACTCGGCGTCCGATTCTGGAAGAAGCCGCTCCGCGTCGTCCGGGAGGCGGCGGGGAGCGCGAGGAGGTGCCCGGCCGATGTGCCCTGAGGTGATCCACAAGGACGCTGATGCCGCCAGGGCGGCGAACCTGCGCGACTACGAGCAGGCCTGCCGGAGCTTCTCCTGGCAGCGGGCGCGCGCTGAACTGGCGGGTATGCCAGGCGGCGGGTTGAACATCGCGTTCGAGGCCGTCGACCGGCACGTGGAGCAAGGGCGCGGGGAGAAGGTCGCGCTGCGATGCGTCGGGCGCGACGACTCGGTGCTGAATATCACCTACGGACAGCTGGCTGCGCAGAGCGCGCAATTCGCGAACGTCCTCAAAGCCCTCGGGGTCGGGCGGTCGGACCGGGTGTTCACGCTGCTCGGACGGTGCCCGCAGCTGTACGCGGTGGCGCTGGGCACGCTGAAGAACGGCAGCGTGCTCTGCCCGCTGTTCGCTGCGTTCGGGCCGGAACCGGTGCGCCAGCGCATGCAGTTGGGCGACGCGAAGGTCCTCGTGACAAACGAGGCGCTGTACATGCGCAGGGTCGAGGCGAACCGGGGGCGGCTGCCTGGCCTCGAGCACGTGGTGCTGGTCGGACCCGTGGCCGGCGAGCATCCGGGCACGATGCGGTACGACGAGGCGATGGCCGCCGCGGACGACCGGTTCGCGACCGTGCCCACGGACCCGCAAGACATGGCGCTGCTGCATTTCACCAGCGGCACGACCGGCACCCCGAAGGGCGCTGTCCACGTGCACGAAGCCGTGGTCGCCCACTACGCCACCGCCGGCTTCGCGCTCGACCTGCACCCCGACGACGTGTACTGGTGCACCGCCGATCCCGGCTGGGTGACCGGCACTTCGTACGGGATCATCGCGCCGCTCGCCCGCGGCGCGACCATGGTGGTGGACGAGGGCGAGTTCGACGCGCGCCGCTGGTACCGGATCCTGGCCGAGCAGCGCGTCTCCGTCTGGTACACCGCGCCGACCGCTATCAGGATGCTGATGAGGGCGACGCCGCAGGCCGGACCGGACGAGCTGCCGGGCCGGTTCGACCTGTCGGCACTGCGCTTCATCGCCAGTGTCGGCGAACCGCTCAACCCGCGGGCGGTGCTGTGGGGGCGCGACGTGCTCGGGCTGCCGGTGCACGACAACTGGTGGCAGACCGAGACCGGCGCCATCATGATCGCGAACTTCGCGGCGTGCGAGATCCGGCCCGGCTCGATGGGCCGGGTGCTGCCCGGCGTCGAGGCCGCGGTGCTCGCGCGCGGCGAGGACGGGCGCGTACTCCTCGACGCCCAGGGACGCGTCACGGTCCTGGACGCGGGGGCGGAGGGCGAGTTGGCGCTGCGTCCGGGCTGGCCGTCGATGTTCCGCGGCTACCTGCACGACGACGCCAGGTACGCGGCCTGCTTCGCCGACGGCTGGTATCTGACCGGTGATCTCGTCTCCCGGGACCGCGACGGCTGGTTCTGGTTCGTCGGCCGCGGCGACGACGTGATCAAGTCCGCGGGGCACCTCATCGGGCCGTTCGAGGTGGAGAGCGCGCTGATGGAGCATCCGGCGGTGGCCGAGGCCGGGGTGATCGGCCGCCCCGATCCGGTTGCGGGCGAGGTGGTCAAGGCACTCGTGTCGCTCAAGATCGGATTCGCCGCGGGGCCGGACCTGGAGGCGGAACTGCTGGCGTTCGCCCGGCGCAGGCTCGGGCCCGCCGTCGCGCCGCGCGAGATCGCGTTCGACCAGAACCTGCCCAAGACGCGCAGCGGGAAGATCATGCGCCGCGTGCTGCGCGCCCGCGAGCGCGGGCTGCCGGAAGGCGACGTCTCGACGATGGAGGACCTTCGGTCATGAAAGCGGATCGCACCCCCACCGCACGCGGCACGTCCAGATCCAGGCAGGCGCGCACCGCGCATCGAAGGCCGTCTGTCGCCACGAAGCAGAAGGCTGCGGCGGCAGATGCCGAGACCGGGCACCGACGCGAACTGCTGCGGCAGATGCTGCTGATCCGCCGGTTCGAGGATCGCTGCGTCGAGCTGTACAGCGCCGCGAAGATCCGCGGGTTCGTCCACCTGTACATCGGGGAGGAGGCCGTCGCCGTCGGAGTCAATCAGGCGTTGACCGACCAGGACGCGGTGGTCGCCACCTACCGGGAACACGGCCACGCGCTCGCCCGCGGCGTGTCCGCCGGCTCGATCATGGCCGAGATGTACGGCAGATCGACCGGATGCAGCGGGGGACGCGGCGGCTCGATGCACCTGTTCGACGCCTCCCGGCGCTTCTACGGAGGCAACGCGATCGTCGGCGGCGGCATACCGCTCGCCTGCGGCCTCGCGCTGGCCGACCGAATGCGCGGCGATGGCCGGGTGACCTGTTGCTTCTTCGGCGACGGAGCGTTCGCCGAGGGCGAATTCCACGAGGTGGCGAACCTCGCCGTGCTCTGGCGGCTGCCGCTGCTGCTGGTCTGCGAGAACAACCGCTACGCGATGGGCACCGCGTTGTCCCGGGAGCACGCGCAGACCGATCTCGCGCTCAGGGCGGCCTCCTACGGCATGCCCGCCTGGCCGGTGGACGGCATGGACGTGCTGGCCGTCGAGGCCGCGGCACGCCGCGCGGCGGAAGCCGTCCGGGCGGGCGGCGGCCCGTACTTCCTGGAGGCGCTCACCTACCGCTACCGCGCGCACTCCATGTACGACCCCGACCGGTACCGCGACAAGGACGAGATCGAACGCTGGAAGTCCCGCGACCCCGTCGACGCCCTCGCGGCCGTGCTGCGCGCCGGCGGCGAACCCGAAGGGGGCGTCGACGAGATCGCTAAGGCGGTGGACGCGGAGATCGATGACGCCGTGCAGTCCGCCGAGCAGGCACCGTACGAGCCCGTCGAGAACCTGCTGCGGTACGTGACCAGCGCGACGGAGCCCTCATGACCGCCGGATCGGCGGCCACGAAGCCGCAGCAGACCACCTACCGCGAAGCGATGCGGGAGGCGATGCGCGAGGCCCTGCGCGCCGATGAGCGCGTGTTCCTCATGGGCGAGGACGTCGGGCGCTACGGCGGCTGCTTCGGCGTCAGCCTCGGCCTGCTCGAGGAGTTCGGCCCCGAACGCATCCGCGACACCCCGCTGTCCGAGTCCGCATTCGTCGGCGCGGGCATCGGCGCGGCCGTGGCCGGTATGCGGCCGATCGTCGAGATCATGACCGTCAACTTCAGCCTGCTCGCCCTCGACCAGATCCTCAACAACGCCGCGACGCTGCTGCACATGTCCGGCGGTCAACTCGCCGTGCCGCTGGTGATCCGGATGACCACCGGCGCCGGCCGTCAGGTCGCGGCGCAGCACTCGCACAGCCTCGAAGGCTGGTACGCGCACATCCCGGGAATCCGCGTACTGGCGCCCGCCACGGTGGCCGACGCCCGCACCGTGCTCGCCGCGGCCCTCGCCGACCCCGACCCGGTGCTGATCTTCGAGCACGGCAGCCTCTACAACCTCTCCGGCGACCCGGATCCCGGGGCGGACCCGGTCGATCTGGGCCGTGCCGCGATCCGGAGGCCCGGCACCGACGCCACGATCGTCACGTTCGGCGGCTGCCTTCCCAAGGCCCTCGAAGCCGCCGAGGAGCTCGCCCGGCTCGACGTGAGCGCCGAGGTGATCGACCTGCGCTCGCTGCGGCCGCTCGACGACGCCGCCATCATGTCCTCAGTGGCGCGCACCCACCACGCGGTCGTCGTGGACGAGGCCTGGCGCACCGGCAGCCTGGCCGCCGAGATCTCGGCGCGGATCACCGAGCAGGTCTTCTACGAGCTCGACGCGCCGGTGGAGCGAGTGTGCAGCGCCGAGGTGCCGATTCCCTACGCCCGCCAACTCGAGGAAGCCGCGCTGCCGCAGACCGCAGATATCGTCGCCGCCGTGCAGAAGGCAGTGAGTTGATGCCATGGCCGAGTTCACCATGCCCTCGTTGGGCGCCGACATGGACGAAGGCACTCTGATCGAATGGCTCGTGCACCCAGGCGACCACGTCAAGCGCGGGGACATCGTCGCGGTGGTCGAAACGGCGAAATCCACCATCGAGATCGAGTGCTTCGACACCGGCACGATCGACCGGCTGCTCGTCGAGCCGGCGACGACCGTCCCGGTCGGCACTCCGCTGGCCGTCATCGAGAGCGAGACGGGCGCGCAGGCCCCGGCGAAGCGTCGGGAGACCGTGCCGCGCCGGACAGCGCCCGTGGCCGCGCCGGCACCCGCGCCGGCACCCGTGTCGTCCGCACGTGAGCAGGCGGAGGTCTCCCCGATCCTGCGGCGCCTCGCCCACGACCTCCACGTCGATCTCGCGGGGGTCAAGGGCACCGGGCCGGGCGGAAGGCTCACGCACGCCGATGTCGAACAGGCTTCGCGCGCCCGGCGGGCCCGTCCGCGCACATCGCCCCTCGCGCGCCGACTGGCGCAGGAGCTGCACATCGACCTCAGCCGCGTCCGAGGTACCGGGAAGAACGGCGTGATCAGGGCGCAAGACGTGCGCGCGGCCGCCGCCCCCGCCGCTGCCGCACCGTCTGCCGCTCCCGCTGCTCCCGCTGCTCCCGCCGCTCCCGCCGCTGCCGCACCGTCTGCCGGTCCCGCTGCTCCCGCTGCTTCCGCGCCGTCCGCGGTGGTGCCCGAAGCGGCCGCTCCCACGGCGCGGCAGCCGCAACCGCGCAACGCGCAGTCGGACCGCGCGGCGGCGATGCGCAGATCCATCGCCGAACTGATGAGCCGGTCCAAGCGCGAGATCCCCCATTACTACTTGGCGGCCGAGACGGACATGAACGCCGCGCTGACCTGGATGCGGGAGCGCAACCGTCGCCTTGACGTGGCCGACCGGCTCGTTCCCGCCGCACTCGTGCTCAAGGCGGCCGCCCGGGCCCTCACCGAGGTGCCCGAACTCAACGGCTATTGGCTCGACGACCGTTTCGTCCCCGGCGCGGGCGTGCACCTGGGCGTGGCGATCTCGCTGCGCAGCGGAGGGCTGATCGCCCCCGCTCTGCACGACGCCGATCGGCTCCCGTTGCCCGAAGTCATGGCCGCCCTCAGGGACCTGACGAACCGGGCGCGCGCCGGGCGACTGCGCGCGAGCGAGACCGCGGACCCGACGATGACCGTGACCAATCTGGGGGAGCAGGGCGTGGAACGCGTATACGGCGTCATCTATCCGCCCCAGGTCGCCCTGCTGGGCCTCGGGAGGATCACCGAGCGGCCCGTCGCCGTCGACGGCCTGCTCGGGGTGCACCCGACCGTGACCGCGACACTCTCGGCCGACCACCGCGCCAGCGACGGCGCCGTCGGCGCACGCTTCCTGACCGCACTCGACCGACTGCTCCAGAAACCGGAGGAGCTATGACCCGCGACGAAGCCCTCGACCTCGTCCGCGACGCGATCCGACGGATCGTCCCCGACGCCGACTTCACCGCCCTCGGGCTCGACGACCCGTACCGCGACGCCCTCGAACTCGACTCCCTCGACTTCCTCACCCTCGTCGAGACGGTGACCAAGCGCACCGGCGTACGCATCGACGAGGACGACTACCCGAAGCTGACCACCCTCTCGGCCTTTGCCGACTTCCTCACTCAGAACGCGGCGAGGTGAGCGCAGAATGACCGTTGGCAATGAGATCGGCACTGACGCCCTGCGTTCCCTCTACGCCTCGCACGGGCCGTTCGCGACCGTCTACTTCGCCCTGGAGGCGCATCCCGAACGTGAACTGACCGCCGGAGCGCGCTGGCGGGACCTCTGCCACCGTCTCGCGGCACACGGCGCGAAGCGGGAGGACCTCGCCGCGTTGAGCCTTGAGTACGACGTTCACCGGTTCGAGGCCGGCCGGCTCGTGGCGATCGCCGCCGACGGCGCCGTCATCCTCTCCGTGATCCTCCCCGAGAACGCCGACGAGATCGAGGACCAGGCCACGTGGGGATCGCTTCCGCACCTGCTGCCACTGCTCGCCTGGCGGCAGCAGCACCCCGCGCACGTCGTCGCCGTGGTCGACCGCGCGGGCGCCGACCTGCAGCTCTACGCCGACGGGGCCACCGCGGCGCAGCAGGTGCGGGTGGCGGGGCCGGACGACGAGATCGAGCGCAACCGCCCCGGCGGCATGTCGCAGATGCGCTTTCAGCACCGTGCCGAGGATTCGTGGGAGCACAATGCCGCCGCCGTGGCGCAGGCCGTGGCCGAAGCCCTGGAGAAGGTGGACGCTCACACGCTGATGCTCGCCGGCGACGTGCGGGCACGGCAGTATCTGCTCAAGCACCTGCCGACCTGGGTGCGCGAGCGTGTGGCCGTCCACCCCGTCAGCGGGAGCCGCAGCGCCGACGGAGCGCAGGCTTATCGGGCGCGCCAGGTGGAGGATGCCGCGCGCCGGGCGGGGCGAGAGGAAACCGAAGCCGTGATGAGTGAATTCGCCGAGCGGCGATCGCCGAACGGAACCGCGATCGAAGGCGGCTACGCGACGCTGAGCGCGCTCGCCCAAGGCCGGCTGCGCACCCTGCTGATCTCGGACGGCTCGGAGGCGCACCACACCGCCTGGTTCGGCACGGGCCCGACAGACGTCGCGGGGCGCCGCGGCGACCTGCCCGCGGACGCGAGCCCGCATGTGCGCGGCGAGCTCGTGGACGTCGCGGTGCGCGCGGCGGTGTTGAGCGGAGCCGCGATCCGTGTCATCGACCCCGAACCCGCCGGGGGACCATCCCAGGGTATCGGCGGCCTGTGCCGCTACGCCCGCACGAGCGCCAAGTGACCAGTTCGCCGTGAGGTCGGACGGATAGTGACCTTCGGCCCATCTCCGGCTCGGCTGCCGGATCGAGGATGGAGGGCATGAGCGCAGACCGGGGTTCGGACGCGTTCCGCGCGCTGGCGAGGCGGCGCGGTCCGGTCGTTGGCGCGTTGACGGACGAACTGGCCCTGGAGCGGGCGCGGACGCCGGATCCGCCGGAGCGGTGGGCGCCCGCGGTGGCCGGGCGGCTCGGACTGCCGCGCGCCGCGGCTCTCGGGCCCGCCTCGTTCTACGCGGATCTCGCCACCGCGCGCGGTCGGCGGCATGTCCGGGTGTGCTCGGGGACGGGGTGCTTCGCGGCGACCGGCGGCCGCCACGTCGGCGACGTGGAACGGGAACTCGGGGTCGCCGCGGGCGACGC
>NZ_JAGSOH010000299.1 GCF_018139625.1 Actinospica acidithermotolerans | reverse complement strand
CACCGACACCGTCGTCGTCCTTCTGAAAGGGATCGTCATGTATTCATCGTTCTGTCGTCCTCGGCTCGTGCGTTTGGTGGCGTCGGTGGCTGTGGGTGGTGTGCTGGCTGTGGGTGTGGCCGGGTGTGGGGGTGCGACGAAGTCTTCGACGGATACCGCTGCGTCCTCGGCGGTGGCCGGTTCGGGTGCGTCGGCGGATCCGAACGCGTCGACCAAGTCGGGGTTGACGGTGGCGTTCTTGCCGAAGCAGGTCAACAACCCGTACTTCACGACCTCGGACAACGGCGGCAAGGCCGCGCTGACGAGTCTGGGTGAGACGTACAAGGAGGTGGGCACCACTTCGGCGACGGATACGGCCGGGCAGGTCTCGTATGTCAACACTCTCACGCAGCAGCAGGTTTCGGCGATCGCGGTCTCGGCGCAGGATCCGGGTGCGTTGTGCACGGCGCTGAAGCAGGCGATGGCGAACGGGATCAAGGTGGTGACCTACGACTCGGACACGGACGCGGCGTGCCGGCAGGTGTTCATCTCGCAGGCTTCGGCGGAGGCGCTGGGGCGTTCGGAGGTGGACCTGCTGGGCAAGGAGCTGGACTACTCCGGGGATATCGCGATCCTCTCGGCGGCGCAGACGGCGACGAACCAGAACACGTGGATCGGGTACATGCAGGACGAGCTGAAGAAGCCGCAGTTCTCGAAGATGAAGCTGGTGAAGATCGCGTACGGGAACGATGATGCGCAGACCTCGTTCCAGCAGACCCAGGGGCTGATCCAGCAGTACCCGGACCTGAAGGGCATCATCTCCCCGACCACGGTGGGGATCAAGGCGGCCGCGCAGTACCTGGACGGTTCGCAGTACAAGGGGAAGGTGCTGTTGACCGGGTTGGGGACTCCGAACGACATGCGCGC
>NZ_JAGSOH010000298.1 GCF_018139625.1 Actinospica acidithermotolerans | reverse complement strand
CCCCCGGCACGGGCCAACTCGATCGCACGGCGCCGGAACTCCGGCGGATGAGCCTTCGGCATCACAAACTCCCTCCGGCGACCAGTGTCGCCTCACTCAAGGAGTCCGGGAAACCGGGTCAAGCTCATACTTCTTGGGCTGCATAGAGGTCGTTGATTTGCGTGCTGCGTCGGCGTGATCCGACCGGTCGAAACCCGCTTTCGCCCCACCCGCGGGGTTCGAGCTCGATCAGCGGCCGCCCCGGCGCTTGGCTCGACGGGAACTCGCACGTGGACTTCTCGGAAAGCCGGCGGCAGAGGACCGCCGTCCCGGTGAACGGGCCACAGAGCCCGCGCCATCCGGTCGGCTGCGTCCCTCGCGAGCTGGTCCGTGGCGTGCGTGTACTTCTTCGTGACGGCTAAGGTCGAGTGGCCCAGGATTTCCTGTACGACCCGGATATCGACCCCCTGCTCCAGCAGCAGGGTGGCAGCGGTGTGGCGCGCGTCGTGCAGGCGAACCTCGCGCACCCCAGCGCGTGCGCACAGCTGTTTCCACTCCACCCAGTCGTCGCGCGGATCCCGCGGAGCGCCGAGTGGGCTTGGGAAGCACAAATCCCATTCACTCCACGCGCTCCCAACCACCGCTTTCTCCTGCTGCTGGATCTCGTGCGCTTCGGCCAGGAGGGCGACCAGCGGCTGCGGGATGACCAAAGTGCGCGCTTTCCCGCCCTTGGGCTGCTTGAAGGCCCACTCGCCACCGATCCGCTGTGGACAGAACTGAGCGTGTAGCACGCACCCTCGCGCGCATGGCTGAGGACAACGTCCGTCGTGGCGTGGCCGTGACGCCTTGAGTTGGGCCCAGTGTGACGGTCCGAGCTGGGCCCGGTTATGGGGTGGCGGGGGTGGCGGTGTCGGCTTGAATTGGTCCCGGTTTCGGGTGCTGACGGTTTGAGCTGGACCC
>NZ_JAGSOH010000297.1 GCF_018139625.1 Actinospica acidithermotolerans | reverse complement strand
CTGCGACCCGTGATCGGAGTGCGCCACCGTCTGCCCGGCTTCCGGGTTGCGGCGCCAGCGGGCCATGTCGAGAGCGTCGCAGACCAGTTCCGCGCTTAGGTGGTCGGCGATTGACCAGCCCACGACGCGGCGGCTGAACGCGTCGAGGACCACGGCGCAGTACACCCAGCCCTCGCCGGTGCGGTGCTGGGTGACATCCATGCACCACAGCCGGTTTGGCGCGTCGGCGCTGAACACGCGGCGCACCAGGTCGGGATGTGGGTCAGCGGCCGGGTCGCGCACCGTGCAGCCGCGCGTGCGGCGCCGGTAGATCCCGCACAGCCCGCCGGTGCGCATCAGTCGGGCCACCCGCTTGCGCCCGACCCGCATGCCGAGGCCGAGGCGCAGTTCGGCATGCACCCTCGGTGCGCCGTAGGTGCCGCGCGACGCTGCGTGGACCTCGACGATCACGGCGGTCAGTTCGGCATCGGCGCGTGCTCGCGCCGAGGGTGCACGGCCGCGCCACTCGTAGTACCCGGAGGTCGAGACCCCGAGCAGCCGGCAGCACACCGCCACCGGCAACCTCTGGTCAGCCAGTTCCTGGACCACCGGGTAGATCATTTTGGGAGGACGTTGTCCCGGGCGAAGTAGGCCGCGGCCTTACGCAGGATCTCGTTCTCCAGTTCCAGCTGCCGGTTCTTGCGCCGCAGCTCAGCGAGCTCACGCCGTTCGGTGCTGGTCAGCCCCTCCTTCACGCCTTCGTCCTTGTCCGCCTGGGCGACCCAGTTGCGCAGACAGGACGCTGAAATCCCCAGATCCCGCGCCAACTCGGACTGCGGCTTGCCCCCGGCACGGGCCAACTCGATCGCACGGCGCCGGAACTCCGGCGGATGAGCCTTCGGCATCACAAACTCCCTCCGGCGACCAGTGTCGCCTCACTCAAGGAGTCCGGGAAACCGGGTCAAGCTCA
>NZ_JAGSOH010000296.1 GCF_018139625.1 Actinospica acidithermotolerans | reverse complement strand
CGCCAGGTCTTGATCTTCTGGAAGCAGCGTTCGACGGTGTTGCGCTGCTTGTAGCGTCGGGTGTCGTAGGAGATCGGCCGTCCGCCCTTCGAGCCCTTCTTCTTCCGGTTCGCCTGCTGGTCGGCCTTGTCCGGGATGACGGCGGTGATCTGCCGTCGGCGCAGGTAGTCGCGGTTGGCTTTCGAGGAGTAGGCCCGGTCGGCGGCCACCGCCTTCGGGCGGGTGGCCGGACGCCCGAAGGGTTTGCGTACCCGGATCTTGTCCAGCACTGGTTGGAAGTGGCGGGTGTCGGAGGCCTGTCCCGGGGTGAGGATGAACGCCAGCGGCAGGCCTCGGGCGTCGACCGCCGCGTGGATCTTGCTGCTCAGTCCGCCTCGGGATCGGCCGAGTCCGGCCGCGTGGGCTCGGGCCTTGCGGCGTCGGCGTGCCGCCGAAGGCTCCTGGCCCGCCGGATCGTCCTGCGGGCCGGCCGGCTCGGCCCCCGCGTGCGGCGCATCACCCGCAGAACGCTCACCTGCTGATCGAGCGGAACCCCCTTTTCCTCGGTCAGCGCCTGCTCGAGCGCGTCGAGCACCTCCCCGGACACGGCCAGTCCCGCCGACTCGTGGTGGGCGCGCACGATCGTGGAATCCACGCTCACCAACTCCAGACCCACCTGACCGCGGGCTGCCGCCTCCGCGATCAGCCCGTCCATCAACTGCTGGAACACCCCGGCCAGCGCCCAGGCGCGGAAGCGGGTGTAGATACTGGTCCAAGGCCCGTACCGCTCGGGCACATCCCGCCACCCGGTGCCGTTGCGGAAACGCCACAACACCCCGTTGAACTGCGCACGAGCCCGTCTCGGCAGCGGCCCGGTGGCCGCGACCGGCAGGAACGGCTCGATCAACGCCCACTCGGCATCGGTCACATCGAAACGCGCCACACCCGAGTTCTACCAGCCACGACCACTCGCCCAGCAAACCGCATCAAAGATCTGAACTACGAACAGTCCCTAG
>NZ_JAGSOH010000295.1 GCF_018139625.1 Actinospica acidithermotolerans | reverse complement strand
TCGGTCGCCGACCCGGCGGCGCGCGCGGTGCTCGCGAAGGCGACGGGCCTGCTTCAGGCGAACCGGAGCGTGGCCGAGGTGATCCAGCCGCGCCCCGGGCTCACGGTCAGCGCGGACGGGCACACCGAGGTCCTGCTGGCGGGGTCGCGCGCGGATGCGAATGGCATGGTCAAGGCGGCCGACGCGCTCAAGGGGCCGCTGCACGCCCTGTCCGGTGACGGGATCACCGTGCAGGCCACCGGGTCCTCGGTGCTCTGGAGCGACTTCAACGCCGCGAACCACGGCGCGATGATGCACTCGGAGATCGTGTCCTGGCCGGTGACCATGGCGATCCTGGTGGTCGCGTTCGGCTCCCTGGTCGCCGCCGGGCTGCCGCTGCTGCTGACGATCTCGGGCCTGGCCGCCTCGGCGGGCGCGCTGGTGCTGCTCGACCACGTCACCCCGGTCTCGATCTGGGCGATGAACTTCGCGATGATGTTCGCGCTCGCCCTGGGGATCGACTACGCGCTGTTCCTGGTCGTGCGCTTCCGCGCCGCGCTCGCGCGGCATCGCGATCCGCACTGGGCGGTGGGGGAGACGATGGACACCGCGGGCAAGGCGGTCGCCCTGTCGGGGGCCACCGTCCTGGTCAGCCTGTCGGCGGTGATGCTGGTCCCGGTCCCGGCGTTCCGGTCGATGGCCGGCGGCATCATGCTCGCCGTCGTGTTCGTGCTCGCCGCCACTCTCACCCTGCTGCCCGCCGTGCTCGGACGCCTCGGCGCCCGGGTGGACGCCGCGCGGCTGCCGTGGGTGCGCGCCGAGCGGCAGGAGAGGCAGGAGGCCGGCGGCAGCCGGGTGTTCGCCTCCTGGGGCGAGCGGCTGTGGCGGCGGCCGCTGCGCTACGGCCTGCCGGCCCTGGTGATCCTGCTCGCGCTCGCCTCCCCGGTGCTCGGCCTGCGTACCGCGATGCCCTCGATCACCGTCGTGCCCGCCGACTCGTCCTCCCGCGCCGGGTACGCCGCCGTCCAGCAGGCCTTCGGCGCCGG
>NZ_JAGSOH010000294.1 GCF_018139625.1 Actinospica acidithermotolerans | reverse complement strand
TAACGGATCAAGGCGGGAACTCGCACGGTCACCACGCGGCTACAGATGGCCGCCTACCTAGACTTCTCATGTCCGTGGACCGGGACTCACATGTCCGCCCACCACGACTCTTCCACGTCCGCCGTCAAGCGGTGAAGATCACGGAGGGCGGTGGACATGCGGCTCACGATACTGGTGCGGCCCGACCTCTTCGTCCCGGACTTGGCGCAACCCGTGCTCAAAGCAAGACAAACCCGAACCGGCTATCTCGCTGAACGCCGCCACGAAGCGCTGAGCATCGGGCCTGTTGCTGCGGTGCAGCGCGCGGCGATCGCCGAGGCTACGATTCGCTGGTGGTCCGCAACGGGAAGAAGGCACGTCGCCTCATAGTCGGTGACCAGACCTTTCTTTGGTCGGTCAGGCATGAGCATGACGTGGACCTGGCCGGCGAGCTCGCAAGTCGCTATCGGGACTGTCGTGAAGTTCTGTCGCTGCGTGTGTACGGACTGCCCGGACGCCTGCTGATCACGTTCAATGCAGGAGACGGGCGAATAGTCTCTGATGGCATGCTGCCTGGTGGGACTGTCGGCACCACGGGCAGCGGCTGGCTGAACCTCAACGAGCCAGGAACGGTCAGAGCCTTGCTCGACGAAGCGCTCGTACAGGGCTGGACTCCAACCACCTCCGCGATTCAGCATCTCGATGGATGGCAGTTCTTCGAGGCGGTAGCCACGCGCCGTCAAGCGCGCTGACCTCCGCCGTGTCAGGGCGGATACATGGTCTCGGCTGGTCCCGCCTGCTGTCGTCTGCTGTGGTCTGCTGCTGATCGTTTCTCGTCAGCTGTCGCCTCGTGTCGGCTGTTGTCGGGCGTTTCGCTGACTTCCTGCTGACTTGCATTGATCACCCTGGCATGTCGCGGTATCTGCCCTGTGCCGCTGCGACCTTCTCGTGGCGCGGGATAGGTTGGGGCGGCGCATGTGGATCAGGCGGGAGGAGCGGCGATGGCGAGAACAGTTGATGAGTTCGTCCCGGTGTTGGGGGCTGCTC
>NZ_JAGSOH010000293.1 GCF_018139625.1 Actinospica acidithermotolerans | reverse complement strand
CGCCCCCACCGATCGAGATCCTCCCGCGCGTACGCGTACACCGCCTGGTTCGGCCCGCCGTGATGCTTGATATCGCAGATCACGTCGCCGACCAGCCCCGACTGCCCCGGCCCCGAGTTCTTAGGCCGCGGAACCTGCACCCGAACCGCGTGCCCCACCGGCAGCTTGTCGATCCCCGTGCCCCCTGTCGCCGGCTTCGCCGGATTAGGCGACCGCAGCGCGCCGACGTTCACCGACCTCACCCGCCCCCGCGTCGGCAGTTCCGTGCCACCCTCAGGGTGCTCAAGTGCGAAGGATTCCGTCATGCGCCCACGCTAAGCGCGAGCCCCCAACCGTGCCCAGTCATTTTCGCAGCGCGAGCGTCGACTGCCGAGAGCCGCAGCCCGAGCGCCAACAGTCAAGCCGCGGCCCGGGCGCCGACTGCCGAAGCCGCAGTTCGAGCGCCGACAGTCGCTCTCGACCCCGACCCGGCCCCCGGCCTCAGATCGCTGACCGGACCGTTGACGCTCACCGGACTGTTGACCGCTCATCGGACCGCTGATCGCTGATGGCTGATCCGCCCAGGCCTACGCAGACTCACTCGCCACCCTGAACCGCGTGCACGACCACCTTGTGCCCACACACATAGAACGACGGCAGCCGATGCCCGGTCGTATCCCGCACCGCAGAACCCAGCGCCGTAGTCGACCCCGGCGCGTACACCCGAACCGCAACAACCTGATCGCACCGCGAACCGTGCGGGTTCCCACTCCCGTTAGCCGTGAAAGTTATCTGCGAACTAGCCGCCTGACCCGGCGAAAGCCGCACGTCAACCACACTCGGACTCGTCGCGAAAACGTCCGGGGCACTAAGCGGCCCACGCACCCCGCCCCGCAAGAAGTCGACGCTCGGATACCCGCTCAACGTGCACTGACCCCGCGACACGTTCGTGAACGTCAGCGTCAACTCCTGCGTCCGCGTAGCAACCGCCGGCGCATAACGCCGCAAGTTCGCCGCCCCGAGCGAGTCACTGCTCCCCGCCGCCTCACC